>JAZRBF010000022.1:0-22546 GCA_045634985.1 Acutalibacteraceae bacterium | reverse complement strand
ACTCCGCCTTTCTGAAAATTACTTACCTATCCAGCTCTCGTCCGAAGGATTGTTTCTGAAAGCGATAAGTCTTGCCTTGTCCTCGCTCTTGATGTAGCCCTCGTCTGCCGCAACCTCAACGATTGTGTCGAAATCTGTGAGGGACACATTCTTTACGGAGGAAGCTTCAAGTCTTTCGATACCCTTCTTCATACCGTATGTAAAGATGGAAGCGATACCGAGTACCTCTGCGCCTGCTTCTCTGAGTACGTTTACAACCTCGAGAACAGACCCGCCTGTTGAGATAAGGTCTTCTACCACTACAACCTTCTGACCGGGAAGAAGCTTGCCTTCAATCTGGTTGTTTCTGCCGTGGTCCTTTGCGCCTGAGCGAACGTAACCCATAGGCAGACCAAGAAGGTGGCCTGTGATTGCTGCGTGAGCGATGCCTGCGGTGCTTGTGCCCATAAGAACTTCAACTTCGGGATAGTTTTCTTTGATAAGAGTTGCAAGACCGTTTTCAACATCGGAACGAACCTTGATGTCGGAGAGGGTCAGACGGTTGTCGCAATATACGGGGCTCTTTATTCCGCTTGCCCAGGTGAAGGGCTCTTCGGGGCGGAAGAATACTGCTTTGATTGAGAGAAGGTCTTTTGCAATAAGCTTTTTCATTGTTTTATCTCCTTTATATGATAAGTCAAATTATAAACTTTTTAATCAGCCAACGAACTCTGCAACGCATCTCTTGTATGCTGCAACGGGGTCTTCTGCGGCTGTGATGGGTCTGCCGACTACGATATAGTCAGAGCCGATTTCTCTTGCCTTTGCGGGAGTTGTGACTCTTACCTGGTCACCGATGTCGCCGTCAGCGAAGCGTACGCCGGGAGTAACGGTAACAAAACCGTCGCCGCACTTTTCGTGGACTTTACCTGCTTCGAGAGGTGAGCATACAACGCCGTCAAGACCTGCAACCTTTGCATTTGAAGCGTAGTGCATAACAACCTCGTCAAGGGGCTTTTCGATAAGAAGGTCAGCTTCCATTCTTTCCTGTGATGTGGATGTGAGCTGTGTAACAGCGATGAGGATGGGGCGTGTACCGTCTTCTCTTGTAAGACCTTCGATAGCAGCTTCCATCATAGCGATTGTGCCGCCTGCGTGAAGGTTTGTCATATCAACATCAAGTCTTGAAAGCACAGACATAGCCTTCTTGACTGTGTTGGGGATATCGTGGAGCTTAAGGTCAAGGAAAATCTTGTGACCTCTTGCCTTGATTTCTCTTACGATTTCGGGACCTTCAGCATAGAAAAGCTCCATACCGATTTTTACAAAAGGCTTTACATCTGTGAATTTGTCAAGAAATTCAAATACTTCTTTTTTGCTCGCAAAGTCGCAAGCTACGATTACGTCTTTTCCCATAATTAATGAGCACCTCCGATGATTTCTTTCAAGTCTTTGATTCCGTATTTTTCCATTACCTTGGGTAAATTATTGATAATATCTCTGCAGATGAAGGGGTCAACAAGGTTTGCTGCACCGACCTGCACTGCGCTTGCGCCTGCAAGCATCATTTCGATAACATCCTCTGCGCTTGAAACGCCGCCCATACCCACGATGGGAATGTTGACCGCTTCATAAACCTGATAGACCATTCTTACTGCAACGGGGAAGATTGCGCTGCCTGAGAAACCGCCCATTTTGTTGGCAATAACGGGTTTCTTGGTCTTGAGGTCAATTCTCATACCGAGCAGGGTGTTGATAAGGCTGATGCCGTCTGCACCTGCTTCCTCGCAAGCCTTTGCGATGGAAACGATATCGGTAACGTTGGGTGAAAGTTTGATGATAACAGGCTTTGTTGTAACGGCCTTGACGGCTCTTGTTACTTCCGCCGCCGCTTCGGGTGAAGTGCCGAAGCTCATACCGCCGCCGTGCACATTGGGGCAACTTACATTGACTTCGAGCCAGCCTACCTGCGCTTCTTTATCAAGCTTTTCGCAGGTGTAAGCATAGTCTTCAACCGAGAAACCGCTGACATTTGCCATAACGGGTTTTGAGAAGCATTCCGCAAGTCTGGGAAGCTCTTCTGAAATAACCTTTTCAACGCCGGGATTCTGAAGCCCGACGGCATTTATCATACCTGCGGAGCATTCTGCGATTCTGGGGGTGGGGTTGCCGAATCGGGGTTCTCTGGTTGTGCCCTTGAATGAGAATGTGCCGAGGCAGTTGATATCATAAAGCTCTGCAAACTCGTAGCCGTATCCGAATGTGCCGCTGGCAGGGATAACGGGGTTTGACATTTCAATGCCGCAGAGAGTTGTTGCGGTTTTTACCATATTATCTCCTCCTTTACAAGCACGGGGCCGTCTTTACAGATTCGCTTGTTGCCGTATTTTGTTTTGCAGGAGCAACCCATACAAGCGCCGAAGCCGCAACCCATTCTTTCCTCAAAGCTATACTGTCCTGAGGTTTCGGATGCATTATAGATTGCCTTGAGCATCGGCTCGGGGCCGCAGGAATATGTGTGAGTATATTCGCCTGCAGCTTCGAATGCATTTGTGACGAAGCCTTTGATACCGTATGAGCCGTCAACGGTTGTCACGAATGTTTCTGCACCGATTGCTTTGAAATTATCTTCATAGAAAACTTCGTCAGCGGTGTTGAATCCGAGAATGACTTTGACTTTTTTGCCTTCGGCAATCAATCTTTTTGCAAGACCGTAAACAGGAGGCACACCTGCGCCGCCGCCGATAAGAAGGGCAGTTTCGCCGCTTTTTGAGGTGTCATAGCCGTTGCCGAGACCTGTGAGCACATCGAGCTGTGCACCTTCGGTGAGGGTAGACATATATTCTGTACCCTTACCGACAACTTTATAGATGATTGTGATTGAATCATCACTCCAATCGCAGACGGAAATGGGTCTGCGAAGATAGAAGCCGTCAAGCTTGATATTGATAAACTGACCCGGTGCGGTTACGCTTTTGCCGTTGCCGCCGAGCACCATCTCATAAACGCCTTTTGCAAGGCAGATGTTGGATTTAACGGTAAAAATACTTTGCTCCATAATGCTTTCCTTTCAGTTTTCTTCTTTTTTCCACGCGATTTTTCCGTTGCATACGGTCATAAGACAGCGTCCGTAAACTTCGAAGCCTTCAAACGGAGTGCTTCGTCCCATGGAAACAAATTCGTCGGGATTGATTGTGTATTTTTCATCAAGGTCAAAAACAGTGAAGTCTGCAGGAGCGCCGATTTCAATATCTCCGCCGAAACCGAAACGTTTGCAGGGTGCGGTGTGCATCAGCTCAATGAGTCTGTCCATACCGATAATTCCTGTTTTGACAAAATATGTATAAAGCAGGGGGAAGGCTGTTTCGATTCCGACAACACCCATAAGGCTCTTTTCAAGACCTCTGCCTTTTTCTTCAGCGGAATGGGGTGCGTGGTCAGTTGCAATCATATCGATTGTGCCATCGATGATGCCTTCAATGAGAGCTTCTTTATCTGCCTTTGAGCGAAGGGGAGGATTCATCTTGAATCTGCCCTCTTCTCTGAGGTCTGAATCATCAAGCAGAAGGTAATGAGGACCTGTTTCGCAGGTGACATCGATGCCTTTCTTCTTTGCCTGACGGATAAGCTCAACACTTTCTTTGGTTGATATATGGCAAACGTGGTATTTGCATCCTGTTTTTGCAACGAGTTCAAGGTCGCGCTTGATGGGACCCCATTCGGATTCCGAGCAGATGCCTCTGTGACCGTGAGCTTTTGCGTATTCGCCGTCGTGAATATAGCCGCCGTTGAGCAGGCTGTTATCCTCGCAATGAGCGGCAATGATTTTGCCGAGTATTTTTGCTTTCTCCATTGCGGCAAGCATCATTTCTTCGCTCTGCACACCCTTGCCGTCGTCGGAAAATCCTGCAACGAAGGGGGCAAGACCTTCCATATCCGAAAGCTCGAGTCCGTTCTGACCCATGGTTATTGTGCCGTAGGGCAAAACATTGATACAAGCGGTGTTTCTGATGGCTTCAAGCTGGGGAGCGAGCGTTTCGGGCGAATCGGGTGCGGGTATGAGGTTGGGCATTGAGCAAACGGTTGTGTATCCGCCTGCAGCCGCGGCACGCGAGCCGCTTTCAACCGTTTCTTTATAAACAAAACCCGGCTCACGCAAATGAACATGAACATCTGCAAAACCGGGTAAAATATATTTATTCTGGCAATCAATAACAATGCCGCCATCAACAGAAACAACGGGAACAAACACTCCGCCGCAAACACCTATATCTTCCGATTCAAACTTGCCGTTACGGTAAACTTTGCAGTTTTTGAAGATATAATCCATAATGTCCTCCTGTTAAATCTCTAATCAATTTAATATATCATATAATATATTTTAAGTCAAGGGGAGCGATGCGGAATTTAAAAAAATCCCCGAAGCACAAAGCCTCGGGGAAAAAGAATCAAACATTATCCTGACCTGCAGTTGAGAAGTATACGGGGAACCAACCCTGTGCAAATGCGGGAAGTGAAAGTCTTGCTTCGGAGAAAAGTGATGAAACAAGGCGGATTGCTTCGAGGTGCTCAACCTCAACATCAGCTTCCTTGTCGGTTTCTGTAACCTTTACTTCGGTGCCGTTTACGGTGATTTCAATGCGCTCATCTCTCTTGTAACCGTGGATGAGAAGAACGATTGAGCCGTCAACGAGTTTGACTGCGTTTGCTTTGACAGCAAGGAAAGCTTCGATGAATTTGCCGTAGTTGAGGATGTTGATCATTTCGGAATGGCTTACATCCCAGCCGCCGCAATATTTGACCATATATGAGCACATTTCGGTGTCATACATAGGTACGCTGAAGGAAACTCGGTCTTTGTCTGAGGTTTCCATAATGCACATAATGAGATTGAGTGTGTCTTCTATGTTTACGGGGCAGATTTCGTGGAGATTGCCGCTGAACTTCTGAAGAACGAAGTATCCCTTGAATTCGTCGCCTTCAAATGCTGCGTAGGGGATACATCTCCAGGAGCAGAGAACATCATAAACATTCTCAAGGTTTCTGTCGATTGTATAAGGTCCGCGGTTATAAAGTTCAATTGTCTTTGCAAGAAGCTCGGTGTCTTCGGGCTTGATTTCGCGTGCTGTGAAGGTTGTTTTTGCGTCCTTGCCGATGCAATGGCGGATGTTTCTCATATCGATGTTGAAATCGTATTCGGGGCCGCACTGTTCAAAGCCGAAATAAGCGTATCTCTGTCTGTGACCGCCGAGAAGAGAATAGTCTGTATCGTCAGCAATCATTGCTTCAAGGCTCATATTCATGCAGTCCTTCATATAGCCTTTGCCTCTGCAATCTCTTGTTACGCCTACATTGCCGATACCGCCGATGCGAAGCTTTCTGCCTGCTGCAACTGCATCGATGGGGTAAAGACCTACTGCGCCCTTGACCTGGTCATCTTCCATAACAACGAGGTTATTGTATGCAGGGTTGTACTGTTCTTTATAAAGCTTGGGAAGAATTCCTCTGAAATCTCTCTTTGTAGCTTCGTCATCCTCGAAGAAAAAGATGTCATCGAGAGTATCGATGAGAAGGTCGGTGAATTCTTTTTTGCATCTGCCTCTGTAAATTTCCATAGCTGTTATTCTCCTTTTATTTCATTCGTGTAAAGTCTTTGTAACTGAGGATTTTATAATCTCTGCCTGCAACGGCGTGTGATTTGCGTTTTTTGTTGCGGATGATAAGCATCACTGCGACGCTTATGATAACAAGAATCGATATAATGATGAATATCGGATTTGTCACAAGTTTTTTTGCTTTTGTGCCGATGAGAGAGAAGAAACTGCGCTTGACATCATTGGATGCAACAAGGTCAATTTCGCGGAGCACTTCGCCTGCATACAGCACTCTGCCTCTGCAGATGACATCGCCTTTTTTAATCGGTGCATCGACGGATTCGGGGATTGATTCGGGAATCGGCTCAACGAGTACGCTTCCCTTGTTTGTGCCGAGAGGTACAAGGCTGTAAACTGTTTCTGCAGGGATAAGGCTGACAAAATCGGTTGACTTTGCATAATTAACCTTGACTTCGCCTGCGATTTTTCCTGTGTCGCAGATTGGAACAAGCTCGATGTTTTTGAATGCCCATTCAAGCATCGCCTTGCAGTCAAGGAATGCGCCGTTTTCGTCCCAACCGTCGTTGTCAAAGTCCTTCATTGTGGATTTGAGTGCGATTGCGATATAATTATAGCCATCCTTTGAAGCGTATGTTACAAGACAATGTCCCGCCTTTGATGTTGTGCCTGTTTTTCCGCTCTTTACATATTTGCAGTAATAGTCCTCATAGTTTTTGTTGAGGAGATAGCAGGTGTTACTCAGGTGACGCTCATCCTTGAGATTGTTTGCGGGGACAGTATATGAAAGTTTACCTGTTATTTCGGCAAAAGCCGAAAGTGTCATTGCGTGCTTAAGGATTTTTGCCATATCCTCAGCGGTTGTGTATTGGTCATCGTGGTCAAGACCGTGAGGGTTGACAAAATTTGTGTTTTTGCATCCGAGACGGCTGACAACCTCATTCATCTTTGCGATGAAAGCCGCTCTGTTGCTTCCTGTCACATAATTTGCAAGAGTCGTTGCGGCATCGTTTGCGCTCTGAATCATCAGATAGCACAGGAGGTCATAGATTGAAAGCTGCTCACCTGCTTTGAGGTTACCCATCGAGCTTCCTGTGCCGTCAAGCTCGCGGATGCATTCCTCGGTTACCGTTGTGACTGCGTTGAGATTCGGGCAGTTTTCGATAACAACGATTGCTGTTACAATCTTGGTAAGGCTCGCAGGGGAGGTTTGCTTGCGTTTGTTTTTTTCAAAAATAATCTCATCGTTATCTGCACTGATAAGCAGCAGACAGTCAGAGCGAAGCTGAAGCTCTTTCATTGATGCGTCATAAGCGGCGCTTGAAGGAATGCTGAAAAGCGCCGAAAGAGCAACAACCAGACAAAGAATAATGCTTAATAATCTTTTCATCTTTTACACCGTAAAAATTATTTACCGCATTTGCGCGATATTTATATGATTATATCATAGTTGTTCTAAAAAATAAACCTGTTTTTGCAATTTAAATAAAGAAATGTTTCGGTAAACTTGATTTTTTTTCGTTTCGGGGTTATAATCTTAATCAGCAATCCAAGGAGTGTGGATTTTTATGGTATATATTACAGGCGATATGCATGGCGACATCAAGCGATTTGATTCGCCTGCGATTAAAAAACTGAAAAAAGGCGATACTCTCGTTGTTTGCGGAGATTTCGGCTTCATATGGGATAACAGTAAAATTGAGCAGAAAATTCTGAAAAAGCTCGGCAAAAAGAAGTTCAACATATGCTTCGTTGATGGAACGCACGAGAATTTCGAGCTTCTCAACGCATATCCTGTGACAATGTGGAACGGCGGTAAGGTGCATAACATTGGCGGCAATCTTTTCCATCTGATGAGAGGTCAGATTTTTAAAATCGACAATATGACATTCTTCACAATGGGCGGTGGCGAAAGTCCTGATATTGACATCCGCTTTGAGGAAAATGCGTGGTCGAAATTCGAGATTCCCAGCCGCGATGAGCTTCTTGAAGGCGCGGAAAATATCGAAAAGGCAAACTGCCGAGTTGACTATATCATCACTCACGAGCCTCCTTTCAAAATAAAAGGATTCCTTATGCTTAAGGACAGCGAATCGGCGAGCGTAACAGGTCTTAATACCTATCTTGAAGAGCTTTCCGAGGTTTGCAGATTCAGAAGATGGTTTTTCGGCTCGATGCATCTTGATAAATATATTTCAAGCACCCATGTTGCGGTTTTTCAGAATGTTATCAACGCAATTACGGGCGAGGTAGACAGATAAATCAATCAATCAAAAGGACGGTCAGACCGTCCTTTGTTTTTTTGCTGTGAGATCGGATATATTGACAAAATGTAGTAATAATAGTAAAATAGTTAATCGGTTAATGATTAATCGCTTAACTTATTGAAAGGAGAGAGATTTTGAAGGACTTATATCGGGAAACCGTTCATAAAATGTGCAGAGTAACGCTTTTGCACCGATACCGTATTTCAACTGCACTTTCGGGTCTTAATATATACAGGGGACAGCCTGAAATTCTCGGATATCTTATCGAAAACGGTGAGTGTTCGCAGAAAACGCTTGCCGAATCAATGGGTGTTTCGTCGGCATCGATTGCAACGAGCATCAAGCGTATGTGCAGAGTCGGATTTGTTGAAAGGGCAGAGGATGAATCTGACCGACGGATAAACCGCATCCGAATAACCGAAGAGGGTAAGGCGGCGTTTAACGCAGGTCGGTCAAAATGCAACAAGGTAGACAGAAAAATGTTTGAGGGATTTTCGGAAAGCGAAATTGATGCTTTCTCTGATTTTCTTTCGAGGATAGCGGAAAACCTTTCTGAAGAAGGTCTTAGCGACAGAGAGGTTTTTGATTATATTGCCAGAGAAGACGGCAGAAAGAGAGATGATAAAAATGTTTAAAACCCTTATGAAGCAAACAAAAGGATACCGCATAGCTTCGTTGCTCTCTCCGCTTATGATTCTGATTGAGGTCTATATGGAAGTGCAGCTTCCGTTTGTTATGGCAGAGCTTGTTGATAAGGGTGTCAGCGGAAATGCAGGCATCGGCTTTGTTGTAACCGAAGGTCTTAAGATGGTTCTTATGGCGCTGATTGCTCTTGCGAGCGGTGCGGCTGCGGCAAGATTTGCTGCAAAAGCAGGTATGGGCTTCGGTGCAAATGTAAGAAGCGAGGTTTTTGCAAGAATTCAGGATTTTTCGTTTGCAAATATTGACCGTTTCAGCACCCCGTCACTCATCACAAGAATGACAACCGATGTCAATACCGTTCAGATGGCTTACACGATGATTGTCAGAATCGTTGTCAGATCACCGCTGATGCTTGTGATGGCATTCTCCTATGCATATAAGCTGAATCCCACTCTTTCAAAAGTGTTTGTCATTGCGGCACCCGTCCTTCTTCTGCTTCTCGGCACGATGGCTGTGCTTGCTCTTCCCCGATTCAAGAAGCTGATGAAAAAGGTTGACGGCCTGAATTCATCGGTGCAGGAAACCCTTATCGGAATGAGAGTTATCAAGGCTTTCGTAAGAGCTGCTCACGAAAAGGATAAATTCCGTATGTCAAACGATGAGCTTAAGGATGCATCGATTTCTGCTGAAAAGCTGCTCATTCTCTCGAATCCGTTTATGCAGCTTACCGTTTATTCCTGCATCATTGCGATTTTCTGGTTTGGCGGAAATCTTGTTGTTCAATCCTCAATGACCGTTTCGGATCTTGCTGCTTTCATCACATATGTCAATCAGATTCTTATGTCGCTGATGATGATATCGATGATTTTTGCGATGGGTGTTATGTCAAGAGCATCTGTCACCCGTATTGCAGAAGTTATTGCAGAAGTTCCTGATATCAACGATGACGGCGCACAGGCTGATTTGCTTGTTGAAAACGGCGATATCGATATGGAAAATGTGTGCTTCAAATATAAGAAAAACGGCAAGAAGAATGTTATCGACAGTATCAATCTCCACATCAAGTCGGGCGAAACCATCGGCATTATCGGCGGCACAGGTTCAGCAAAAACCACCCTCGTGCAGATGATTCCGCGTCTTTACGATGTCACTGAGGGTGTCGTGAAAGTAGGCGGCAGACCTGTTTCGGATTATACTCTCAAAAATCTGCGAAATTCGGTTGCAATGGTGCTTCAGGTGAATGTTCTTTTCTCCGGTACTATTGAAGAAAACCTCCGCTGGGGTAACGAAAACGCGACTCAGGAAGAAATTGAAAATGCCTGCAAGATTGCGCAGGCGCACGATTTCATTATGTCATTCCCCGACGGATATCAGACAGTCCTCGGTCAGGGCGGCGTAAACCTTTCGGGCGGACAGAAGCAAAGACTCTGCATTGCAAGAGCGTTGCTCAAATCACCCAAGGTGCTCATTCTTGATGACAGCACAAGCGCCGTTGATACTGCAACAGACGCAAAAATCCGCGAGGGATTCAGAATGAATCACTCCGATGTTACCAAAATCATCGTTGCTCAGCGCATCAGCTCCGTTGAGCACGCAGACAGAATCGTCGTGCTTGATGACGGCAAGATAGATGCAATCGGTACGCACGAAGAATTGCTCGGCACAAACGAAATTTATACCGAGGTTTACAGATCACAGCAAGAAGGGAGTGTGGCATAATGGCACCTGCAATGAAGCGTCCGGGTAAACCCGGTGCCCCTGCACCTCAGAAGCCTGCAAACACAAAAGTCACATTTCTCCGTTTGCTCGGATATCTCGGCAAATCCAAAGCAATGCTTGCAGTTGTTTTTGTTTTTGTTGCTTTCAGTGCTCTTGCGGCAATAATCGGCACATCATTCATCAAAACCGTAACCGATGAAGTGCTTCCTTCGATAATCGCAAACGGCGGAAAAGATTTATCTCCCCTCATCAAAACACTTGTGACACTTGCCTTTATCTATATTTTCGGCGTTGTGTCATCGTATTGTTACTCAAGAATTATGCTTCAGGTCTCGCATAAAACACTCAATCTTATCAGAAAAGACCTTTTCAATCATATGCAGGACCTGCCGATAAAGTTTTTTGATACCCACACTCACGGCGAGCTTATGAGCCGTTATACAAGTGATACAGATACTCTTCGCGAATGCATCAGCCAGAGCTTTGTGCAGCTTGTTTCATCGGTTATTTCGGTTGTCGGTACATTTGTGATGATGGTTTACCTCAGCCCTGTACTTGCGCTCGTTGTTGTGCTGATGCTTGTATTCGGCTTTTCTGCAATCAGAATACTTGGCTCAAAGAGTGCAAAATATTTCAGAGAGCAGCAGAAATCAGTCGGTGAAGTCAACGGTTATATAGAAGAATTCATCGAAGGATTGAAGGTTGTAAAAGTTTTCTGTCACGAAGAAAGAGCAAAAACAGGTTTCCTTGCAATCAATGAAAAGCTCCGCAAGGCGGCAACAAATGCTCACACCTATGCGAGTGTGCTGATGCCTGTTATGGGTAATATTTCATATATTACTTATGCGGCGATTGCAATGCTCGGCACACTTATGCTGATGATGATTCCCGAAACATCGGTGTTTGCTATTTCGCTCGGCTCAATGCTTGCGTTCCTGACTTATACAAGGAGCTTCTTCCAGCCTATAACCCAGATTTCGCAGCAGTTCAATACTATTATTATGGCTCTTGCGGGTGCAGAGAGAATTTTTGAGATTATCGATACTCCCGTTGAAGAAGATGACGGCTATGTTACTCTTGTCAACGCAAGAAAAAATGCCGACGGAACTGTTTCCGAGTGCGAAGAAAGAACAGGCGTATGGGCGTGGAAACACCCCCATAATGACGGCACAATTACCTATACCGAATGGCAGGGTGATGTCCGCTTCCACGATGTAACCTTCAGTTATGACGGAAAGAAAACTGTTTTGAAAAATGTTTCGCTCTATGCGATGCCCGGTCAGAAGATTGCATTTGTCGGCTCAACGGGCGCAGGCAAAACAACAATCACAAACCTCATCAATCGCTTCTACGATGTCAACGAAGGTAAGATTACCTATGATGGTATCAATATAAAGAAAATTAAAAAAGCAGATCTTCGCCGCTCAATGGCAATGGTACTTCAGGATACCCATCTCTTCACAGGTACTGTAAGGGATAATATTGCATATGGTAAGCTTGATGCAACGGACGAAGAAATCGAAAATGCGGCAAAGCTTGCTAATGCGCATTCGTTCATTTCGCGTTTGCCTGAGGGTTACGATACTGTTATCACAGGTGACGGCGCGAATCTTTCGCAGGGTCAGCGACAGCTTCTTGCAATCGCAAGAGCCGCCGTTGCAGACCCGCCCGTACTGATTCTCGACGAGGCAACAAGCTCCATCGACACAAGAACAGAGCGTCTGATTGAAAAGGGTATGGATAAGCTGATGGAGGGCAGAACAGTTTTTGTTATTGCTCACAGACTTTCAACCGTACGCAATTCCGACGCGATTATGGTGCTTGAACACGGCGAAATCATCGAAAGAGGCACTCACGATGACCTCATTGAGCAGCAGGGTAAATATTATCAGTTGTATACAGGTCAGTTTGAGTTGGATTAATCAGAAAGCGTACTGCTTCGGCGGTACGCTTTTTCGATTTAGTTGGGTAAAATTTCACAAAAAACAGCCCTTATTTTTGTGCAATCGAAAAATTTTTTTAAAAATCATAAATGAGCTTTTGCTATGAAAAACGGAGAAAAAACGAGCATTTGCGAGATTGTGAAATGTAAATTAAAAAATTGCAATTTTGCTATTGACAATATAAAATCCATATGTTAATATATCCGAGCACGAAAAAATTATATCGGAGGAAATGTTATGTCAACTTATATGCCTAAAGCGGGCGACATCACCCGTGCTTGGTATGTGATCGATGCAGCAGGTAAGCCCATGGGTAAGGTTGCTGTTGAAGCAGCAAAGCTTCTTCGCGGTAAGCACAGAGCTTATTTCACACCCAACGCTGATTGCGGCGATCATGTTATCATCATCAACGCTGACAAGGCTGTTCTTACAGGTAACAAGCTTGATCAGAAAATGTACTATCATCACACAGGCTACATCGGCCACCTCAAGGAAGTTAAGTACAGCACTCTTATGAAGACAAGAGCTGACTTTGCTATGACTCTCGCTGTTAAGGGTATGATTCCCGACACAGTTATCGGCCGTAAGGCTCTCACAAGACTTCGCGTAGTTAAGGGTGCAGAGCATCCCCACGCAGCACAGAAACCCGAAGTTTGGGAATTTTAAGAAAGGGAGGCTATAAATAATGTACGATTCAAATCCTTATTTCTACGGTACCGGCCGCAGAAAGAGCTCCGTAGCAAGAGTTCGCGTATATGCAGGCACAGGTAAAATCATCATCAACGACAGAGATATCGACGATTATTTCGGGCTTGAAACACTTAAGCTCATCGTTCGTCAGCCTCTCGCTCTCACAGGCACAACAGAGAAGTTTGACATCGTTTGCCGTGTAGGCGGCGGCGGCGTTACAGGTCAGGCAGGCGCAATCCGTCATGGCCTTTCCAGAGCTCTTCTTCAGTATGACGAGAATCTCCGTACAACCCTCAAGAAGGCAGGTTTCCTTACCAGAGACCCCAGAATGAAGGAAAGAAAGAAGTACGGTCTCAAAGGCGCTCGCCGTGCACCCCAGTTCTCAAAGAGATAATTTTTCCCGAATGGGGATTATCGAAAACCCTTGGAATCTCAACGGTTCCAAGGGTTCTTTTCTTTTTTCGGAATAATTTCAAAACATAAAATTCAATATTTTTCATTAATCAAGAAAAGCCACAGATTCGGAGGTTGAACCGAACCTGTGGTTTTTATAAACTATTTGCGTTGTGAAATTTGTTTTTAAAAAATGTTGTGAAACACATTAATCGGGTTAATCATTAAATCTTGTTCGGAAATTTTGTGAATATTGTTTTGGGCAAAAATAAGATCCTATCTGTGTCATTGGGTTTAGAAGATTAATTTTATATATTATTTGCAATAGATTTTGATTGCTTCAGAGATGAATTCTGCGGTGCCTTCTCCGTTTTGGTCGATGTTGGATTTGAAGCGTTCATCGGCAACATACATCTGTCCGAGACCTGCAAGGATTTCCCCTGTGCAGGTATAGAAATTATTGGTTATATATTGCTGAAGTTTCTGGACGAGTGACTGTGCAATTTCACTTTCGGGTGTTGCGCCATCTTTAAGTGCGGCAGCGAATTCGGCAAGAACTGCATTCAGCCCTGCATTGACTTCGTTCCATTTATCAGCGGTATAGCCTGCGGTTTTCTGCTCGCTTTCATTGTAGGCATCTGTGTTACCCCAACGCAGTTTTGCCTCGTCAACATACTGCTTGCGTGCGGCTTCGTATTCATTGTTATTAAATGTTATCATCGGTATCTCTCCTTTTTCAGCTTCATCAAGTGCAGAAATCAGCCGTTCCAAACGTTCTTTTTTGAGTGTCAGCAGTTCTTTCTGCTTGCGGATTGCCTTCGCTTTATCGTAATCGGGTGACGAGAGAATTTCGAGTATGCTTTTAAGCGAAAAATCGAGTTCACGGTAAAACAAAATTTCAACCATCTTCCCGAGCGATTTTTCATCATAATCTCTGTAACCATTCTGCTCGTCAATAAACGCAGGCTTCAACAGCCCAATTTCATCGTAATAGTGCAGTGTGCGTACGCTGACACCCGTCAGCTTCGCAAACTCTTTGATATGCATCCTCATCACCTCTGACATTAGTATAAACCATAACGTAACGTGAGAGTCAAGGGGGGATAAGATTTTTGTACGAAGAGACTTTTTTCACTCTCCGTCAGGGTGTGGTATATAATAATTCTGAGGTGATTTTATGAATATGAATGATTACGGTGCTGAGGCTATTGTTCTGAACATAGAGTGTCTTGCAGAGAAAAACACCAATTTCCGTACAGCTTTATGGACGGGTAAACATTTGCAGGTGACGCTGATGTGCATACCTGTCGGCGGTGAAATCGGCAAAGAAATGCACCCGGATGTTGACCAATTTATACGGATTGAATCGGGATCTGCCTGCGTGATGATAGGCAAGTGTGAATTTGATTTAAATCATCGCCATAATGTCGACGGGAATTGTGTGGTTATTGTGCCTGCAGGGATGTGGCATAATATTGTCAACACAGGCAATACACCGCTGAAACTTTGCTCGATTTATGCACCACCCCAGCATCTGCGCAGCACCATTCACCGCACAAAAGAGGATGCCGAGCACGCAGAAAGGCATTGTGATTGTTGGTAATATGACAAAAGCCGCTCGGGTAGAGCGGCTGATTTTTTATGAAATTTATTAAGCGATGATTTTATCAAAGTTTCAGGATGATATTCTTTTTATCGAGAATATATGCGAGAAGGGTGAGAAGGGATGCAGTAGCAACAACGATAATCGCAGATATTGCTGCACTTGCTGTTTCAAAGAATCCGCCGAGAGCTGCGGTGAGACCGCCGATAACCGCAAATTCAATGATATAAAGGAGAATGGGGTTCTTGCCCCACCATGAGAGCGGATCAAACTTGCCTTTATAGAAGTTGAACAAGTCATAAATATTGAATGCAATAAGTGCGAGTGCGATGGAGATAAGCACATACGAGGGGCTTACACTTCCCTTATTGATGGGGAGGAAGGTGCTCATTGCACCTGCAAAGGTGTCTGACTCGGGGAGTGTTTTGAAGATTGCGACAAGCATTGCTGCAACAGGGATAAGATAGATTGCGGTTGCTGCAACAAACTTCTTTTTGCTTTCATAATAAAGGTCAGAGAATGCGGTGAAGAGAATGAGCATTGCGCCCCAGGCGAAACCGCCTGCAAAGCCGCCGTCTGCAACGCAGTCAACGAGTTCGAGATTGTTTGCAAAAAGGTCATTTGCAAGGTCGCCTTCGTGGAAAATCGCAAACAGACCAAGCATACCGAAACCTGCAATGAAGCGCACGACAGTACCTTTTTTGTCCTTGATGAGAGCAAACGGGAGAGTGATAAGGCCTGCAAAACCGATGTGATGAAGCACGAGCCAGTAACCCATTGAATCCCTTGTTTTGCCTGTGACAAGCATAATGAAGTTAACAAGCGCGATAGCAACACCTGCAACGCCTGCGAAGATAACAAGTCCGCTGAGAATTCCGCCGCATACTTTCTTTGCTTTGCCTCTTAAAATGAGAGTAACAAGACCGACAAGAAGGATGAGAGCTGTGAGAGCGATTATTGCATAGTTGAGGGGCTTTGAATCGCCGTCAAGGATGTTGTTTACACCGTTCATTGCAATGCCGATACCGATAAGGGTAAGGTATCTCTTAAGAAAATGAATAACAGCTGATTTGGTTGATTCTTTTTCCTGTCTGCGTCTGAATGAAGGAATGTAACTGAGGGCGATTGCAAAAATGAACATCGGTGCAACTGCATCTGCGATTGCAAAGTTGGGGAGAATGTAAATTGCATCTTCGTGGGGTGCGTGCGAACTGATGTGTGAAATGATTCCGAGGTTCTGGAAGTTTGCGATAAACTGGAAGATTATCATGCAGAAGATAACCGTACCTCTGAATCTGTCAATGCTGAGAATTCTTTCTTTTTTGTCGTTTAATGTCGGGTTGCTCATAAATTCATCTCCTTTTTTAAATGTAAGCGGGGACTTTAGTTGTTGAGCGATATTTCTCCGTTGTTCTTTTCATAATCCTTGACTGCGTTTTCGAGAATGAACTCAATCTCTTTATTTGCGGAACGCTTATTTATAGCCGCAATAAATTTGATTTTTTCGAGCAATTCTTCGGATATTCTGAGCGAAAACGGTGAAAAGTAGTTTCCGGGCATATTACCGCCTCCTGTATTTGTTGTTAAAATAATATCATTCAGATTAAATACATTAAGAATTCGAAATGATATCATAATGATATCAAAAACAGGTAGTTAAAATTTATGTTTGCTGTCATTAATGTTGATTTGTCTATACGATTAAATGATATGACAGGGGTTTTTATATAGATTTAAAGTGAATGCTTTTGCTGAAAACTTGCAAAAAATATTGTGAAAATGAATAAAAATTCGTCATAAAGGTGTCTGAAAATGTTGACAATGTTTTTCTTGCGTGATATAATAATGTCAAATCTTTCAGAGAGGGTGTTTTTTATGGCATCAGTTTACAAGAATCTGTTTATCAGCTATATGGAGGCACAGGGCATCAAATATACAGACATAAGCGAGTTTGCCGTTAAGGTTACTTATACAGGCGATAACCTCAAGTCAATCCCGATTTGTGTTTATTTTGATAAAGATAACGATCCCATCGTTCAGTTCAAGTGCTGGACCATCGAAACCTTTAAGGGTATGGAAGCAAAGGGTATCATCGCTTGCAACGAAATGAACTCACACTATCGTTGGATCAAGTTCTATCTTGACAGCGACAGCGACATCATCTCCGACTGCGATGCTTACATCGACGCTGCAACTTGCGGTGAAGAGTGCATGAAGCTTGTTCGCAGAATGGTTAATATTACTGACGAAGCATATCCCACATTTGCAAGATATAAGTGGGGCCAGCAGTAATCGTTTTTTTGATAGCTGAAACATAAAATCAGACCCGACATCTGTTTTCAGGTGTCGGGTTTTTGTCTGAGGAAGGCGATATTGATTTGATCAAGAAAGTTTTTGGTGTTGCAGGCGGAGTTGTCGGAGGAATTGTCGGGGCAGCGATGCTGTCTGCCGTTGCATATATGCCGTTTGTTATAAGTGATGCAAGAAAAAAATACAGGGATAAATGTGAATATCTGCTCATTCTCGGTGGAAATGTTATCGGTGCGGATACTCCGAGTCCGCAACTTTTTGAGAGAATGAAATCTGCGGCGGTTTATCTTAAAGAAAATCCTTCAACCCTTGCTGTGCCTTGCGGCGGATGCTTCAGGGAGGGTCAGAAGAAATCTGAAGCGGCGATAATTGCGGAGTATCTTATTGAGCAGGGGATTGAAAGCGAGAGAATCATTCTCGAGGATAAGTCCACAACGACTTATGAGAATTTTGAATTCGGTACAAAAATAATCGAAAATCATACAAAAAGACCCCTTGAAGAGGTGAAAATTGCGTTTCTTTCGTCTGATTATCACATCCACAGAGCATCGATTATTGCGAAACGATGCGGTGTGAAGGAATGCGGCAGAGTTTCAAGCCCCACCCCGGGCGAAGCAATGCCCAGATATCTGCGCGAATGCATTGTGGCGGTTGAATTGCTTTACCACGATTTACCGTGGAAGAAATAAAAAACGGCGGAATCCGTAAGGAAACCGCCGTTTTGCTGTTTTTATTTTGCAATTCCGAGAGCCATAAAGAGTGCTTTGAAAAGGAGTCTGAAGAAATCGAAGACACCGCTGACATCGATGATGTTTTCTGTTTTGTCGCCGTCTTTCAGATTACCGGTACCGCTTATCGGTGTACCGTCATAATCGGAAGTGTGGCTTGTCAGCCAAGAAATCATACCGTCAGGATATGCAAGCTCAACTGCGTTGCCGTTGCCGTCAATTGTTGACATATAAGGATATGCGCCGTTTTCAGCTGAGAACATATCGTGGTTGATTGCGTACCAGGCGTGATGGCTGCTTGATGTTTTTGTGCCATCTTCGTAGCAGACTTTTGTAAGTGTTGAAAGACGGCAGTTTTCGGGGTTGTTTGAAGCGGCAATGATTTTCTCCCAGGTGGGGGTTACGCCCATATAGTAGTTTACAAGGGGATCGCGTGTGCTTGATGTAATCCAGATGGGCATATCAGCGAGATTTTCGCAAAGCTCTTCGGAGGGTGACCACGCAGGGCAGATGGGGAAGGCTGAGGCAAACATTTCGGGATAAGCAACAGCCATTCTGAGTGACATCTTGCCGCCCATTGAGTAACCGCCGACGTAAATTCTTGTCAGGTCAATGTTATCCTTATTCTGCGCAATGAAATCGTCAATTGCGGCACGAAGGGGAGCGGTCATATCGTCGCTCCAGAAATGACCTTTTTCTTCTCTTGAACGGGCTGCAAGTATAAATGCACCGCCTGCAGGCTGGAATCTTGCCTGGAATTCGTCGCTTACCCAGTAAGCAATGTTGCTCTTTTGGATGGGTTTGCCGACTTCAGAGCCGTCACTCATACCGTGAAGCCATATAACGAGGGGATATTTTGTTGTGTCATTTTCTTTGACGGGTGAATAATAGCTGTAGTCAATTGAGAATTTTCCTTCAACAGGGCCTTCGCCTGCATCGAATTCGGCTCTCAATGCATCAATTCCGCTGTCAAACGAAACTGCGTTTGCGCCTGTGCAGAGCGAAAAAACGCAGGTCAATGCGAGAATAATAGCGATAATTTTTTTCATTATTTATTTCTCCTTTCGGGTGAGAAGTAATTATTGATTTTAAATTAACACATTATAGAATTTTTTTCAAGGATAAAAAGAAAAATATGTGGCGGCAGACTTCCATAATTGTCCTTTTCTATTGACTTATAATATTTTATTGTGATATTATTAATACAATTATGAAATAGGAGTGATATCTTTGAATTTTCAGGATTTCAGAACAAGTCCCGTAATCCTTGCGATTGCTCTGGGCATTGTAGCATTTGTTCTTGCTCAATCGATTTTCTTCCTCGTTAAATCGTGGAAGAAAGGCAAAGAGCTCGGCATTTCGGTTGATACACTTAAAAACACCGTTGTAACAAGTGCACTTTTCACAGTTGCACCCGCAATCTCAATCCTTGCAACAGTGCTTGTGCTTGCAAATGCACTCGGTCTTGTGCTTCCCTGGATAAGACTTACCGTTATCGGTAACCTTGCCTATGAAACCACAGCCGCGCAGACAGCTCTCGATTTCTGGGGCGCAACAATCAACAGCGCAGTTGGTGACAAGCAGCAGTTTGCAACAATTGCCTGGGCGATGACTCTCGGCAGCATTGCTCCTCTTCTTCTTGTACCTTTCCTTTGCAAGAAGCTTCAGAAGACAGTCGGTAAGGCTGTTAATAAGAACGAAAACTCCAAGAAGCTCGGCGATGCAATTTCAGCCGCCGCTTTCATCGGTATCGTTTTTGCTTTCGTTGCACGCGAAATCAACGGCTACACAGCAACAACAATCACTCAGGCTGCAGCAGACGGCTCTGTTGAAAAAATCAAGCAGATTTCGGGCTCAGCAGGTGCAATGTCAATCTTTGTTCTTATTGCTGCAATGATTCTTCTTGTTGCTCTTGAAGCACTCTTCAAGGCTCTCAAGCTCGAGAAACTTCAGTCATTCGCAATGCCTCTTGCAATGTTCGGCGCAATGGGTATCGCAATTCTTCTCACAAATATCCTTCCTGCAGAAATCGTAAATCACGGTTGGTATGAGGTCGGAACAGTTATTTCCGTAAATTAACAGAAAGGAGAAATGAATCATGCAGAAAACTTATTTTGATAAAGTTCATACATGGGGTATTCTCTGGAATATCGGCGCATTGATAGTTCTCCTTGGCTGCCCCATCATAATTTGCATTGACCTTGGTGTAGGCCCTGACTTCGGCGCACTCAAGGCAGTTATGCCCAAGCTTATGACTCTCTATTGGCTGACCGCAATCGTTGAAGTTATCACATATGTTCCTCTTCTCGGTGCAGGCGGTACTTACCTCAGCTTCGTTACAGGTAACATCTCAAACCTCAAGCTTCCCTGCGGCCTCAAGGCAATGGAAAATGCAAAGGTAAGAGCAAACACAGAAGAAGGCGAAGTTATTTCAACAATTGCAATCGCCGTTTCCGCAATCGTAACAACAGTTATCATTGCAGTCGGTGTGCTTGTTTTCTCACCTGTTCTCGATAAACTTACAACAGGCGTGTTCAAACCTGCGTTTGACTATGTTCTTCCTTCACTCTTCGGCGCACTTGCCGCAAGCTACTTCGGCAAGCATCTCAAACTCTGCGTTGCTCCGCTTATCGCAGGCGTTGTTGTTCTCATTTTCTCACCTGCAATGGGTGCAGGAACACTTATGTTTATCACAATTGTAGCTGCAGTTGCAGGCGTTGGTGTTTTATATAAGTTGAAATGGTTATAATATAATCGGTATCGGCAAATTAAGTTGTGCAAAATCACACTTGATATTCGACCCGATTTGTTATAGAATAATGAAGTTGGATAAAATTTACTCTTTTTGAAAGGAGAAAACTACTATGATTAACTATTCCCGCGAAGTTCAGGAAATGTGCTGCGTAGCCAAGGGTCCCAACCACGGTCCCGCTCCCATCCCCGAAGAGGGCAAATGGGTCAAGGCTTATGAAATCAAGGATATTTCCGCATTCACACACGGTGTTGGCTGGTGTGCTCCTCAGCAGGGCGCTTGCAAACTCTCTCTCAATGTTAAAGAGGGTATCATCGAAGAAGCTCTTGTTGAAACAATCGGTTGCTCAGGTATGACTCACTCCGCAGCTATGGCTGCTGAAATCCTTCCCGGCAAGACAATCCTTGAAGCTCTCAACACAGACCTTGTTTGTGACGCTATCAACACAGCTATGAGAGAACTCTTCCTTCAGATTGTTTACGGCCGTTCACAGTCTGCTTTCTCAGATGACGGTCTTTCAGTCGGTGCAGGTCTTGAAGACCTCGGTAAGGGCCTGCGTTCACAGGTTGGCACAATGTACGGCACAAAGGTTAAGGGCGTTCGTTACCTTGAAATGGCTGAAGGTTATGTAACAAGACTTGCTCTTGATGCAGACGATCAGGTTATCGGTTACGAATTCGTTTCACTCGGTAAGATGACAGACTTCATCAAGAAGGGTGACACACCCAACGATGCATACGCTAAGTCAATGGGTACTTACGGCAGATTTGCAGATGCTGCTAAGTATCTCGACCCCAGAAAAGAATAATTAGTAAGAGGAGGAGAAATTACAATGGCATTATTTGAAAGCTACGAAAGACGCGTTGACAAAATCAATGCTGTTCTTGCAGAATATGGCATTTCTTCAATCGAAGAATGTAAGGAAATCACTCTTGCTAAGGGTGTTGACTGCGACAAAATCGTTAGAGAAACTCAGCCCATCTGCTTCGAAAACGCTGTTTGGGCTTACACAGTAGGTTGCGCAATCGCAATCAAGAAGGGTTGCGTTAAGGCTGCTGACGCTGCTGGTGCTATCGGTATCGGTCTTCAGGCATTCTGCATCCCCGGTTCAGTTGCTGATAACAGACAGGTTGGTCTTGGCCACGGTAACCTCGGCAAGATGCTCCTTTCAGACGAAACAGAGTGCTTCTGCTTCCTTGCAGGTCACGAATCATTTGCTGCTGCTGAAGGCGCAATCAAGATTGCTCTCAACGCAAACAAGGTTCGTTCAAAGCCTCTGCGCGTTATCCTTAACGGTCTCGGCAAGGATGCTGCAATGATCATCTCAAGAATCAACGGCTTCACATACTGCAAGACAGAGTTCGATCCCTATGCAGAAACTGTTACAGTTGTTGAAGAAAAAGCATATTCAACAGGCGACAGAGCAAAGGTTAAGTGCTACGGTGCAGACAACGTTCCCGAAGGCGTTGCTATCATGAAACTTGAAAACGTTGGTGTTTCAATCACAGGTAACTCAACCAACCCCACAAGATTCCAGCATCCCGTTGCAGGCACATACAAGAAATGGTGTGTTGAAAACGGTGTTAACTACTTCTCAGTTGCATCAGGCGGTGGTACCGGACGTACATTACATCCAGATAACATGGCTGCAGGTCCTGCTTCTTACGGTATGACCGATACCATGGGACGTATGCACTCAGACGCTCAGTTCGCTGGTTCTTCATCAGTTCCTGCTCACGTAGAAATGATGGGTCTCATTGGTGCAGGTAACAACCCTATGGTTGGTATGACTGTTGCAGTTGCAGTTTCTATCCAGGAAGCTGCTGAGGCTGGTAAGTTCTAATTAAAAAACGTCTTAAAATTAAAGTTTTTGGGACTTTCGAGATGTAATCTCGGAAGTCCTTTTTT
>JAZRBF010000021.1:0-74790 GCA_045634985.1 Acutalibacteraceae bacterium | reverse complement strand
TACCCGTGCTTTGCGGACTTCACCATGCCTGCCGCAGTCACAGCCTTACGGAATGCGGCGCGCAGGATATAAACACCGGCGATGAATTTATGAACCTTTACGGCGATAACGAGCCGACAATAGCACAGGATTTTGCCGACTGGACAAAAATTGCAGACAGAACCTTTATTTACGATTATACAATAAATTTCCTTAACTCCGCACAATTTTTCTCAAACCTTGAAACAATGCAGTCCACAATGAAATATATGCACGATATCGGAATAACAGGCTATGTCTATAACTGCGGTGACGGACATTATGCCGCATTCAACGAGCTTCGCAACTATCTTCTCTGCAAGCTTCAATGGGATGTCAACGCCGATGTTGAATATCATATGAACGATTTCCTCAAGGCATATTACGGCGAAGAAGCTGCACCTTATATCAAGGAAATCATTGATATCCAGACCGCGCAGGTCAAAGCAACTGCACATGCATTTGACTTTGACTGGCATTATCAATCAGGATTTTATCCGTTTTACACCGTAAACCGCCTTGATAAGCTCTGGGAAAAGGCACTCAACGCCGAAGCAACCGACGAGCAGAAATTCGAAATCGAAGTTGCAAACCTGAGCTGGGAATATTTCAAGGCTAATCAGTTTATCGGCAAATATTCCTTCCTCAATCCTTCAAGACAGAAAGCAAACGAAGAACTTTATGATGCTTTCATCTCCCACGGGTTAAGCAGAGTATCCTCCTTCGGTCTGATTCCTACAGACAGGAGCACCGTTGATTTTTCGCTCCGTCCGTTTAACTGGAGATAAATTCAATTCGCAATTCACAATGCGTAATGCGCAATTATTATTACATTGTATCCGGTATGGGCTCATTCCGAAACTTTTCGCTCTTCATTTAAATCATTTTTCACTTAAACGGGCGACCACACAAGTGAATCGCCCCTACGAAAAATGTTTATCCGACCGTCAATAATTGCGAATTGCGAATTGCGCATTACGAATTAGCAAACGGGTAAGGGCGAAGCCCTTCCTTAACTATTCACTCTTCACTATTCACTATTCATTAAATAAGGCTTACACGAAAATCCGTGTAAGCCTTTTAATTATGCCGCAAGAAGATTTATTGCCGTTGTAAGCTGATTATCCTGCTCCGATGTAAGGAGCGAAATATTTGAATCGTCACCGCTGAGAAGAGTTACATTGACACCCGGCTCGATTCCCTTTCCGTCATAGACCGCATCTGCTCCGTTTTTCGGCTCAACAAGAGCTACCGTCAGCAAAATTGCACCGCCGTTTTCGAGTGTAAAGACCTCCTGCATTGTGCCGACACCTGCAGTTTTTGTGCCGACAATCAGCGCCTGACTGATATCTCTTAAGTCGCAGGCAAAAAGCTCTGCAGGACCTGCGGTTGCACCGTTTACAAGCACCGCAATCGGCTTGTTGATGCTGCTGAATTCCGCAGTATAAATCTTGTTTTTATAAACTTCTCCGTTTTTATCTTTTGCAACGGCGATGTTACCCGAAATCGCAGGGACAATAACATCGATAACCTGCGCCGCATAATCAACGCTGCCGTCACTTGTGTTGCGCACATCGAAAACGAAGCTTTCAACGCCTGCGGTTATCAGTCTGTCAATCTCTGCCTTGAATTCCTTGGCGGTATTCTTATAGAAACCGTTGATTCTGATGTATCCGACATTTCCTTCCGCCCTGCCGATAACGCTCGGCAATGAAAATCCGAGGAGAGGCTCAACCGTTTTTGTTTCGCCGTCGCGCTCATATTCAACCTGGACAGACGAAAGGATGCTGCCGTAAAGATTCTGCGACAATGTGGAATAATTTTTTCTTGTTACGGTAACATTACCGATTGCCGTTATAACATCGCCTTTTATAAGACCTGCAGTTTCGGCAGGCGACTCTGCGTAAACATGGGTAATGACAAATTTATCATTCTGATAGTCATACGCGGTTTCGATTCCGATACCTGTCACGCCGCCCTCAAGCCTTGCGGTATATTCGGAATATTCCTCTGCCGACATATATCTGCTTGCTGAATCTCCGAGTCCGTTTACATAGCCTTCCGAAAGAGAAGCGTTGATGCGGTTGGTATTCCGGGTCGAGCCGTAAAAATAGTTATTGACTATCTGATTGATTTCGTCAATTGATGAATACATCTGCGAGCGTTGCGAAATATTGCCGATAAGTTTATTATATATGCTCTTTGAAAAAACCATCGTTGCGGAGAAGGTTGCCGCCGCGGTAATGGCAATCAGAGCGATGCAGATTCCCAATGAAACCTTTTTATTCAAGGGATACACCTCCAAAACAATAAGGAGCCATTCCGAAGAATGACTCCATTATTATATCACGGTTTTGTAACATAATCAAGAGGCTGTACTCTGCTGACAGTATCGCCCTTCTTGACTCTTACTTCAAAGTGGAGATGCGGACCCGTTACATTACCTGTTTCGCCGATTGCACCGATATTCTCGCCCTTCTTGACGATGTCGCCTTTCTTGACATACAAGGTCTGTGCATGTGCATAGAGGGTCTGTGTACCGTCGCCGTGGTCGATAACGCAATAGTTACCGAAGCCGTAATTCCAGTTGTTATCGTTTGCGGCAATGATAACCTCGCCGCCCTGTGCGGCTCTGAAAGGTTTGCCGAGAGAATAACTCTTGCCGTTTTCATCTCTTGTGCCGCCTGTTGCGCCGACAACGCAGATATCAATGCCGTAATGAGCCTTACCGTTGCTGTATGCAGGGTAGCCTGCAGTCATTGTTGTTTTGCCTGCTACGGGCCAAATCATATCGCCGTCGTTATTATATTCTTCATCGGGAGTGTCGCCAACCTGAGAGCCGTGCTGCTTGATGTAATCATCAATCTGCTTCTCAATAATCTTGCGTTCCTCTTCCTGACGGGCGATGATTGCTTTGTATTCATCGCTGTCCTCGTCAAGCTGCTCGAGGATATCCTCGATTTCTTCGTACTTCTCGGTGACTTCCTTTTTCTTTTCTTCCTGAACACTCATACTGCTCTGGAGGTCTTCCTGGCGTACTGTAAGCGTTGACATCTGGGTATCAAGTTGGGTGCGCTTTGTTTCAAGCTGAATCTTCTCTGAGGCAAGCTGATTCTCAAGGGAATTAAGCTCAACAATATCGCTTGTAAGCGTCTTGATAAGGTTTGAATCGTTTTCGCTCACGCGGTCAACAAGCTCTTTTCTGGTAAGGAACGATGTCATATCCTCTGCGGAGAAAAGAATTTCAAGGTTTGAGCCGCCGCCCGCCATATAGTTTTCTCTGATTCTCTTGAGGAGCAATTCTCTTGTTTCGGCAATGAGAACTTCATCCTCTGCAATCTGAGCTTCGATTTCAGCAACCATAGTGTTGATATCAGCAATTTCTGCAGTAACATTCTTGATGTTGCCGTTAATCGAAGAAATATTGTCATTGAGAATATCAATTCTGTTTGAAAGGATATCAACCTGCGACTGGATATCGTCAATTTCCGAATTGAGCTTGTCCAGTTTTGTTTTGTTATCCTTTATTTCACCCTGAACCTCATTGAGATTCTGCTGATTTTCCTGAATGCTCTGCTCTATTTTGTCATATTCATCTCTCAGGTCCTCAAGCGACTTTTCCGCAAAAGCGCTGATGGGAGCAAAAAGACAGAATGTGCAGGTAAATACAAGAACAAGACAAAGGAGCGCCCTGAGCTTATTTGCAATATTATTAATCTTCAAGCTCAACGAACTTCCTTTCCTTAAGATATTTTGTCATTGATGTTGCCGAACCGAAACCGCCGATGAAAACACCGATTCCGATGAATGCAAGAGCAAGCCACAGCGCGTAATCAATGAAATTAACCTTGACGCCTGCGCCGACGATTGAAAGCGACGCGGTAAGTGAGCCGAGGGCAAATTCGCTGATAATCCAGACGGCAACCGTTGCAAGAACACCTGCAATCACGCCGATAACCATACCTTCAACCATAAAGGGCCAGCGGATAAACGAATTCGTTGCACCAACGCTCTTCATAATGCTGATTTCAAGGCGTCTTGTAAACATAGTGACCTTGATTGTGTTTGAAATAATGAAAATTGAAACAAGCAACAGCAGAATAATAACGCCGATGCTGATATATGTCACGCTGTCTCTCAGGTCTGCAAGCTGTTTTGCAAGAGTACTGTTTTCGCGGACTCTGAAAATGTTTGTCACGCTCTTCACCTGATTGACTACCGCTTCGAATCCCATCATATCGCTGACAGTGATTTTATAGGCATCGGGAAGCGGATTTTCATCAAGACCCTCAAGATAAATCTTGAGATTCTCATCCATATCAGCAAGGATATCCTGATAAGCCTCTTCCTTACCTACCATCTCAACGCTTTCAACATTGGGAATCTTTTCAAGGTCAAGACCGACCTTTTTGATTTCGATATCGGTTGCCCTGTCATCAACATAAGCCATAATGACATTTTCAGATTCAATGCTTGAAATGAAAGCATCGATATTGACAAGCAACATAAAAGCAATACCGACGAGCATAAGGCAACTGAAAAGCACCGTTATTGAAGCGAATGACATAAGCTTATTGACCTTGAGGTTGCGAAAACCTTCTTTTGTCAGATAATTGAGTTTACCCATCAGTTTTCGCCTCCTTCCGAAACACTTGCAGGCACATCCGATGAGAAATCTTCTTCATCTTCGGATGCAGGTGCATCTGCGCGGCTGATATAAGCCGAATAATCCTCCTCGGGAGGGACAACATATTCGTTGGAGATTTCACTTGATGCATTGATATGGGCAGTCGCGGCTTCGCCGATATATCGGGGCACATCGCTTGCGATTGAGCCTTTTTCTATTGTAATAACACGCTTATCAAAGCATTTGACAAGGCTGTGCTCGTGAGTAACCATAATAACCGTTGTGCCTGCCTCGTTAAGACGCATAAGCATATCAACGATTTCGTAACTCATCTGGGGGTCAACATTACCTGTCGGCTCGTCGGCGATGATAATTTCAGCGTTGTTGACAAGCGCTCTTGCCAGCGCAACTCTCTGCTGCTCACCGCCCGAAAGCTCCTTGGGGTAGCTTCTTGCTTTTTCGTTAAGACCCATAAGGCTGAGCACATAGGGTACTCTTCGACGGATTTTCTTCTCTTTTGTGCCGATAACTCGCATCGCAAACGCAACATTATCGTAAACCGTCATCGTGGGAATAAGTCTGAAATCCTGGAAAACGATTCCGAGAGTGCGTCGGAATGCGGGAATGTTTTT
Source organism: Acutalibacteraceae bacterium (assembly GCA_045634985.1). Taxonomy (GTDB): domain Bacteria; phylum Bacillota; class Clostridia; order Oscillospirales; family Acutalibacteraceae; genus CAG-177. The sequence goes on along the minus strand of JAZRBF010000021.1, from coordinate 69,513 downwards.
ATTTTTAATTGTATTAAGATTGACGCCCTCAACAATGATTTCGCCCGATGATGCAACTTCTTCACGCATCATCAGTTTGAGGAAGGTGCTCTTACCTGCGCCTGATGCTCCGACTACGAAAACAAATTCGCCCTTTTCAATTTTTATGTTGATATCTTTAAGAGCATATTTATCGGCGCCGTCATATTTTTTGCTGACGTTGTTAAACTCTATCACAGTATCATCCTTAATGTTTAGTGTGAAAAAAGGGTCTTCCGACCCTTTCTCTTAGCCTGCCGCAAAAAGGCTGAATTTCGGTTATTCAAAAATTAATATTTAACAGGTTTTGCGTCAAGGTACTTCTTAACCATAAGAGCTACCTTGAAAACGATAGCATCATCGAACTCACGAAGGTCAAGACCTGTGAGCTTCTTGATTTTTTCAAGTCTGTAAACAAGTGTATTTCTGTGAACAAAAAGCTTTCTCGATGTTTCGGAAACATTGAGGTTGTTCTCGAAAAACTTCTGGATTGTAAACAGTGTTTCGTGGTCAAGACTTTCGATTGAGCCTCTCTTGAAAACTTCTCTGAGGAACATATCGCAGAGAGTTGTGGGAAGCTGATAGATAAGTCTTGCAATACCGAGATTTTCATAGCTGACGATGGTCTTCTCTGTATCGAACACCTTGCCGACCTCAAGAGCAATCTGTGCTTCCTTGAATGAACGGGCAAGATCCTTGATGCCTTCGATGGTTGTACCGATACCGACAAGTACGTGAGTATAAAGCTCGGTGCTGAGTGAATCGGAGATTGAGCGTGCAAGCTTCTCGAGGTCCTTTGATTCGATGTTGCTTCTTACTTCCTTAACGATGGCAATATCATTTTCATTGATATTGATAACAAAATCCTTGTTTTTGTCAGGGAAGAGATTCTGAACAGCATCAAATACGGATGCATCGTTATGGTCTGTGATTCTGATAAGAATGCAGACTCTTGTTGCATCGCTGTTGAAGCGGAGTTCTCTTGACTTGATGTAGATATCTCCGGGAAGAATATTATCAAGAATAACATTCTTGATGAAATTGCCTCTGTCAAACTTCTCCTCATAATACTGCTTGAGATTTTCGAGCGAAACACAGCAAACAGCCGCAAACTTTGCTGCAAGCTCATCTGTACCGTCAACAAAAACGGCATACTCTGTCTGCATCTGAGTGCCGAAGTTGCAGAAAGTATAGTTATTGATATAGTGAATTTCAGCGTCTGCAAAAACATCGGAAGCTGTTGAAATAACTTCACCGATTTTGCTCAGTTCGCTGCACGCAATTATTGTTCCTGTTTCGTCAATTACACCCAGAGTTCTGCCTACTGCATCCTTCATCTGATGAACAAGACCCTGGAAAATTCTGTTTGACATAATAATTACCCCTCATCTGATATGTTATTTGACTTCCGTTAATTTAGACAAAATGACCATCGGGACATATACATTTTACACAATAACACACATTTTTGCAAGAGAAAACTGCGGATTTTTTTAATATTTTTTTGAATTTATTGTGAATAGGGCAAATTATTTATTGATTTTTAACAAATTTTTCCGTTTTTGCATATGTCAAAAAACTTTGTATGAAAAACACAACAAAACGCAAAAACCCGTAAATATCAACAAATTCCGCCCTGTTATTTTGTCAAATTTGACTTTACAAATTGAAAATACAACCAAACAATACCCTGCATTTTGACAAAAGTAATAAAATCGGATTTCAAGGATTTTTTCAGACAGAAAAGCTTATTTTTCTTTGTTTTGCATTCGCTCTGCCGCGAATAATAACATCATAGAAACAAAAAATTAAAATTATAAAAATTTTTCTGTAAAAATATTGATTTGGGGCTTTTCAAATCAAAAAAAGTGTGCTATATTAATTTAGTATGTAAAATAGACAATTATGGATTTGTCTGTCTTGTTTTGAAATTTACTTATTTCCGATATATTTAACAAAATTTACGAAAGAGGGAGAGCTTTGGAAAAGATTATAATCAACGGCGGCAAGCCGCTTTTCGGTGAAGTTGAAATCAGCGGAGCCAAAAACGCCGCTCTTGCAATCATTCCCGCCGCAATTCTTTCACAGGACGTCTGCGTTATCGAAAACCTTCCGTTATCCATCAGCGACGTCTGCATTATGATGAAAATTCTCAATCAGCTCGGCGCAAAAGTCAGAGTTGTTAATAAGCATACAATCGAAATCGATTCCAGAGGTGTCAATTCATATGTCATCTCAAATGATATGACAAAGCATCTTCGCGCGTCATATTATTTCATCGGTGCTCTTCTGGGCAGATACGGCAGAGCAAAGGTCGCCCTTCCCGGCGGATGTTACCTCGGTCCCCGTCCCATCGACCAGCACATCAAGGGATTCGAAGCACTCGGAGCAACGGTTTCGATTGAGGAAAACGCAATCGTCAACGCAACTTCAGACCGTCTTACAGGCTCACCTGTTTATCTCGATATGGTTTCCGTCGGTGCAACAGTCAATGTGCTTCTTGCCGCCGTTAAGGCAACAGGCCTGACCGTTATCGAAAACGCCGCAAAAGAGCCTCATATCGTTGACCTTGCAAACTTCCTTAACTCAATGGGCGCTGATGTCAGAGGCGCAGGTACAGATGTTATCAAAGTCAGAGGTGTCGAGAAACTCCACGGATGCACCTATTCAATCATCCCCGACCAGATTGAAGCAGGCACATATATGGTAGCTGCCGCTGCAACAAACGGCAATGTGCTCATCAAAAACGTTATCCCCAAGCACCTTGAATCAATTTCAACAAAGCTTATCGAATGCGGTGCTGAGGTTGAGGAATTTGACGATGCTGTCAGAGTTTCTCTCAATTCACGCGCAGGCAAATGCAATATCAAGACTATGCCCCACCCCGGTTTCCCGACAGATATGCAGCCGCAGATGGCGGTGCTTCTCGCTCTTGCAGACGGCACAAGCATCATCTCCGAGAGCATCTGGTCAAACCGTTTCCGCTATGTTGAGCAGCTCAACAGAATGGGCGCGTCAATCAAGGTTGACGGTCAGCTTGCCGTTGTGCAGGGTGTTGAAGAACTCAAGGGTGCTCCCGTAAAAGCCGATGATCTTCGCGCAGGCGCCGCGATGATTATCGCAGGTCTTGCCGCTTCAGGCACAACCGAGGTTGAAGATATTCATCACATTGACAGAGGTTATGAGGATGTTGTTGAAAAATTCAGCGCACTCGGTGCATCCATCAAGCGCATCGAAATCCCTGACCCCTCATCGCTTTCAAGCGCAGGGTAATATATTTATTGTTTTATTAATTATAGAAATGCAGACGGGTTGTTTCATTGCGAAGCAACCCGTTTTCACAAGGTAACATATGGCTAAATTCTGTTCTCTTTATTCATCAAGCAGCGGTAACTGCACATATATCGGCACATCGCAGGGCGGTATACTCATCGATATCGGAATCAGCGCAAAACGCACCTGCGAAGCCCTTGCTGAAATCGGCGTTGACCCCTCGTCAATCGCCGCGATTTTCGTTACCCACGAGCATACCGACCACACAAGCGGCATCAAGGTTTTTGCCAAAAAATTCGGAACAAGAATTTATGCCTCCGAAGGTACGCTTATCGGTATGGAAGAAAAGAAAGCGCTTGACCCGAAGAACTCCGCCGAGGTCATTCCCTATTCGGGAATCGAGGCAGGCGGTATATTCGTGCGCCCTTTCGCAACACCGCACGACAGCCTTGAAAGCACAGGTTTTTCGGTTGTCACACCTGACGGTAAACGCATTTCAATTGCAACGGATATCGGTCAGATGAACGATACCGTAATGAACGCAATCCACGGCAGCGACCTTGTTTTGCTTGAATCAAACCACGATGTCGGAATGTTGCAAAACGGTCCGTATTCCTTCTGGCTCAAGCAGAGAATTCTCTCTCCCATCGGTCATCTTTCAAACGAAAACTGCGCAAAATCTGCGGTAAGGCTCGTTGAATCGGGCACAACCCGTCTTGTGCTCGGACACCTGAGCAAAGAGAATAATATCCCCTCTCTCGCCTACGAAACAACGCGCTCCGCGCTGACTCTTGCAGGCGCAATCGAGGGTTGCGATTACCTTCTGACCGTTGCAGGCGACAGGAACCCCGTCATTGCATTCTGAGGTGAAAACATATGATTAATGTCAACATAATCTGCGTTGGTAAGCTCAAGGAAGATTACCTTCGCTCCGCCTGTGCAGAATACACAAAAAGACTCAGCGCATTCTGCAAACTCAATATTATCGAGCTTACTCCTGCCCGACTTCCCGAGAATCCGAATGACTCGCAGATTGCCTCTGCACTTGCGGATGAAGCAGACAGAATTCTTGCAAAAATCTCGAATTCCGATGCTGTTTTTGCAATGTGCATCGAAGGAAAAATGTATTCATCCGAGGCGCTTTCCGCTGAAATGGACAAGCTCGGAGTATCAGGTTTCGGTACTGTTTCCTTCATTATCGGCGGCTCTCACGGACTCGATCCGAGAGTCAAAAGCAGAGCAAAAATCCGCCTTTCAATGAGTCCGATGACCTTCCCTCATCAGCTCGCAAGAGTTATGCTTCTTGAGCAGATTTACCGCTCATTTATGATTTCAAGCGGCGGAAAATATCACAAATAAAATATCGCTGTCATTTTATTGATACAAATAACCAAAAAATATTCGGCATATTTGTACCCTTTTCATAGTGTTTGCGGTAAAATTTGTTCAGAATACCGAATATTAAAAATAAATCAAAAAAATGTTGCATATTTGGATAAAAATGTTTAAAATAAGTATTGGCAAAAATTAAAAATTAATTTTTTGGAGGTAATTCCCATGGCAGTTAAAGTTGCAATTAACGGTTTCGGCCGTATCGGTCGTCTCGCATTCCGTCAGATGTTCGGCGCAGAAGGTTATGAAGTTGTTGCTATCAACGACCTCACAAAGCCCTCAATGCTTGCTAACCTTCTCAAGTACGACACAGCTCAGGGCGGTTACTGCGGTTACATCGGTCAGAACGCTCACACAGTTGAGGCTGATGACGAAGCCGGCACAATCACAGTAGACGGCAAGACTCTCAAAATCTACGCAATGGCTAACGCTGCAGAGCTCCCCTGGGGCGAAATCGGTGTTGACGTTGTTCTCGAATGCACAGGTTTCTATTGCTCAAAGGCAAAGGCACAGGCACACATCGATGCAGGTGCAAAGAAGGTTGTTATTTCTGCTCCCGCAGGCAACGATCTTCCCACAATCGTTTACAGCGTAAACGAAGGCACACTTACAGCTGAAGATACAATCATCTCCGCTGCTTCCTGCACAACAAACTGCCTTGCTCCCATGGCAAAGGCTCTCAATGATTATGCTCCCATCCAGAGCGGTATCATGACAACTGTTCACGCTTACACAGGCGACCAGATGATCCTTGACGGTCCTCACAGAAAGGGAGACCTTGGCCGTGCACGCGCAGGCGCAGCTAACATCGTTCCCAACTCAACAGGTGCTGCAAAGGCTATCGGCCTTGTTATCCCCGAACTCAACGGCAAGCTCATCGGCTCCGCACAGAGAGTTCCCACACCCACAGGCTCAACAACTCTTCTTGTTGCTGTTGTTAAGGGCAAGGATATCACAAAGGAAGGCAGCAACGCTGCTATGAAGGCTGCTGCTAACGATTCCTTCGGTTACAACGAAGAAGAAATCGTTTCATCCGACGTTATCGGTATGCGTTACGGCTCACTCTTCGATGCAACTCAGACAATGGTTGCTAAGATCGACGACGACACATATCAGGTACAGGTTGTTTCATGGTATGACAATGAAAACAGCTACACAAGCCAGATGGTTCGTACAATCAAGTACTTCGCAGAGCTTGCATAATTTAAGCTGAATCAAACTCCAAGGGTCGGCCTCAAAACCGACCCTTTTTCATTGTACTATTCACTAAAAACAAAGAGGTTATTATGGGATTAAAACGCCTTGACAAATTGATAGCTCTCAACTGCAATGTTTCCCGAAAGGATGCACGCAAGCTGATTAAAGACTCCGCCGTTACTGTCAACGGACGGATTTGTCTGCGTGCCGAAGAATTGATTGATGTTGAGTCAGATGATATTTCTGTAAAGGGATATAACTTTACACTAAAAGAGCATATCTACATTATGCTTAACAAACCGAAGGGCGTTGTCAGCGCAACAAGAGACCCCGCTAAAAAAACGGTTATTGATATCATTCCCGATGACCTCAAGAGAAAATCGCTTTTCCCCTGCGGCAGACTTGACAGAGATACCACAGGTCTTTTAATTATAACAGATGACGGTGCTTATGCTCACAGAATTATGAGTCCTTCGCACCATGTTTACAAAACCTACGAAGCAGTTTTGTCCTTCCCTCTCTATGACGAAGATATCGCAAAATTAGAGGCAGGAATCACTCTCGATGACGGCACAGAATGTCTGCCTGCAAAGGTTGAAGCCTTTACGGATAACGGACTTCCTGCTGCAAGAATCCGCATCCGCGAGGGCAAATATCATCAGGTCAAGAGAATGTTTGCCGCCGTCGGAAACCACGTTGAGCAGCTGCGCAGAATTCAGATAGGCTCTCTGCACCTTGACCCCGATCTTCCCGAGGGCGAAAGCAGAGAAATGACCGATGAGGAAATGCAGCTTGTCTTTATCGATGAATAAGAAAATTTTACACATCACAGCATCCCGTGACGCATAGATTTATATTATCTGTCTGTGCGAAAGGATGCGGTGGTGTGTTTGTTGTTTTAGGGGTTATCGAGCAGGAAAAAGGATTTTTCAAGAGACGGAAACAACTGAAAAACTATAACCGCACGCCTGCGGTTATCTGCAAAAATCCGGGAGGACTCCCATTTTTCAGGGTTGATGTTATCGGCGGTAAAAAGGGCATAATATGGAATGGATTCCAAGAAAAATGCGGCAGATATTTGTCAAGAATCATTGCCCCGAGAAGCATTCCTTTGCCTGATGCATCGGGTGTGAAAAGATATTCACCGTCATCGGTGTTGCCTGATTTTATTTTCAACACAGCAAAGAATACCGTTGCTCGTGCTTCTGCTTCTCCCGATAGTTTTTCGCTGACCGTCACAGACCGCTGTGCACTTTTCCCCTCAAGAATCTGCGAACTTCTTCCGCTTTGCTCAACCGTCAGAATCATCACCCTTCGTCCCGAAAAATATGCATCCGTCTGCGAAAAAGCATTAACCGAATCGGGTGCAACTCTTATTCTGCGAAGCTCCTATGAGCCGACGCAAAAGCCTGATATTGTCATCTGCTGTGACGGTGCGGCAAATGCCGCGATGAGTGATTCCGCCGTTTTTGCTTTCCGCAAAAAGACCTGCGGAAAAATCAGATTTATCGGAAGCGGAATCAATCTGACCGATGCGCATCGGGCGTTTCTGCCCGAAGGAATCGACCCGCTTGACTTTGCCTGCGCCCTGACGGAGCTGTGCGGCAGCCGCGAATATTCCTCATCCTGTTTCGCAGATATCGAAATAAGTTGCCGCAAATGCACCTCCCCATCGCCTGAAAAGTGCATTCTTTGCCACATCAGAGGTCATAACAAAGCAATAAACACTTGACAATATTATTAATATTATATATAATAAATCAACTAATAGTTTATTTTATAAATAATGTTAAAGGAGATATAACGAAATGGAAAAGCAAACTGTTTATACCCGTGAGGACTATGCCAAGTTAAGCGAAGAACTCAGAAGACTTAAAACCGAAGGCAGAGATGAGATTGCCGAGAAGATAAAGGAAGCCCGTTCACACGGTGACCTTTCAGAAAATGCTGAATACGATGAGGCTATGAACGAGCAGGCAAAGCTCGAAGCTGACATTGCCAAACTCGAGGCAGACCTCCGCAACGCAGTTATCCTTGATGAAGAAGAACTTTCAACAGAAGTTGTACGCATCGGCTCAAAGGTTAAGCTTTTCGACGAAGAGTATAACGAAGAGCTTGAATACAAAATCCTCGGTAAGAGCGACATCGAGCACGGCGTTATCTCCGACCTCTCCCCCGTTGGCTCAGCAGTTATGGGCAAGAAGGTTGGCGACACAGTTGATGTTCACACACCTTCAGGCAAGGTTATCAAAATGAAGATTCTTGAAATCTCAAAATAATCAGCAAATAATCATAAAAACGCGATGGGATATAGCCGCAGCAATGCGCTGCCTGTCGCTTTTTGCATTATATCAAGTGTAAAAAACCGAAAGGATTGATAAATTATGGCAGAAGAAAAGATTGTTACTGCTGCTCCCGAAGTTGAAGAGCAGGAGCAGGATGTCAACGAGCTTAAGAAGATCAGAATCGAGAAACTCGAAGCTCTCCAGGCTGCAGGCAAAGACCCCTTCGAAATCACTCTTGCAGATCAGAGCATCCACAACGCAGAAATCGTTGAAAGATTCGAAGAGCTCGAAAACCAGGATGTTTCCATCTGCGGCAGAATGATGAGCCGCAGAGATATGGGTAAAGCAAACTTCATCGATGTCAGAGACCTTACAGGCAGAATGCAGGTTTATGTAAAGATTGACGAAATCGGCGAAGATGTTTTTGCAGAATTCAAGAAGTGGGATATCGGCGATATCGTTGAAGTAAAGGGCTTTGTTTTCAGAACAAGAAGAGGCGAAATCTCCGTTCACGCAAAGGAAATCCGCCTTCTTTCCAAGTCGCTCCTTCCCCTTCCCGAAAAATTCCACGGTCTTACCAACACAGACACGCGTTACCGCAGACGTTACCTCGACCTCATTATGAATCCCGAGGTTAAGGATACCTTCGTCAAGCGTTCACTTATCCTTCGCGAAGTAAGAAACTATCTTGACTCACAGGGCTTCCTTGAAGTTGAAACACCTATGCTTGTTGCAAACGCAGGCGGTGCGGCTGCAAGACCCTTCCTCACTCACCATAACGCTCTCAACGAAGATTTCAAACTTCGTATTTCACTTGAACTTTACCTCAAGAGACTCATCGTCGGCGGTATGGAAAAGGTTTATGAAATCGGCAGAGTATTCAGAAACGAAGGCTGTGACACACGCCACAACCCCGAATTCACTCTTATGGAGCTTTATCAGGCTTACACCGATTACAACGGTATGATGGATCTTACCGAAAATCTTTACAGACACGTTGCACAGGCTGTTCTCGGCACAACCGTTATCAGCTACAACGGCGTTGAAATGGATCTCGGCAAGCCCTTCGAAAGAATCTCAATGGTTGACGCTGTCAAGAAGTATGCAGGCGTTGACTGGAACGAAGTAAAGACTCTTGAAGACGCAAGAGCACTCGCTGACAAGCATCATGTTGAATACGAAAAGAGACACGGCAAGGGCGATATCCTCGCACTCTTCTTTGAAGAATTCGCAGAGGAACACCTCATTCAGCCTACATTCGTTATCGACCATCCCATCGAAATTTCACCCCTCACAAAGAAGAAGCCCGGCAACCCCGAGTATGTTGAACGCTTCGAATTCTTTATGAACGGCTGGGAAATGGCAAACGCATACTCCGAGCTTAATGACCCCATCGACCAGAGAGAGCGCTTCAAAGCTCAGGAAGCTCTTCTTGCTCAGGGTGACGAAGAAGCCAACACCACCGATGACGACTTCCTTATGGCTCTTGATTACGGTATGCCTCCCACAGGCGGTATCGGTTTCGGTATTGACAGAATGTGTATGCTTCTCACCGACTCCTCCGCAATCAGAGATGTTCTTCTCTTCCCCACAATGAAGAGCCTCGACTGATATGAAAATATCCGTTGCATTAGCCGCCTACAAAGGTGAAAAATATATCGCTGAGCAGATGGAATCCATCCTCTGTCAGCTCGGTGAAAATGATGAGCTTATTGTTTCCGACGATTTCCCCAAGGGTAAAACCGGGGAAATCGTTAAGGATTTTGCATTGCGTGACAGCCGCGTCAGATATCTCGAAGGTCAGGGCAAGGGTGTTATAAAGAATTTCGAAAACGCTCTTTCAGCCTGCAACGGAGATGTTATCTTCCTGTGCGACCAGGACGATGTCTGGATGCCTGATAAAGTCGAGTCTGTTATGAAGGAATTCAGAAACGGCGCTCAGCTTGTGCTTCACGATGCTTCGGTGACAGACGGCTCGCTCAACATCACCTCCCCCTCTTGTTTCGGTATTCACGGAGCAAATCTCTCATTCGGCAAGAATCTTGTGAAAAACACCTTTGTCGGTTGCTGTATGGCATTCACAAAGGAACTTCTCGCGGAAACAATGCCCTTCCCCGACGGCATTGCGATGCACGATTGGTGGATTGCACTCGTTGCGCTGAAAAAGAAACGCAAAACCGTTCTTCTCGAGAAACCTCTGATTCTCTGGAGAAGACACGGCGAAAATGTTACGGGCGGAAAAACCTCTGCAATGCAAAAAATCCGCTGGAGAGTGAAAATGCTTTCAGCTCTTATGAAGATATAATCAGGTAACGGCAAAGCCCCCTTTCGCTGTTCACTGCTCACTAAAAATCGGGTGTGGGCAAAGCCCACCCTTAACTATTCACTTTTCACTCTCAGCTATTCACTGATTTCCAAATATGTGCCTTTGGAAAGGAAACTGAACAATGAACAAAAAAATAACCGGTTGCATTGTGACTTACAATAATATGTCAACCATTGACAAAGCTGTAAGTACCCTTCTGGAATGCACCGAATCGGATTTCCGTCTGTTTATCGTCGATAACGGCTCAACTGACGGCACTCCTGAACATATAGAGAAAAATTATCCCGGAGTAACCGTCATCAGAAGCGGCGGAAACATCGGTTTCGGCGCAGGTCATAATCTGATTATGGACAGGCTCGATTCCGATTATCACATCATCATTAATCCCGATATTTCGGTGCGTGACGATGTTATTTCTTCCCTTGCCGCTTATCTTGACGAAAATCCCGACGTGGGTCTTGTTTCGCCCGAGGTCAGATTCCCCGACGGCAGACCCCAGATTCTCGGCAAAAAAACTCCCTGCCTGCGTTACCTTTTCGCGAGCCACTTCAGAAGCAAGGGCGAAGCAGAAAAAACACTCAGGGAATATGCGATGCTTGATGAAGATTATTCAAAACCCTTTGCGATTGAAAACGCTACAGGCTGTTTCATCTTCATCCGAACCGAGATTTTCAAGAAACTCGGCGGCTTCGATAAACGCTATTTTATGTATTTTGAGGATTGCGACCTTTCAAGAGAGGTTAACCGCATCAGTAAGGTTGTCTATAATCCTCTTGTTACGGTCTATCACGAATGGCACCGCGAATCGAAAAGAAATATGAAGCTGAAGCTTATTCACATCTCATCCATGGTGAAATTCTTTGCAAAATGGACTTTCAGGAAATAAGCAGAAGCGGAAACGGAATTGATTATGAAATATCTGAAAAATTTTCATAAATACAGATATCTGCTCTACGAAATCGTGCGCAAGAATATCAAGTTGCAGTACCGCAACTCTGTTCTCGGCGTTTTCTGGACATTTCTCCAGCCCCTGCTGACAACAATCGTTCTCGTTGTTGTTTTCGGCGGAATTTTCGGAGCAGACAGAAGTCAGACAACCTGCTACCCCATTTACCTTCTTTGCGGCAGACTGGTTTATGAGTTTTTCACGCAGGCTACCAAAAGAGCAATGCGTTCGATTAATCTGAGCGCATCGGTCATCAAAAAGGTCTATGTGCCCAAATATATCTATCCCCTTTCAAACATCATTGCGAATTTTATAACCTTCGTTATCTCGCTGCTTGTTCTTGTGGTATTCATTCTCTATTTCTATTTCTTCACAGAAACACAGCCCGTTATAACAGGTTATGCATTCCTTGCACCTGTGCCGATTCTGATTCTTCTTCTCCTTTCAATCGGTGTCGGTATGATTCTTTCAACCCTCGCGGTTTTCTTCAAGGATGTCGAATATCTCTACGAAGTATTCTGTATGCTTGTTTTCTATGCAACCCCGATTTTCTATCACGTTGACCAGCTTAAGCTCACTCCGACGATTGCAACCGTATTGAAACTCAATCCGCTCTATTCAATCACAGAGATGTTCCGTTGCACCGTGCTTTACGGAAGAATGTTCAGCATAAATCATCTGCTTTATGCTCTCGGCTTCAGCCTGGCAACCGTTATTATCGGCTTCTTTGTTTTCTATAAGAAGCAGGATAAATTCATTCTCCACATCTGATGAAAGGAGATGTAATAATTGAGCAATCCCGCAATTATCGTTGATAATGTCAGCATTCTTTTCAATATGAACAAGGAAAAAGTTGACAATCTCAAGGAATATTTCATCAAGCTCATCACCCGAAAGCTTAATTATAATGAATTCTGGGCATTGACCGATGTTTCCTTCACCGTCGAAAAAGGTGACAGAGTCGGCATTCTCGGTTTCAACGGCGCAGGCAAATCAACCCTGCTCAAAACCATCGCAGGCGTGCTCAAGCCGACAAAAGGCTCCGTTAAGTCATACGGCGTCATCGCTCCGATGCTTGAACTCGGCGCAGGCTTCGATATGAACTATTCGGGCAGAGAGAACATCTTCCTCTACGGCGCAACGATGGGTTATTCCAGAAAATTCATTCAGTCAAAATATGACGAAATCGTTGAGTTTGCCGAGCTCGGTGAGTTTATCGATTCGCCCGTCAAGAATTATTCCTCGGGTATGAGAGCAAGGCTCGGATTTGCAATCGCAACTGCGGTTGAACCTGAGATTCTTATTCTCGATGAGGTGCTTTCCGTCGGCGATGCAAAATTCAGAATGAAGAGCGAAGCAAAAATCCGCTCAATGTTTGATAAAGGCATAACGGTGCTCTTCGTTTCTCATAACACCAATCAGGTGCTCAATATCTGTAACAAGGCAATTATTCTTGACCGCGGCAAAATCATCGCTCAGGGTGATGCAGCCGAGGTCTGTGCAAAATATAACGAAATGATTAATTCTAAAAAATAACCGAAAGGATGATTTAAAATGGTTTTTGCAGCAGTTTTTGCAGGCGGAATCGGAAGCAGAATGGGTAACTCCGACACGCCCAAACAGTATCTCGAGCTTGGCACCAAGCCCGTAATTATCCACACGGTTGAAAAGTTTTTCATTAATGACAGAATTGATGAAATTCTTGTCCTCTGCCCCAAGGCATGGGTCGCTCATACCAAGGACCTTATCGAAAAGCATCTGCCTGCAGGTAAGAAGATAACCGTTATCGCAGGCGGTGCCACAAGAAACGGCACTCTTGAGGCCGCTATCAATTATATTGAGAGCAACTACGAAACCGATGAGGAAACAGTGCTTGTCACTCACGATGCTGTCAGACCCTTCCTCACCCACAGAATCATCTGCGAAAATGTTGATGCCGCGCTTGAATACGGCGCTTGCGATACCGTTATTCCCGCAACCGACACAATCGTTGAGAGCGTTGACGGCAAGATGATAAGCTCCATCCCTGAGAGAAACAAGATGTTTCAGGGTCAGACTCCTCAGTCATTCCGCCTCAAGGAGCTTGAGAGAGTGCTTTCATCTCTGACAGAGGATGAGAAGGCAATCCTCACCGATGCCTGCAAGATTTTCTCAATCAAAAACAAACCCGTTTATATGGTTGCAGGCGAAGTTTACAATATCAAAATCACCTATCCCTATGATTTAAAGGTTGCCAAAACCCTTCTGAAAGGTAAGGATTCGGATGATTAATTCAGTTTACAGGCTTGTTGCACCCGGTCTGATTGATATCGCCTGCACCGAGCCCGATTTAAAAAACAGCGTAATATTGCGTCCCGTTTATCTCTCGGTCTGCAAGGCTGACCAAAGATATTATCTGGGCAAAAGAAGCCGCGAAGCTCTCAAAGCAAAGCTTCCGATGGCGCTTATCCACGAATGTGTTGCCAAGGTTGTTTTTGACCCGACAGGCAATTTCAAGGTCGGCGAATATGTTGTTCCCGTTCCGAATATGCCTACCGAAGATGACGATGTCATCGCCGAAAACTACCGCTTAAGCAGCCATTTCTGCTCAAGCGGTTACGATGGTTTCCTTCGCGACTATATTGATATGCCTCCCGACAGACTTGTAAGAGTCCCAGAAGGCGTTGACCTTAAGGTTGCATCCTTCAGCGAGCTTATCAGCGTTGCTGTTCACGCGGTGCGCCGTTTCGAGAAATTTGCTCATTCAAGAAAAGATTCAATCGGTGTCTGGGGCGACGGCAATGTCGGTTATATCACCGCGCTCATCATCAAGGCACTCTATCCCGACGCAAAACTCTATGTCTTCGGCACAGTCTGGGAAAAGCTCAATTATTTCGCTTTTGCTGACGGCGTTTATCATGTTGACCACGTACCTGCAGACCTTCGCATAGACCACGCATTCGAGTGCGTCGGCGGCGAAGCATCACGCTATGCGGTTGCGCAGATCATCGATATGATTAACCCCGAAGGTTGTGTGGGTCTGATGGGTGTAAGCGAAAGTCCCGTCGGCATCAACACAAGAATGGTGCTCGAAAGAGGCCTTAATCTCTTTGGCTCAAGCAGAAGCGGCGTTGATGATTTTCAGCAAACAATGGATTTGCTTGAGGAGAATCCGAGAATCGCGCAGTATCTTGAAAACCTCATTGCAGGCGTTGTTGAAATCAGAACAATTCCCGATATCCATTCCGCTTTTCAGCAGGATATCAGCCGTAATTTCGGCAAGACCGTTCTGAAATGGGATAAATAATATGGACTATAAGCTTTCTGTAATTATTCCTGCATATAACGGCGAAAAATTCCTTGCCGAAACACTTGACTGCGTTCTGAATCAGACTCTCAAGAGCGTTCAGGTTGTCATTGTCAATGACGGCTCAACGGATTCAACCGCCGATATCATTGCGGAATATGCAAAAAAACACAGCAATATTCTTTCGATAAATCAGCCGAATTCAGGCGTTTCCGCCGCAAGAAACAACGGCATCAGAAATGCATCGGGCGAATATCTGCTTTTCCTCGACTCGGATGATTTTTTCACTGCCGATTCATTTGAGCTTATGTGCGATAAGCTTGACAAAACGGGTGCGGATATCGCAATCTGCCGCGTTCAGCGTTTCGGATACGGCGGAGAAGAATTCAATCCGATTGTCGATAAATTCACAAAAGAGGATTTCATCGGATGCTACGATAAGCGTCTGCTCTGGAATTTCCTTGTCAGCAACAAATGCTACCGCACAAAGTGGCTTAAAGAAACGGGCGTTGAATTCCCTGCCCTTCGTTACAGCGAGGACGGCGCATTCTTTATGCAAGCGGTCTATCATTTTCCGAAGATTACGGGTGTTTATGACGCGGTATTCAGATACCGCCGCCACACTCCCGAAGAGGGAAGCTCCGTTACGCAGAGAATCAGCTATACTCTTGTAAACGATTTCTGCAAATCGCTTGATACCGTTTATGAGGCAGCAAAAGCTTCATTTGAAAAGGACGGTTGCGATTGCGATGACAGGGACGGCTATCTGCAGGAAATTCTTGCAAAAGCTTACACCGCACTCATCAACGAATTCTACCGTATGATATGGGCGGCGGATGACGAAACCTGCGCATTGATGAAGGCGAGATGCGAATATCTCACTTCCCTGATGACACCCGAAACCCTCAAAAAATGCAAACTCAACCATAAGGACATCAAAACCCTTATATTTGATAAAAAAGAAATCAACGAAAAACCGCAGATTACGGTTATCGCCAAGCATCCTGCAAAGGAGTTTGTGCAGTCGCTCTATGCGCAGTCAATGCCTGTTTTTCAGTTTCTGACTTCGAGCGGAATTGCGAAAGAAAACATAACCATCATCTCGGCAAGTAACTTTGATAACCACGCCAAAAGGGCAACAAGGTCTGACACGGTAATCACCCTTTCGGGCAAAAAACCGATTGACCCGCGTTTTCTTAAAGTTGTTTCGTTGCTTAAATCATCACCGAAATTCGGTATCTTCCCTGACTCACTTATCTGTCTGGGAGCAAAACTCTTCCTTAAACTGAAATAAATGAGGAATCACTGTGAAAAAGCTTTTTTATTCGCTATATGCCTTGTTTTTTAATATCAGCCGCATCTTCCCTGTGAAGAAAAACAGAGTTGCCTTTGTTGCGCCGCATAACGGCGGCAACAACGATTCGCTCTCCGTTATGCGCCGATATTTTGAAAACAAAGGCGGATATGACATTGTCTGCATATCCACGCAGGATTTGAAGCTTGATTCATCGTCAATCATTAAATCCTGCCTTAAAGCGGCAGGATTTTTTACTTTCAAAGCATTCCTGCTCGCCACCTCGGAATATGTTTTTCTCAACGATAATTTTATGCCGATGGCATCGCTGAATTTTAGCAAAAAGGCTGTCGTCACCCAACTCTGGCACGCCGAGGGAGCTTTCAAGAAATTCGGTCTTTCCGCACCGGTAACAGACGATGTGCGCGAAAGAGAAAAGAAATGCTCCGAAAAACTGACATATATTGTCTGCTCGTCAAAGAATATCGTGCCTTATTATGCTGAAGCTTTCGGTGTTGATACCAACAAACTCCTTCCTCTCGGCTCGGCAAGAATCGATTCTCTGCTTGCCGATGCGGATGTTTCCGCTTTGAGAAATGAGTTTGACAAATCGCATCCCGAATGTGTCGGCAAAGAGCTTGTGCTCTACGCCCCCACATTCCGCGACAGCGAAGAGAAGGATTCGACACTTGTTGAGAAAATTGACATCGCCGTATTCAACCGCGAATTTCCCGATAAGCGTCTGCTCGTGAAACTTCATCCGCAGATTCACTCGGCAACCGTCCCCGACGGCGCAACGAATGTTACCGATTGCGATATCGGAATGCTCACCCTAATCTGCGAAAGCGTTATCACCGATTATTCTTCGGTTTGTATGGACTTTGCTCTGCTTTCCAAGCCCTGTATTTTCTTTGCATTTGACCTCGATGAATATGAGCACGAGCGCTCATTCTATTTCGACTATGAAAGCGGAGTGCCCGGCCCTGTTGTGAAGGACTTTGACTCCCTGATTGAAGCAATAAAAAATCCCCGAAAAAACGAAGAAAAGCTCCGTCAATTCAGGGAATTTCATTTTGATTATATCGACTGCAATAATGCAGAGCGAATTTATAATGCAATCACTTCAGCCAACTCATAATCAGAGCCGCGGCTCTTTCGGCTGAATGACCGTCACAAGCACTCATCTGCCCGTTTCTGAATTTCTCAATTCGGTCTGCGGGCGGATTTTCTTTTGTCCTGCGGATGGCAGAGAGCAACTCCTTCGCATCTGTCACCATTTCACCGGGCAGGTCATCGGGGAATTTAAGATAGAATCCTCTGTCATATTCCTTGTAATCGGGGCAATAAAATACCGTCGGCACATCAAGCAGACAGGCATCATAAATAACCGATGAATAGTCAGTTATCAGCACATCGCTCACAGCGGTCAGGGCAAGAGTTGAATCCTGCGACAAATCTATAATATTATTATATTCCTTATTATTGGTAAGACTGTAATTCATAACAGGGTGTCTGCGGATAATAAAAATCTCATCCTCCGCAAGCTCTGCGCTGAGAGCATCCCAATCAATCTGCGGATTGTAATTGATTCTCTGTCTGTTTTTCTCCCTGAAGGTCGGAGCATAAAGATAAATCTTCTTGCCGACAAATTCGGGGTATTTATCGTAGATTGATGACTTCAACTCATCCGACTTCGAGAAGAGCATATCTGTCCTTGGCAGACCAATCGGAAGACATACCTCCTCACTGATTCCGAAAGCCTGCGCATAAGCTTTTCTGCAGCTTTCGCTTGTAACCGCAACTGCGGAATACTGCGCGTGAGAAAGCCTTTCTTCTTTTTCTGTGAGAACGGTTTTGGCATCAAGTCCGAATTTCTTGAACGCACCGCAAGCGTGCCAAATCTGAAAAAGCTTCTGACCATTCCGAAGCTTTGTATAGCGCACATATCTCACATAATCATCCGTCACAATGACCCTGCTTGTAAGCAGATAATAATAGATTTTCGGCTTGACCTTCGCTGAATGCGGAAGCATTTTCGCAAAAACAACCTTCTTGCAATCAAGTGCATCATAAACCGCCTGAGCATTGTCGAGCAATTTGCCGTCAGCTCGGACAGTGAAGAAAAGCACTCTGTTCTGCAGAGGCATACACCTGCAGATAAAGCACCAGAAGTTATTTATGAAATCCAGAAATTTCCGTCTTAATTTCGGCGGAAACAATTTTTTGAGCAGAGCTTTCATTTTACTCCCCCTGTTTTGTTTTCAGCTGATTAAAGTATATCATATTGTAACAAATATGCAACAAAAAAATAAAAGACCCCGTCTGTTGACGAAGTCTTTTCTGGCTGGGGAATAGGGATTTGAACCCCAACAAACAGAGTCAGAGTCTGTCGTGCTACCGTTACACTATTCCCCAATGTAACTCGCAAGTGGGCTACGGGTTATTATTATACACTCTTTTCAGAAAATGTCAACACCTTTTTAAAGATTTTTTAAAAAATTTTTCATCACCCTTTCAAAGAGCTTTTTTTCTCCTGTTTTTGTACAATTTTGCAGATTTGTATGTATTTTTAAGTTGTAACAGATTAATGCAGTGTTGATTTTTTGTTAAGATTATGTTAAAATTTATTGAATATCGCTTACTATAAGGAGTAATGTTATGAGCAACACTCCCGCAAATAAATCCGCGGAATCAAAAAACACCGCAATTCAATTTGCAAAAAATTTCTTTATGGGACTTGTTGTGACAGTGCTTGAGAGTCTTTCACTCAATCCTCTCATCAAGGTTTTTGATGCAACTCCCCTGCCCGATAAATATGTTCTTCTCGTTGCAAACGCCGCAACCGTTATCATCTATTTCTTCGTGCGTTTCTTCGTCAACTATTTCTGGGTTTTCCACAGCAAGAGAAGTATCATCCGCATTCTTCCGCTTTTCGCTGTGCTGATTGTTATTTTTACCTTCACAACAACCAAAATGATTGAAGGTATGGAATTCCTGTTTAATCTCTCCGCCGCGGTATCCGATGCCCTCGGCGAAGATAACATAATCACCATTTCAAAGCTTACGGCAACATTTATTATGGGCCTTGTGAATTTTGCAATCTGCAAAAAATTCATTTTCAAGGACGAGACAAAAGAAACGGAAACTGATTCGTACAAAACGGAGGTAAATTAAAATGGGCAACATTACAGGACGCCTTGCAGTTGAATTCAGCGTTATGCTCGGCAGAATGGAGCACGCAAAGCTCGATTTTTACGCTTCAAGAGCAGTCAAGCAGCAGGAGAGAAATCTCAAAAAGCTGATGAAACGCAACAAGAATACCGAATACGGTAAGAAGTGCAACTTCAAGGATGTAACATCAATCGAAAGCTATCAGGATATAGTTCCCTATTCTTGGTATCCCGATTATGCCGATTATATCGACAGAATCGCAAACAAGGGCGAAAAGAATATTCTTACAAAGAATTTCCCCATCAACTTTGCCGAATCCTCAGGCTCAACGGGCAAATCAAAGCTCGTTCCGATGAGTGCATGGGCAACATGGGTTGCACAGTGCTTCGGCTTCAGCGCAACCGTCGGCTGTGCTTATAAATATTTCAAGAGCAAGGGTATGAGAGTTCCTCCCCAGAGAGGCCTTCTCACAGTTGAGGTTCTTTATCACAAGCTTCCCTGCGGCAGCGGTGCGGCAGGTCTCGCTTCAATCCCGATGAACTATCTCAAGCCCCTCACTCCTCTCTTCGTTACTTCTCCCAAAGAGGTTATGTATCCCGAAGCTCTCAAGCCGATGGATATGCACTATATGAAGCTTCGCTTCGCTCTTCCCAGAACAGATGTCAGCTATATCGGTACTGTTTTCATTACAATGGCTGAATCAATGTTCAAATATCTTGAGGATAACTGGGAAATGCTCTGCGACGATATTGAAAAGGGCACAATCAACGAAAGCATCACCTGTGACCCCGAAATCAGAGCAAAACTTCTCAAGAAGTGCAAGCCCGACCCCGAAAGAGCCGAGCAGCTCAGAGCCGAATTCCGCAAGGGATTTGACGACGAAGCAATCGTTCCCAGAATCTGGCCGAAGGTTGGCTGGATGTACGGTATGGGTACCGGTGCACTCGCATTCTATCAGAAAAAACTCCGCCGTTATATCGGCAATGATATTCCTCTTCACTATGTCGGCTATGCTGCATCCGAAGGTATGCTCGGCATTCCGATTGAGGTTAACAGCGCAGATTTCGTGCTTCTTCCCCAGAACGGATTCTATGAATTCCTTCCCGTTGATGCTCCCGAAGATTCAAGACCCCTCACAATCAGCGAGGTTGAAGTCGGCAAGGATTATGAGCTTATCCTCACCAATATGAGCGGTTTCTATCGCTACCGCATCGAGGATGTTGTCAAGGTAACAGGCTTCCACAAGCAGTCACCTATGGTTCAGTTCCAGTACAGAAGAAATCAGATTGCCAACATCAGCGGTGAAAAAATTAATCAGCAGGCATTCGACCTTCTCATCAATGACCTTTCAAAAGAAGTCGGCGAGGATTTCGCAGGCTACTGCATCTATCCTGACCGCTCAACTTCACCCGGTCATTATATAATCCTCATCGAGCCCAATAACGAAATTGCTGACAGCGAATGTGCCCGTTATGCAGAAATCTTCGAGAGAAATCTCTGCGCAACCAATGTTCTTGTTCCTCCGCTGATCAGAAACGGTGCTCTCGGCCACTGCGAAGTGAAGTTCCTGCGCAGAGGTACATATGAAGATTACCGCGAAAAGGTTCTCAGAAAGCAGGGCGCAAACCTCAATCAGGTCAAGCCCGTCAAGGTTATCGACAACGAGGAGCGCAGAGAATATTTCTTCTCCAATGTCCGCGACTCTCTCAAATAATCGGGGTATAAAAAGATGGTAAATGTTATAATCGCAGTTTTATTCTGCATTGTTCCTGCACCTATAATTTTTCTTAATAACCGCTTTAAAATCGTTGAAAAAATCGGCATTGTCCTGATTTGTTATCTTGTGGGTATTCTTGTAGGCAACATCGGCATCCTGCCCGAAAGTTTTTCGGGTATTCAGGCAACAATTCAGGATGTCAGCGTCTGCCTTGCATTACCTCTGATTCTGTTTTCGCTTGATATTAAGAAGGGATTCAGAACAACCAAAACAGGCATCAAATGTATGGGTCTTGCGATTGCTTCAATTGCGGTAATCGCATTCATCCTTCAGATTATTTTCCGCGATAATCCCCTCGCTCCCCAGCTTGCAGGTCTTTCGATGGGTGTTTATACAGGCGGCACACCCAACATCACATCAATCAAAGCGGCTATCGGTGTTGATGACAATACCTTCCTCATTTTCAACACCTACGATATGGTTATTTCCATCGTTTATATGCTCGTTATGCTTTCCTCGGGCAAATTTCTTATCAAAAAGATATTCAAGCTCAAGGATTTCGAGGGTGACAAGAATGTTACCGTTGACGGCAACGAATGTCAGGAAACAACATCATACAAGGGTATGTTTGAGCCGAAAACATTCGGTAAGCTTATGCTCGCATTGCTTCTTTCAGCGGCAATCGTCGGCGTTTCATATGTTGCAGGCACATTTGTCAAGGGTTACGAAACAGCGGTCACAATCCTGCTTATCACAACTCTTTCAATCATCTGCTCATTATTCAAACCCGTCAGAAGCATAAAAATGACAACAAATCTCGGAATGTATATCATCTATATTTTCTGCTTTACAGTCGCCACAATGGCGGATGTCAAAAAGCTCATTCATATAGATACAACCATTCTTATCTATGTTGCTGTCGGCATTTACGGCAGCTTGATTCTCCACGCATTGCTCTGCAAAATCTTTAAGATTGATTTCGACACAATGGTTATCACCTCGGTTTCGGCAATATGCTCTCCCCCGTTTGTGCCTGCGGTTGCAAATTCTCTCAAGAATAACGCCGCGCTCATTTCGGGTCTGACAACAGGCATTATCGGCTATGCAGTCGGCAACTATCTCGGCGTTGCGGTGCATTGGATCTTCAGCCGTTTACCGCTCTGATTCTTTAATTTTTTCATTCTCAGGAGGCGCGGATATGAGTAAATACGCACCCGAAACGGGCAGACCCTTTGAGGAAATACTCAAAGAGCTTGACTCCTTCGGCAAGGATGACCCCAATTACAAGGAAGCCAAAACCTGGAGCCTTGTTTACTATCTCAATGAAGAATATACACAGTTTCTTGAAAAGGCATATGCGAGATATTTCTCCGCAAACGGTCTGAATCCCACCGCTTTCAAGAGTCTCAAAAGGCTTGAAAAAGAAGTGCTCCGCTTCACTGCAGAGCTTCTTCACGTTGACGAAGAGGCTTGCGGCGTTATGACATCCTGCGGAACAGAAAGCTGTATGCTCGCTGTCAAAACCTATCGCGACCTCGGTCGCTCAAAGGGTATCAAAAAGCCTGAAATGATTATCCCCGAAACAGCTCATGTTGCTTGGGACAAAGGCTCGGAATATTTCGGAGTCAAAATCCGCAGAGCACCTCTTGCCGATGATTACGGCGTTGATGTTGCGGCGGTTGAAAAGATGATTAACAAAAATACCGTTATGATTCTCGGCTCTGCCCCCGAATATCCTCACGGCATTATCGACCCCATCGAGAAACTCGGTGCGCTCGCAAAAAAACACAATATCCCTCTGCATGTTGATGCCTGCGTAGGCGGTTATATTCTTCCCTTCATTGAAAAAGCAGGCTATGATGTGCCTGTCTGGGACTTCAGAGTTGAAGGCGTAACTTCAATGTCCGCAGATATCCATAAATACGGTTTCGCCGCAAAGGGCGCAAGCTGTATCATCTACAGAAATGTTGATTATTTCAAGCATCAGGTATTTGTTCACGAGAGTTGGCCGGGCGGACTTTTCGCTTCGCCTGCATTTCTCGGCACCCGTCCCGGCGGTGCTTATGCGGCTGCTTGGGCGGCAATTCAGGCAAACGGCATCGAGGGTTATGTTTCCCTCGCAAAGAAAACCGTTGAAGTTTCCGAGCGCCTGAAAAAGGGTATCGAAGACATCGGATGCTTCAAAATTATCGGTAATCCCATTGCAAGTTTGTTTGCATATAAATCAATCGACCCTGCAGTAAATGCATTTGCAGTCGGTGATGTTATGGAAGAAAAGGGCTGGCATATTGACAGACTCCAATTCCCCGATGCACTCCACGCAATGGTAACCGCTCCTCACGAAAAGGTTGTCGATCAGTATCTTGCAGACCTTCGCGAGGCGGTTGAAATCGTCAGAGCTCATCCCGAGCTTGCTGACAAGGGTCAGGCGGCGACCTACGGTCTTGTTGCACATCTCCCCTTAAGAGGAATGGTGCGCAAGCAGGTGCTTGATATCTTTGCAAACTCCTATAAACTCAATGCGCAGGAAATCGACCTTTCCGACTCCGATGCAGTTGCACCCGGCGGCGGTGAAGGCGGTGCCGAAGAAAAGAAGGGACTTGTTGACAAAATCATCAGCTGGTATGTCAAAAAGCAGTCTTCCAAAGTTAAATAAAATCGAATCGGAGTGTTGTCAAAAAAAATCTGGCAACACTCTGTTTTTTTGTAAACACACTCAATTGACATTGTCAATCAAAGTGATATAATCAAACTATATGATATGCGGAAGGAAGTGGAAAAATGGAGAAACGATACTCGCTCGATATGACAAGCGCACCCTTTTTGAAAAAAATCTTCATATTTTCAATTCCGCTTGTGCTGACAGGTCTTCTTCAGCTTGCATATAACACCGCAGACGTTGTTGTGGTCGGCAGATTTGCAGGCAGCGAAGCTCTCGCCGCCGTCGGCTCAACAGGCTCGTTGATAAACCTTCTGCTGAATGTATTTATCGGTCTGTCGATGGGCTCGGGCGTTATGGTCGCGCGCCACATCGGTGAAAACGACGAAGAAAAAATTCAGAACTGCACCCACACAGCAATGCTCCTGAGCATCATCTGCGGAATATTCATCGGCATTTTCGGTTTCTTTATGTCAGGCAGAATCCTTGTGCTTATGGGCTCTCCCGACGATGTTTTGCCCCTCGCAACGCTTTATCTGAAAATTTATTTTGCAGGTTGCCCCGGCTCGATGGTCTATAACTTCGGCTCGGCAATCGTCAGAGCAACGGGTGACACCAAAAAACCGCTTTTCATCCTCGCCTCAACAGGACTTGTCAATGTTGCGCTCAACCTTATACTGGTTATTTTCTTCAATATGGGTGTCAGCGGCGTTGCGATTGCAACAATCACCGCTCAATACCTCTCGGCGATTATGATTGTCATTTACCTGCGCAAGCTCAATAACGGCTGTAAACTCCGTTTCTCAAAGCTCCGCATCCACAGGGCAGAATTGTTAAAAATTCTTCGCATCGGTCTGCCTGCAGGCGTTCAGAATTCGCTCTTTTCAATCTCAAATGTCATCATCCAATCAACGGTAAACTCATTCGGCTCGGTTGCAATGGCAGGCATTGCCGCAGGCTCGAATTTTGATTCATATATCTACACCGCCACCAACGCAATTGCCCAGACAACAATGACATTCACCTCGCAGAATATGGGCGCGAAAAAGTATGAAAATATGAGCAAAATCCTCCGCTATTGTCTGATAATTACGGTTATAATCGGCGTGGTTATGGGCATAATCGGAACCGTTTTCAGCGAATTTATTGTCGGATTTTTCTCAACAGACAAAGAGGTTGTTGCAATCGGAGCGGAAAGACTCGCGCTTGTTATGCCGTTCTTTGTTTTCTGCTCGCTGATGGATGTTGTTGCAGGTCAGCTCCGAGGTATGGGTGAATCATTCAAACCGATGGTTTTCTCTCTGCTCGGTGCGTGCGGCGTCAGACTTTTCTGGATTTTCGTGATTCTCCCGTTCAACAGAACATTGATGTTCCTTTATTGGGCATATCCGATTTCCTGGGTTGTCACATTCATTTTGCAATCCATACTTTATTTCTTTGTAAAAAACAAGATACTCAGAAACGCAAAGGCAGGAGTCTGACTCCTGCCTTTTTTTGTCTGTAAAATAAAAAAATCCCCCATAACGCGAGAAAAAGATGCTTGCGGCAGCATCTTTTTCTGCATGGGGTTGAATTGAGGAGGGGTATTTGCTGTACTCAAAAAATGAGCTGTACACCGTGGGTTGCGGCTCCCATCGGGTACAATCAAATAATACCCCGAAAATATTAATTCGTTATGAATTTTATTTTAACATATGTAAGATAAATTATTAATATTTGCCGATTGCCTTTGCAAAATCATCTTTAAGCTCATCCTTGACGATGCCCTTCAAAAGATTGAGCGAAAGAATTTCGTTGGATTTCATATAATCCTGAGTCATAAAGTCGCCTGTGATTCCGTTTATTCTGTCAAGCTTTTTCGGGTCTGCCGCAATGTCCGCAACAATCTGCGGAATATAAGGTCTTATCAGTTTATCAAGGTCATCAGGCCATTTGAGCCAACCGTTTTCCGTGCCGGGGTTGGGTGTAAGCTGGGTCTGGAATCCGAAGAAACTGTTGTCCCTGACTTCATCAAAATACTTGAAGATGGTTTTGGAAAATTTATCGGGACTCTGACCGTAAATGTGAGCCTCCCAGGGATAGTCAAACGGACAGTTCACGCTGAAATCATACTCTTCTTTTGCATTGATGATTATGTATTTCTTGCCCGATTTTCTGATATCTCCGATTGTGAGATTGCCTATGTCCGAAACATCGGTAAGCGCGTATTCTTCGGGGTTAAGATACTCCCTGATGAGTCTGCTTGTTTCGGCTGTGTTGCCGTTATAGCTGAGCTTGATAGGGCCGATTGCCTGATTCATATATGTCTGCAGGCTGATAACAAAAAACTCGTTGCTCTCGTCAAAAATCTTCTTGAGGTCGCGGAAAGCTTCTTCCGCAGGAATTCCCTTTATAAGACCGTGAGCAATAAAAAGTCTTCCCTTTTTATCTGCCTTGAGTCGCAGGTCAAACATTCGCAGACCGTATTCATACTGCTCATAGAGTGTACCCTTCTGGCAACAGGCAAACTTGTTCATACGGATTGTTGCCGAGTTATGTGAGCCGGGCATAGCAATGCGCGTAATCTTTGCATCATCCTTGATATATGACATCCAGTTTTTGTAAAACATAATTTACACCACCTGAAAAATATAGAATTTGAGGTAATCCGTTTCGGGTACATTCCACAAAACGGGATGATCGCAGCACTGCTGACGAGCCTCAATCTGTTTCAGCTGCACGCCTGCATCAGCGGCGGCATCGTGAAGCATTTTAACAAACAAATCATTCCTCATAAAGTGTGAGCAGGAGCAGGTTGCAAGGTAGCCGCCTCTGGGCAGAAGTTTCATTGCTCTGTAGTTGATTTCCTTATATCCCCTCTCCGCATTCTTTACGGTTTTGCGGCTTTTTGTAAATGCAGGCGGGTCGAGAATGATGAAATCATAGGGTTTACCGCCCTGCTTTTCAAGTTCGGGAAGTAAATCAAAAACATCCGCGGCAAGGAAATCCATTCTGGCGTCAAGATTATTTTTTACTGCATTTTTTCTTGCCATTTCAACTGCGGATTCCGAAATATCAACCGCTGTAACTCTTTCTGCACCGCCCATCGCGGCATTGAGAGCAAATGAGCCTGTGTGCGTGAAGCAATCAAGCACTCTCTTGCCCTTTGCAATTTTTGAAACTGCAAGTCGGTTATATTTCTGGTCAAGGAAGAATCCTGTTTTCTGTCCGTTTTCAAAATCAACGCCGTAAACAATTCCGTTTTCGCAGATTTCCGTAACGGTTGTATCGGTGTGAGGAATCCCCTCGTACCAGCCCTTATATTCCTCAAGACCTTCAAGCGCTCTGATTGCAACATCGTTGCGCTCATAAACGCCGTTTATTGTTTCACCCATCTCTGCGAGGACTTTAACAATCGCCTTGTAAATAACATCTTTTATCTTGTCCATTCCGAAGGACAAAACCTGCGTAACAATAATATCGGTGAATCTGTCAACCGTCAGACCGGGCAGACCGTCAGCCTCGCCGAAAATCAGACGGCAACAGGAAAAATCATCACCCATAACGGTTTTGCGGTATTCAATTGCATATCTCACTCTTCTTTCCCAGAATGCGGCAGAGAAATTCTCGTTGGCATTTGAAGAGATGACTCTTACTCTGATTTTGCTGTTAAGGCTCAGAAAACCTGTGCCGAGATAAGAGCCTTTCTGCGAAACAACATCAACGAGGCAACCGTTTTCAAGGTCGCCGAAGGTTTCTGTAATTTCTGCATCATAGACCCAGGGATGGCCTTTTTTCAGCGATGCCTCAGCCTTTTTTGTGACCGTAACTATAGAAAAATTTCTTTTTGATTTCATAAAAATAACTTTTCGCCCGGTTTGATTCCGGACACCTTTCACAAATGATAAATCTGCTTTATAAATATATCACACCGCGTTAACCGTTGTCAACCGAGAGGCAACCAAATGCGCGTTAATTTGTCAATCGGATGTGAAGATGAATAATCAGATTTTTCTGCTTCAAAAAACCGAAAAATTATACATATTTGCTCCGAATTACCCCGAAAAAATGTAAATTTACTGTAGCTTTTTTTATTATTATATGTTATAATCATTTAGAATGCAGGATTATGAATATTTTTGCATTTTTCAAAAGAAAGTTTTTAAAGCAACTATTAAATACAAATCAGGAGGAATGGTTTAATGCTTAAAAAAATCAGTAACATCCCCTTCTCAGGCACTGCCGAGCAGGAAGCACAGCTCAAAGCTCTTATGGCAGAATGCAAGGGTGACAGAAGCATGCTTATGCATGTTATGCAGGAGGCACAGAACATCTACGGTTACCTTCCCATCGAAGTTCAGAAGATGATCGCTGAGGGTATGGATGTTCCGCTTGAAAAGGTTTACGGCGTTGCAACATTCTATGCACTTTTCTCACTTTCACCCAAGGGTAAGTACAATGTTTCCGTTTGCCTCGGTACAGCTTGCTACGTTAAGGGCTCACAGGAAATTCTTGACAAAATCTGCGAAGTTCTCGGTGTTGCTCCCGGCGAATGCACATCAGACCTCAGATTCTCCGTTGAAGCTTGCCGTTGCATCGGTGCTTGCGGTCTTGCTCCCGTTTTCACAATCAACGAAGATGTTTACGGCAGAGTTACTCCCGACGAAATCCCCGAAATCCTCGCAAAATATCAGTAATCCCCAGAGATATTCAATCTTTTAAAACCGAGGGATGTTAATATGACGATTAACAATATCAAAGAATTGCTCGGAGCACAGGTGCTTTGCGGCACCGAAAATCTGAGCAAGGATGTTCATTCTGCCTGCGGCAGTGATATGATGAGCGATGTCCTGGCTTATGTCAAAGACCAGGCGGTGCTTCTCACGGGGCTTGTCAATGCGCAGGTTATCAGAACCGCAGAGATGATGGATATGCGCTGCATCGTTTTCGTAAGATCAAAGCAGCCTTCACAGGATATGATTGAACTTGCAGAAGAATGCGGCATTGCAGTTCTTGCAACTCCCATCACTATGTACGAAGCCTGCGGTATCCTCTATTCAAACGGACTCCGAGGAAACTCAAATGGCTGAGGCTTTAACATTCCATTATGATGTAGACGGCGAAAACTTTACATCGGCAGGTCAGGCATCTGTGCAGGTCAAAAAGAATCTGCGTCAGCTCGGCTTTGACCCCGAAACCATCCGCAGGGTCTCCATCGCTATGTATGAAGGCGAAATAAATATGGTCATCCACGCGGGCGGCGGTACGGCTGATGTAACGGTTAATGACGGATGCATCGAAATCGTTCTTTCAGATACCGGCCCCGGTATTGCAAACATTGAGCAGGCTATGCAGGAGGGCTTCTCCACCGCGCCCGATAATATCCGTACTCTCGGATTCGGCGCAGGTATGGGTCTTCCGAATATGAAAAGATACACCGACTATATGCATATAGATTCGGTTGTTGGCGAGGGAACAACAATTACAATGAAGGTAAACTATTGATTCCTTGCCGATGAAAGGATAGTATGATGAATACCTATATCCATTCTGTATCGCTCGACCCGAGCAAATGCACAGGCTGCACATCCTGTATGAAACATTGCCCTACAGAGGCAATCAGAGTGCGCAACGGCTGTGCTGAAATCGACCCCGAGCGATGTATTGACTGCGGTGAATGCATCCGCAACTGTGACAACAGCGCAAAGAAAAGCGTTTGCAACACCTTTGACGAAATCAAAAAATTCAAGTATAAGATTGCACTCCCCGCTCCGGCACTTTTCGCTCAGTTCGATAATCTCGATAATATCGATTATGTGCTTCAGGGACTCCTCGATATCGGCTTCGACGATGTTTTTGAGGTTTCCAAGGCGGCAGAAATAGTTTCGACTTATACGCGTATTTATCTGCGTACGGAGGGCATCAAAAAGCCTGTTATCAGCACGGCTTGTCCCGTTATAACAAGGCTCATCGGTCTGCGCTTCCCCTTCCTGAAGGATAATCTTATGCCGCTGCTTCCTCCGATGGAGGTTGCCGCTTCAATGGCAAGAGAGATGACCCTCAAGGCGCATCCCGAGCTTAAGAGTGAAGATATCGGCATCTGCTTCATCTCACCCTGCCCCGCAAAGGCAAGCTACGCCAAAAACGGATTCGGCAGTTACAAAAGCGAGGTTGACCTCGTTGTTTCGATGAGCGAAGTATATTTCCTGCTCATCAATGTGATGAACAGAGATAAGCCTCTCACTCTCACAACCCAGGCAGGCAGAATCGGTCTGAGCTGGGCAATCTGCGGCGGCGAAGGCTCCGCACTTCTCAACGATAAGATTCTCGCGGCTGACGGAATCAACAATGTCATCTCCGTTCTTGACCAGATTGAAGACGGCAACATTCCGCCAATCGATTTCGTTGAGCTTAACGCTTGTCCCGGCGGTTGCGTCGGCGGCGTTCTTACAATCGAGAATCCCTACATAGCCAAAAACAGACTTCATACTTTAAGGCGCTATATGCCCGTTTCATTGAATGCTTCTCCCGAAGATGAGCATTTCATTCCCGAGTGCCGCTTCTTCACCGATTTTCCGAAGTATCAGCCGCTCAACAGACTGAGTGACAGCATCGGCGAATCAATGAGGCTTATGGCTCAGATTCAACAGGTGCGCAAGGCGTTGCCCGGAATCGACTGCGGTTCCTGCGGTGCTCCGACCTGCAGAGCTTTTGCCGAGGATATCGTGCTCGGTCACGCAGACAGAAACGATTGCATCATTGCCTATAAAGAGCTCTTCAAAAAGTATCTTGAAAAGCGAAACGGAGGTGACGGCGATGAAAGTAAGTGAGCTTGCCTCGCTTGAAGGCTTCGGCGTTGTTTCCCTCCCCGACGGCGACAGAGAAATCTGCGGCGTGTATATCGGAGATTTGTTAAGCTGGGTTATGGGCAGAGCAAAGGCTGACGATGCGTGGATAACAATTATGTCCAATATAAACATCGTTGCCGTTGCATCTCTTGCCGATGTTGCCTGCATCATCCTTGCGGAGGGCGTTCAGCTCGATGAAACTGTCACCGAAACCGCAAAGGCGAAGGGGATCAACATTCTCTCCTGTCAGATGCCTGCATTTGAAGCGTCAAAAACCTTCTTCGGTAATCTCTGATATGAAAGAATATTATTACGACCTTCATATTCACTCCTGCTTATCCCCTTGCGGTGACGATGATATGACGCCCAATAACATCGCAGGTATGGGTGTGGTTGCGAAGCTTGATATTATGGCGCTTACCGACCATAACACCTGCCGCAACTGCCCTGCATTTTTCAAAACCGCTCAGGCAAACGGAATTATTCCCGTTGCAGGTATGGAGCTTACAACGGCGGAAGATATCCACCTTGTCTGCCTCTTTGAAAAGCTTGAAAACGCACTCGCATTTGATGCGGCGGTCAACGAAAAACGCATACCGTTCAGAAACCGCGTTGATATCTTCGGTGAGCAGATGATAATGAACGAAAATGACGAGGTCATCGGAATTGAGGGAAATCTCCTCTCCAACGCAACGATGATTACCGTTGACGAAGCTCCTGCTCTTGTTGAGAGTTTCGGAGGAATATGCTACCCTGCTCACATTGACAGGGAAGCAAACGGAATCGTTGCAACGCTCGGTGTCTTCCCTGATTTTCCGTTTTTCTCCTGCGCCGAATATCATGACGGTGATAAGCGACCCGAATATGAAGAAAGATTTGACCTGTTGAAATCAAAGCCGTTTGTTGTTTCGTCAGATGCCCATTACCTCTGGGACATCAGCGGCAGACTCAATTGCTTTGAGCTTGAATGCAGCGAAAACCCTGACGATATACGCAAAGCACTTTTTGAAAGGCTGAAAGGCTTATGAAAGAGTTATCTTTGAATGTTCTTGATATTGCTCAGAATTCCGTCAAGGCAAAAGCAAAGAACATTTTAATAAAAATCACTGAAACCGATTCCACTCTCACCTTTGAGATAACGGATGACGGATGCGGAATGAGCGAGGAAATGGTTGAGAATGTTATCAACCCCTTCTGCACAACCCGTACAACCCGAAAGGTCGGTCTCGGAATTCCCCTCCTCAAGCTCGCGGCAGAGCAAACGGGAGGCTCGGTAGAAATCAAATCCGTCAGCGAGCAGATTGACCCTGCAAACTGCGGTACAACGGTAACGGCGGTATTTTTCAAAAACCATCTCGATTTTACACCGCTTGGCGACATTGTTTCAACTGTAACAGCTCTGATTCAGGGCTCGCCCGATATTGAGTGGAGATTTGAACATCACCTCGTAAACGGCGAAGTTATTCTTGATACAAAGGAGCTTCGCGAGGTGCTCGGAGATGTTCCGCTGGATACCTATGAAGTTATCAAATGGATTGAAGCCTATCTTAACGAAGGCTATGATTCAATATAAACCCGTTTAATATTTAAAGAGAGGATAGATATTATGAAATCATTGGCTGAACTTGCTGCTATCAGAGAAAAGATGAAGGATAAGGTTGTTCTTCGTGAAGGTAGCGGCGACATCAGAGTTGTTGTAGGTATGGCTACCTGCGGCATCGCAGCAGGCGCAAGACCCGTTCTCAACGCTTTTGTTGAAGGCGTAAGCAACGCAGGTCTCGCAGACAAGGTTATGGTTTCGCAGACAGGCTGCATCGGCGTTTGCCAGTTTGAGCCCGTTGTTGAAATCTTTGAAGCAGGCAAAGAAAAGGTTACTTACATCAAGATGACCCCCGAAAAGGCTGCCGAAGTTATTGAGAAGCATCTCAAGGGCGGCGCTCCCGTTTCGGAATACACAATCACCAACGCTATCTCATAATGGAGGTTTAAAGTAATATGATTCGTTCTCATGTTTTGATTTGCGGCGGTACCGGCTGTACTTCTTCAGGCAGTAAGGTACTTATGTCCACTTTCGAGAAAGAGCTTGAGAAGAACGGTCTTCAGGACGAAGTAAAAATCGTTCAGACAGGTTGTTTCGGTCTCTGCGCTCTCGGTCCCGTTGTTATCATCTACCCCGAAGGCACATTCTACAGCAGAGTTGAAGAAAAAGACGTTGCTGAAATCGTTACAGAGCACCTTCTTAAGGGTCGCCTTGTTGACAGACTCGTTTACAAGGATGTTGACGAAAGCATCGTTGAAGAAGCAGGCAAAACTGTTTCTCTTAATGACACAAACTTCTATAAGACCCAGAAGAGAGTTGCTCTTCGTAACTGCGGTCTTATCGACCCCGAAAACATTGACGAATACATCGCAATGGACGGTTACGCAGCCCTCGGTAAGGTTCTCACAGAGATGACTCCCCAGGATGTTATCAAGGAAGTTATCGATTCAGGCCTCAGAGGCAGAGGCGGCGGCGGTTTCCCCACCGGCAGAAAGTGGAGCTTCACAGCTGCTAACGCTGCTGACCAGAAGTATGTTGTATGTAACGCTGACGAAGGTGACCCCGGTGCATTCATGGACCGTTCAGTTCTTGAAGGTGACCCCCATTGCCTTATCGAAGCTATGACAATCTGCGGCTACGCAACAGGCGCAACCGAAGGCTATGTATATGTTCGTGCAGAGTATCCCATCGCTGTCAAGCGTCTTCAGATTGCTATTGACCAGGCTAAGGAATACGGTCTTCTCGGCGAAAATATCTTCGATTCAGGCTTCAGCTTCGATCTTCACATCCGTCTTGGCGCAGGCGCATTCGTTTGCGGTGAAGAAACAGCTCTTATGACCTCGATTGAAGGTAACAGAGGTGAGCCCAGACCCAGACCTCCCTATCCCGCAGTAAAGGGTCTCTTCGGTAAACCCACAACAGAAAATAACGTTGAAACTTTTGCTAACATTCCCCAGATTATCCTCAAGGGTGCAAGCTGGTTTGCATCAATGGGTACCGAGAAGTCAAAGGGTACTAAGGTATTCGCTCTCGGCGGCAAGATTGAAAACACAGGTCTTGTTGAAATCCCCATGGGTACAACTCTGCGTGAAATCATCTACGATATCGGCGGCGGTATCCCCAACGGGAAGAAGTTCAAGGCAGCTCAGACAGGCGGCCCCTCAGGCGGCTGTATCCCTGCAAGCCTTATCGCTACAGAAATCGACTACGATAACCTCACAGCTATCGGTTGTATGATGGGTTCAGGCGGTCTTATCGTTATGGACGAAGACAACTGTATGGTTGACATCGCAAAGTTCTTCCTCGATTTCACAATCGACGAATCCTGCGGTAAGTGCTCACCCTGCCGTATCGGTACAAAGCGTATGATGGAAATCCTCGAGAAGATTACCGACGGTAACGGTACTCTCGAAGACCTCGCAAAGCTTGAAGAACTTGCTTACTACATCAAGGAAAACTCACTCTGCGGTCTTGGTCAGACAGCTCCCAACCCCGTTCTTGCAACTCTCAAGTTCTTCCGCGAAGAATATGTTGCACACGTTGTTGAGAAGAGATGCCCCGCAGGCGTATGTAAGAATCTTCTTAACTTTGTTATCGACGCTGACAAGTGTAAGGGTTGTACTCTCTGCGCAAGAAAGTGTCCTGCAGGCGCAATCAGCGGTACAGTCAAGAATCCTCACGTTATCGATACAACCAAGTGCATTAAGTGCGGCGCTTGCATCGATTCCTGTAAGTTCGGCGCAATCAGCAAAGCATAATTGAGGAGGCATAATAAAATGGAAATGGTAAACATTAAAATAAACAATATGCCCCTGAGCGTTCCCGGTGGCATTTCAATTCTTGAAGCAGCAAGATATGCGGGCATCGAAATCCCCACTCTCTGCTATCTCAAGGAACTCAACGAAATCGGTGCTTGCCGTATTTGTATGGTTGAGGTTAAGGGCGCACGTTCACTCGTTTCAGCCTGCGTTTTCCCTGTAAACGAAGGTATGGAAATCTTCACAAACACAGAAAAGGTAAGAAAGAGCCGCAAGATGACTCTTGAACTTATCCTTTCAACTCACAGAAAAGAGTGCCTCTCCTGCGTAAGAAGCGGTAACTGCGAGCTTCAGAAGCTCTGCAAGGACTACGGCGTTGCAGACGAAAAGGCATTCGAAGGTGCATATCCCGAATTCCAGTTTGACGATTCCGCACCTCATATGATCAGAGATAACAGCAAGTGTATCCTCTGCCGTCGTTGTGTTGCTGCTTGTGACAATCAGGCTATCAGCGTTATCGGCGCAAACGCAAGAGGTTTCGACACTCATATCGGCTCACCCTTTGAGCTTCCTCTCTATGATTTCAGCTGCGTATCCTGCGGTCAGTGTATCGTTCACTGCCCTGTTGGCGCTCTCTACGAGAAGGATGATACCGCAAAGGTATTCGAAGCTATCAACAACCCCGAG
Source organism: Acutalibacteraceae bacterium (assembly GCA_045634985.1). Lineage (GTDB taxonomy): Bacteria > Bacillota > Clostridia > Oscillospirales > Acutalibacteraceae > CAG-177. The sequence goes on along the minus strand of JAZRBF010000021.1, from coordinate 34,637 downwards.
AAGTTTGTTGTTGTTAACACAGCTCCCTCAATCAGAGCAACTCTCGGCGAAGCATTCGGCAACGAAATCGGCACAAATGTTACAGGCAAGATGGTTGCAGCTCTTCGTCGTCTCGGCTTCAGCAAGGTATTTGATACCGATTTCTCTGCTGACCTTACAATTCTTGAAGAAGCAAACGAACTTCTTGACAGAGTAAGCAACGGCGGAACACTTCCTCTCATCACATCCTGCTCACCCGGTTGGGTTAAGTACTGCGAGCATTATTATCCCGAACAGCTTGCACACCTTTCAAGCTGCAAGTCACCCCAGCAGATGTTCGGCGCAGTAATCAAGACCTGGTACGCAAAGAAGATGAACCTTGATCCCAAGGATATCGTTGTTGTTTCCATTATGCCTTGCACAGCAAAGAAATTCGAAGCAGGCAGAGATGACCAGGCAGCAAGCGGCTACGCTGATGTTGACTACGCTCTCACAACCCGCGAACTCGCAAGAATGATTGAAACCGCAGGTATCGCATTCAACGCTCTTCCCGACGAAGAATTTGATAATCCTCTCGGCGAAGGCACAGGCGCAGGCGTTATCTTCGGCGCAACAGGCGGCGTTATGGAAGCTGCTCTCAGAACAGCTGTTGAAAAGCTCACAGGCGAAGAACTCAAGACCCTTGAATTCACAGAGGTCAGAGGTACTGAAGGTCTTAAGGAAGCTACCTACACAGTTGCAGGTATGGAAATCAAGGTTTGCGCAGCAAGCGGTCTTGCAAACGCAAAGAAGGTTATGGACGAAATCAAGGCAGGCAAGTCAGAATATCACTTCGTTGAAATTATGGCTTGTCCCGGCGGTTGCGTAAACGGCGGCGGTCAGCCCACTCAGCCCGCATCAGTTCACAACTTCGTTGACCTCAAAGCTATCAGAGCTCAGGCACTCTACGAGGCAGATAAGAGCCTTCCCGTCAGAAAGTCACACGAAAGCGAAGCAGTCAAGACTGTTTACGCAGAGTATTTCGAGCATCCCGGCAGCCACATTGCACACGAGGTACTTCATACTCACTATGTTGCAAGAGGCCTCTACGAAGAGAAATAATTAACCCCATATAAACCAATCCCCGAAGCACCTCGGTGCCTCGGGGATTTTTTATGACTGAATTTATTTATAAACCGGTAACTTTAGTGAAAACATATTTGCTTGAACCTGCAAAATCTTTCGGAAGTTCTTTTTCAAAGTCATCCAAAAGTCCGGAATAAATATCAGCATTATAGTATTTTGTTCCCACAACATCTTCTGTCTCATATTCTGCAGCGGGAAGGTCGCAACATTCCCACACACCGGTGGAAACATTATAACGGATAAACTCTCTTTCAAATGCAATTTCAGGACTTAAGCCGTCATCATCGGAGACGAATCCATTATGAGAGTATTTCCACTTCAGGCAATAAATATAGTTTCCGTTAACCCAAACATCCTCCAAGGACTTTTCGCTTGAGTTGATAACAGTTTGAGAATTAGTAGAAAAATTGTAAACAACAATATCGGACAACTGCGTTGAATTAACTTCATCCCGATAAACAATTCCACCTGAAACAAGATTCATGTCATAGGGAATATAGTTGAATTTCGTCATAGTTTGTATGCCGGTGTTGCTTGTGTGTGAGATCTTTTTTATTGTTTTCGATGAATCATTTGCCGCAAAATAAACATTGTTTTCATCTGCAACAAAGCAATGAACTTCACTATTATACAACGCTTTATATCCTGTACCATCTGTATTAATCATATGAACACCCCAATAATACGGGCCGCCTCCGTACAGGGTATAAAAAACTTTGTTACCTACAACCTGAATGTTTTGAGCATTAGTATTATCTTTCAATAATGTTTCTTCGCCTGTACTCAGATTTTTCTTGTATAATCCGCCAACCGGCTCCATATATTCATCCAGACCATATGTTTCAGTATAGTATTTATAATTTCCGCTGATTGCATATTGTCCTGCATACAAAGAAAGATGATACATATCAAGACTGTTTGACTGATTGTAACTGTTTTCGCTCTGAATATCAGTCGTAGGTGTTGTCGGTGTTGTTTCAACTCCCGGATCGAAATAGGTATCAACAAAATTATCTTTCAGTCCGTTTAAATCAGGAAAAGCCAGACCTTCCGCCAATGTAAGAACATAAACCTTTTCAGCAAAGAGGTTTGAATCGCTTCTTAATATTTCAATTACGTCCTTCATTTCGTCTTTTTTTCCTTGAGCAATAAGCATATCCTCAAACTGTTCATTAGCTACAATCAGAACACGATAATAAAAAACACTTAACAAGCGATAGTCCTCAATATGCTGCTGATTACTGTAATTTTCATCTATTATCGTTTGTGCAAGTCTAGCCATATCATCGAACAAAATTTCTTTAAGTTTCAAAAGGATTATGGAGTTATTTTCTGCAGAAGCTCGTGCGGTTGCGCTCTCCTCACCATACAGAATTTTATCTATGAGTACACCAACCTGTAATGAAACTTCAAACATTCCGAGCCCCGACGAAATCGTGCCGGAGATTAAATCATCCAGAGCCATTTCAAGAGCAACACTTCCTGCGTTTAACAAATCACTTGAAGTCTTTAAATGTAATTCACTTGCCGACTTATAGTAGACAGTATCGTGGGATGTATTATCTTTAAACGCTCGCAAAATTTCAACTGTATCTTTTGTATACTTGGACCTTTCTGAAATTGCCCCTAAAGCAGTTAAGGTGTTACCAGTAAGTTTAAAAAATCCAGAAGTAGCAACTACATCTTCTGATACATAATACTCATTTTCATAAAGTTCCTTAAGAGGATCAAAAACCAAAGCCTGAAGAGGGTCATTAACCTCATTAAATGTGACGGGCAAATTTTCCTCAAAATCTTTCGCAGCTATCATAGACTGAGTTAAGGAATCGTATTTCCTGTCTTTTTCAATTTTTTTATTTTGACAACTTTCATAATCCGAAACATCAAGCTTCATCGCCAAAGCCACAGCATCCGTTACAGCATTGTCAAGAACTATTGATGATATGCCACTTTCAAAAAGCAACAAAATGCTGTTTAAAAACAAAAGAGTTCCCTGTCTGGTTTTTCCGCCAAATACATTTCTGCTGATGTGATTCTCTTCTTCAAGAAAACCAAGACCTTCCCACAATGTGAAAACAGGCATTTTAACAATCAATCTGCCATGTTCATCAACGGAACATTCAGCACCCAGATAAGTAAGAATAGGATACGCATGAATAAGCACATGGTTTTCGTCCATCGTTACGGAAATCTTTTCTTTTATTTTGTCCTCTGTAAGCTCACCTGTTTTGTGGTTGATTGTAATCTCTCTTGAACCATGGGTTAAAATTACAGTATCCTTCTTCAGCGTAAACTTTGACCTTGTAAGAGCAGCTATATCAGACACTCTTAAATATAAAAGTCCGTCAATATAAGATGCATCAAGTGTTGCATACTCAAGTTCTGTGCTGACAACATCAAGTTCAACACGGATAATATTTTCGTTTTGGGCATATGCCTTCGTCGGAATTATGGTTACAGCAAACAACAAAGAAAGAATAATACATACTGCTTTTTTCATATCAATTCTCCTTTCACGCAAACAAATCCACAAGAACTTCGCCGATTAATGAGTATAAATCAGGATAAACCGCGGATGCAAAATCGTTGTTAATCACTAATCTGAGGCCATCTTCATCAACCAATTTACATTCAACAACAGATACCACCATTGATTCAGACGGTGTATTCTTAATTTCATCTATTACCGCTGACATATATTTTTCCAAATCATCCTCATCATCTCCTGAAAACTCCTGAGGAATGCAATTTCTCATTATTTTTTCTATCGGAGGAGCTGATATTTCAACAGTGGCAGTTAAAGTTTCCTCATTGATGTCTGTTATTACTATTGATGTTGTTGAGCCATATGCTTTGCTGAAATCATCATTTAACTCCAATTCACCATCATATGAACAGTATTTTAATCCATCCGAAAGTGAAATGGTTTTACCAACAATTTTCTCATCAAGAGCCTTAGGTTGACGCGCATTGAACACCAAAACAAGTGATACCGCCACAACAGCTATCACAACTAAAACCACACTGATAATTAATATCAATCTTTTTCTGTTCATAAAAAATATCCGCCTTTCTTTTACGATATATCTTTATATTACATTATAATTTAATACAGTTCAAGATAATTTTTTCTTATGCAACAATTTGATTTTTGTCGTTTCTGAATTTTCATTAACAAAATTAAACAAAAACACACTCCATATCTCGTCACCTCATTGCCCTCTTGTTGACGAGTTTGCAGAAATATGCTATATTAATATTATTATTTGGGATTATCATATGAAATTATGATATGAGATTTTAATTTGAGATTATGTTCGGGAATTTCAAATCAGAATTCGGAGAAATAAAAATGAAAATATTACTTATAGTACCTGCAAAATGTGACCTGATTCACAGCGTTTCATTGCCGCTTGGTCTGATTTCAATCGGAACCTATCTTAAGCAGGCAGGTCACGAGGTTAAACTTATTGACCCTTGCGTAACACATATTTCAATTTCAAAAACATTGAAGGAATTCAAGCCTGATGTCTGCGGTCTTTCTGTCCGCTCACAAAAGCAGATTCTTTCAGCCATCAGCATTTCAAAAAAGGCTCACAAAATGGGGATTCCCGTTGTCTGGGGAGGACCTATATGCAATCTTGCCCCTGTTGAACATTTCTTTGCCGAGGATTATATTGATATTCTCAGCTTCAGCGAGGGTGAAATGACCTGGGTTGACCTTGCGGAAACGCTCGAAAAAGGCGGCTCTCTTGATGATGTTAAGGGTATAGCATTCAAAAAAGACGGAAAAATAATCCGTACTCCTGACAGAGAGTTTATGGATTTAAGTCAGATTCTTCCGAGTGACTGGTCACTTGTTGATGTCCCGAAATATTTTACGGGAATCTACAGCGTCAAAAAGCTTGTCTATGTTTACCTGTCAAAAGGCTGTCCGGGCAAATGCTCTTTCTGCTATAACAGCCGTTTTCACCGCTCCTGTGTCAGACGCAAATCTGTTGAGGTTTTTATGACAGAACTCAAAGAGCTTGTCGAAACCTATGGTATAGACGGTTTTTATCTTGCTGATGAATTCGCATTCTCAAAAAAATCCGATATTTATGAGCTTTGCGACGCCCTCGACGCATCAGGTTACAAGCTCGGCTGGGGTTTTGAAACAAGAATAGGTCTGCTTGATAAAGCTGACCTTCAAAGACTCTATGACAGCGGTTGCCGATGGATTCATTTCGGAATTGAAACTGCAAGTCCCCGTATGATGGAAAAAATCAACAAGAACATACCTTTCGAGAAAGTTGTTCCGACATTTGAATGGTGCAACGAAATCGGAATCATCCCCGTTTCATCTTTCGTTATCGGTATGCCCGACGAAACTGTAGAAGACCTTCGTTGCAATATCGACTTTGCAAAAAGCCTGCCAAACTGCGAAATTTCATTTTTCAAATACGCTTATATTTATGATTCTCCGTTTGGTAAGGAAATTTATGAGAGCGGCAAATATAAACTCCCCGAAAAGCTTTCGGATTATCGCAAAATTGACCTTTATTACAGCCGCACACCTAACTTCTCGCAGATACCGATGCGCGACCTCAATGTTGCTCAAGGCTATTTCTTCTGGGGTCTTCTGACAAAATCAGACTATGATAAAAAAGAAAAAAACGTTGTTCATCTCTTCAAGCAGTTCAAAATCCTGCTCAACAGAGTTTCACATATCAACATTCTTTTCTTGCCTGAAGCTGTGTTGACTTCAGCCATTCCCCTCGCACGATTCTTCTTCGCGGCAAAATTCTGCAAGAAAACACGCAAAAAATACGGTCTGGACTAAAAATAAAAGCTCTTTGTGGTTGATTTCACAAAGAGCTTTTTATCATTAAATGTTTGAATACTGATTATTCTTGATTATTCTGTATGTCTTTATCAATTCCTCAATGCCGTCATCGAGCGTATAAAGAGGTTTCCAACCGAGGGACTCAAGCTTTTCATTCGAAACAATATAGTTTCTCTTATCAGGGTCTTCGCCGACAGGTGCTTCAATATAAACAAATTTCGGCAGATGAATCTTGATTTTTTCGCAAAGTTCGATTTTGGAGAGGTTTGAATCCGAAAGACCGCAGTTATGAGTGCCGCCTTCCATCTTTTCGAAATTCTCAATCGCAAACCAGAATGCATTTGCGGCATCTCTGACATGCAGATAATTTCTCTTGAAACTGCCTTCAAAAATAACAATCGTTCTGTCAAAAACAGCTCTGTAAACGAAATCGTTTACGAGCAAATCTGTCCTCATTCGCGGTGAAGCACCGAAAAGAGTTGCGAATCTGAATGCAGTTGTACCGCTTTCGCTGAGCACCGCCGCCTCTGCTTCGACCTTACTTTTGCCGTAAATCGAAATCGGCTTTATAGGAGAATTCTCTGTGCAGAAATTCTCACCCTCGCCAAGACCGTATCCGCTGTTTGTGCAGGGAAAAATAATTCTCTGACCCTTCTCACGAAGGCGAAGAATCATCTTGATTGCATCGAGGTTGATTGAATAAGCCGAGCAAGCCTCTTTGTCGCAGATAGGAAAACCTGCAAGGGCAGCAAGAGGAATGATATAGTCCTTGCCCTTCATAGCCTCTCTGACCGCGTTTTCGTTTCGCGAATCAGCGTTTATTATTTCAAAATTCGGATTGGCACAGCATTCAAGCAGAGAGCTCTGATTAAACATAAAATTATCAAGCACAGTGACCTTGCATCCCTTTGAAAGAAGCAGGGGTACAAGCACCGAGCCGATATATCCTGCGCCGCCTGTAACAAGAATCTTAAGCATCATTTCACTTCCGTTTAATTAATTACTTTTATTATTTTAACACTTTGTTTGCGGTTAGTCAATGTTGAGTGAAACTTTTGTTTTCTGCGCAGTTTGACTTTATCCTTTTCAGATGATATAATTGATTGAATACAAACGAAAGGAGCATCGGCGGTGAAGAATATTTATTTTGTGCAGGCAAATAATGTTTACGGAAACGAGCGCAGGTCAGTCTATATTCCCTATGCCTCGGGTTGCATCGCCGCCTATGCCTTCGATAACGAAAAAATCAGGCAAAACTGCAACCTCGCAGGCTTTGTTTATACTCATATGCCCATTGCCGATGCTGTTGAATTCATCCGCGAGCCGTTTGTTGTTGCATTTTCCTGCTCTGTATGGAATTATGAATACAATAAGGCTCTCGCCAAAGCGGTCAAAGAAAAGAATCCTGACTGTACCGTAATCTTCGGCGGACACAATGTTTTGCGTAACTTTGAAACTTTCGAAGAATGCCCCGAGGTTGATTATCTGATTTACCGCGAGGGTGAAGAGGCATTCAGAGCGTTGCTTCTCTGTCTGATTGACGGCAAATCAGCCGAATCAGTTGAAAACATCGCAATCAGAAACGGCGGCGCATATTTAAAAACCGCAGAAAAATCTTTCTGCCTGAGCGAATATCCCTCGCCTTATCTTACAGGCATTTTCGATTCAATCGTTGACGGCGAAGTTAATTTTTCTGCAATTCTTGAAACAAACCGCGGTTGTCCTTTTAAATGCTCCTTCTGCGACTGGGGTACTCTCGGCAGCAGAATCCGACCCTTCCCTATGGAAAGAATTCAGGCGGAAATCGATTGGATTGCATCGCACTCAATTGAATATGTTTACTGCGCTGACGGAAACTTCGGTATCCTTGACCGCGACGAAGAAATTGCGGAATATATCATCGCCGCAAAGAAAAAAACAGGATTCCCGAAAAATTTCAGAGTCTGCTTTACCAAAAATCGAACAGAATTTGTCAAAAAGATCTGTATGCGTTTCAACAAATATGAGCTTGATAAAGCGCAGACCCTCTCTTTCCAGAGCCTTTCCCCTGCTGTGCTTGAAAATATCGGCAGAAAAAACATCTCTCTTGACCATTTCCGCGAGCTTATGTCAGAATACAGCCGATGCGGAATTTCTACCTCATCCGAGCTGATTCTCGGCCTTGCAGGCGAAACAAAAGAGAGCTTCACAAAAGGCATATGCACCTTACTCGAATACGGTCAGCATAAAGCAATTCAGGTTTACACCTGCGATTTGCTCCCGAATTCGGAGATGGGTGCGCCCGAATATGTTGAAAATTTCGGCATTGAAACCGTCAGGTCCCCCTTTTCTCAAGCCCATTGCAGTGCGCTTGAAAAACACGAAATTCAGGAATATAATACCGCCGTTATCAAAACAAACACCCTTTCCACCGAGGAATGGATAGACTGCGTAGCATTCGCCTGTCTTGTGCAGGCATTCCATAATATCGGATTTTTCCGCACGGTTGCTCTCTGGCTTCGCAACGAATGCGGTATGAGTTATTTTGATATCTATTCAAAAATTGCTGATATCTCAAAGCAAAATAAAAACTCTGCCTGCGGCAAGGTTTACCGCCTGATATCTGATTTTGCATCGGGTATGTCGCGCGGTGAAAACGGCTGGGCAGTCCCATGCGAAGGTCTCGGCGATATCTGTTGGCAGTTTGACGAAATTTACTTTATGAAAACGCTCGAAAACGCGGATTCCGTCTTTGATGAGCTTGAAAATGCATTTTCCGATGCAACAGAGAAATCAGATGAGCTTCACGCAGTTTTTGATTATCAGCGCAGAATTCTTAAGCGCACAGGTCAGAGCGGCAAAACAGAAATCGAATCGGATTTTGATTTTTATAACTACTGCAAGCGTATCTATGAGGACAGCTATGCACCTCTTGAAAAGAAGAAAACGCTCCTGACCGTCACCGATAACAAGCCCTGCGAATCGCTCTTTGACTACGCCTGCTCTGTTGTATGGTACGGCAGAAATCAAGCGGCGGCGCTCTATTCATCCGATTGCTATTTACCCGAAATCCTTATAAAAGATTAAAACCACCGAATTAATCGGTGGTTTTTGTTATTTCTTCAATATGTTTTCCTTCGGCATAAATCTGACGTGCAATGCAGTACGAAGATATTGCGGTATCTGTGCAAACGAGTTGCTCGATTTGCCTTCTGTCCTTGAGTGGCAATCCGTCGGCAATTCCTTGAATTTATAGCCAAGACGCAAGGGTTTAAGCACCATTTCAAGGAATATCGGGAAACCTGTTTCCTCAAACTCAATTGATTGCAGAATTTCCGTCGGTATTATCTGATACGGAATCGTAAAATCCGTCAGGTCACTCGCATAAAGCACAGAGAGAAACTTCTGCGCGCAGATATTGAGCACCTTTTTGAATTTATTATAGCCGTAAAATTTATTTCCGCCGAGCCATCTTGACGCAGAAAAAATTGTGTCCGGCTCTTTTTTTGCATTCTCAATCATTACGGGAATCAACGCAAGGTCGAGCGCCATATCAGAATCAACGGTGATTATGTGCGAGCCTGTTGCCTTATCGAATGCCTCGGTGAGAAAGCCAAGACTTTTTCTTTTCTGAAGGAAGGTGATGACCTCCACCTCGGAAAGATTCGCCTCGATGCTCTTTATTGTTTCAAGGCATTCGGGTGTTGCTCTGTCAGGATAGCCGATGATAATCTGCGCAATGTCCGCGTGATTGCAGTTTGCGAGAATAAAATCAACCGTCCCTTGCAAAGAGCTTGTTTCCGTTACCGCACCCGTTACGATTGAAACTCCTTTGAATTCATTCATTATCATTTACCTGATTAAATATATTCGGATTCCATTCCGGGATTGATGGTTATGCCGTTAACGCCAAACCAGACCGCCTCGAGCGCATATTCGCGCCAGTTTGCAACCTGCTTTTCATTATTGACGCTGATTCGGATTCTTTTCTTTTCGAGGGGCTGACGGTTACCCGAAAGAGCCTCTCTGAAATATTTATCCCAATCATACTCAAACTCTGCCGAGAAATTATTTCTCATCGGATATTTGAGCGCAGTTTTCTGGAATCTTATAAGCTCATCAACGATTTCGCTTTCAACTCCGATGCCGTTAAGGTAATCCTTAAGCTCTGCATAGAATTCATCAAGACGGGTAATAGTCATAAGATGGGTAACCTTTTTAGGCACCCAGGTTGCATCGCCGAAAATCGGATTTGAATAAAGCGCAATCGGATTCTCCTGCGAGATTGCCTTATAATAACTGTAAAGATAGTCATATGCAGGGCGGATGACCGATTCAGAGTTTTCCTTTGCATAGTCGATTACCGCGTTGTAGATATCCTCATATGCATATCCCATTTCGTAATGTAAATAGATTGCAATATATTTCAGAATGCCGTGATGATGAAGCGATTCCTCCATGCAGGTGAAAACATTGCAGGCAATCCAATCCTCTGTTGAGAGCACATTTGAGCCGATAACATAGATTGTTTTTTCCTTTACTTCTTCATCAATTGCGCTGTGGGCAACAAGCGCCTCAATCTCGGCTGTCCTGATGCCGTGCTTCTTCATATATTCGGGCTGAGCCATCGGTGAATTGGGAAGAAGCTCGCAGTTATAAACGGTGATGAGTCTGTGCTGACCGGCCTCAAGAAGCTTGCCGATGCCTCTGCAAAAACTCTCATATGTTTCGCCGGGCAAACCTGCGATAATTTCGGAATAGGTTGTGATGCCTGCCTCGGTATAGAGCTTGAGTAATTCGCTGAATTTATCCATACTCATATTGCGTCTGCCGATATTTTCAAGCACCGTCGGGTCAAGACTCTGGAACGAAAGGGTTGCACCCTCTTTGCTCATACCGTATCTTTCAAGCTTACAGCTGATTTCAAAAACTCTCTGCGGCTTATCCATTGCATAGTTTATGCGGAGTCTTTCGGGACAACCTGTTTTTTCGCGCTTATCGATAAGGTAATCAACAATATCCATATCTCTTTCAGCCGCACCGAAGTTTGAATCCGCACCCCAGATGAATTTAACACCGTGGTCGCTCATCCAATCGATTTCGGCAAAGATTCTCTCTGTCGGAAAGAATCTGATTTTTGAGCTGTTGCAACCCCAATCGCAGTAAGCGCAGCTTCTCGGACAACCTCTTGAGGTTTCGAGAATTGCATCGAGCTGCATATCGGGATTCTCTTCAAAAATGCTGTCAAACCAGCCATTGAGATAGGGTGACGGATAATCGAGTCTGCAAAGAATCTCGGTTTCGGTCTTTGCAAATTCTCTCTCTCCGACTCTGTATGATATGTTTGAAATCTTCGAAAAATCCTTTTCATCCTTGCAGAATTCAAGCAAAAGAGCCTTGAAAGCTTCTTCGCCTTCGCCGTGAATCAGATAATCGATAAAGGGATATTTCTCGAGGAATGAATTATCAGGCGGTACATTGTGACCGCCGAAAATGATAATGCATTCGGGATAGGCCTTCTTTATCTTTTCGGCAAGAACAAGGTTATATTGTGTGTTCCAGATATAGTTTGAAAATCCGACAACTGCAGGCGCATCAAGGCTCTGCACAGCCTCGTCGGTTTTTTCTCTTGTAAAAATAAATCTTTTGAAAGAATATTCACTTTTTATCGTTTCGTCCTCAAACGCATATGCAGCAAGAAGACCAACCGCATACGGAAGATATGCAGCTCTGAAGTTTCTTCCGACATATGTGTTGGAAGCTTGCACAAGATACAAATTTCTCATTGTTTTTCCCCTTAACTCTTGTACTCAATTTCAATCTGCTCTCTTGAGTTGGTGCAGATTGTTGCGCTTCTTCGTTTGCCAAACCAGATGATTTCTCTTGCATATTCCGCCCAATCAGAAATTTTCTTTTCGAGCGTTATCTTCAGACGGGTATCAACCTTCTTAAGAGGCTGATATTCATCGTCATAAATATTCTGGAAATATGTGTAGAAATCATAGCCTGTTTCGATTTCAACAATTTCTGTCTGCGGCAGACGAAGCACCTGCTTCTGATATTTCAGCATCTCATCAAAAACAGCCTTTTCAATTCCGAGAGCTTCGATAAACGGAGCAATATCCTGCCAGAAGGTGTCTCTGTTATAAATCAGGTCAAGGAAAATTCCTTCTTCAAAATACCAGCCGACCTTGCTGAAGATATCCTTCTGATAGCACCAGTCGGAAACCTCGGTGTTTTCGGTTTTCCATCGGATTTCTTCAAAAAGCTTATAGATATATTTCGTTTCGTCGCTGAAAATATAATCAAGAAGACGGTTATAGAAATCATAGTAGCTGATTCCAAGCTCATATCTTGCATAGATTGCAAAGCAACGGAGCAAACCGAGATGGTGGAAGCTCTGAAGACAAACAGAAAACATATTTGCCTTTACCCACATCTCTTTGCTCATATCCTTGGTTTCAACAACAACATCGTAATATTCCTGCACGCCGTTGAAATTGGCAGGATAATGGATTCCGTGAAGTGGCTGACGCTCCCAGCGGATTTTATATTTATCAACCATTTCTTTGCTTGCGATGGGCGCGTTGCAATAGACCTGGCAGGTATAGACCGTCATCGAATTGTGCTGACCGTTTTCAAGCAGACGGCAAAGACCGCTGCAGAAACTGTCATAGGTTTCGCCCGGCATACCAAGAATCAGCTCGGTATAGGTAGGAATCTTTTCCTCGGCATATTTCGCCGTCAGCGAAGAATAATGCTCAAGGGTCAGATTCTTTCTGCCGATATTTTCAAGCACATCGGGGTCAAGCGACTGATAAGCAAGGGTAACTCCCTTGTCGATACCGCTATGGTTAAGAATCTTACCGATTTCAAAAACAATTTCGTCACTGTTTTTCGCATAGCAGGGTTTGAACACCTGCGGATAGCCGTTTCTGCGGTTAACTTCAAGAATATATTCTGCCGTTTCGATATCTCTCTCAACAATGCCGAAATTCGCATCGGCGCAGTAGCAATAAGGAATCTTATGCTCTGAAATCCAATCAATATCTTCCTTGATTCGCTCCATTGGGAAAAGTCTTATCTTCTTCGTGAAGCACCAATCACAGAAGGCGCATCCGTAAGGACAACCTCGGTTTGTCTCAAGCGTTGCGTGGAAGGTGATATCGGGATATTTCTCAATCACGCGGTCAAAAATCTTCGCCGCATAAGGTGAAGGATAATCGGTTATATCATAAATTCTTTTCTTTTCTGTTGTAACAAATCCGCCGTCTTTTCTGAATGAAATATCGGGGATTGCGGAAAAATCACCGCAATCATTTGCCTTGAGAACCCCTGCAAACGGCTCTTCGCCCTCCGAATGAATCAGCACATCGATGAAGCTGTATTTCTCAAGGAGAGATGTGTCATCGGGAACATTATGTCCGCCGAAAACGACAAGGCACTCGGGATATTTTTTCTTTATCATCTCTGCAAGGCGCAGATTATATTCCATATTCCACACATAGCAGGAAAATCCAACAACCGAAGGTGCTTCAATCATTGCGAGAGATTCTTCGAGCGTATGACGGATACAAAGGATATCGGCAAGCTCATATTTCTGCTTTATCTCATCGTCATTCCATGCATACGCGGCAAGGCAGCCCGCCGCATAGGGCAGGTAGGCAATCGCTTTGCTGTATGTGACATTAATTTGAACAAGATAAACCTTTTTGCTTTCCATTAACTAAAAACTCCGTTTCAATTTTGCCTGCCTGAAGCAGGTGCCTGTGCCGTCTTTTCTTCCGTACCAGGCAACAATCCTCGCAAACTCCTCCCACGAAGCGAAGGTTTTCGCCTCAACGGTAACGCAGTTTGCTTCTTTATTGAGCACGGCTTTCTTGCCGTCATAAATATTTCTGAAATATTCAATGAAACCGTAGGCAACCTCAAACTCAATGTTACCCGTAAACGGTTTTCTTATCATATTGCGCTGAAAAACAGATAGATTCTCAAAAATCTCATCTTTTTCGCAGAATCGGAGAAGAAATTCCTCTGTTTCCGAATAGAATCTGTCAATCTCATAGGAAATACTGCTGAAGAGATATTCCTCAAGTGTCCAGAGAATCTTGCCGAATCGACTGTCGCAGATACTCAATGTACCTTCGCCTGAAAGCACCTTGTCGAGCTGTTTATCAATCTCTGAAAGTGCCTTACCTGCAACGGATTCGGGGCGCTGAAGAAAATAATCAGTAAAAGAGCAATAGAAATCCTTATATGAGCATATCCCCTCATTATAGAGATAAAGAGCGAAGAATTGCAGGATTCCCATATTGTGGCATCCCTGAAAAACGGCTGAAATTATATTCATCTTTTTCCAGTCATTTTCCGTCATTGAATATGTTGATGTAACTATTGATGAAAACTCGGGCACCTCCTCCGATTCATCCGCCTCGCGGTGCGGCTGATGGAGAGGAATAACGGTCTTTCCGATTTTATATTTTTCAACATAATCCTTCTGACCCATTATTGAGCATGGAAGCCATTCGCAGTTATGAACATAAATCGAATTATGCTGACCGAGAGTAAGCAGCCTGTCAAGAGAATCAACAAAGCTTTCGCAGGTTTCGCCGGGAAGACCGAGAATCAGCTCTGTATAGGTTGCAACTCCTGCTTTGTTATATAAATCCATAAGCTCCGAGAAAAACTCGGTGCTGATATTTTTTCTGCCGATGTTTTTAAGCACCTCATCGGTCATTGACTGGAATGAGAGCGTGATACCCTTACTCATTCCGCTTTTCTCAAGCTTCATACCGATATCAAAAACATTTTTACTGCTGTTTTTTTCATATGATGTCTGAAGCTTGACGGGGTATCCCCTTGCCTTTTTTGCCGCAACAATTCTGTCGGTAATTTCCGAATCTCGGCTGAACATTCCGAAATTTGAATCCGCCGCGCCGAGACCGTAAATCTTATGCTCGCTTATCCAATCAATTTCAGCATAGATTCTTTCAATCGGAAACTTGCGGATTTTTGATTTCATACTGCTCCAATCGCAGTAAGCGCAGGTATTAGGGCAACCTCTTGATGTTTCAATCAGTGCCATAAAAACCTTATCGGGATTCTCAGCAAGAATATCATCAAAATAACCGTTGAGATACGGCGAAGGGAAATCACATTCGGTTGAAATCATTTCGGGATTTGTGAGGATTCCGTTTTCTGTCCTCATCGATATTCCCGGGATTTCCTGTGCATTATCAAGACCGATTAATGAGCGGAGCAATCTGCGGAAGATAACCTCGCCCTCGCCGTGAAGCAGATAGTCTATCTGTGGGCATTCCTCAAGCATTCCGCCTCCGGGTGCAACATGATGTCCGCCGAAAACGGTTACGCAATCGGGATATTTTTCCTTGATGCGTCTTGCAACTTCTTTATTGAAATTGCAATTCCAGATATATGTTGAAAACGCAACAACTGCAGGATTTTCAATTTTTTCAAGGAGCGAATCAACAGATTCTCTGAGGAAGAAAATCTTTTCAAGGCTGAAATTCTCCTCAACATCCTTATCTGCAAAAGCATAGGCGCAAAGCTGACCTGCCGTATAAGGCAGATGAGCTTCCTTGCCGTATGCATAATTTACCTGCAGAAAATAAAGTTTCTTTTTCAACGGGTTTCACTAACCTTTCGGTCTTATTTGAACGGATAGAGGGTTGCGCCCTTGCGTCTGCCGTACCATACGGTTTCCTTGGCAAAAGTCGGCCAATCCTCATATTTTTTCATTGCTTTGAATGAATATTCTGTCTTTTTCTTTTCGGGTTTTGATGCGTTTTCTTTGCCGATATTTCTGAAATATTCCGCAAAATCATAACTGCATTCAAAATCTCTGCCCTCTTCAAAGGGGAGCTTTATAACTCCGAGCTGGAATTTTTCAAGTTCTTCGTAAACGCTTTCGTCATCAAACATAGGCTTGACGAAACTGTCAGCAAAAGCCTTAAGCTCATCAAATGCATAAAGGAATTCAAGATAAAGCCCTTCTTCAAAAAACCATGTTACATTGCCGAAAACAGGGTTACTGTGATTCCATTCGCCTTCAAGCGAGCCGTCAAGCTTTTTCTTGATTTCTCGGAAAAGTCTTCCCGTCATCCCCTCGTCTGCAAGGCAATAATCAAGCAGGGATTTGTAGAAATCATAGTAGTCAACGCCAAGCTCGTAATAAGCATAGATTGCAAAATATCTGAAAAGTCCGAGGCTGTGGAAGCACTGCAGACAGATTGAAAACAGGTTTGCATATACCCATCCGTCGCGTGTGAGTGTGCTTGTGGAGCGCACAAGATATGAATATTCGGGAATCAGGTCTTTCTTACCGCTTGCGGAGTGGATATGGTTGAATTGCACCTTGATAGGCTCAATTGCGAATTTTTTCATATAGTCGGGGTCGCACATCGGAGCATTAGGCAGAAGCTCGCAATAATAAACGCTGATTGAGTTGTGCTGACCTGCGCGCAAAAGCTTGCAAAGGCCCTGGCAAAAGCTCTCTGCGGTTTCACCCGGCAGACCGAGAATCAGCTCGGAATATGTCGGAATATTCGCCTGAGTGTAATTTGCCATCAGGTCGGAGAAATGCTCCATCGTAAGATTCTTGCGGTTGATATTTTTAAGCGCTTCGTCGCAGAGGGTCTGATAAGCCATTGTAGCGCCCTTATCAATTCCTCTGGAATTGAGAATCTGTGAAATACGGAAAACTCTCTCTGCGCTGTTTTTTTCGTAGCAAGGTCTGAACACCTTCGGGAAACCTGTTTTGCTGTTAAGCTCAACGATATATTCGGCGATTTCAACATCTCTGTCAAACATTCCGAAATTCGAGTCTGCGCAGAAGCAATATTCAATTTTATGCTCTGAAAGCCATTTAAGTTCACCCTTGACCTTCTCCATCGGGAAAAGTCGGAGCTTTTTGTGGTTGCTCCAATCGCAGTATGTGCAGTTATAGGGGCATCCTCTGTTGGTTTCGATGATGGTATCAAACATTGTGTCGGGATTCTTTTCGATTATAGAATCGAAGACGCCCGTAAGATAAGGTGACGGATAATCTTCAACCGATTCGGGGCAATTGGGTGCGGTAAGAATCGGACTTCCGTCAGTATCCCTGAATGCGATGCCGCAGCAATCGCTCAGGTCTGCACCGTCTTTAAGGGCGGTAAGCAGATTTGCCGTAACCTCCTCACCCTCGCCGAGAGTAAGTATATCTATATATTCGTTTTTCAGGAATTCCATTCTGTCTGAAACGCTGTGTCCGCCAAAGATAATTATGCATTCGGGGTATCTTTCCTTGACCGCCTTTGCAAGCGCCTTGTTGAATTCAACATTCCATACATAGGTTGAAAACGCAACGATATAAGGCGATTCCATTCCGTCAACGATTTTTTCAATATCGTCTCTGCGGAAGATAATCTCCTTGAAATCATATTCAGCTGCAATTTCAGGTCTGCTCTTGCAATAAGCAACAATCGTGCCCGTTGCATAAGGCAGATAAACAGATTTGTCAAACGCAAATCCGACCTGAACGAAATAAATATTTTTCAAAATCAAAACACCTGCTTAAAATCTGAAAAATCAGAAAGGGTATCAAAATGCGCCGAAGCAATCTTTGCGGCGTCAGGCTCATCCGAGCCGATGAGAATCGTTTTTCCGATTCCTGCGTTGATGCCTGCAAGTAAATCCGAGCGTCGGTTACCGATAACAACGGATTTATTCAAATCAATTTCCGCGCCGATTGCGGCAAAATCCGAAACAGCCTTAAGAATAAGACCTGCTTCAGGCTTGCGGCACTCACACGCCTTGCGGTATTCTTCAAGCACCGCCTGAGGATGATGAGGGCAGTAATAATAACCGTCCGCAACAACCGAATGCTCCTTCATCAGCAACGAATCGATGTGCGAATGCAGAGCGTCAACATCAGCGGCGGTATAAAGATTCTTCGCAATACCTGCCTGATTTGTGATAACAATCACAAGATAACCATTTTTCTTGAATCGGGCAATCGCCTTGTCTGCATCGGGAAGAAATTCAAAATCCTCAACGCGATAAAGATGACCCGTATCAACATTTACAGTGCCGTCCCTGTCAAGGAAAACAGCGCTTCTTTTTCTTTTTGACTTCAACATTTCCGATTGCGAATTCGCCCTTGCAAACTCTTCGGGAATGCCGATGTCGATAAAATATGCATCGCTTTCAAACACCCTTACAGGCATAAGAAGCTTTTCAAGCACCTGCTTTTCAAACGAGAATTTCTCCTCGCCGATTGTATCAAGTGCATTTTTTTCTACAATATAAATTCCGCCGTTGATAAGTCCTGCGCCCTGCATTCCTTTTTCGCAGAATCCGCAGAGTTTACCGTCGGAAACCTCGATAAATCCCGAGCGCTCAACATTTCTGAGCATTTTTGCAGCCATTGTAATCGGGCATCCCGATTCAGAATGAATTCTGCTCATCTCAAAAAGGTCAACATCATAAAAAGTGTCGCCGTTGATAACCGTAGCGCAGGATTCCTTGCACATTCCGAGAGCCTTTTTGATTGCTCCGCCTGTGCCGAGAGGCGTATCTTCGCGGCAATAATCAACCGCCATTCCTCTGTATCTGTTTCCGATTGCCGCCTCTATCTTTTCCGCCATATAACCTGTCGAAATTATTGCGCGATGAATTCCGTTGACATAAAGATAATCAAGCAGATACTCTATAAACGGTCTGCCGCCGACAGGTGCAAGGGGCTTCGGCAAATCTTCAACGCAGGGTTTCAGCCTTGTACCGAAACCGCCTGCAAGAATAATCGCTTCCATCAGGCATCCTCCTGCGCAATGATGTCCTTCGTGCCGTCAGGAAGCTCAACTCCCCTGTCATAAAACGCCACGAGCACCGAATCCTCGATATAATCAAAAGTATGAACAACATTCGGCTCAATGATAAACATATCGCCTTTCCTGAAACTGAAAAACTCTGTTTTATCTCCGAGCCTTGCTTCAACCGTAAATGAGCCTTCGATAACATAAAAACCTTCTCTGTTGAGGGCGTGGAAATGTCTGCCCCTCTCAACTCCTGCCTTTGAGGTGACAACATTAATCTGTCTGTATCCCTCTCTGACAAGCTGAACGAGGCTTCCTCTTTCATCCTCAAAAACAAAATCAGGTTTTAAAATCTTTATCATAAATCTGCTCCGTCAGTTGTTACAAATTATCTGCGTGCCTTCATTTTCAAATCTGAATTTTATCTCGTGCATATCCGAAAGTGTATCGCGCACGCTCTGCTGATACTCTTCGGGAACATAAAACAGAAGACATCCGCCGCCGCCTGCACCGAGTAGTTTGCCTCCGAGCGCGCCTGCGCCGATTGCTTTTGCGTAGCATTCATCGATATAATCCGATGAAATCTTATTGCTGATGCTTCTTTTCAAAAGCCAGGTTTCGTTAAGAAGTCTGCCGAAATCATCAAGGTTTGCTGACGGATCAACAAGAATTCTCTCTGCCTCGTCAACCATACCGAGCATCTCGAGCAATTCAGCGGTTTTGCTTCCCATCGCCGCCTTTGTTGACTTCTGAATTTCAAAAGAAAATCTTGAAAGACCCGTAAAAAACATCAGCAGATTTCCGTTGAGTCTTTCCTTTCTTTCTTCGGCAATTTCAAGAGGTGTAACCGTATATCCGTCCGCGCCGAAATCGATTCGGTTGAATCCGCCGAAGGATGCCGCAATCTGATCCTGAATTCCGCCCTCTTCATCGCATAGTACACGCTCAAGGTAAATCGCATCATCTGCAAGCTCGCGCTTCGTTTTCTCAATACCCAGCATAGTATAAAACGCGTTGAGCATACCGACTGAAAACGAACTGCTTGTGCCAAGACCTGTTTTTGACGGCAGATCAGCATCATAATTGAGCGCGATTTTCTCGAGTCTGAGCCACTTCATCGCGTTGCGGATTGCAGGATGCTGAATCTCATCAACAGAATTGACTCTTTCGATTCGTGCGTAGGAAAGCACCGTTTTGAAATCAAAAATGTCAGGAATTTCTCTCACATTGACATGGCAATATTTATCGAAGGTTGTCGAAATTACTGCGCCGCCGTATTCACGAAAAAAATCAGGAAAATCTGTTCCTCCGCCAAAAAAAGACATCCTGACGGGAGTTTTTGAAATTATCATTCAACCACCCCGTATCTGATTAAGTATTACATAACAAACTGGGTTGTATAGTCAAAAAGTCTGGTTTCTGCCGCGAATTCAACTGTGCCTGCCGCCAGCCAGACAAGTGCGATAACCGACACAACAGGATGTTCCTTTGTAAATGTGCCGAGTTTTCCGAGTGCATAAGCAACCGCTTTGTTTCCCTTTGCCGCCAAAACAAAGACGATGATGAGAGGAACAATGTTGAAGCCCATAGTACCGCTGACGCCTGTGCAAACCATCGAAGCGAAAAAAGCAAAAGCGTAAGGAACAGCCAATGCAATAACCATCAGGATATTTTCTTTTTTTATTGTTTCTGATGACTTCTTGTTGTCGGTATAATCGGCTTTATATCCGAAAATTGCAACAGCAATAAAAATCACCGCCGCAATAACAGGAATGGATGCAACTGCCGCCTTACCGAAACGGGATAATATATCCGACAGTTTCTGCGCGTATGAAATATTCGCAAAGCTGAGAGGATTGCATTCGTATCCGCCGAACTTATAAAACATACCCGAAACCTTGATATTCATTCGGGTTTCGATGTCCATAACCGACACAAGAATTACCGAAACCGCACCCGATGCCGCTGCGGAAATTATTCCGATAAACTTCGAACTGTCCCACATCGCGAAAAATGTAACAATAATGCCGAGGATAATATAGCTGAAAATTGCATTCGGCATAATGAATGAAATCACCGCCGCTGAAACAACGGAAACAACCGCAATAACAATCTTGTTTTTTGATGTGATGGAAAATGCAATCCAGATAATGGTTATTATCGCCGCCAATGCGTGAAACAAACTGCTTACCGTTGAGATAAGCAAAGGCTCAGCAACCGCGAGAAGGATAAGAGGTGTTGCATTTTCTCCGATGCGTTCTGCGGTTTTGATTAAGAAAATCGAAACAAGCACCGAAAAAATCACCGCTCCGACAGCCGATGATACCGACTGAATATCATATGCACCCGAATAACCGAGAAACGGAAGCTTATTATATAACGGCTGGGTAAACAGCGTCTTGATTACCATCAGCAAAGATATATAAATCATCGAGGTCTTTGCTGTGTTTTCTGATTTTATTTTCATATTATCCACCTTTTCGGGTATTTGTTATTTAAAGAAAACAGCAAAATAAATCAGCATCGCCGCAGAAGCAACCATATGCCCTTTGCAGAAATCAGTAACCTTGCCTATAACCTTCACCACAGCTTCATTCTTGTTTGAGATAAAGTAAAGAAGAAGACCTGTCTGAACAATATAGCTGTAGAAGAAGAATCTTGCGCCCCATGCAAGCAGAGCCATAAATACAACCGAAACAATCGTTGCGGGGCAAAGTAAAAATATGAATTTGTTGAATTTATCGCTCTCTTCTTTAATTGCATTCTTCCAGAAAATTGCAAGAAGAACAATAAGAGGCAATGCAAAAAATACAGCGTTAAGAATCGTATAAACACCAACATCGCTTTCAAGAACATACATCCTGAAGATATCCTTGAAAAACGCAACATCTCTTGTTCCGAAATATTCAATAAGCTGTTCGTTTGCAAGCAAATTAAGTTCTTTTTCGGTGAGCGTACCTGTGTAACGGCTGAAATAGAAGTCAATCATTTCGTAGGGAGTTGCAAAGCCGTGATTCTTACCTGAAGCAACCGAGTAAACACCCAACGCAATCATTCCAATATAAGAAATCGCACAAATGATGATATTTTTGAGAGCAAAACCGCTTTCCTTGCATTTCTGCAGAAGAATGATTGAAACAAGAAGCATACCGCCGACAAGGAAAAGCGGATTTATCAGAGTTGCAATCATACAGAAAATCGGGGCAAGCCAGATTCCGAATTTAAACTGCGAAAAATAAACGGCAAAAAGAGCGAATGCCCAGATAAATTTATCCTGCTTCATCTCAATCAGATGAATTCTGAATGTAAAGGGAGCAATGCAAAGAAGCGCAATTATTACTGCGGCGGCTGTGAATGCCGTACGGTCATCGCGCGTTTTGTCAAGCACACTTCCGAAGCAGAGTGATGCCGCAATAACAAGCAACACCGCACCGAATATTGACACACCTCTGATTATGTCAGGCGTTACGGTATCGGTAAACCAGCTGATAACCTCTCCGACAAAACCCTTTGAAACAAAGCCGTGGTCATATGTAAAAAGATATGAGAGCTCATAATAGCCCTTCATAAATTCCATCCGACCTGTTGCAATCATATAAATCAGATATGCCGCAAGCGCAGTAAACGGAGCGAGATAACAAAAAACTTTTGAACGGAAAAAGTCTTCCGCACCGCTCATTACGGCAGATAATTTGCTTTGATTGTTTTGCAAATGAAGCACCTCCGTGGGTGTTATAATAAGCTCTGAAAAAGAGCCTTTTACACCTATGATATCATCTTATTATATCAAACCCCATTATAAAAGTCTATACTTAATTATATTAAATAATAAATAAATATAAAAAGAAGCTCCTTCCGAATGAAAGAAGCTTCCGTTTCTGAGCAAATTTTCAATTAATACATTGTCTTTGAAAGAGCAAAGCATACCCACAGAGCAACAACAAACAACGCTTCAGCAGGGATTGCAAGCTTTGTGTAGGGGCATTTCCAGCCCTTGTCAACGCAAAGGAAAATTGTTCTTGTCACAAATACGGTTGTGGAAAAGAAAAGACCGCCAACAAGTGAATAAACAGGAGTGCCCAGCGCGATTGTCAGATAAAGAAGGAATGCGCCGAGTGCAAATGAGATTCCGCCGTAATAAACTCTGATTTCGGTTTTGCCTGCGTTATCAACAGGCTTGATTGAAAAGCTCTCCGCATTTTTCAGAGGGCTTGTGACAAACACAATTGCCATTCCGAAAAAGTAAAGCACAAGACCGATAACCGCAACGCTTGCAGGGATATTGACCATCAGAATTTCTTTCAATGCATCCATAATTTTACCTCCGTAGATAATTTATGATTTCATTATAACACACTCTTTTAAAATAGTCCATAAAGAGTAACAAAAATATTGAAATCATAAAAATGCTGTGATATAATCGGAGTATGGAAAAATTAAGTAACGCTCAGATTCTCGAACAAATCAAAGGCGGACTCATCGTTTCCTGTCAGGCATTATCAACAGAGCCATTATATGACAGCTATATTATGAGCAAAATGGCTTATGCCGCATCCCTCGGCGGTGCCGTAGGTATCAGGGCAAATACTGTTGTTGATATTCTTGCCATCAGAGAAAGAGTCAGCCTGCCGATAATCGGCATCATCAAAGAAGTTTATCCTGACAGCGATGTTTACATCACCCCCACAATGAAAGAGGTTGATGCACTCGTTGAAATCGGTTGCGAAATCATTGCAGTCGATGCAACCAACCGCACCCGTCCCGGCGGAGTTTCTTTTGAAGAATTCTTCAAAGAAGTGCGCGCAAAATATCCCGACCAGCTCTTTATGGCAGATACAAGCTGCTTTGAGGAGGGCAAACTTGCGCTCGAACTCGGCTTCGACCTTCTCGGCACAACAATGAGCGGCTATACGCCCTATACCAAAGGCACTCCCCTGCCCGATTTTACCCTTATGAAGAGATATAAGGAAGAACTCGGCGCAACAGTCATTGCCGAAGGCGGTATCTGGGTACCCGAGCAGCTCGTTGAAGCATTCGCAAACGGTGCTCACGCCGCAGTTGTCGGTACTGCAATCACAAGACCGATGGATATCACAAAGCGCTTCGTAAATGCGCTGGAGGCAAGCAAATGAAAATCCTTGTTTTCGACATCGGCGGAACAGAAATAAAATATGCTCTGTGCGACGAAAACTTCAATCTTTCTGATAAGAAATCCATTCCCACCAACGCTTATGAAGGAGGGAAGCGTATTATCGAAAGAATTGTTGAAATCGCAAAGACCTTTGACGGCGTTGACCGAATCGGCATCTCAACCGCAGGTCAGGTTGACAGCAAAAAAGGTATGATTATCTTCGCAACCGACAGCATCCCCGGCTACACAGGCACACAGATAAAGCAGATTATCGAAACTGAAATCGGCGTACCCTGTGCGGTTGAAAACGATGTCAATTCTGCGGCACTCGGCGAAGCTCATTTCGGCGCGGCAAAAGGCGAAGAAAACTTCATATGCCTCACTTACGGCACAGGCGTCGGCGGAGCGATTTTCCTTGAGGGTAAACTCTTTACGGGCAACTCATTCTCCGCAGGTGAATTCGGTCATTTTATAACGCACGCAAACGGTAAAAGTTGCACTTGCGGCGGTTGCGGATGCTATGAAGCATATGCATCGGCAGGTGCGCTCACAAGAGCCGTTGCCGAAAAAACAGGCAGACAACTCAACGGCAGAGAGATTTTCGCCGAATTCGATAATCCCAAAATCCGCGAAACAATTGATGCTTGGATTGACGAAATCGTCATCGGACTCAAGAGTCTTGTTTATATTTTCAACCCCTCGCTCATTGTTGCTGGCGGCGGAATTATGAACGAGAAATACATAACCGATGAAATCAACCATCGCCTTATGAAACAAATTATGCCGAGTTTCCGCTGTGTTGAGTTCAAAAAAGCACAGATGGGCAATGACGCCAACCTTCTCGGCGCGGCATATCTGGCATCAAAAGCATAAAATTCAAAAGGACTGCTGTCACTCGACAACAGTCCTCTTTTTATTTTGTTCGGTCAACAACTCTTCCTGCCTCATCAATCCAAAATGTCGAAACGCAGCAGGTTGAGAAAAGCTCAACCTTACTCAGAAACTTACCGTCCCTGCTTTCATAAGTCTGTCTGTAATCATAAATTACAGCTTCATCGTGATATCCGCCGCTTTTAAAATTATGATATGCAATGTTCAAATTCTCATCAGATGCTACGGTCACATCCCAAGCCTGAGGAAAATAATACTCTATAGTCTTTTCGTCTCCTTCTTCCCAGGCAAAGAGGATTTCGCAGTCTTCGGTCATAACGGCAACAAAATCGCCCTCGCTTGTATCAAGATGAACTCTCACACACGGTTCGCCGCCAATTTCTCCCAATTGAAGATATTGGTCTTTATATTTGTTGTTTATGATTTTTGCTTCATCAAATTTCGGATTTTTGCTTATCGCTTCAAGAGCGGCAGCTAAGAACTGTTCTGTTCCGGCATCAGCCACAGCAAGCCATGTCTGACCCTCATTTTGCTTCTTCGTTGCCTCTTCATTCCTGTTGATTGTAGGCACAGAGCAAAGATATTGGTCTGTTTCAGAATTGATATCCGATATAGCCGCCTGTACTTCTGCTTCCTGCGTATCAGGTTGTTGAAGAACAGTAACTTGTGTTGTCATTTCTTCAGATTTCCCCATATCCTTTGAACAACCGGAGAATGCCGTCGCAATTACAAGTGCAAGCAAAACACAAATATATTTCTTCATAAAAAACGCCCCTTTCAACCATTATTCGTTGAAAGGGGCGCAAACACTCACTTATTTGTTCTTTGATACAAACTGATTTTGTCCGAAAATACTCTCGGCACAAATGCCGCCACAGCGAAAAGCAAAAATCCTTCTGTACCGAAAAGCTCCGCCGCGATGAATGCTGATGCAATCGGGCAATTTGTAACCCTGGCAAAAAACGAGGTTATACCGATTGCTGCGCAAAAATCTACAGGCAATCCAAGAATTGGTGACAAAACGGCACCAAGCGTTGCTCCGATAAACAGTGACGGCACAATTTCGCCGCCTTTATATCCTGCACAGACTGTAACAACCGTAAAGACTATTTTCAGCAAAAATGCTTCGGGGTGTACTGTTTCCTGCTCAAACACTCTTTCGATAACAGCCATACCGCCGCCGTTATAATCCGTTCCGAAAATCAATGTGAGAATTATCACAACACAACCGCCGATAAATATTCTCACAAACGGATTCTTCAGCAGTTTTTCAGACAGTTTCTCTCCACCGATAAGCATCCAGCAGAAAACTATTCCCACAGCGGCTACAACAGCCGATTCCAGAACTGTTTTCAGCAAAACAGACACTCCGAAATCAGGCATCAGACCGATGTGGAATCTTTCGGGTGTGCCGCCTAAGGCAACCGCAACAACAAATGCAGTTACGCTTGAAATCGCCGCAGGCAAAACCGCAAGCGTCTGCACACTGCCGTCAAATGCAATCTCAAGAGCAAACACACACGCGCCCACAGGAGTGCCGAATGCCGCCGAAAACAAACCTGCCATACCGCACATTGTCAACGCAGAGCGCATTTTGTCATCGGCTTTTGTTATCTTCGAAAAAATCTCTGCAATGCCGCTTCCTATCTGAAGCGCCGCGCCCTCTTTGCCTGCCGAGCCGCCAAATAAATGCGTCAAAACAGATGCAATAAAAATGACAGGCACAAGGATTATCGGAGTTTTTGCCTCGCCTCTCGCGCTCTCAAGGGCTCTCAATGTGCCGATTCCTTCAGTTTTTGTCAGCTTATATATTCCGACGGAAACAAGACCTGCAACGGGAAGAAGATAAACCAACCATTGATTTTCCGCTCTCAATTCCGTTACAAGGCTGATGCTTTTTGCAAAAGCGCCGCCAATTACTCCGCAGATTGCGCCGATAAGAAGCGCAAGAAGAATCAGCATTCCTTCTATCTTTATATCCTTTACGGAAATTAATTTATTCTTTTTTTTGCCATTAAAAAGTTCCATTATTGTACCTTCAACTCTACTGTAACCACTTCGGGACGGTTATTTATTCTGACGGGCATCAGGCTGTTACCCAGGCCTCTGCTGACCATCATCTGCGAATTCCCCGAAACATAAATTCCCGAATCATACTCAGGGAAAAGCCCCTGATTCGGCACATACAGACCACCGACAAACGGCAATCTGAACTGTCCTCCATGTGCGTGACCGCTGAAAACGAGGTCAACATTATGCTTTGCATAAATCTCAAAAAGCTCAGGTCTGTGAGCAAGGAGAATGGTGAAATCATCCTCCGAAATCTGCGCGTTTTCAAGCGCAGAATCTGCAATTTCCGCATATTTCTGCGGCTCTGATTTCGCCTTGAAATTCGGGTCATCAATGCCTGCAAGAGTTATCTTTGCGCCGTCTTTTTCTATCTCGGTGCATCTTCCGTCAAGCACCGTAACCCCTGCTGTTTCAAGCCCTTTTTCCAGTTCAGGATATGCTTCGATTCTCGATTCGTGATTACCTGTCACATAATAACAAGGGGCGATTTTTACAGCCCTTTCAACAAAATCAAGCGCCGTTGAAACATCAGTCCTTCTCGAATCAATCAGGTCGCCTGTGATAACAATAATATCGGGCGAAGCATCCTCAAGCAAACTCAATGTCCTGCTGTGATTTTTGCCGAATTCCGTATTATGCAAATCGGAAACCTGCGCAATAACAAATCCATCAAACTGCGTGGGAAGTCTTTTGCAGACAACGGTTGATTTGTTAAGCTCGGGAATCACATTCGAATGTATCAACCCTGCCGCAACAAGCACCGCAGAAACCGCCGCAGCAACAGCTATAACGGTTTTCTTTTTCATTATTTCACCTGCTTTTAAAAAATCCGCATAAAATCGGAATTATCAATCAGTGACAGGTGTGATAACAGGTTTACCGTCTTTGTCAAGCAAAACCGTCATACCGCCTGCATAACCGCTCTGATGAAAAAGATAGTTGATGCCTGTTTCTTTGTCAACCCAGATTTCCATCGCACCCATACTCTGACTGTAAACTTTTTCAAATCTTTTATCTTTAGACATCTCAATGCCTCCCGAAACAAATAACTATATTACTATCTAATCATTTTATTATATTACATTATATCATATCATATTATATATATCTTTTCAACAGAATGTTTTCTCTTCGCCCTTTCGAATCCGCCTGCAAAAAAATTAAGGTTTATACCTGATGGTATGGTTACAGACAATAATTAAGATGATAAATATTATTTTATTTTTATTCTGCTCGACTTTCGGCAATCGCTTCTGATTTTTTATCGCTTAGCGGCGCGACGGGCGGAAAACATTCCACCGGAATGTTTTCTCTTCGCCCTTTCGAATCCACCTGCAAAAAAAATTAAGGTTTATACCTGATGGTATAAACCTTAATTTGGTGGAAGAGGGTGGATTCGAACCACCGAAGTCGTTGACGGCAGATTTACAGTCTGCTCCCTTTGGCCGCTCGGGAACTCTTCCGATTATTAAATTCCCTGATAAATCAGGTATGGAGCTGGTGGACGGACTCGAACCCCCGACCTGCTGATTACAAATCAGCTGCTCTACCAACTGAGCTACACCAGCGTGGAACGCTCGATTAATATATCACAAAAAGATGCACTTGTCAATACATTTTTTGAAAATTTTTTATCTTTTTTATTTTTTATGTTTTTTCGTGTTTTTCTGACTTAAAAAACATATTTTCAAAAAGAAAAACGGACTGTGCCGAAACACAGTCCGATGAGTTTTTACGCTTTCTTTGCAGCTTTCTTCTTTTCGATTGCAGCTTCGATTTTGGGGTAAACAGCATCATAAAGCTTTGCGAAAATGAAATAGCCGATAACCGCATAGAGAATGCCTACGAATGCACCTGCGATAACATCTGTGGGATAATGCACGCCGACATAGATTCTTGAAATACCCATAAGGAATGCGAAAACAAATGAGCCGATTCCTGCCCACTTATTCTTGAGCACCATTGTAAGGGCCATTGCGAATGTGAATGCGGATGAGGTGTGACCTGAGGGGAATGAGAGCGACTTGGAGCTCATATAATCAACAACTGCGGGCCATTCATAACCGGCAGCCCACTTTTCAGCAAAACCGAGGAATCTGTCAATTGTCCAGTCAATCTTGCCGAAGCAACCAATCCAGTCATAATCTCTGCCGTATTCAGCAGCAGCCTTTGCCGCAGCTTCAGGGAGAATTGTGAGATTGTAGGGTCTGGGTCTTTCCATAATGGGCTTAAGCAATTCGTTGTTGAGAAGAGTCATAACAAGAAGTGAGCCGAGGCAGACAAGGCCTGCCTTTCTTGTCTTCTTGAAGCAGAGCATAACGAGGCCGAGAATAATGAAGAAAATACCGTCGTCACCGAGAGTGGTGATAACCTTCATAATCGGATTGAGCCAGTCTGCTCTGACAACTTCTTTGAAAAACTCAAAAATCGCGAGGTCGAAGTTAAGTATAGCTTCCAAAAAAATCATCCTTTCTTAAACTTTTTTATTATTATCACTTTTATTTGAATAAATTGCAAGACTTTTTTGAAAAATTATTAAAAATACGGCATTTTTAACCTCTATTTGTCGGATTTATTGACATATAACTTAAATAGTGTTAGATTTATTACATAGATATTTTGATTTCGAAAGGGATGTTAATGATGAACAAAACGGGTAAAGCAATTGTCGCAACAGCTGCCGCTGTAGGTTTTCTCGGCGGTGTGGGTTACGGAATGTTCCACGAGATTATGCATCGCAACGCTACCCTGCCCGAAAAACTCAGCGCAATCGTAAACAAGCCTGATGAAACCGCCGCAAAATTTGACCCTGCAACAGATGAGCGTGCAATCTGGTTTGACAAGCAGAATTTCGAAAAATTCACAATCACAAACTCCAGAGGATATACTCTTGCGGCTCACCTTCTCCGCGCTGAAACTCCTTCTGATGTCTATGTTTTCGCAAGCCACGGCTACAGAAACCACGGCAAGGGCGAATTCAATGTTATGGCAAAATTCTACCACGATAAGGGCTATAATGTTTTTATGATTGACCATCAGGCGGCAGGTGAAAGCGACGGCACATACATCGGCTTCGGCTATCACGAATCGCGTGACGGTATGCTCTGGCTCGAATTTATGAGAGAAACCTTCGGCGAAGATATCCAGATTATTCTTCACGGAATTTCTATGGGTAGTGCAACCGTTATGCTTATGACAGGCAACGAGAATCTTCCCGAAAATGTAAAATTCACCGTTGCGGACTGCGGTTACACATCCGCGTGGAACGAATTCGTGCATAATTTCAATGGTATGCACGTCCCCACATTCCCGATTCTCAATATCGCAAACTTCTTCAATAAGAAGATTTCGGGATACGATTTCAAGGATACCGACACCAAGGAAGCCGTTGCAAAGGCAAAAATCCCGATGCTCTTTATCCACGGAGAAAAGGATGATTTTGTGCCTACATATATGGGCAGCCAGCTTTACGCTTACTGCGGCAGCGCCCACAAAGAACTCTATATT
Organism: Acutalibacteraceae bacterium; assembly: GCA_045634985.1. Taxonomy (GTDB): domain Bacteria; phylum Bacillota; class Clostridia; order Oscillospirales; family Acutalibacteraceae; genus CAG-177. The sequence goes on along the minus strand of JAZRBF010000021.1, from coordinate 4,315 downwards.
GCTCCTGATGCAGCTCACGCAGAAAGCTATCCGATTCAATCTGCGGAATACGAAGCAAGAGTCAATTCTTTCATCGAAAAATATATCAAATAATACTTTATGCCCGAAAAAGCGGCGGCATCAACCACTCCGCCGCTTTTTCGACACAGAAGTTTGTAAACTTTGCACAGAAAAAAAGCAGATAATTCTATTGACAATTCAACCCACATATGATAGAATATCATTCGTTCCGAATGTGCGGGTGTAGTTCAATGGTAGAATCCCAGCCTTCCAAGCTGGTTGTGTGGGTTCGATTCCCATCACCCGCTCCAGCTTTATATAATATGCGCTTGTAGCTCAGCCGGATAGAGCAACTGCCTTCTAAGCAGTGGGTCAGGGGTTCGAGTCCCTTCAAGCGCGCCAAAAGGCTGCAGAGAAATCTGCAGCCGACCAATATGGTGGTTGTAGCTCAGTTGGTTAGAGTGCCAGGTTGTGGCCCTGGAGGTCGTGGGTTCGACTCCCATCAACCACCCCATTTAAAAACACTACGCAAAGCAAAATCTGCTTTGCGTATTTTAATATCAAAAACTATATTGGGGCGTCGTCAAGCGGTAAGACAACAGACTTTGACTCTGTCACTCGCTGGTTCAAATCCAGCCGTCCCAGCCAAACAGCGCCTCTTGCGAGGCTAAGATAAGAGATAATATTGAATAAATAATAGATAATAGTGAACGATTTTTCGGGCGCTGTTTGTATTATTATCTATTCTTTATTATCTCTTCTCTATTATCTGAAAAGGAGAAAGACGGATTGGCAGCAAACAGTATTTTATTAGACAAATCTCTGAAATTTGCCGCACGGATTGTAAAACTGCATAAGTATCTCATAAAAGAGAAAAAAGAAGCAATTATTTCAAAACAGATTATCCGTTCGGGAACAAGTATCGGTGCAAACGCAAATGAGGCTGTTTACGGTGTTTCAAAAGCTGATTTTATAGCGAAATTACAAATTTCTCTCAAAGAAACCGCTGAAACGGAATATTGGTTGAGACTTTTGATTTTATCCGAATATATAACAGAACAGGAAGGCGATTCTCTGCTTAACGATTGCCTTGAAATAAAAAGAATTCTTGTTTCAACTTTGAACATAGCCAAGAACTCTTCCGAAGGATAAACTCTGATGATGAAATTAACAACAAAAATCGAGCGGATGGCCATTGAACCGCAAAAGCGGATTCTCGTCACAAGCGATATTCACGGCCATCTATCATATTTCAAAAAGCTCCTGAGAAAAGCCTCTTTTTCTGATGAAGATTTATTGATTATCGTCGGAGATATCCTTGAAAAAGGGCCCGAAAGTCTTAATACCCTGCGATATATTATGAAGCTTTGCAAACAAGGAAACGTTATTCCTCTTATCGGCAACGTAGATGCATACAGGGTAAAGTTGATATATGAGCTCTCCGAGGAAAACGTCTACAGTTTCTATAATTATATTATGAACTTAAGGCAGTGGGCAGGCTCGTCATTTTATGAAGAGCTTGCCGCTGAATGCGGTTACGCAATAAACAAGGCCGAGGATATTCTCCAAGCAAAAAATGACGTTATTGCTCATTTTGAGAATGAATTCAGATTTCTCACCACTCTTCCGACGGTTATTGAAACGCAGAATTATATTTTTGTTCACGGCGGATTAAGAGAAAAACAAATATCGGACAACTCTTGCAAAAGTGTTTTTGAACTGACAAAATATGATGCCTTTGCCGAAAACACTCCGCATACTTTTGAAAAATACGTTGTTGCGGGTCATTGGCCTGTTGTCTTGTATCGTTCCGACGTACCGCAAATGAATCCAGTTATCAACCGTGAAAAACGAATCATTTCGATAGACGGAGGCTGCGGAGTAAAAAAAGACGGTCAATTGAACCTTCTCATCATTCCTGATATCAATTGCTCCGTTGACGATATTTCTTACGTAAGCTATGATGAAACCCCAACCGTTCGTGCCCTTGAAAATCAATTGCCGAGCACAGATTCCGTATACATATCGTGGCTTAACAAGGAAATAAAGATACTGCACGAAGGCGAAGAGTTTTCATATATAGAGCACGTAAAAAGCGGACGAAAACTATATATTCCCAATTCCTACATAAAAAATGAAACCGAATGCCGTGACTACACCGACTATCTTCTGCCCGTGAAGGCAGGCGACACTCTCTCGGTGATTTTTCAATGTTCGAAAGGCTGTATAGTGAAAAACAACGGTGTTATCGGATGGTACCGCGGAAAATATTCTGTTTAACGAATCCAATATCAACACGCATATTAAATTAAGGTTTATGCCATCAGGTGCGACCTTTTTGTTTTTTAGGCTGGATTTTAAAAAAGGTTATACCCTCGGGTATAACCTTTTTCTGATTAAATTCACTTGATTTCAATAAACATCTGTGTCTGGAAGCCTCTGTATTTAACAGTAACAAATGTTTCGCCGACGCCCTGCGGAATTGCTAAAGTTCCGATGAATTTAACAACACTTTCGTCATAATCCTCAAACTTGACGCCCGAAAGAAGTCTTACAGTATCCGCGCAATCCTCAATGAGCAGAATCTCGGGCATAAATGCGCCGTCGTCAACGCTCTTGTTATAGTGCGCAGGCTTGCAGACAATGCCAATATAATTGGCGAATATATCCTCTTCAGCATAAGTTACAGGTACAGTGATGTTTTCATTATCTGCATCGGACAAATCAGGTTCAGCAATAAGCGAAAGCTCAACCTCACTGAGTCTTGTAGGCCAGTTGCCCCAGACATCGCCGTAGCCATATGCAAAATATACGCCGTCAGAAAGTCTGATATGGCCGTTAGGTCTGCCTGAAATACCGCAGTTATGGCAGCAAGAGGCTGTGTTTGTTTTCATTGCGTATGAGCGCTCAAATGAGATGCCGTCATCGGAAACAAAAACATCAACAAAGCTGTCCTGAGTAAATCTTTTGTTTGTTGCAACAGCGATGAATTTGCCGTAATCATCAACATATTTGATATCAGCCGAATCGCAGCTTGAATCGGGTGAAGTGATTACAACACCTTTGTATTCAAGGGTTGCAGGCCAGTTTTCATTCGTTGCATCAGCGATGCTTACACGGGTTTCTCTCGTGTCACCGTCGACCCAGGTGTAATAGAAATAGAGAGTATCGCCCAGGACAACAAAGCTCGGCTCACCTGCTCCGAAGGTGTCGGGATTGCCTGTGTAATTAACAATCGCTTTTGGTCTTCCGCCCCATCCGTTGCCGTTCCACTTTTCATAGGGACCATCAATGTTTTCGCTTCTTGCAACAAAAACATTGTTATCCGTTCCACGCGCATCAACGGTTGAAGTGTATCCGATATAATAATATCCGCCGAATTTTACCACTCCGGGATCACAACACGAATAAAAATCGGGTGAATCGGGGGTCGGCTGAAGAATTGCTTTTTCTTCTGTCCAGGTTTCGCCGCCGTCAGGTGAATGCTTATAGCTTATCCAGTCCCACTGACCGCCTCTGCCGGGGCAGGCAAAAAATGCATCTATACTTCCGTCTGCATTGACAAAAAGAGTAGGACCGTAACGGTAACCGCCTTTTTCAGCATCGGGACTGTAAATATCAAAACCGAAATCAGCGACTTCCATTTTAATATATTCGTTGTCGCTGTCAATCACATTGATTTCGCCGTCGTTGAATTCTCTGTCCGCAATTGGTGTGTAGTGAGCCGCAGGTGATGCCAGAATGCCGAGTGAAACAAGGAATGAAATAAGAAATCTTATTATTGTCATATTATTTCTCCCTTAAAAATCGCTTTATTATGTGAAATATTGTCACATCTGCTCGAGAATATATTGTTTAACCGCATCAAGCTTGCTTTTTTTCCATTCTTTCTCTTTTTCCTTTTCAGCAAGGGGACAAAGAATGAAGAAATCAAGCGTTTCGCCGGGTACTCTGCCCGTCCTGAGCGGCTCTGCAAAATGCTCTGCCCACTCTTCCTCAGTGGCATTCCTGAATCTTGCAGGGTTGAGATATGTCATCTGCCGTCTGGTGGCGGCGATATGCATTTTTGCCGACAGAGGTGAAAGAAGATTGAATTCATCTTCCTGCACATCGACGAATATTCTCGGAAGCGGAGCTTCAACAATATGTTCATCTCCGCGAAGAATCTCAAGTCCCATCGGCTCCCAGGTGAATTCGGTTTCTGTAAAATTGAGTTTCACAAGCAGGCCGAATTCGGTGTTGTACTGCGAACGCTGATAATCGGTATCAAAAATAAAATTACCGAGCGAATAGAAGATTATTTTATCGCCGACGG
>JAZRBF010000020.1:0-6450 GCA_045634985.1 Acutalibacteraceae bacterium | reverse complement strand
GGCTTGGGACCTGTTATCCAGATCGCTGAAGGCTGGACAATCAACCTCCCCGATGAGGTTTCCGATAAGCTCTGGAAGAGAACAGACTACACATGGCCCTGCACATGGTTTGCACCCAGATGCACAGGCGAGGGCGCATTCAAGACTGCATACGACGTTATGAATAACTGGGGCGCAAACCACGGCGCAATCTCCTACGGTCACATCGGCGCAGATATCATCACAATGGCATCAATGCTCCGTATCCCCGTTGCTCTCCACAATGTTGAAGACGAGAAGATTTTCCGTCCCGCTTGCTGGGGTGCATTCGGCACAAAGGACCTCGAAGGCGCAGACTTCAGAGCTTGCGACACATACGGCCCTCTCTACAAATAATTTAAGATAGTTTTTACGGCGGACTGTTTCGGCAGTCCGCTTTTTTAATTCGCAATTCGCAATGCGCAATGCGCAATTTGTTCAATTCGAAATTCGTAATGCGCAATGCGTAATTATACGCACAACTCTTCATAGGCTCCCTTTGAAGGGAGCTGTCACGAAGTGACTGAGGGTTGAAAAGATAATAAAGAATATTGAATAGATAATAGATAATAAATATTTTTGGGGTAGGGGCGGATATCATCCGCCCGAATGCCCTGTGTTTTGTAGGGGACGACGACTCGGCGTCCCGTCTGAACGATTCAGACCTGCGGTCTGTCGGGTTGTCGGGGTCGCCAACCCCTACATTATCAATTCGTAATGCGCAATTTGTTCAATTCGCAATTCGTAATGCGCAATGCGTAATTTGTTCGGAATAATATAATCGGGTGTGGGCAACGCCCACCCTTAACTATTCACTATTCACTTTTCATTTAAATTATTAAACATCGTGTAAAGACGGAAATCAATTTGCAATGAAATCTTGTTCCGAACCTGATTTCCGCCCGTTTTGTTCACAAAATATTTAATATATATCAAAATTTTCGCAAAATTGGTCTTTTATTTTATAATAACAAGTGATATAATATATCCGATTATAGGTAATTATGTTATAAACAAACTATATTAACAGGAGGCATAGAAGTGTCTGAGATTATTACAGTAAAAAATCTGAGCAAATCCTACGGTACAAATCAGGTGCTCAACGGAATTTCCTTCGGCCTTGAAGAGGGTCAGATTATCGGTCTGCTCGGTCCTAACGGCTGCGGAAAAACTTCGCTCATCAAAATCCTCACAGGTCTTATCAATGACTACAGCGGTGAGGTGCTTATCGACGGCGACAAACCCGGTAAGGTAAGCAAATCAAAGGTTGCGTTTCTCCCCGAGAAAACATATCTTCCCACCTGGATGGTTGCCGATGACGCCATCAATTACATTGCCGATTTTTACGATGATTTCGATAAGGAAAAAGCAATGCGTATGATGGATGTTTTCCAGCTTGCTCATAAGCAGAAGGTCAAGACAATGTCAAAAGGTCAGCAGGAAAAGCTCCAGCTTCTCCTCGTCATGTGCCGCAACGCAAAGATTTATATTCTTGACGAGCCCATGGGCGGCGTTGACCCTGCTGCAAGAGATTTCATTCTTGAAACTATCCTCAAAAACCGTCCCGAAGGCTCAACAATCCTTATGTCTACCCATCTTATCCAGGATGTTGAGGGAATCTTCGACTCAATCCTTATGATTCGTCAGGGTCAGGTCCGCATTCAGGATTCGGTTGAGAATCTTACAAAAGACGGCAAAACCATCAATGATCTTTTCAAGGAGGTGTTCAGCGTTGACTGGCAATTCTAAATTCAAGAGCAAGTTCGGAATGCTCCTTAAAAACGACTTCCTTGCAAGCGCAAGAGTCATCAGCCTTTTCTACATTTTCGAGGTGCTTGTTCTCGCCATATTCTCCGTCGGAGCTATTCTCACCAAAATGGGCGTTGAACAGACCGAATTCGTATCAAAAATCATTAACGCAAGTAATATCGCTATCATCATTGCAATTCTCGTTGCATTTCTGTTGATTTTCGTAAGCTTCTTCTTCGTTGTTTATGACTTCAACAAATCGCTCTTCAGCCCTCAGGGCTATCTGAGCTTTACTCTCCCCGTATCAAGCAACGAGCTTCTCGGCTCAAAAATCATCGTTTACGGCGGTTGGATGATACTCAGCTATATTGTATTCTTCCTGGTCACATTTTTCCTTTTGTCATACGGTGAGCAGTATGTTGTAGGTCAGGACAGAGTTGATACTCTCGAAATGATGCTCGTTCAGTTTATGGATTTTCCCTCGAAATCCCAGATTATCGCTTATGCGGTTTATTACATCATTCGCTTCTTTGCGCTGATGCTCACATTCGTTTCAACTGTTTACTTCTCGATTTCTCTTTCTCATATCAGACTTTTCGAGAAGCGTTCAATGATTTTTGCAGTTATCATCTTCTTCGTTGTTTCGGGACTTCTTACCTGGATTTCAACCATACCTTCGGATTTCTTCCAGCTTATCCTTCAGTTCAAATCTGACGGCTCGGTAGGTTTCGGAATCGTCAAGCCTGATGCATATATTTTCGCAGACGGAACAATGCCGTTTAACCTTAACGAAATTATTATGAGTCTGCTTGAATGTGTCGGATTGTTCTTTGCAACATCCCATGTTATGCACAAGATGGTAAACATCAAATAAAACATCCCTTATCGGCAAGGAGCGATTTTTATCAGAATCGGTATTTTCGGAGGCACATTCAATCCTCCGCATAAAGGCCACACCCGATTGCTTAAAACGGTTTCGGGTGAGCTCGGTCTTGAAAAACTGATAGTCATACCTTCCTGCATTCCGCCGCATAAACAGGCGAGCGAATTGGTATCGGGCGAGCAAAGGCTTGAGATGTGCCGCCTTGCATTCGACGGAATGAATTGCGAAGTTTCGGATATCGAGCTGAAAAGAAACGGCAAAAGCTATACGGTTGAAACTCTCCGCGAGCTGAAAAAGAGATTCCCCGACGATGAGCTTTATTTCATTATCGGCTCTGATATGCTGGAGAGTTTTCAGCGCTGGTATTGCTGGGAGGAAATCATTTCTCTGGCAAAAATCTGCGCCGCATCGAGAGAAAACGGATTTCAGCCCGATTGGAGCGGTTACACTCCCGAGCAAAAGAGCAGATTTGTTTTTGTTACCGCCGAGCCTCTTGAGGTCAGCTCAACAGAGCTTCGCAGAGGCGAAAAATCGGAGCTTCTTGACCCTGCGGTTGCAGAGTACATAGAGGTAAACGGTTTTTACGGCGACGGACTTTCGGAATTCAGACGGATTCTCAGGGAAAAGCTTGATGATTACAGACTCAATCACAGCGAGTGCGTGAGCGAATGCGCGGCAGACCTTGCGCTGAAATACGGCGCGGATGTCCGTAAGGCGCGTATTACGGGACTTATGCACGATGTTATGAAGAATGCGCCTGCAAATGAGCATCTGCTTCTGATGGATGACATTTCGGAGGTTGAATTCAATAACCCCAAGGTATGGCATCAGATTTCGGGCGAATGTTTCCTGCGCAGAAACGGAATCATCACCGATGAGGAAATTCTCGGCGCGGTCAGGTGGCATACAACAGGCAGGGCAGGAATGACTCTGCTTGAAAAAATCGTCTATGTTGCGGATTTCATATCCGCTGACAGAAAATATGAAGATGTGGACATTGTGCGCAGGCTTGCCGAAACGAGCCTTGAGGACGCAATGCTCTACACAACACGGTACACAGTCAGAAAACTTGCGGCAGGAGATATGCTTATTCACCCCGCAACCGTGGAATGCTATAATGATATGCTTCTGCATTTCAGGAAAGGGCAGGATAAATAAATGGAATCAAATGTACTTGTTAAAGAAATAGCTAAAGTTCTTGATGAAAAGAAAGCTGTTGACATCGTAGCAATCAAAACAGAAGAGGTCACGATTGTTTCGGATTATTTTATTATCGCATCGGGCACATCAAATACTCACGCGAAGTCACTTGCGGATGATGTTGAGTATGAAATCAAGACCCGTTTAGGCATTGACCCCGAGCATATCGAGGGCAGAGCAACAGGCTGGATTCTTCTTGATTACGGCACTGTGCTCGTTCACGTTTTCACTCAGGATAACAGAGAATACTATAATCTTGAGCGTCTCTGGGCAGATGCAAGCACAGTTGACCTGAGCGATGTTATTACGGAAGACTGATTAAGTGATTTGAATGAATAGTGAAAAGTGAAAAGTTAAGGGTGGGCGTTGCCCACACCCGAATTATAATCAGGTGAGGACGGAGTCCTCCCTTAAATCTTCATTCTTCATTATTCACTGTTCACTACACCAAAATATAATGGTTGAATTGGAAAGGAAGAAGAGCAAAATGGCTCATTATGATTACGCTAATATAGAAAAAAAGTGGCAGAAATATTGGGAAGACCACGAAACATTCAAGACAGATGTGTGGGATTTTTCAAAACCCAAGTTTTATGTTCTTGATATGTTCCCCTATCCTTCAGGTGTAGGTCTTCACGCAGGTCATCCCGAAGGCTATACCGCAACGGATATCGTTTCAAGAATGAAGAGAATGAAGGGTTACAATGTTCTCCATCCTATGGGTTATGACTCATTCGGTCTGCCTGCAGAGCAGTATGCCGTTAAAACAGGTCATCATCCCAACGGCTTCACTCAGGAGAATATCCAGACCTTCTCAAAGCAGCTCAAGGAGCTCGGCTTCGACTATGACTGGTCAAAGATGATTGCAACATCCGACCCCTCATACTATAAGTGGACACAGTGGATTTTCAAGCAGCTCTATCTCAAGGGCTACGCAAAGCTTGTTGATATTCCCGTTAACTGGTGCGAAGAGCTCGGTACTGTTCTTGCAAACGACGAGGTTATCGACGGCAAGAGTGAGCGCGGCGGTTATCCCGTTGTCCGCAAGAATATGAAGCAGTGGGTTATCGACCAGGTTGCATTCGCTGAAGAGCTTCTCGAAGGTCTTTATGAAATTGATTGGCCCGAGTCAACAAAGGATATGCAGCGCCATTGGATTGGTAAGAGCACAGGCGTTGAGGTTGAATTCCAGCTTGTCGGGGGCGGGAAATTCTCAAATTTCACAACCTGTATCGGAACAATTTACGGTATGACCTTTATGGTTATGGCTCCCGACGGCGACCTTGTCAAGGAGCTTATGCCGAGAATCGAAAATAAAGACGAGGTTAATGCTTACATTGAGGAAACCATCAAGAAATCCGATATGGACCGTACTGACCTCAACAAAACAAAATCAGGCTGTCCTCTTAAGGGCATTTATGCAATCAACCCCGTAAACGGCAAGGAAGTTCCTGTTTATATCGGCGACTTCGTTCTTGCAAGCTACGGCACAGGCGCTGTTATGGCAGTTCCCAGCCACGACCAGCGTGACTTTGAATATGCGGTTGTACATAACATTCCGATGATTCAGGTTATCGACGGCGCGGATGTTTCCGAATGCGCTTTCGAAAAGGGCGGTTATCTCGGTAAGGGTTGCAAGCTCATCAACTCCGAAGAATTCACAGGTCTTGTTGTTGAGGATGCAAAGGAAGCAATCACTCAGAAGCTTGAAAAGATGGGCGTTGCCAAGAGAAAGGTAAACTACCATTTCCGCGAGTGGATTTTTGCAAGACAGCGTTACTGGGGCGAGCCCGTTCCCGTTTATTACACCGAGGATGGCGGAATCCACGCTCTTGAAGACGAAGAGCTTCCCCTTGTTCTTCCCGAGCTTGAGGAATATAAGGGCAAGAACGGTCAGGCACCTCTTGAAAACGCAGAAGAATGGAAATATATCGAGAGAAACGGCGTCAAGGGCAAGCGCGAAACATCAACAATGCCCGGCTCAGCAGGTTCAAGCTGGTACTTTATGAGATATATTGACCCCGAAAACGATAAGGCAATCTGCGACCCCGAGCTTCTTAAGCATTGGCTTCCCGTTGACCTTTATGTCGGCGGTCCCGAGCACGCAGTCGGTCACCTTATGTATTCAAGAATCTGGAACAGATTCTTATATAACGAGGGTGTTTCACCCGTTAAGGAGCCGTTCAAGAAGCTTGTTCATCAGGGTATGATTCTCGGTTCAAACGGTATCAAGATGGGCAAGAGATTCCCGGAATTCGTTGTTAATCCCTCCGATATCGTCCGCGATTACGGTGCAGATACACTCCGCCTCTATGAAATGTTTATGGGTCCGCTTGAAGCATCAAAGCCCTGGAGCAATCAGGGTGTTGAAGGCGCAAAGCGTTTCCTCTCAAGAGTATGGAACTTCTTTACTGATGAATCAAAGATAAACGACAGCAAGTATGCCGAACTTGAAAAAATCTATAACGTTACAATCCGTAAGGTTTCAAATGACTTTGAAAATCTGGCTTTCAATACGGCAATCAGCCAGATGATGATTTTTGTTAATGCGGTTTATAAGGCAGACAGCTGTCCCAAGGAGTTTGCAGAGGGCTTCATCA
>JAZRBF010000019.1:0-20962 GCA_045634985.1 Acutalibacteraceae bacterium | reverse complement strand
GCCTTTTTCAAGGAAATAGATACCTACTCTGTCACCGCCTCTGGCAATTTTGCTTGTATCAACACCGAAATAGCGGGGCCAATTAACAGCCGCCTGACCGATTGCATGGTCGGGAAGCTTTGTGACATAAACAGAATCCATTCCGTAATTTGCAAGCGATACCGCAACGTTTGCTTCACCGCCGCCGAAAGGTGCCTGCATCTGATCATCCTGGAAGAAACGGTAATATCCGTTAGGTGCAAGGCGAAGCATAATCTCGCCGAAAGTAACAACCTTTGCCATTATTTTCTTGCCTCCTTAACGATTTCTACAGACTGTTTGCAAAGCTCGATGATTTCATCCCACTTGTTATTATCAATAAGGTCAGCGGTTACCATATATGAACCGCCGCAAGCTGCAATAACGGGGCAAGAGAGATATTCACCGAGATTCTTGAGAGAGATTCCACCCGTGGGCATAACCTTGAACATCGGGAACGGAGCGCTCATTGCCTTGATTTTTTCAAGACCGCCCGACTGCTCTGCAGGGAAGAATTTAAGAACGTCAAGACCGAGTCTGTATGCTGTGTGGTAATCTGTGGGAGTTGTGCATCCCGCATAGATGGGAACATTTTTCTGCTGACAGTATTTTACGATTTCCTCGTCAAGACCGGGGGTAACAATAAACTTTGCACCGGCTTCGATTGCTTCGTCAACCTGAGAGGTTGAAAGCACGGTACCTGCGCCGACAAGCATTTCGGGAACGTTTTCGCTCATAAGTCTGATTGCGGTTGCAGCACCTGCCGCTCTGAAGGTTACTTCTGCAACAGGTACTCCGCCTTCAACAAGAGCCTTTGCAAGAGCAACCGAATCTCTTTCGGAATTATTGAGTTTTATAACCGGCACAACGCCGATTGACATTATTTTTTCTGAAACAGCGTTCATTTTTAATCCTCCAAAATCAGTTTTTCAAAGCTTTTTCGCAAGCTTCAAAAAGTCCGTTAATATAAGTTGCACCAAGTGCTCTGTCATAAAGACCGTAGCCGGGTTTACCGGTTTCGCCCCATATCATCCTGCCGTGGTCGGGTCTTACATAACCGTCAAAACCTGTTTCAACAAGAGCCTTTGTTACTTCATACATATCGATGCTTCCGCACTTTGAAAGATGTCCCTGCTCTTCAAAGCTTCCGTCGGGAAGAATGAGAACATTTCTCATATGCATAAATGCAATTCTGTCAGCCGCGCTGTATTTACGAACCATTGCAACAGTATCGTTTGATGCGGCGCAACCGAGAGAACCTGTGCAAAGGCAGAGGCTGTTTGCAGGTGAATCAACAATTGCAAGCATTCTGTCAAGATTCTCTTCGCAGGTGATGATTCTGGGAAGACCGAAGATGGGATAGGGCGGGTCATCGGGATGGATAGCCATTCTGACACCGCATTCCTCTGCAACGGGAATAACCTTCTTGAGGAATCTTTCGAGGTTTGCCCAAAGACCTTCTTCACCAAGCTCACCGTAAGCATTGATAAGCTCTCTGACCTCATCCTGAGTGTAGCTTGAATCCCAGCCGGGAAGATGGATATCATCCTTGAGAGGGTCAAGACCTTTCATCTGCTCCCAATACATAACAAGGCTTGTTGAGCCGTCGGGAGCTTTCTTATCAAGCTGGGTGCGTGTCCAGTCAAAAACAGGCATAAAGTTATATGTCACGCACTTAACGCCGTACTTTGCGCAACGGCGGATATTTTCGCAATAAACATCAATCAGATGCTCAACTTCTCCCCTGCCGAGTTTGATATCCTCGTGAACGGGAATTGATTCAACAACATCGAAAACAAGTCCGTTTTCCTTGCACTGATTTGCCATCTTTTCAATGCTTTCTTCGGGCCAGACTTCGCCGGGTTTAACATCATAAACCGCACTTACAATGCTGTGCATATTGGGAATCTGGCGGATATATTCAAGTGAAATCGGGTCTGATTCGCCATACCAACGGAATGACATTTTCATATTTTCATCCTCCTGAACGGAAATTTTATTGGCTTAATGCCGTTTTATGACAGTTTAATTATATCACACACTTAAAGCAATATCAATTATAATTATAATAAAATTTAAAGAAAAACGGTGCAGCCGTTGATGGCCACACCGTAATATTTCATATAATCGGGAATCAATCCCATTCAGCACCCGTAACGGTATCCATATCGATACCCTTGGTTTCGCCGACATTTTTGAAAAGAACAACAAGCGCCGAAACAAAACCGGGCACAAGCATACAGAGAGTTGCCGCACCGATAAGGCTGTTTCCGAGCTTAAGTGCGCAAACTGTACCGACGCCGAGCGAAATACCAAAGCCTATAGCGGTAACGATATACTGCGCGGAAATAGCGGATGAACGAAGATTTGTGGGAGCAGACTCGCCTATCATCATAATAAGAACATCGTTGAGTGAATAATAGCTGCCTACAAACACACCGCAAAGGAAACCTGCAACAGAAGGTGCGAAGCCGTTTCTTGCGCCGATTGTGAATCCGAGGAAACCTACAAGGCAATTGAAAGCGGTGATAATAGCCGCAGTTTTTCTGCCCTTCCAGTCGCATATGAAGCCCATAATAACCTGCGCAACCGCCGAGCCAATCGGGAAAAGAACAAGCGCGGTTGTTACCGCATCAAGAGGAGCGGCAATTCCGCTGTCCTGATAGCCGTATGTAAGAATCGGCTCAAAGTTGATGCTTGCATAAAATCCGATATTTGCGAGCGCAGATGCAACATAGAGCCAACGAAGCTGTTTATGCGAAAACGCAAACTTGAGCGCAGGAATAAGACCGCCCTGCTTGCTTTCTGCTTTTTTGCTCATTTCAAGCTCAAGTCTTTCATCGTCGCTCATCTTAAGATAGCTGAGCCTCGATTCGATAAATGAAGGTGTTTCTCTTGCTCCGAGAAGCGCAATGAAGCTGACAACAAGACCGACAACCGCAGGAATGAAATAAACCATTCTCCATCCGTAGGAATCACCTGCTGTGCTGATGAGCCATCTTCTGAGCAGGGGTACAAGCATAACGCCCATATTGGCAAAGAATTTGATGACCGAATAAATCCTTGCTCTATGTTTTGACGGAGAAGATTCCATAATATAAACAACATGCATATCGTGGGGAATGAAAAACTGAACAAGGCACGCGCCGAGGAAATAGAGAGCAAGATTGCCTGAAAGGAAAATCAGAAGAAGCGCAAAGCTCATACCGAAGGTATTGATGATAAGAAACTTCTTTCTTCCCCATCTGTCAGCAAGAGGTCTGTATAAAAGACCTACCGCCTGAAACGGAATTGCAAGAGATGAAACAAGGTCAAGCATACCGACGGAGCTGTTGCCGTATTTTGCAAAAAGGTCTTCAGCGATTTCGCTCTTCATCAGCATACCAATCTGCGAAGCGATTTCATCCGTTGCATAAATCAAAGCAATGATAAATACAAGATAAATAAAATAGAGATTTTTTCTCGGTCTTGCCTTCTCCTTTTCCCATTTAAGGATTTCTTTTTCGCGTTTTTGCTGCAGACGAGCCGCTTTTTCAGGGGTTAACTGAGCTGTTTTCATATTGCACCTCTCAATATCTGATATCAGTACCGACAAAGCAGACGGTATTGAATTTTTCAGGATTCTTTCTGACGATATAATCGATATATGAATCAATCATTTTCGCAGTGAAGATATATCCGCTTGCATTCATATGGCCGTGCATCATAAATTGCTTGTTGAATTCATCGTCATAAACAGGGCCGTATTTATACAAATCAATAACAAATGAATTTTCAAAATAATCCGCAAGGTCATAAAGCGCGTCGACCATAGCGAGGGTCTTCTTTTCAAGATCGGGGTTGCCGCTGTCAGGGAAGGTCACAAAGAAGAATCTTGCATCGGGGCTGATTTCCTTGTATCTGCTTATAATCGCGGCATAATATCCGATAAATGTCGGCTTGTTTTTTGTGTAATCCTCGGGGTCGATGTCCTCAACTCCGCCGATTTCGTCGCCCCTATTGTAAATATCATTCACTCCGAGGGCAATAACATATGCCTGACAAGCCTTATCCTTATCCCAGAAACCTCTTGCCTCGGCAAAAGATTCGATATATTCCTTCGCGGTCATACCGCCTCGAGAAAAGTTATAGCCCTTCAGACCGTTTTTTCTCGCAATATACTGACCCCAGGAATACTCATACATATCGTGGTAACCTCTGTTACCCTGCTCATCGCGGGTTTCAAACTCGCCAGATGAAAGGCTGTCGCCGATGAAACCAATCGTCCTGAAAACCGAGGTATGGCTGTAGGAATCAACAAGCCTGTCGAGCGGTTTTTCGTCTTTATCAAAAAGCTCTTTTTTCCAGTCCATATTCCGCCTCCGAAAACCTGATAAATTGATTATATCACATAAAATTTTATAAAACAATATTATTTCTTGACTTGACTAATATAATATGATATTTTTAAAATGTTGTATTATTTTCAGGAATAAAGAAAGGAGGAAGCCGATTGAGTAAAAAGAAAAAAAAGAAAAAATCATCTTCTTTTTCGGACACGCTGTATGCATTGAAAATGGTTATAAAATGCGCTCCCCTGCTTACTTCATCCTATATTTTTGCAATGATTGGCCACCATTTTTTTACAGGATTCATTCAGCAGATACTGTTTCTTAAGCTTTTGCTTGAACTCGTTGAAAACGGCGGAAGCTTTGAGAAATACGCAATGCTCGTTATTATGTTTGCCGCCGCAGGATTTATTGCAAAAGGTATCGACTGCCTTACCGACTATTTCGTTTGCACAAGAATGAAATATTTCTATAAGAATATGAATGACCTTATCTTTCAAAAAGCGGTAAAGGTCGATATGGCGTGCTACGAAAACCCCGAATTCTATAATAAATATAAGAGAGCTACCGAAATCGTTGCTAATGACCATTTCATTGAATTCAGCTATAGTTTTGCAAATATCATTGCAAACGCGGTAACGGCGATTTTCCTTGTTATCTATGTTGTTTCAATCGATTACAGGCTGCTTCTGATTCTCCTTTTCGCGATTGTTGTTGTTATCGCAAGTGCAATCAAGGGCAAGGTGGAGGTCGGCAGAGATAAAGAAATGACTCCCCACAAACGCTCGAAAGACTATGTAAAAAGAACGGTTTTTCTTAAAGATTTCGCAAAGGATATGCGCACCTCGGGCATCTTTGAAGTTATGCATAACCGCTTTAAGACCGCAGTTGATGAAAACAGAGCAATCCTCAAAAAATACGGCGTGAAGATGATGATTCTTGAGCTTCTCGGCGGTGTTTTTGCAAGAGCATTGCCCGTTGTTTCAGCTTATTCATACGCATCCTACCGTTTTGTTATCAAGCGCAACCTTGCAATTGCAGATTTCTCCGTTATTGTAACAGCGGTCAGCAATCTCAAGGATTCCCTCAATAATCTCAGCGACTCCATCGCTTGCCTTCGAAAGGAATCGGAGTATTTCGCAAATCTCAGAGAATTTATGGAATATGAGCCGACGGTTATCAGCGGCAACAGACAGGCTGAGGAATTCGAATCCCTTGAATTCATTGATGTTCATTTCACCTATCCCGGCGCAAAGAGGCCCTCGCTCAACGGACTTTCATTCAAGGTTTCAAAGAACGAAACCATTGCAGTTGTCGGCAAAAACGGCGCAGGCAAAACAACCTTTGTAAAGCTTCTTCTCCGTTTTTATAACCCCGACAGCGGCACTATTTTATATAACGGAAGAGATATCCGAGAATACGATATTCTTTCAATCCGCAACCGCCTTGCAACAGTTTTCCAGGATTATAAGGTGTTTGCGCTCACTGTTAACGAAAATGTACTCTGCCGCGAAACCGAATCCGAGGAAGATTCCGAAACAGTTGATAACGCATTGAGATCGGCAGGAATTTATGAGAGAATAATGGCTCTGCCCGAGCAGAAAGAAACTGTCTTTACCCGCGAATTTGATGAAAAAGGAACGGGTCTTTCGGGCGGCGAGCAACAAAAACTCTGCGCAGCAAGAATGTTTGCAAAAGATTTTGACCTCGCTCTTCTTGATGAGCCTTCATCCGCTCTTGACCCCATTGCCGAATATAAGATGTACGAAAGTCTGATTGAAGCAACCAAAGAAAAGACTGTCATCTATATCTCCCACCGTCTTTCAAGCGCAGTGCTTTCAGACAGAATTTATGTTTTTGAGGGCGGTAAGGTCAGCGAATGCGGCACTCACGAGCAGCTTATGGCAAACGGCAACGGTTACTGCGAAATGTTCAACCTCCAGGCATCAAGCTACAGAAATGCAGAAGGAGGCGATGAATGATATGAAGAAAAAAGCAAAGCAGCATTTCAGCACCCTCTCAAACATCTTCTTTATGCTTAAAACGATGTTCAAAATCTCTCCCTGGCTCGTTATCGGAGAAATCTTTGAGCAGATAACAGGCGCTTTGCCGAGCAAACTCATTCCCGTCATCGGTCTGAAATTCATAATCGATGAAGTTCAGAATGGTGCAGACCCTAAAAGAATCATCTTCGGCATCGTTGCAATGCTTGCCGTAATTGTTATAAGCGAAATTTTTTCAAATGTATTCTATGAGCTTTTTGTTCACAGAGAGCGCGAAAAAATGGACCTCGGCATTCAGTCTATTTTCTATGAAAAAGCGGCAAAGCTTGACCTCGCAAACTACGATGACCCCGGATTCTACAGCGATTTTATTCTTTCAATTGAAAACACAGCGGATAACCTTCGCAATGTGCTCAATCTCGTCAGAGGTTATGTTGAAGAAATCGTTTCATTCGCTGCAATCGGCGCAATTATGCTTTCGATTGACCCCGTTTGCCTTCTGATAGTGCTTGTCAGCGTTATCATTTTCATCCCTCTGGGAAAATATACGGGTAATATTCAGACAAAGCGCAGAGAAGCAGTCACCGAAAAGCATCGCAGAGGCGACTATTTTGCACGAATTTTCTATCTGCCCGATTATGCAGGCGAAATCCGTACAAGCGGTATCTATCCCCTGCTCCGCCGCAGATTCAACGAAAGCGCAGACGATGTTATCAACACCCAGCGAAAATATATCAGAAAACTTGATTCGCTCTTCTTCCTTCAGGAATTCTCGGTGCAGGTTGTCGGCTTTATGCTCATCCTCAGCCTCTATATCGGCTATCAGACACTCGTTACGGGCAAGATGTCCGCAGGCGATTTCGTCGCGACCTTCAACGGCGCGGTAACAATCGGCAGCAATGTGCTTTACCTGACGGTTTACAGTCTGCGTAACTTCACCGAGCGCTCAAAGATGATTGAAAAATGCCGCAACTTCCTTGCTGTTGAAAACAAAATCAAAGACGGTAAGCACGTTGCAAAAATCGGTAAACCCGAAACAATATCGGTTGAAAACATCAGCTTTTCATATGAAGGAAACAAATCCGACAGTATTGACGGCGTTTCATTCGAAATCAAACCGGGCGAAAAGGTTGCTCTCGTCGGATATAACGGCGCAGGTAAAACAACGCTCACCAACCTCCTACTCCGTCTTTACGATGTAAAAAGCGGCTCAATAAAAATCGGCGGCAGAGATATCCGCGAGGAAACAATTATGAGCCATCGGGCAAGATTTTCCGCAGTTTTCCAGGATTTCCAGCTTTTCGGAGCGACTGTCGGCGAAAATGTTGCACTCTCAAAAGATTATGATAAAGACAGAGTGCTCGAGGCTCTTAAAATCGCAGGTTTCAGCAAACCTCTGCCCAACGGAGCAGATACAATTCTCCTCAAGGAATTTGATGAAAACGGTCTTATGCTTTCAGGCGGCGAGCAGCAGAAACTTGCCATTGCAAGAGTATTCTATAAGCAATGTCCCTATATCATTCTTGACGAGCCTTCAGCAAATCTTGACCCGATTTCCGAATACGAGCTCAATCAGGCAATCAGTAACGGATGCAAGGACAGAACGGTTATTTTCATTTCGCACCGACTTTCAACAACCCGTCATGCAGACAGAATCCTGATGCTCGAAAAAGGCAGAATCGTTGAATGCGGAAGCCACGATGAACTTATGGCTCAAGACGGCAAATATGCTTATATGTTCCGCTTGCAGGCAGAGAAATACACCGATAATTTCACTTCCGATACTCCCGATAAATCAGATGAATAACAACAAAAAGCAGACAACACGCAATGTGCTGTCTGCTTTTTTATGCAATGTGAATTATTATTCGTCGAGATTTGCCTCTGCTTCCTTCTGAAGCTCGGGGTCATAGGAAATAACGGGCGCAACATCCTTTTTCTTAACCTTACGGTCAACATAGTTTTGGGTAATCTTCATAACAAGCGGGAAGAGAACAACAACACCGATAAGGTTTGGAATCATCATAAGACCGTTGAATGTGTCTGAAATATCCCATGCAAGAGATGATGTCATAACCGCACCAAAGATAACGGTGATAACATGGATGATTTTGAATACGATTGTTGTCTTTGCTCCGAAAAGAAATTCCCACGCCTTTGAGCCGTAATGTGACCAACCAAGAACGGTTGTGAATGCAAAGAGGAACATTGCAATTGCAACAAATTTCTGACCGATATTGCCCCAGGAGAATACGCTGTTGAACGCACCTGCAACAAGTGTTGCATCGGTAAGACCTTCTGCAATTTCGCCTGTCTGAGTATTAAATACGCCCGATGTGAGAACAACAAGAGCTGTCATAGTGCAAACAATCATTGTATCTGCAAAAACTTCAAAGATACCCCACATACCCTGCTTAACAGGTTCTTTAACATTTGAATTTGAATGAACCATAACGGATGAACCAAGACCTGCTTCGTTTGAGAAAACGCCTCTCTTGAAGCCCTGAGTGATTGCAACACTGATTGCTGCGCCGAGAGTACCGCCGACAAATGCTTCGGGATTGAATGCGTTGACAAAGATTGTTTTGAAAGCAGGAATAATCTGGTCATAATTCTTGCCGATGATAACAAGGCTGCCTGCAACAAAAAGAACAATCATAAAAGGAACAATCTTTTCAGCAACGCTTGCAATTCTCTTAAGACCGCCAAGAGTGATAAGAGCAACAAGAGCCATAATGATTAAACCGAGAACAAGGTTATAGAGCGAAACACCGCCGAGAACCTGAACAGAGGAAAGAGTCTGAACATCGAATGCTGTTGCAACATTGGCAACAATCTTGTTGACCTGACCCATACTGCCGATGCCGAAAGATGCAAGCATTGTGAAGATGCAGAAAAGAACGGCAAGAACATTGCCGATTACCTTGCATCCCTTTTTGCTTCCGAGACCGTCACGCAGATAATACATTGCACCGCCTGACCACTCGCCTTTTTCGTTGCGGCGGCGGAAATAAATGCCGAGTGCATTTTCAGAGAAGTTAGTCATCATTCCGAAGAATGCGGCAACCCACATCCAGAAAACTGCACCTGCACCGCCGATGCAGATAGCGGCGGCAACGCCTGCGATGTTACCTGTTCCGACTGTTGCTGCAAGAGCTGTGCAAAGAGCCTGGAAGGGAGAAATTGAGCCCTTCTCCTTTGAATGACCGATAACATTCTTTGTGAAAAGGCTTCCGATGGTGTTTTTCCACCAGAGCTTGATGTGTGTTACCTGAAAGACCTTTGTAACAACGGTCATAAGAATGCCCGTGCCGATAAGCAGGGCAAGACCGAATGTACCCCACACAACACCGTTGACAGAGCCGTTTATCTCTGCCACTTTTTCAAAAAACGCTTCCATTTGATTACCTCCGAATCAAAAAATAAAATAAAAAAATCGGATTACAGGGCGTAATCCGACAAAAGCACAAAACTATTCCGATGAAAAAACGGAAATAAAAACTTTGTCCTTTTGCCTGAGAGATTAGCTTTCGCCTTGCCCCTTCGGCACTCAATTTAATGAGATTCTCCAAAGTTATGTCCATTTGCAGTCCCTTTCCCTTTCGGGAAGCCTGAGAGCGTTACTCCTTCGGCAGCATCTGCTTCTTCTGCAAACTTCAACCATAAATTATTCGATTTTCGACATTATAGCACTTTATTTTTTTAAAATCAATACCTTTTTATAATCATTTTAAAATAAAATCAGCATTTTATTTGCCTTCAAGAAGCCGATTGAATGCCTCGATAAAATCCGCGTCATTCTGCGGCGTCCTTTTCTTCGGACCTTTTGTCCTGTTGCCTGCCATACGCTCTTTTTTGCTGATATATCGTGTAAAAAGCAGGTTTTCGATGTTTGAATCATTGTAAATCAAACCGTTCTGATTGAGCGCCTTTCCTCCCTTTCCGAGAATCAGCGCCGCAAGACCGTAATCCTGCGTGATAATAACATCACCCTTTTCTGTCAGGTTTGCAATCCTGCAATCAGCCGAATCCGCACCTTTATCAACAACAACCGTAACCGCGCCATCTTTTTGGATAAAATGAGTGTTATCGCAAACAATTATGCATTCAAGAGAGCGGTTTTTCGCGGTTTCAACCGCAATATCAACAACGGGACAAGCATCCGCATCAATAATAATTTTCATATTTTTCCACCTTATAAAAGCAAGAAATGACCCCACTTGTGTGAGGTCATAGCTTCATTATAAACCGAGAATCTGCTTTTTCTTTGCGTCAAATTCTTCCTGGGTGATGATACCCATATCAAGAAGATTTTTGAACTTAAGAATTTCATCTGCTTCCGAAGTTGCAGGGGCTGCAGGCTGAGAAGGAACGGGGTCGGGAGCTTTTGTCGGCGCAACCGGTGAAGCCACAGGCTGCGAATAAACAGGAGCTGCGGTTGTTAATTCAATTGAAGAAGCTGCCTTGGATTCAGCGGAATCGTTCTTCATTGAATCTGATTCAATTGCTACCGCATTGTTTGCAGGATTTTCAGCCTGCTTTCTTGCGTCGTGAAATGCCATTTCAAGCTCATTAATTTCATCTGCATTCAGATAATAATCGCGATCAGGGTTAGAAGCGGCAAACTTTTCAAGATAGGAACTTTCATAAGCATAAATTGTTGCTGTGAATAAATCGGAGTGGATAATCAACAGGTTAACTCTGAAAGAAAGCGGAAAAACCTTGTGAATAACCGATTTTCTTTCAATTGTATATTCATCGTGCTTTGCGCTGAAGAACAAAACACTGTTTCTGTTGGTCGCCGGGAAGTATTCGATTGAAATTCCGTTAGGATTGATATCAAGCACACCCAGATGACCGTTCAACTTAAAAGTATCCTTTATACCAATAACATCAGAGGGTACAAAATTAAGATAAAAGCTGATTTTCTTTGACACAATATCACCTCATAAAAATTTTAAAGTTAAACATTTCTGTTCAAAAGTATATCACGAGTAAATACATAATGTCAAGCAGACGCAGTTTTTCTCTGCTTTATTTTTCTATAATTTCAACAAGACCTGCTTCATTGCTTATGTAATTTCCGTTTTGATAATATGGCTGTGAATTGATGTTAACAACTGCATCAGACGGCACATACAAAACTGCGCTCATTCCCTGCGGAAGAGTAAGATTGACGGTGCAATTATCGGAGGATTTACTGTAATCAAGGGTAATTAATCCCTTTACGCTGGGTACTGTGCAATTGATGTTGCCCATCAGGTCATATTGAGGATCGATTTTAACCTTTTCATAGCCTGCTCCAAGCGGAGTGATACCTGCAAAATATTTGCTCATAATTACAAGAGGTCCGCCGCTCCAAGCGTGGTTTTTAGTACCCCAATACATATCCCAATTTTCCCAGAGTGTTGAATAATCCGCGCTTACCATATCAGCATATCTGTCTTTGATTCTGTTATATGCGGCTTCATATTCCCCCATTTTGCACAGCGATTCAAGCACATAATATTCCATATACGGACTTGAATTCTGAACAGTATTGAGTACATTCGTAATAACTCTGTACTGGTCTTCGGTTGCAAGACCCGAGAAAACCGCAAGAGCATTGGCTCTGTCATCAGGCTTTTTGACACCTTCGCTTTTATAGCCTTCTTCTGTCCAGAGATTTTTGTAACCCTTTTCAATTGTTTCTTTTCTGCCCGCAAAGAATGAGATATCCTCATCTTTACCCAGAAGCTTTGCCATCTCTTCTGCAGCAGAAAGTGCGTGATAATACCAGGCGTATTCAATGGCGGTCATATCTGCGTTATCGCCCCAGTCAGGCCAATCCCACGAGCCCTGACGGTGAACAACAAGATTATTTTCACCCATTGACCAGAGTTTCAGGTAATCAACCGCGGCATCGTAGACCTTTCCGATAAGAGCAATGTCGCCTGTATATTCGTAGTATTTGAGGAAACCTGCAATTCCTGCAAGCTGTTGCACAGGAAGTTCAAAATAATCATCGCTGATAGGCACAACAGTCTGAAGCACCTTTGTTTCGTCAGTATGAGCGAGCATTGCCTGAACACCCTTCTGATAAAGCAGATAGGAATTGCTGTCCATAGAATACATCGTCATAAACATTTCGCTTGTGATATCGCCCCACCATTGCGCTCTTTCTCTGTCGGGACAATCCATAAAGTTATCGCGCATAGTAACATAAAGTGTGCGAAGCGACTTCTGCCACAAGGAATTCATAAATTCATCGTCACAAGTGAAATTGCCGCTGAATTCGCTGTTATAGCCTGTTTCGCGGTATTTAAGAGAAACAACCGTTACACCTTTGGGGATTTTATAGGTGATATGCTCGCCGTTAACCCATCCCAAAGACTCAAATTCCTGCTCTCCGTCTTTGGTGATATATGTGGTCGAAACAGCTCCGAGCGGTGTATTTTCGGTTGTTATGCGGATTTTCTTTCCTGCAGAAGCAATCACTTTGAGATAAACGGTAACCTGCGCATTATACGGAATATCAACCGTAATCTTTTCGCTCGGAAATTTCTTTACGGTGTAATTTTCGTAGAGAGCCGAATTTTCGTAGTCTTTAAGACCGTAATCCTTAAGAAGCGGTATCCCTCTCGGATAAAGCTTACCGTACGCACCTTCGCCGCCTGCTCCGTATTCGGTTGCGTTTTCCCAGGCAGAAAAATCAAAGGAATTATCAAGCCAATCGCCGAATTCTTCCCTTGCATCATAGTAAACACTGTATTCAGGAAGTCTGTAATTAGGCTGATACTGACGGCTGTTGATATATGCATCGTGCTTTCTGACCTTCCAACTGCTGTCAGAAACAATTGCAATTCCGTCGCTTACCGCTTCAAAAAGGAAGCCACCCTGACCGCTGCTGTTATAGGAATAGTTCTTCTGCTCACCCCAGAACCACACCAGAGCACAAATTGAGTTTTCGCCTTTTTTGAGATAGGGCGCGATATCAACGCTGTCATAATATCCGCTTTCTTTATCGGGTCCGCGCTTCACACTACCCTCAAAGACAACGGTTTCGCCGTTGATATAAAGCCAATATTTAGAATCCGCCGCAATGTCAGCAATAAGACTCTGCGGAACATTTTCAAGGGTAACCTTCTTGTTAAAACACATCCAGGTGTTGTTATCTGTCAGATTATCCTTATTCCAAATCCATTCAGCCATCCAATCATCCTTTCTTTCGGCGGAAATCGTCTGATATCCGTATATTTCATCGGGAATTTCATAATCAATCGAATAAGATTCCCCCGAATAACTCATCACAAACAGCGGAGAAAAATACGAAAACACGCCCATTGCAACTATCAGAATAAAAGAAACACATATCTGCAATATTTTCATAATCTCCACTCCTTTATTAATATTATAGCTTTCGTTACGGTTCCCTTGTTTTTCAGAAACTATCTCTCATAATTGTCTGAACAATAGTTCTGTTTATTCCGAAAAGATTCTTGAAGAACGAAATCAGCTTCTGGAAGAAACCTGCGTTGGATTTAAGCGTAATTTCATCCTGAACAGCAGTTCCGTCTGCATTAGTTACCGGTTTTCCGTCTTTATCAACAATTTTTGCCGTAACGGTTACCGTACCGCTTGAAACTGAAGTAACGCTGCACTGTGTGCCTTCTGCACTCGGCTGAATCTTTACACCGTTGCCATTCACACTCCACTCAACAAAGTATCCTTTCGACAAATTAAATTCACCAAGATTGAGGATAAGCGTATCGCCGTAGTTGACAGTTGTTGTTGACGGAACGGAGATTTCAGGTGCGTTCATATTGACTTTAACGTCAAATTCCGCTGTCAGACCTGCATAACAAACTGTGATTGTTTGCTTGCCAACTTCATATATAACCGTTGAATCACATATAAATCCGCTTGTTATCACATTTCCGTTAAGTTCAAGTGACAAACCTGCTGAATCCAGCGTATCACCCATAGTGTAATTCAATTTATCGGGCAATGAAACAATTTTCAGCTCTGCCTTATCGCCTACAATTGCATAAAGGCTGAAGTGGTCAGTTTCAAAAACAAGATAATCGCCTTCAACCTTAGCGTTCAGAACGGTCCATGAGCCGTCCGCTTCCTGTCTGTAAATTTTACTTGTACTGCCGTTCATCCCTTCGGGAATCGGAACGTGAACCTTTACCTTGCCGTTAGGCTGAACATTCTTATCATCTTTGACAAAACTGATATTATACAGCTCGTGCATTTCAAGAGGATTGTCACTGTCAAGAATAACCTTTACCGAGTCATCGTTGGAAATTCTGAAAACCTGAAGCACCGTTTCAGCATCAACGTTGCCGTTTGTGTTTACTATTACTCCGTAAGGGTTGATATATCCTTCCTCGATGTCTGAATAAACGCAAATATACGGTTCGTCTACTGAAAAACCAATGTCCACGCCCTGAAGAAATCTGTTTGTTGCATCAGAAATTTCGAAACAACCATCGAGCACAAGTCCCATTGATCCTGAAAGTTTTTTTATCACAGCTTCGGTTAATCCCAACGTGATGCTGAAGAAATGCCTCCAATCTATTTCCATAGAGCCAAGCATATTATCAAACAATCCGCAAATGCCCTCATAAGAGTTGCTTACCATTCCGTTGGTTAAGTTTTTACTGTAATCCCTGATTTCTTTATCTGCTGCTTTTATAAAAATCTCAAGGAAAATATCTCTTTTTGATTTGTCGTTTTGGAGTTTATTTTTAATCAGGTCATAAAACGGTGTTTCTATATCATCTGTTATTACGTCTATCGCAGCAGATACGCCTTCCAAAAAGATATCAATGCTGTTATATAAAAAGCATCCGGGTGACTCGGCGTAATTGTTTGAAATCTCAAAATATCCGCCATCAGGTACCTCAAATTTTACAGAGCTCATCTTTGTGTGCATATTGTGGGTGTAGGAGAGCCAATCCCAATCCGTAATCATATAGTAAACCTGATCGCCTGTATCAAACAAACTTGCTATCATATTATATTTATCTATTCTTTCAGCAGCAATCCAGTTGCCGTCGGCATCATATATATCAACCGCAGCATGGTGATATTGCTCGTTATATGCATTGAACGAAACTTCATATTTGTTTCCGTTCTTTGTGCATTGGTAGTTGTTTATATAAATGCCGTTCAAATTATATATATTTGTCTTAACGTTATTTTCAAAATTGTTGTTGGGATAAAACGTCGGAAGCGAATCGATTGCATAAGAGTAAGTTTTAACGAAAGAATCATCAACCGTTATAGTAAGAACTACGTTTTCTCCTGTTTCGGCATCAGTAACCACAAGGTTGGATATTCCCTCTTTTTTACCAAGCACATCAAGAGCATATCCATACTCAGTCTTTTTGTAATCCGACAAAGAAATTACTGTGGGGTCACTGACGGTAATCGCCATCTTTTCCCATTCGCCATCCAGCTTGCCGTCGATAATTGAACCAAAAGCGAGGCTCATTTTTTCTCCGGTTTTAACGGTAAATGATTTTTCGGTTGAGAAAACAGCAAATCTATGTCCGTTGCATTTCTTGAATTCTATGCTGTTTTTGTCAGCATATGTTTTGGCAAAAGACTCTTCTGACGTGGAACAAATAAAAGCTGACGGAGTGTCTGCAAATATATCTTCGCCGATTTCGGTTGTTTCAGACGAAATATGCACGTACTCAAGAGACGGGCAATAATTGAAGAGACCGTTGCCAATTATTACGTCCTCGCCACGGATTATTACGCTCTTTAATTTCTGACAGCTGCCAAAAGCACCGAAACCTATACTTTTAACACTATCGGGAATAACCATTTCTTCCAAACTGTTGCAGTATCGGAACGCCAAATTACCGATTGAAGTCACACTCGGAGGGATCACGATTTTACTGATATTGGTAGCGCTGTCAAAAGCTCCTTCACCAATAGTCTGAACACCGTCCGGAATTTCTATATTTGTAAGTTTTTTGTTGCTTTCAAACGCCCTGTTTCCGATGGTTATTACGCTGGACGGAACAGTATATTGGCTCCTGGCATTTCCTGCCGGATATTGAATAAGAACCGTCTTGTTTTTATTAAACAATACCCCGTAGTCATCATTCGAAAAGTAGCTGTTATTACGGTCAACCGCGATACGGTCTAAAGCGGTGCACGAAGAAAAAGCTTCTTCGCCGATAGCTGTAACGCTTTGGGGAATCGTTATGCTTGTGAGCAGAATGCAGTTATCAAAGGCGTGGTCTCCAATGGTTATTACACCGTTGGGAATAGTAATTTTTTTCAAGTTGTAACAAGACATAAACGACTTTTGTCCGATAGTCTTTATGCTGTTGGGCATCGTTACGCTTGTAATGGCCGCATAAAAAAGAAACGCTTCATCACCTATAGTTGTTACTCCATCACTGATATAAACACTTTTAATATATGAACGCTGTGAGTACCAAGGTGTTTCTGAACCATACGAATAGTTATACATCGCACCGGTACCCGTTATTTTAAGTTCACCGGAAGTTGTACTGAGTGACCAAGTAAGATTGTCACCACATTTTCCGCTATAATTCGCCGCCTCGGCCTCAACGGCAAGCAGCTTTCCGAAGTCGAGCCAATCAGGCACCTCAAGACCGACAAATCCGCTCAGCGGTGCTGTGCCAAACAGCATCACTGCAACGATAATAATTGATAAAATCTTTTTTAATATACATTTCATAACATTACCTCCAAATGTTATAAACTTCCATATTAAATATATCACCTCTAAAAAATATTTTCAATAATCAATGTATAAATTATTTTTTTGATAATTATAAGTTCCTTTCACTTGTCATAACAATAACGAATTCTTAAATACAAATAGAAGGACGCAAAAGAAATAATCCTAAAGCAATTATATATCAACACATTATCAAAATTTAAAATTAGTATGACAAATAAAAATCCACCGATTCCGTTTAAGAATCGATGGATTTTGGTTTTTAATATACGTATTTGAACAAAACAATCAAAAAGGCCTTGAAGTTATATAAGATATCGTGGAGAGTAACCTCAAAAAACTCATCAAACATTTCTCTGAAAGTCTTGGCTGAATTGTCCTTTTCGCCATTAACGATAATTCCGGTATCAGTTGTTGCCTGAATTTCATTTCCGAGTGAATCCTTCCCGTAACAGGTTAAGGTTATTGTGCATTTTCCGTCGCCTACAGCAGTAACAACGCCCGTACTGTCAACGGTAGCAACGGAAGTATCGCTCGAAATCCAGGTCTTTCCTGTCGGAGTGAAGTTGCATATAGGCATCAAGCGGTATGTATCACCCGAAGTAAGAGTTTGTTTTGAAACTAAATTCACATTCGGCAAATAATATCTCGCTGTTATAACCTTATCCTTAGCCGATAATGTATAAGGTAACCAACAACCTATATATCCAGCTTTAGGTGGGACCTCAGGTGTATTTAGGCAATCCGTTTCAACGGTGAACTTTTGAGTTGAGACAACATCTCCATCAGCTACAAATTGTGCAGTATACTCGATAGGAATATATACCGCTTTAATTATTATATCATGCGGCACAATATCAAATTTTTCCCAGTATGCGTCATATCCACTTCGCTTGGGAATAGTCGGAGTTATAATCTGATTAATCGTGGTCTCGACTGTAAATACTCTTTTGGCAACAACCCGATTATCACAATAGTAAAAAACAGAATACTCAATCGGAACATAAACTTCATTAACAGTTATGTTTCCAATCATTCCTTCATAATTTTCCCAGCTAACAGTATAAGCTTCTCTGGCGGGAAAAGAAAGTTCAGGCTCCGTAATTGTATCATATGTTTCAATTGTATACTCTTGACTTTTTACAGTTTTACCGTCTGAAACAAATGTTATTGTGTAGGTGATAGGTTCATATTTTCCTTCAATTACAATATTACTAGCTTGAATTTGGTGTTCTTCCCAATCCCATATATAATGCTCTTTTGGGTTGATTACAGGATAGTCCAAGCCATCATCTTCAACTGTAAACTCATCTGTACCAATTATTTCTCCGTCACAAGTAAAGTAAGCATAATAAACAACAGGCTTAATAATAGCTGAAAGTTCTAAATTCTCGCTCGGCATTTCACTTGGTAGATCAATGCTCCAGCTTTCAAAGAAGTACCCTTCTTCAGTATTAACTTCAGGCACAGAAATCTTATCTCCGGGGCAATAATCAGATTCGCTGATAATTTCGGAACCGTTTAAAAATACAACTGTATACTTTCCATACACAATATTTATTGACCCAAAACCGGAATCATCTGCTATATCAATATTGTTCAGCTTTTTCTGACTGCCTTCATAATAAACCTCACTTATGCAAGAATCTGAAAAAGCATTAGATTTAACTACTTTCACAGATTCGGGAATATAAACAAAATCAGCTTGCGAACTGTTAAAAGCATGCTCTCCTATTACCTCAACAGTTTCAGGAATAATAAAACCTCCGGTCATAGAAGAAGGACAAAAATAAAGTTGTGTAAAATCTTTGCTGTATAAAACACCTTCGTCTGATGAATACACGGAATTGTTGTCATCAACCGTTATACGAGTAAGCGTCGTGTATCCGCATAAAAATGCATAGTTAAAATCCTTGACATTTGCAGACAAAATTATTTCATTAACGCCTTCGTTTTTTAAACACACATCAGCATCCACCGAAGTTACTGGCAACCCTACAATTGTTTCAGGTATAGAGACCGACGATTCCGTTCCTGTATATCTGATAATTTTAACTTCGGCACCATTGTTGATGAGTTCGCAAACAAAATCAATGCTGTTTTCATCATCGGCAAATGATATCACAGTAACAGGACACTCTGTAATTAATCCGTTATGAGAAACAGCGGTTACTATAGCTGTTCCTGTTGTTAATGCGGTTATTTCACCGGTATCTGAAACAGTTAAAACAGTTTCGTCACTTGAAGACCATGTCAGATTCTGATAAGTTGCATCTTGTGGTTCAATCAAAATAGAAAGCATTTCAGTTTTTTCATTTTCTATTCTGTATTCAGAATATGCAAATCCAACAGATTCAACAGGTATATTAACAGTAACCGTAAATGATGTTGTTTTTTCTTGAACTGATATATTAATTTCTTTTGTTCCTGCATACTCAAAAACAATAGGTTCAACCATATATCCGGTGTCAATCTGAGTTACTCGTCCGGTATTATAGTTGACAGACAAAACCAACCCCGAAGTATCAAGAGATTCACCGATAAAATATTCCGTTTTATCCGGCAAAGTATATACCGATATTGAAACCACGGACTCATCAACAACTGTTATAGCAATTTCCGTCTCAAGACCTTGACAACTAATTGTTATTGTTTGTGTATCAATAACGGTATTATCAAAACCCGAAACAGTATAATCAGACGCAACTTCACTTGTGTTGTTGTCATAGAATATGGTTACTCTTAAATTGCTCGTTGACAAGTCACATCCTGTCGGGACAACATTATCAACCGTTGCTTCAATACGAACAGGGCTTCTTTCAATTAAGCCGGACACAGCGTCATTTAAATGCGCGATATGTTCCTGCGCGGTTTGCCCGGAAACATCATTAACCAAAACAGCTTTTGCCGAATCTATAGCTTGCATTAACTTTTCAGCAGACTCGATAGTATAATATGCTTCATCATATTCTTCTGCCTGAGAAATTTTTTCTTTCAACTCAAAATAACTATCGTTCCTTGAAAATTCTGCTGTTATAACAACATCTTCATCAGGCATATAAAAGCCGTTTCCTTCAATCACAGCACCGTTAACAGCTAAAGTTCCATCAACCAGAACATATCCTTCAGCAGGATTTATTGGAGAAATTGTGACCAACGACTCTATTTCTGCTTTGGACGGAACAGTAAGAGTTCCATTTTCACAATTAACCGCTATACTTCTTTGCCTTTTTGAAAAAACAGCAGTTAATTCGATGTCCGATTTTGCAACAAAAGTATATTCCGTTGAGGTGCTGACAGTTTTACCAGAACCATCTACCCATTTAGCAAATTCATATTTGAATGTCGGTTCAGCTTTTACGGTGACAACTGTACCGCCTACTGTTTCTGTTGTTCCTTCCGCTGTTCCTTTTTCCGCATTTTCAGAAATAGCTGTTATAACACACGGATTGCCCACTGTGGGATAGGGATCAACATTATCTTTCATTCCGTCGCCGTCATAATCAACAAAAGCAGAGGTCTGGCCTTGATTATACAGTGTATATTGGTTTTGGCGGTGATCAAAAAGATAGGAAACTTTAATATCATTATTAAAGCAAACACCTTCGTAAGATTTATTTTCAATTCTCAGGGTTTTAAACCTTGAAACACTAATGTCTTGCTTGTTGTTTCCTGATAAAATAACAGTAATTTTTGAAGCATCGAATCCCGACATATTACCTTTCGACTCAAAAAAACCACTTTCTATATCGCATCTGTTACTTCCATTAAAATCTCCATTAAACCGAGAATATGCTTTTTCGGAGAACATTTTAAAACATGTGTAACTGTTTCTGTTTGTATATGTACCATACACATCCAGATTTCCATTATTTATGAAGACAGCCTCTCCGCATATACCA
>JAZRBF010000018.1:0-84661 GCA_045634985.1 Acutalibacteraceae bacterium | reverse complement strand
GGCTACGATCCGACTTAGCTTGCGAGAAGGCTAATTCGTAATCAGGAGGAGAAAACCATGAATCAGATTTCTGAAAAAATAATGTCAATTGGCGTTGTGCCGGTTATCAAATTAAACAATCCCGAGAGAGATTCCGTTGCTCTTGCAAAGGCTCTCGTTGAAGGCGGCGTACCCGTTGCAGAGGTTACATTCCGTGCGGCAGGTGCTGCAACAGCAATCAAGCTTATGAGCGAAAATGTTCCTGAAATGCTTGTCGGCGCAGGCACAGTGCTCACAACCGCACAGGTTGACGAAGCAATCGAAGCAGGCGCAAAGTTCATTGTTACTCCCGGTCTTGACGAAGAAATCGTTAAGTACTGCCAGAGCAAGAATGTTCCTATCTACGCAGGTTGCACAACTCCCACAGACTATCACACAGCATACAGACTCGGTCTTGATGTGCTTAAATTCTTCCCTGCAGAGCAGAGCGGCGGTCTTGATAAAATCAAGGCAATGAGCGCTCCTTTCCCGATGTTCAAGGTTATGCCCACAGGCGGCATTTCTCTCAAGAATCTCGGCGAATACCTTGCTTGCCCCGTTATCGCGGCTTGCGGCGGCTCATATATGGTTACTGCAGACCTCATCGACAATCAGAAATGGGATGAAATCATCGCTCTGTGCAAAAAGTCGGTTGAAATCGTTAAGGAGGCAAGAGGATAATGGCAAGAATAATCACATTCGGCGAAATTATGCTTCGCCTTGCACCCAACGGTTATTACCGTTTCTTCCAGGATGACCAGCTTCAGGCTACCTTCGGCGGGGGTGAAGCTAATGTTTCCGTTTCACTTGCAAATTTCGGAATGGATTCCGTTTATGTAACAAAGCTTCCCGACCACGCAATCGGTCAGGCGGCTGTTGATTCACTCCGCTATTTCGGCGTTGACACAAGCAAAATCGTAAGAGGCGGCGACAGAGTGGGTATCTACTTCCTCGAAAAGGGCGCTTCTCAGAGAGGCTCCGTATGCATCTATGACAGAGCACATTCCGCAATTCAGGAAGCACAGGCAAGCGATTTTGATTGGGATGCAATTTTTGAAGGTGCAGATTGGTTCCACTTTACAGGCATCACTCCCGCTCTCGGCGCAAACCTCGTTGAAATCTGCAAGCAGGCTTGCGTTGCAGCGAAGGCAAAGGGCGTCAAGATTTCCTGCGACCTTAACTACAGAGGTAAACTCTGGACAAGAGCAGAAGCAAGAGAAGCAATGACAGAGCTTTGCAAATATGTTGATGTCTGCATCTCAAACGAAGAAGATGCAAAGGATGTTTTCGGCATCGAAGCTCAAAACACCGATATCTACGGCGGTAAACTCAACAAAGAGGGTTACAAGTCAGTTGCAAAGCAGCTTGCTGATAAATTCGGCTTTGAAAAGGTTGCAATCACTCTTCGTTCATCAATTTCCGCAAATGATAACGATTGGGCGGCAATGCTCTTTGACGGCGAGAATTACTGCTTCTCAAAGGAATATCATCTTCATATCGTTGACAGAGTCGGTGGCGGCGACAGCTTCGGCGCAGGTCTGATTTATGCTCTTCTCA
This sequence comes from Acutalibacteraceae bacterium, assembly GCA_045634985.1. GTDB lineage: Bacteria > Bacillota > Clostridia > Oscillospirales > Acutalibacteraceae > CAG-177. Next base: position 83,086 of record JAZRBF010000018.1, on the reverse strand, counting down.
GCGGTAAGGATTCACAGGCAGCAATCGAATTTGCTGTTGCGGCATCAGCTCTCAAGCATTCAATTGAGGGTGACTTCAACAGAGTCAGCGTCAAGGAAGTTGAAAAACTTGCGGGCGGCGACGGCTCAGGCAGAGTTCAGAGATAAAAGCAAAGGGGGCTGAAATCAGCTCCCTTATTTTTATAGTTAACAGTGAAAAGTGAATAATGAATAGTTAAGGGTGGACTTTGTCTGCGCCCATAGTGTATGGACGGATGTTATCCGCCCTAAAGTTATTTATCAACAAAAAAAGCCGCAGGATTTTTCCTGCGGCTCTTTGCTTTTTATAATCAGAACTTGAGTCCTTCTTCGATGATGCCCTTAACGGTTTCAATAACCTTTTCGGTTTCAACCTTGAGGCTGATTGACTTATCTCTTGTAACGATTTCGCAAACGCCTTCCTTAAGGTTTCTGGGGCTGACAATAACTCTGACGGGTACGCCGAGAAGGTCGGCATCAGAGAACATTGCGCCGGGTCTGATGTTTCTGTCATCATAGATAACTTCCATTCTCTCATCGAGCATCTGCTGATAGAGTGAATCGGAAACGCCCTTGCATTCTTCGTCGTCAGCTCTCAGACAGCAAACCTGAACGTGCCAGGGAGCGATGCTCATTGGCCAGATGGGGCCGTATTCGTCGTGGTGAGCTTCGCAAACGGAAGCTGCGAGTCTGCCTACGCCGATACCGTAGCAACCCATAATGGGATACTGGAGGTTGCCCTCGCTGTCAAGATACTGCATACCCATTGACTTGGTGTACTTTGTGCCGAGCTGGAAGATGTTACCGACCTCGATGCCTCTTGAAACTGTGATTGCAGGCTTGCCGCACTTGGGGCAGATGCCGCCTTCCTTGATTTTTGCAAGGTCGATATATTCAACCTCGCCGATATCGCGGCTGATGCAAAGACCTGTGTAATGATGGTCAGCTTTGTTAGCGCCGCAGGAGAGGTTGTGAGTATTTTTAAGTGAGGAATCGTAGAGAATTGTGAACTTCTCTGCATCAAGACCAACAGGGCCGATGAAGCCTGCAATGATGCCGCTTTCCTCTGTGATAACTGCAGGGTGAACTGCTTCGCCGAGATAGTTTGTGAGCTTTGTTTCGTTGATATCAAGGTCACCTCTGACGAAAATAACAACATATTCGTCAGTCATATTCTTCTGGTAAACAACAGCCTTGCAGGATTCCTCGAGGGGAGTCTTAAGGAAGTTGCAGATATCTTCGATAGTGTGGATATCAGGAGTATAAACAAGCTCAAGAGCCTTTGTTTCGCCGCTGATTTCGTTAACGATAATGCTCTCGGCTGCTTCCATATTTGCTCTGTAATCACATTCGGAGCAAACTGCGATTGAGTCTTCGCCAACGGGTGAGAGGAGCATATATTCGTGAGAAACGCTGCCACCCATCATACCGCTGTCTGAAGCAACGGTGATAACCTCGGGGATACCTGCTCTTGCAAAAATTCTTTCATATGCTTTGTAGCAGATATCATAGTATCTTTCGAGGTCTTCCTGTGATGTATGGAAAGAATAAGCATCCTTCATTGTGAATTCGCGGACTCTGATAAGACCGCCTCTGGGTCTTGCTTCGTCGCGGAATTTAGTCTGCACCTGATAAATCATAAAGGGATATCTGGTGTATGTGTTTGCATATTCGCGAACGAGCTGAACAGCGGCTTCCTCGTGAGTCATACCGAGAACCATGGGAGCATCGTTTCTGTCCTTGATTCTCATCAGCTCGCTGCCGATGCTTTCATATCTGCCTGATTCACTCCAGAGAGATGCAGGCATAACAACGGGAAACTGAACTTCCTGACCGTCGATAGCGTCCATTTCTTCTCTGATGATGTTTTCGATTTTTCTTGTGATTCTGCGAAGGGGCATAAATGATGAATAAATGCCGTTTGCAACGCCCTTCATATAACCGCCTCTGAGCATCAGAGCGTGGCTGTCAATGACGCAATCCGAGGGCTTTTCTTTGAATCTTTCGCCGCAAAGCTTATCAATTTTCATTGCTAAAACCTCTTTTATATCTTAAATTATAAACATAGACATTCTACAACATAACATTAAAAATGTCAATCTGCATATATATTAATTTTGATTATAAATGCAAGTATTTGAATTATAAAACAAAATTTGACAAATCTGATAAAAAATGTTAAAATATAACCAGATATAATTCGTTGCAAAAGGGGACAATTATGAGCAAGAAACTTAGTGTTATTACAGGCGGTAAGGGATATGTCGGTTTTGCGCTTGTTAAGGAGCTTGAAGCAAGAGGCGAGAAGATGCGTCTGCTTCTGCGAACAGACAGCCCTTATTTCGATGATATTGAATGCGAAAAATATATGGGCGATGTTACAAGCCTTGAGCAGCTTGAAGAAGCTTTTCAGGGCGCGGATGTTGTTTATCATGTTGCAGGTATCGTTGATATCAGCGGCACAAAGGATAAGCAGGTCTGGGAAGTTAACTTCGAGGGCACAAAGAATGTTGTTGCCGCTTGTAAGAAGTGCGGCGTAAAAACTCTTGTTTTCTGCTCTTCGGTTGATGCAATTCCGCCCAGCGAAGATATGAATGTAATCAAGGAAATTGATTCCTTTGACCCTGATTTGCTTGAGGGTGCTTATGCGAAATCAAAGGCGGCAGCAACCCAGTATGTGCTTGACAGCGCTGATGATAATCTCAAGGTCTGTGTTGTTCATCCGAGCTGCTGCATCGGACCTTATGATAATAATAACACCTCGAGCGTCGGCACAATGCTTAATCTCTATCTCAAGGGTCTTTTCCCTGTTTCGATGGATTTCGGCGGATATAACTTTGTTGATGTGCGCGATGTTGCCAAGGGTATGGTTGCCGCGGCTGAAAAAGGCGGCAACGGTGAATGCTACATTCTCAGCGGCTACGCACATACTCTTGATGAATTTATCAAAACTCTTGCATATGTCTGTGGCAAAAAGCCTCCTAAATTCAAGCTCCGCAAGAGTATGATTGTTAAACTTCTTCCCGAAATCGAAAAGATATTCGATGCTCTTAAGCTTCCTCCGCTCCTCAATGAGTATTCGGTGCGCAAGCTTTGCGAAAACTGCAATTTCTCCTGCTTCAAGGCTAAAACCGAGCTTGGTTATGAGCCTATGACGCTTGAAGCATCCCTCAGAGATACAATTGCCTGGATGCAAGAAAGAAAAATTGACGAAAAAGAGCGCGAAGCAGAGGCAGAAACATACAGCAAGTTCAGCGAAGATATCAAAAAGCTCGAAAAGAAGTATGAAAAAGAGCAGGAAAAGATTGAAGAGAAATTTGCAAAGAAAAAAGGCAAAATGCAGGAAAAAGCCAGAAGAGAATTCAAGAAAATCAAAAAAGACTAAAAAATTGACCGATACCGCAATGCGATATCGGTCATATTTGTCATAGATTTAACGAAAGGAAACAGTATGAAAATTATTGTGTTATCAGATATTCATAATGACAGGGAAATGCTTCGCAAAATTATTGCAAAGCATAGAAACAGCGCGGCGATGTTTGTTTTTCTTGGCGACGGAATTGATGATTTCGAGAATGAAACAATGTTTGATTCAAGGATTAAAACCGTTTATGTCAAGGGAAACTGGGACTATGATTCGAATTATGATATCTATAATGTTTTCAAGGCTGCAGGAAAAACGGTTTTTATCACTCACGGTGATTTATACAGCGTTGACTCGGGTCTTGAAACGATTGCAAAAAATGCGGCAGAAAAGGGCGCAGATATCTGTCTTCACGGTCACACTCATATTGCCGCCTTTAACAAAATCGGCAATGTGTATATCATCAACCCCGGCGCGGTAACAGGCAGGGGAGAATACTGCATTCTCGAAGTCACAGCCGACGATGTTATTCCGACATTCTGCGATTGTTTGACTTGATTTTTCTTAAAATATAAAATATAATATGATTAATAAATAATGACAGGTGATTGGTATGCTTACTCCCAATATAAATCTCAAAGGTAAAACAGTCCTCGTTACAGGCTCATCGGGCTTCGTCGGGGCAAATCTTGTTATGGAATTGCTCCGCACTGTTGACGGCATAAAAATAGTCGGTATTGACAGTATGAATGACTATTATGATGTTTCAATCAAGAAGCACCGTCTTGCAAATATTCTGAATCTTGCGGCGCAGAAATTCAAAAGTCAGTATATCTTCCTTAAAGGTAATATTGCTGACAAGGAGTTTATTGATTCCTGCTTTGAGGAGCATCATTTTGATGTTGTTGTTAACCTTGCCGCGCAGGCAGGAGTGCGCTATTCGATAACCAATCCCGATGCTTATATTGAAAGCAACATTATCGGTTTTTATAATATTCTTGAAGCCTGCCGCAACCATCCTGTTGAGCATCTTATTTATGCTTCTTCATCATCGGTTTACGGCTCAAACAAAAAAATTCCTTACAGCACCGACGATAAGGTAGATAATCCCGTCAGCCTTTATGCGGCAACCAAAAAGAGCAACGAGCTGATGGCTCACGCTTATTCGAAGCTTTATAATATTCCTTCAACAGGTCTTCGTTTCTTCACCGTTTACGGCCCTGCAGGCAGACCTGATATGGCATATTTCGGATTTACAAACAAGCTTCTCAAGGGTGAAACCATTCAGATTTTCAATTACGGTAACTGCAAGCGTGACTTCACCTTCGTTGACGATATTGTTGAGGGCATCAAGAGAATTATGCAGTGCGCGCCCGAAAAAGAAAACGGCGAAGACGGTCTTCCGCTTCCGCCTTACAGAGTTTATAACATCGGCAACAACAGCCCTGAAAATCTGCTTGATTTTGTTGATGTTCTTCAGCAGGAGCTTATCAGAGCCGGTGTTTTGCCTGAGGATTATGATTTTGAGGCGCACAAGGAGCTTGTTCCGATGCAGGCAGGCGATGTGCCTGTAACCTATGCTGACACTTCGGCACTCGAAAGAGATTTCGGTTTCAAGCCGTCAACCTCATTGCGCGAAGGTCTTCGTAAGTTCGCAGAGTGGTATAAAGATTTCTATATGTGATTCGGGGGAGAAAAATGGAAAACAAAAAATATTCCGTAAAGCAAGGCTTTGTTGTCAGAGAAATTGCAGGCGAATTCATTGCAGTTCCCGTTGACTCGTCCTGCGGAGCACATATTGTTATCCTCAATCCTGTCAGCAAGTTTCTTTGGGAACAGATGAGAAGTGAAAAATCCTTTGACGAATTGCTCGATGCGATGCTCAGCAATTATAACGGCGTCACAAGAGAGGAAGCCGAAGCAGACTTGAAAGATTTTATAGTCCAGCTCGAAGAAAGCGGATTGTTGAACTGAATTGATAAAATAAAAGCCGATTCACCGCGAAGGTGAGTCGGCTTTGTTTATTTATGAAGAATCTTTTTGTAAATTTTACGAATAAACTTTGCCAATCTGGCTCCGCCGAAACGAGCTATAGCAGAGTATATTCTGTTATTTCTGCGATTCTTTTCTGTAAGCCAGCTGCCTGCATAATGATGAATAGATATGGTCGAATCTTCAACAATAATTTCACTGGTATCAAGATTGCAAGGATTGAAATATGCTTTTGGATATATATGGCATCCGTTATCAATAATTTGTTCTTTTCCATCAGTGGATAAACCTAATTTTATTAATATCTCGGTTTGTATTCCGGGGGATGGTCTTAAATTAAGATTTCCGTTTGGCAGGATAAATGATATCTCATCATAAGTCTTCATCAATGAAAGAATGGTATTGTTACCTGCTTCTGCACCAAAACCTAATCCAAGCGCAACTGATTTCTGTGTTTCAAAACCCATAAAACAATGATTATCCAAAAGTTCATCAAGTGATTTTAAAAGTTCAACATCAGTGTCTAGATATATTCCGCCATATTTGTAGATTACATCAAGTCGCGCATAGTCTACAGTAAAACCGTATTTTCCAGCTAAATAGGTCTGGTGCATATACTGATTTTGCGTAATATCGTAATTATCCTCGTTCCACAGCTTTATTTCATAATCGGGACAATATTTTTTCCAGCTTTCGATACATTTTAATGCAAGTTCACTTAATGGTTGTTTGCCGAACCAAAAATAGTGTATTACTCTTGGTATCATACTCAAGTCTCCATATCATAATTATTTTTGTTGGTTGTTCCAGTAGCAACCACCTTCTACCTTTTCAAAACCTTTAGGGGTTTCTTCAAGAGATGGATAAACCCAGAATTCGTTGAACATATCGCTGCTTTTTTTGTTCCATCGGCTGCCCTTAATTCCAAAAAGTGTTTGCAATGATCCACCCATATGAATAGCAGTCTTTCCCATTTTTTTGATTCGGGATGCTAACGGGAACCCGTATGCGCCACAACCAAGTAATGCAATATCAAAATCTTGATGAGTTACTTCTTCTGACATATAGTCCAACGCCTCAAACCAATCTGAAAAGCGAGAATCTGTTGCATCAGCTATTGTTTGAACAGCTTTTATACATTTCAAATCAAACAATGGCAACGCATTTGTGCCGGGAAAAATTTTTTCTCTATTATGTAAATATTGGTTTTGAATAGTGTCGATGAAAGGGTGAATAACAAGAACTTTTTTACCCTCTAAACACCATGCCCAGCCTTTGGATGCAGAAGACAAACCTCCGGCAGGCATAAGTTTAGCATCAGCGCAAAAGGTTTTATAAATCCATTCTTCACCAACAAAATTCATACATCCGAGCAAATCTAAATTTTTACAAGCTTTGGTCTCGAGCTCTGCCCATTCATATAACTTTTCTAAATTATTTGGAAAGAATCCAGACAAAGTACAAATTTGATTAAGATATTTTACAGAATATTTACCGCCAAGAATTTTTCTTTTCCAATATTCATATAGTGCAGCGCCTTCAGAAGTGCCGAAACGTGCTGCCATAAATGGTTTATTATTCTGAACAGCATCAATTATAAGTTTTCTGCCGTTTTCTGTTGATAAGATGGATGTGTTACCATAATTTTTGGGCTTTGCAACAGAGTCACTTATTCCGGGAATATGCCTCATAATCTGTACTTTTCGTGCTTTTAATTCAAAGAGTAGTAATTCATTTTTGTTAAATTCCATCTTTATAACTCCTTCGCATTCGAAAAAATTGAAAAGGTCACATTGGAAGATATTCTTCAAAAATCTTTTTCTTATTAAGATAGAGGTCGGGGACTTTGACTGCCATTCCTCTTATCATTGCGCTTTTATAGTTGCCGTCCGAGGGGACGCTGTGAGTTTCGATTTTAAGACCTGCAACCGCAGGTGCATATTTGACGGCGAGGGACATAATCCGACCGTTTGACATATCGGTTGTGAGAATCGGGAGAATCTCATTGACGAGGTCAAGAAGCTCGGAAACGCTGCAGCTTTTGACATTGTTGAAAATTGCTGTAAGCACCTTTCTCTGCCTTGAAGTGCGCTGAAAATCGCTGTCAATCTTACGGATTCTTGCATACATCAACGCGTGGTCGCCGTCAAGGTGGCACATTCCTTCTTTTGCGCCGTCACCAACGATTTTTGCTTCTGCGGCGGTCAGGTAAATATCAACACCGCCGACAATATCGATTATTTTCTTGAATCCGCTGAAGTCAACTTCGAAGCATCCGTCAACAGTTACGCCGAAATTCTGATAAAGCGTTGCCTTGAGAAGCGGAAATCCGCCGAAAACATAGGCGGCATTCATTCGGTTATCGGAATATCCGGGAATCTGCACATAAAGGTCGCGCAGGAAGGATATCATTGAAAGCTCATTGGTTTCGGGGTTGAAACTGCAGAGAATCATCGTATCTGAACGCTGTCTTCCTTCGCCCGGACGCCTGTCCTGACCGACGAGCAGAATGTTGATAAGATGGTCATCCGACCCTTTGTAACGGTCACCATCCCAGATGATGCTGTCGGGGTCGAGTTTTTCAAGAGAGCCGTCATCGTGGTCGGTGTCGAAGAATTCGTCTTTGGCAGAGATAACGCTGTCATCTGTTACTCTGTTAATTTTTCCGAGAAAATGGTTTGCAACAAGCAGTCCCGAAAGAATCAAAGCAAGAATAAGCGCGATGATTATAATTAAGACTTTCAGCCCTTTATTCTTTTTCTTTTTATTTTCCGTAATAATCACACAACCTTTCAGCGATTTTTACGACTTGAGAAAAGGTTAAGACGCGAGTAGATATCAATTCTCTCCGACGCGTGTTTTGCAACCTTATTCGGGCGGATTTTCGGACGCTTTCCGAGAATTGAGCGGATAAGATATCTTCCGCCGAAGAATATCCATCCGAAGGGAAGCAGGATTTTGAATTTCCTTGATGCTTTCCAGTTGTTATAGACAATGCTGTTTGCAGAAATAAAAAACTGCCTGAGCATTGAAACTTCCTTATCATTTTTGCTTGATATCAGGAGGCTTTCGTGGCTTCTGTCAACCTTTTTCTGACCGAAGTTACCGCCGATTATGATATCAATGAGGATATAATCCGCAAGGTCTTTATCGGCATCAGCAGACCATACCATTTCGGAAAGACCGAGATATTTGCAGGAAATGAATGTCATTATTTTTGCAAAATCCCAAAGACCGATATCCTTAAGCGGTTTGTCATAAAGCTCGTGGAATTTTTCTTCGCCGATTTTATCGAGGAATACCGCCCAATCGCAAAGATGACGAAGACCGAGGCCGTCACCTGTCAGATGGTGGCACATATGCAGAAGGATGATGAGACCGTGATGGAAGGTTGAAGGGACGATGATTTCGCCGACCTCCGTCTGTTTCTTTACGGATTCTTCAAGGAGTCCCGAAAGATATTTTCTGACCTTGACTCCTGCCTTACCTTCAGGAATACCTGATGGCTGAAAATGCATCTCACATCGGCAAACGCTTCCGAGATAAATATCGTGAACATCGTGATTTTTGCCTGTGGGCTGATATCCGTTTTCGATGAGTACGCGGTTTGCGGCTTCAAAATTATCCATATCAACGAGAAAATCCACATCACCCATTGAACGGAGAAGGGGGTCGCGATAATACATTGAGGAAGCAAAGCCTTTGAGAATTGTGCAGGGGATACCTGCTTTTTCGAGAATTGAACAGATGCGCACATGCTCATAGTCAACCTTTGCATTATCGGCAAGGGTCTGGCTGAGTTTTTTTCTTATATATTCGCATCTCTCTTTTCGGAGAATTCTGAAATCCGAGTTATGGAATGCCATAAGAATAACAGCCTGAGCGTATGCTTCGCACCAGAGCGCATTGATATTATCCTCATTGAGGTCAATATTGCGCCCTGCATCAAAGAGATTGTTGGCAAGAATATCCAGCAACATCTTTTCGTATTCTCTTAATTCAGCATTCTTAATACTCATTTAATTCACACAACTTCAAAAAATGTATCGAGTTTGTTGGGGTCAAACTGTTCGTTTGCCCACATAAGAGTGACGAGGTTTTCTGTTTCAGAGAGATTGATAATGTTATGGGTAAAGCCGGGGAGCATATGCACCGCCTCGGGTTTATCGCCCGAAACGCGGAATTCAAGCACTTTATCCGAGCCGATTTCTCTTTGCTGAATGAGAGCTTTGCCCGAAACAACAATGAAAAATTCCCATTTTGTGTTATGCCAATGCTGACCCTTGGTGATTCCGGGGTTGCTTACATTGACGGAAAACTGACCGCAATTTGCAGTTTTCAGTATTTCTGTGAAACTTCCTCTTGCGTCGCTGTTCATTTTCAGCTCAATGCTGACCTTGTCTTCAGGAAGATACGAGAGATAGGTTGAATAAAGCTTTTTTGCAAATGAATTATAAGGAATTTCAGGCATAACGAGGGTCTGACTCTGCGCCTTGAAGCTTTCAAGAAGCTCAACTATTTCACCGAGATGTACCTTATGGGTAACGGAGAAAGTGCAGAAATTGCCGTTTTTTGTTTCCTTACCCTCAAGTGCATTGAGCATTTCATCAACGAAATCGTCGATGTAGAGAAGCTCAAGCTCAACCGAGGGGTCATTGACAGTTATGGGTAAATCGTTTGCAATATTGTTGCAGAAGGTTGCAACGGCGGAATTGTAATTCGGTCTGCACCATTTGCCGAAAAGATTTGGCAGGCGGTAAACAAGAGCTTTTGCGCCCGTTTCTTCGCCGTAAGCAAAGAGCATATTTTCGGCTTCAAGTTTACTTTTACCGTATTCCGAGCCTGCGAATCTGCCTTCAAGAGTTGCCTGCACCGATGACGAAAGCATAACGGGGCAGGTGTTTTTGCATTCCTTAAGGCAATCCAGCACAGCGCCGAGAATTCCGTAATTGCCCGAAAATTCGCTTGCATCCTTGGGTCTGTTGATGCCTGCTAGATGGAAAACGAAATCTGCTTTTTCGCAGTATTCGCGCAATTCATCTGCGGTGGAATCAATGTCATATTCAAGGATTTCGTCAATCTGAATTTCAGGTCTTGTTTTGTTTTTGCCGTCTTTTATGGTGTAAAGATTTGCAACAAGGTTTCTTCCTGCGAAGCCTTTTGCACCTGTAACAAGTATTTTCATCAGAATTTTCTCCAAACCATTTTGTTGACAATTCCTGTATAGCTCTGAATGAGTCTTACGATTTTGTCTGAAACATTCTTGTCGGTATAATCGGGGACAGGAAGCGCAGATTCTGCATCGGCGGTAAGCTCAACCGCGGTTTCAACCGCCTGAAGAAGTCCGTTTTCATCGATACCTGCAAGAATGAAACAACCCTTATCGAGTGCTTCGGGACGCTCAGTTGATGTTCTGATGCATACTGCAGGGAAGGGTTTGCCGATGCTCAAATAAAAACTGCTTTCTTCGGGGAGAGTACCGCTGTCGGATACAACGGCAAACGCACCGAGCTGAAGGCTGTTATAGTCAGAAAATCCGAGAGGTTCATGCATAATAATTCGTTTATCAAGCACGATATCGGAGTTTTCGAGCCTTTTTCTTGAGCGGGGATGGCAGGAATAGAGAATGGGCATATCGTATTTCTCCGCAAGCTTGTTGAGAGCATTGAAAAGGGAGAAAAAGTTCTTATCAGTATCGATATTTTCTTCTCTGTGAGCCGAAAGAAGGATATATTTCTTCTCTTCAAGACCGAGTTTTGAGAGAATATCGCTTGCAAGAATCTTATCAAGATTTGCGTCAAGCACTTCTGCCATCGGTGAGCCTGAAACATAGGTGCGTTCCTTGGGCAGACCGCACTCGGCAAGGTATCTCCTTGCGTGCTCAGAATATGCGATGTTTACATCGCAGATGATATCAACAATTCTTCTGTTTGTTTCTTCGGGCAGGCATTCATCCTTGCAGCGGTTACCTGCTTCCATATGGAAAACAGGTATGTGAAGTCTTTTCGCGCTGATTGCGGAAAGACAGCTGTTTGTGTCACCAAGCACAAGAAGAGCATCGGGCTTGATTTCCTCCATCAGTTCATAGGATGATGCAATTATATTACCGACAGTTCTGCCGAGATTCTCACCGACGCAATCAAGATACACTTCGGGTGCATCAAGATTCAGGTCTTCAAAGAAAATACCGTTGAGGGTATAGTCATAATTCTGACCTGTGTGAGCGAGTATTGTATCAAAATGTTTACGGCATTTCTTGATTACCTCGGAAAGGCGGATGATCTCGGGTCTTGTGCCGACGATTATAAGCAATCTGAGTTTGCCGTTATTTCTGAAATTGATGTTATATTTCATAATTTCACCTTACATTAAGCCAAATTCTGCAAGTCTTTCTCTGATATAAGGAAGCTCAAGAAGCTTTTCTTTAACCTGTTCAACAGTGAGAATTTCGGTGTTATTACTGTTGAATTCGGTCAGGGTTGAGCGCTCACTGTCACCATCGGAGAAGTATTTATCATAATTAAGGCTTCTGTTATCTGCAGGTACGCGGAAGAAATCACCCATATCCTCTGCTTTTGCGCATTCTTCATTGGTGAGCAGAGTTTCAAACATCTTTTCGCCGTGACGGATGCCGATGACCTTGATATCTTCCTTCTTGCCGCCGAAAAGCTCGCATACTGCCTCTGCCTGAGTCTGAATTGTGCAGGCAGGAGCTTTTTTAACGAAGATATCGCCGCTGTTACCCTCTTTGAATGCAAAGAGAACAAGGTCAACAGCTTCTTCGAGCGACATGATGAAGCGTGTCATATCGGGATTTGTAACGGTTATGGGCAGACCGTTCTGAATCTGATCAATCCAGAGGGGAACAACCGAGCCGCGGCTGCAAAGCACATTGCCGTAGCGGGTGCAGCAGATTTTTGTTTTGTCAGGAGAAACCGTTCTTGACTTTGCGGTTGCAACTCTTTCTTCAAGAGCCTTTGTGATGCCCATTGCGTTGATGGGGTAGGCTGCCTTATCTGTTGAAAGGCAGATAACAGATTTAACGCCTGCTTCAACTGCGGCGGTGAGCACATTATCTGTACCGATAACATTTGTCTTGACGGCTTCCATCGGAAAGAATTCGCAGGAGGGAACCTGCTTGAGAGCGGCGGCGTGGAAAACATAATCAACACCGACCATTGCGCTCTTCAGCGAGTCAAGACTGCGTACATCGCCGATGTAGAACTTGATTTTGTCCGCAACTTCGGGCATTTTTGCCTGGAATTCGTGGCGCATATCGTCGTGTTTCTTTTCGTCGCGAGAGAATACGCGGATTTCTTTGATATCTGTTTTAAGGAAGCGGTTGAGAACGGCATTGCCGAATGAACCCGTACCGCCTGTTATAAGTAATGTTTCGCCTTTGAAATCAAACATTTTTATCATCTCCGTTAATTTGTTCTATGCAGGGGAGAACAGCGTTGCCCCAGTTTTTGAACCAATGCTTAAGATGAATCGAATTGTCAGAATGTTCCACAACAAAAACAATGCCTTTGCATTGATCGTAATATGCTGCGTTTCCTGTTTGATCTTCATCGTATAACTTAAAATGAAGAGCATACCTGCCAGGTGTCAGATATTGGGTATCAAAGGAAAATAGTGTTTCGTTAATACCTTCAATGTGTTTCAACTCACCGCAATGAATTATACCAACAGCATATCCGTCTGTGCTGGTGATAACAATTTTCATTTTTACGTGTTCGTGTCCGTTGAGGCATCTCCACTTCATATTAAAAATATATTTTTCACCGTATTCTATATGGTTTGTAGTTCTGTTTATTATTTCTAAACTATCGATCAAACAACATTTATTACATTTGTGGTTTCTGGGGTACGAAGTTACATCAAAATAAGTCTGGTTGTCAAGATCATCCTGCATATATACCGCAATCGCTTCGTTTGTATCACCATCAAATGCGACTTGACCATGAGAAAGTACAACACAACGGCTGCACAAGTTTTTTACCGTTTGCATATTGTGACTTACATAAAGAATTGTCCTGCCTTCTTCTTCGGCAACTTTCTTCATTCTGTCGATACATTTATTCTGGAAGGCTACATCACCGACGGCGAGAACTTCGTCCATAATCATAATTTCGCTGTCAAGATGTGAAGCGACAGCGAAGGCAAGCTTAACCTTCATACCGCTTGAATATCTTTTAACAGGGGTATCGATAAACTGACCTACCTCTGAAAACTCAACGATTTCATCGAATTTCTTCTCGATTTCTGCTTTACTCATACCGAGAATAGCACCGTTGAGATAAACATTTTCTCTGCCTGTCAGCTCGGGATGGAAACCTGTACCGACCTCAAGCATACTTGTTATTCTGCCGTTGAGGTAGATATTGCCCTTTGTCGGAGCGGTAACGCGGCAGATGAGCTTGAGAATAGTTGATTTACCCGCGCCGTTTCTGCCGATTATACCGACGGTTTCACCTTTCTTTATATCAAAGGACAGATCATTAAGCGCAAGGAATCGCTCATTTTTGTCGTGAGCTTTTTCTCCGATTTTTAAATTAGGGTCTTCTTTATGGAATATTTTTGCAAGCGCTGACTGGATTTCACCTTTAAGCGTTGCTCCGCCGATAGCACCCAGGCGGTATTCCTTTGAAACATTTTCAACTCTTATTGCTAATTCTTCCATACCGCACCTCACACTGTATCCATAAAGGTTTTTTCCGATTTGCTGAACATCAGAGCACCGATGACAGCAACAAACGCTGTTGTAATCCAGCTAATTCCGTAAAACAGCCAGTCAACTTCGCCTGAGCCGAGGAAGCCGAAGCGGAAAAGGTTGATTGCAGGCGTTACGGGATTGAGCATATAGATGCTGTAAAGGGTGCTTCCGGGAGCAAGCTGGGAACGGCTGAACATATCATATGCAACAGGGGAGCAGTATGACCAAAGACTGACACCAAAGCCAACAACCATTGCAAGGTCGCGGTATTTTGTTGTAAGAGCAGATATTATCATACCGAATCCCATACCGAGAATTGCAAGCTGAACGAGAACAAGCGGTAACATAAGAATTAATATGTTGGGTTTAAGCCCTGCGTCGACGATGAGGTAATAAGCCATAAAGCAGAGCATAAATGCAAACTGAATAAAGAAGCCGATAAACTGCGAAATTGCGGTTGAAATCGGCATAACCAGTCTTGGAAAATACACTTTGCCGAGAATTGAGGAGTTGCCTGTAAAGGTGTGCGAGGTTTCGGTAAGACAGTTAGCGAAAAGTGTCCACACGATTGTGCCTGAAAGATAGAATATGAAGTTCGGTACGCCAGATGCGCCGAGACCTGCAATGTTTCCGAAGAAAACGGAGTAAACAACCGTTGTGAAAAACGGCTGGATAACCGCCCAAGCAGGGCCTAAAATTGTTTGCTTGTATTTTGCAACAAAAGTTCTGCGAACAAAAAGGAAGATAAGGTCTTTGCAATTTTTGAGACCTTTAAAATCCATATTGAAAGCGCTGTTGCTTGATCTGACAATGGTTGTCCATTTTTGTTGTGCCATAATTTATCTCCTGCGTTTTTTAGGAAGAGTTAAGCACTCTCCCCAGATTTTGTCCCAGTTTTCGGGATTAAACTTCATATGTCCACCGTTTGAAAAAAATGTTAATTCGCCATTATAAAGCATATTATCACAATCATAAAAGTCAACCCTGACATGTGTGGTGCCGTCAGAAAGTTTTTTTGCATATTCTATAAGCTTGTTATAATGAATCGGCTTTGGGAAAATATCACCAGCAGAAGGACCTGTCTTCATCTCAAGATGATTCCATTCTATATCATAAAAGTCTTTAGCAAGTGACCCATCAGGCAAAACACTTCCGACTTTGAAGAATTTTGGAACACCATTAAAACAAAACACATTATATTCTAAAAGTGTGTTTCCGTTCAAATTTTCCAGCAATTGTTCACAAATAATTTTTCTCGGAATGTTTTTGTATGGCCATTCTCGGTTTTTTCTGTAATAATCTCTGCCAAGTCTGCTATTAAGATTATTTTTAACTTCTTCAAAATCAAGTTCAGATTTATTTCTACATATTATAACGCCGTTATCGTGGTTGCATTTAAGTACAAACTTTTCTGGCAGTTTGTCAAAATCGATTTCGTCAGCTTTATTCCAAACTCCGATCAAAGGTATTAAGTGTTCAGAGCCAATTCGTTCTGTAATGTACTCTCTCGCCAGATATTTATCTGCCATAACAGTATAGATTGGATTTCTGTCATATAACTTTAACCAATTGCATTTTTCATTGAATGTTTGAGGATTCTTTAGATTTAATTTTTTTCCAACTCTCTCCAGGTATACCATTTCTATATGCTTTTTGTCACTGAGAATACTGGAATATCTGTGCGTGACAGTAAAATATTTTTGGTATGTTTTCTTTAACTTGCGCTTAATCTTATATGCTGTTTCAAAAACCGACATTTTCAGCTCTCCGTTTCTACCATATTTATAATTTTAATCCATTTTTCTGATATTTTTTCAAGTGAATGAGTTTCTCTGATTTTTGCTGCATTCTTGCCGCATTTTTCAGACAAACCATCTTCTGTTATCATTCTGCTCATTGCTGTTTTTAATGCTTCAGAATCTCTGACAGGAACGAGCAAACCATTTTCGCCGTCTGTTATCATTTCTCTTGCACCGCCTCCGTCGCAGTCAGTACATATGCAGGGTAATCCGATTGCCATTGCCTCAATCATCGAGTTTGAGATACCTTCATAATCTGATGACGAAACAAACATTGCACTTTTTAAAATAATATTATGTATATCAGGTGACGGTGGAAGGATAAACACACAATCATTAAGATTATTACTGTTTATATAAGATGTGAGTTCATTGCGGTATTCGGTATTGTTGGGGTCCGTTGTGTCTGCATAGATTTCAAGTCTGTAATCAGGGAAATCCTTATGAAGCATTTCAAAAGCCTTGATAAGCAGAAGCAAGTTCTTTTGCCTCGACAGGCGACAGAAGTTAACTATTGTTTTGTTGCGAGCGCCTTCATAGGGTTGAGGAAGCCCGGATTTTATAGGGTTATGAATAACATATGCTATTTTTGATTCAGTTAAATTGTGATCCGATTTCTCTTCTTCAGTCTGAAAAATAAATGCATCGGCTTTTTGAATTTTCTTTTTTATTAATTTAAAGAATCTCTCAGCCTTATATTTGTTAGATGCATTTGTTTCAGCATAAATAATTTTGCAGTTTAACCCTTTGATTGCAAAGTGAAGAATATCATAAATATTAAATCCGAAATGAATGACGATTGAATCCTGATGAGAAATCATAAAACTTCTTAATGCATAGCTTTTTCTCAAGCCATTTATACAGAAATTGATGTATTTAGTAATTTTTTTAAATGGTTTGAAAACTGACTGGATTTTTTTTAGGAATGTTATTTTTTTATTTATAATTTTATCCGATTCAACAATATTTTTGTTTGTTTTATTATTCTCATAATATTCAGGGATAAGAATGAGTTTTACATTCTTATTGACATTGTAATAGTTTTCGTCTTCTATTGTGGAGTCGCTGCCTGAAACAGCAAGGACATAAACATCATATCCTTCTTTGGCAAAGCTGTCAGCAAGAGCAAAAGCTCTTCTTTGAGCTCCGCCGATACCGTAATAGCTGAAGGCAATTATCAACTCTTTCTTCATATATGACTCCTTATGGAATATTATTTTCCTCTGATTTTTTTGTAGATTTTGGTTTCTGTGAGAATATGAAGCAAGGGACGGATGACTTTATTTCTGAATTTCTGATTGCGGTTGTAACTCTTTGTGAATGAGAGAATCTTTGCGGCCTTTTTCTTGCAAAGAAGCGCATAATATTTACGATGAATGGGAGTGAGCTTCTCGGTGGGAATGTGGCCGATAAATTTTTCGCAAACAGGGTCATTCATGATTTCGCTGATAAGCTCGATTTTTGTTTTTTTATCATTTGGACAAAGTGTCTTTAATTCATTTTCAATGCCTGTCATTGCAAAGAAAAACGCACAAAGATGCATCTGGTCGCTTAAATCCTGCTTTTTGTAATTTTCTACATCCTCATACAGTTTATCAATAAGAGGTCTGATAAGCTTCCAGTAATTCTTTGTGTATCCGCGAGATAACGAAGTTACGTTGCTGTCATCTCTGTTGTGATATAGATATTCATCATTTATAGATACATATGTCTGCGCACACAGTGCGGTTTCAAATGTAAGTTGCAAATCCTGGCTTCTTCTGAATCCTCTGCCAAACTTAATGTTGTTTTCCTTGATAAGATCCATTCGGTATATACGAAGCCAATTGCACCATCTGATAACAGAATTGGTGCCGTTGGGTGCGATTCCTGCTAAAGAGCGGGGAAGAATCTTTTCTTCAATACCTTTTCTGTCATACACGCCGGGCTCGAGGTAGTATGCATTCTTTTTTGATTCATCTTTATAACAGTTGCAAAAAACAACATCTGCATTGTGCTCTTTTGCAACAGCATACATTCTTTCATACATATTAAGCTCAAGCCAGTCATCGGAATCAACAAAACCGACATATTCACCGCTTGCCCTCTCCATTCCGTCCTGTCGTGCAGCAGCAAGGCCTTCGTTTTCTTTTTTATAATAGATAATGCGGCTGTCTTTTGCTGCATATTCCAAGCAGATTTCTGATGAGCCATCTGTTGAACCGTCATCAATGATAATTATTTCAACATTATCCAAAGTCTGATTCACAACGCTGTCAAGGCATTTTACAAGGTATTTTTCAGCATTGTAAACAGGAACAACAATACTGACAGTTATATCTTTTTTCATATGATTTCACCCTTTGTATGTCTGTTTTTATATGTTTTAAAAAGTATATTCCAAAATTTTATGGGGGTATTTGCTAATATTCTGATAATCTTTATCGGATTGCGGGATTTTGCTAATTCAAAATAGGAAATCTCTGCCCATCGCTTCCATAAAATCTTTTTTAATTTATCAGCGTTATATATTTTATATATTTTGTTTTGAGCAATAAGCTTTTTAATCCACTTTTTGAACTTCAGGTTATATTCTTTTCTCTCGAGTATAAAATTTCTGTGTATTTCTAAAATTTCATCATCGCAGGATATATGCAATGCTTCTAATTGTTCTGATATGATTTGAGTTGCTATATCAGTCTGAAGCTGCTGTTTTTCAACAGATACAGCCTTGCCGTGTACTCGATAATGAAGCAGGACTTCATTAATGTTGAAACACGGAGCATATTTGCTGCAGTTAACCCACATTTTATAGTCTTGCGCTAAAAGACATTTTTCATCATATTCGATATCGTGTTTTTTCAAAAGTGAATGATTAAACATTGCTGTGGGATGAGCAATGTTAGGATAATTTCCAAACAAAAGATGTATTCTGAATGATTCAATATCGGGTATGGTGCGACATATTATTTTTTCTTTTTCTTGTCCGCCGAAGACCTTGATTGCTGTTCCGCAAGCGATGTATTCCGGATTTTGCTTTAAAAATTCAACCTGTTTTTCAAATCGCTGAGGTAAAGAAATATCATCTGCATCCATACGGGCAATAAATTCACCTTTTGCTGCCCTGATTGCAATGTTGAGTGATTTTGTAAGCCCCATATTTTCTTTGTTTTTTATCAGTTTAATGCGTTTGTCGTTATATGATTCGATAACATCGACTGAATTGTCCGTAGAACAATCATCGACTATTATGAACTCAAAGTTTTCATATGTCTGATTAAGAATACTCTCGATTGAAGCTCTTAAAAATAACTCATTGGTGTTGTAATTGCTCATCACCACTGAAATTAAATCTTTTGTCATCGTTTTTTCTCCACTATATGTCAAATAAAGATTAAGAAATTTATTAATTATGATAATATTCCGCCATCAAGTATTGTTTCCCACTTTTGTTTATATGTGAGTTTATGATGTTCATTGTTGCAATCATATGTTTGATGAATTGAGCGCCCGGATTTAAAATCATCAACAATTTTTATTATACAGTCAGCAATTGCATCCGAATTTATAGAAACCAAAAAACCGAATTCTCCGTTGTTCAGAACTTCTTTGGCTCCCATGGTTTCTGTACTTACAATTGTCTTTCCTAAAATAAGCGCTTCTAATATTGAAAGCCCGAAAGACTCCTCATATGTAGGGTGAACAAAAATATCACAAGCTTTTACATAAGGATAAGGATTCTCTTTGTAACCGGTAATAACAATATTTTCTGTAAGATTATTTGCCTGAATCTGGGCCTCAGTTTCACTGCGTTGCGATCCGTCTCCGACGATATACCACTTAAAGGGGACACCGTGTTTTTTGAGTTTTGCTGCGGCTGATACAAGCAAATCAGCACCTTTTTCTTTATCAACTCTGATTACTGATGTGATTATAACTTCTTTATCGTCTGTAATAGTATCAACCGTATATTCATTGGCTAATTTTATTATATTGTCTGAATCAATATAATTTCTGATTAATCCTATTTTCTCTTTTACTGACGGGAAGTTTTCTATTAACATTTCCTGAACATTTTCGCCAACAGCAATAATATTGTCAAAGTCTTTAAAGTATTTATCTGATAAATCTCTATGGAAATTCGGGTCACTGCTGTGGAAAAATACATAATGTTTGTCAGCTTTTGTACTAAGTGCCATTTGGGTACATAAACCCATAGCATAAGAAATCGAAACATCAACGCCTTGAGGAAAATATTTTTTTGCAGGATACTTTGATTTTTCCTGATGAATAAATTCTTTGATTCTTTTAGAATACTTTTCTATATTTTTTGTGTTTCTGAAAATTTTTGCAAAAAATAATGCTATATGCAGAAAAATTGAAACAGGTTTTCTTATATAATGAGATTTGTCGGTGTCAATAATGACCTTAACTTCTTCAGGAAACGATTCAGACAGGGGATTATAATGACCATAAGAATAAACCGTTATATCATACTTTGTTGTGTCTATAACATTCAACGCTTCTAATAATGAGCGCTGTATGCCACCGTGTTGAATTGAAGGTAAAAATATAACTGCCTTTTTCATTTTTATCCCTCCAGAAGAGCCTTCCATTGCTCCTTGTATTTTTCAAACTCGTGCGAATAATCGGTTGAGTTGAGGATATTGATTATATTATCGTATAAATCTTTATTAATGATGAGGTTAATTACGCTTTCGGCGATTGCTTCGGGAGAAATATCACAGACAATGCCGTTTTTGCCGCTTTCAACGAGCTTACAACCGCCGACAGTTGCCGTTGAGATAACAGGTTTATTGAGCCTGTGGGCTTCAAGGATTGTGACAGGCATAGCCTCTTCGTATGAAGGCTGAACATAAATATCACAAGCGTTCATATAAGGATACGGATTCTTCTGCATACCTGTTATGATGATTGAATCCTCAAGCGAGTTTTCGGCAATCAGCTTTTCGATTTTGCTTCTTTCGGGGCCGTCACCGACAAAATACCAGACGAAGTCGATACCGTTGTCTTTGAGGATTCGTGCCGCATTGACAGCCATATCAAAGCCTTTGACAGGGGAGAGCCTTCCGCAGGAGCAGATAACGGTTTTGTCAGTTTTGCTTACCGAAAATTCCTTGCTTTGAGCGGCAATAAGCTCTTTATCGGTGAAATTTTCAACGATTGTAATTTTGCCTTTTGCATCGGGATACCATTCTTCAATAAGAGCCTTCTGGTCATTATGAAGAGCGGCTACCCTTGAATAAAGAGGAATAACCGCATTATGAATTTCGGGGGTATCATTGGTGCTTGTGTGAAAGAAAAGTACTTTTTTATCCGCATCCACACACTCTGCGACAAACTGCGCAACATAACCCTGCACATAAGCAACGGCGATATCATAATGAGCATCGGCAAAATATGTCTTACGCTCATATTCCATCATATCAAAGCGGATTCTTTCTTCAAGAATACCGTTGATTTCTTTTGCCTTTTCTTTGTTGCCGAGCATTTTTGCCGCAAATGCTTTTGCCTGCAATGCGAGCGCATAGGGTTTGCGGTAGTATTTGTTGGGGTCGGTGTTGACGATAACTTTTATGCGCTTATCAATAAAACCGAGAAGGTCGGTGCGGTTTTTGCGAAGATAGAGAGTGATATCGTATTTATCGTAATCAAATGCTTTTGTTGCCGAAATCAGCGATTTCTGGACTCCGCCGATTGTCATATGATGGGCAACAATGAGCAGCTTCTTTTTCATTTATAACAACTCCATCCATTTCTTGGCGGTGTTTTCAAGGGAAAGTTTTTCTCTGATTTGTGCGGCATTGCGCGAAAGTTTATCTGAAAAATCTTTATCAGAGGCGATTTTTTTCATTGCTTCGGCAAGCTCCTTCGCGTTGCCTACTTCGGTGAGAATACCGTTTTCGCCGTTTTCAATAACTGCATTTGCGCCGCCTATGGGACAATCCGTACACACAACGGGCATACCGATTGCCATTGCTTCAAGCATTGCATTGGACATGCCCTCATAATCCGATGAATTCACATACATTGCGTCGCGGAGAATCAGGTTGTGAACACAAAGGCTGA
Organism: Acutalibacteraceae bacterium; assembly: GCA_045634985.1. Classification (GTDB taxonomy): domain Bacteria; phylum Bacillota; class Clostridia; order Oscillospirales; family Acutalibacteraceae; genus CAG-177. Next base: position 61,129 of record JAZRBF010000018.1, on the reverse strand, counting down.
AAGGGAGGATGTCGGTAACATCGGATATTCCGAGAGAATAAATTTGCTCCTTAAGCTGATTAAGAGTGTTTTTATCAGAATCATTAACTGCATCACCGATAATCTTAAGTCGGTAGTCTTTGTTTTCTTTGAAGAATTCTGCAAATGCCTCTGCAAGCATAATCAGATTTTTCTCAGGTGAAATTCTGCAGAAGGTGGTAACAAATTTTTCTCTTTTACCAAAATAAGACTCGGGAAGCTTATTGTTAATGGGATTGAAAATAACAGTTCCTTTTTCAGAAATATTTTCGGGATAAGCATTGAGTGCATTTTGGGTCTGGAAGACAACAGCATCGGCGCGTTGATAATATTTTTTTATAAAATTATACCCGTAACGCTTTTTTAAAAGCCTTTTTGGATTGCCTCTTTCTGATATGATAACCCTGTTAGGGAGATTTTTTGCGGCAATCAAAGTTATCGGAACAGAAGGCTGAAGGAACGAAATTATTGTTGATTCGGGTTCTTGTTTGAGCTTTGTTTTAAGTTCATTTATTTCGCTGTAATAATGAGAAACAAACGAAATATATGCAAAAAGCGAGGGGACAGGAATGGAAAACAATTCAAAGGGTTTGCAAAATATTGATGAAAGAATGCGAAGAACAGAATATAAAAGCTTTTGAAGTTTACCGGAATTACGTGAAAGAGATGTGATAGGTATACCGCAATCCAGGTCTCTTATAACGGATTCTTCTTTTGTTGATGATGTGAGCAGAAATTCACAGTCATAGCCGTTTTTATGAAATTCGTTCAGAAGAAGTGAGGCTACTCTTTCCGCGCCTCCGCCTTTCATAACAGGCATAACCATCAGAATTTTTTTATTCTTGCTCATTTTTGTCCTTTCAACAGTCTGCAGACTGTTTTTTCATAAATTTTATAAATAACCCAGAATACTTTGCCGTAACAGCGCATCTTGAGTGCAGTGTTTCCGAAAGCTTTGTTTTCAAGCACATTTTTTTTGAAATCCGAAAGCTCCTTTTTGCAGACTTTTTTATCTGCTTTGCTAAGCTTTTCGTAAACGTTGAAAACATTTAATGCGCAGCGTACCGTATAGTCTTTTGATGTTGAATCGTTCAGCTTACCGATTTGTTCTGAAAAGTCACGTACTGCATCATAAACAAATTTACAGCTTCGGAAATGTCGCAATGATTTTTTTGAAGTAACGATGGAGTTTGAACGGTACCTTCTGTGATAGAGCGTGTTTTTGCATTGAGCAACTTTTTCGGCTGTACAATAAACCTGATAGGTGAAAAGCAAATCTTCAGAGCAGTATGCGGATTCAACAAGAGATAAATTGTTATTCTTGATAAAATCATTTCTGAAAAACAAAAGAGGAATTGAACAATGATAATCCTTGTTTTTGCACAATTCGGTCAGGATTTCATATCCGCTTTTAGTTTCATAGGTGCCGTTGATTACATAGCCTTGTTTTACGGGTGAACCATCATCTGAAAATGAATATGCGTCAAAGAAAACAAGGTCTGCGTCGTTAACTTCTGCAGTATTCACAAGTAACTCAATTGCGTTATCCGTAAGATAATCATCGCTGTCAAGAAAATAGATATATTTTCCTTCGGCGTTTTTTATACCGACATTTCTTGTGGCGGAAGGACCGCTGTTTTCTTTGTGAATAACCCTTATTCTCGAGTCCTTTTCTGCGTATTCATCGCAGATTGCACCTGACGAATCGGTTGAGCCGTCATCAACAAGGATGATTTCAAGGTTTTTATATGTCTGATTTATAACGCTGTCAATACATTCGCGAAGATAGTCTTCAACATTATAAACGGGGATTATAATGCTTATGAGAGCCTGATTTTCCATTATCTCATCTCAATCTTTCTTTAATTACAATCAAAGCGGTGGCGATGAATTTCTTGATTTCCGAAACCAAACCGTATGAATAATGCTTTTTCATTATTTTCTGAATTCTCTTATCAATTTCAATTTCGCAGAGTGAAGGTGTTTCAATTGACTTTGACAAATCAACGCGCATTTTTTCGGCATCGTCTGTTTTGCTGTGGACTCCCGATTCGTCACATCCGATGTTGCTGTTATAGGAATATCGGGGATAAACTGTCAGCAGATTGTTTCTGACAAGATGAGCGCCGAATCTGACAGACCACGAGCTGCCGTTGCCCTTTGTCTGACGGTAAAGGCGGATAAATCTGTCGCTTCCGTTTGAATTGAGGCGTTTGATAAGCTTGGGTGATTTATAGAAATCGCTGATGTTTTTAAGTTCCCAATCGACACCCCGCCAGCGGTCAGCCCAGGTTGCCCAGGTCCAGCTGCAGGAGCGGTATGCGGCGAAAATGTCTTTATCATAATCTTCGGGCAGGTTAAGCATAGGAGTATAACCTGCAATTGAACCGATTTTTTTATTGCTTTCATAATAATCGAGAGCGTTATTCATAAATGAGAGAAAGAAGGGGGACACCTTGCAGTCATCCTCAACAACGATTGCTCTGCCGTATTTATTTATAACCTCGGTAACGCCTGCGATAACGGATGCCGCAAGACCTTTGTTACAAGCACTCTCGGTAACGGTAACGGATTTGAAATCACCCGAATCCTTTATTGATGCAACCGCTGCACGCACCGCATCGACCTTATCTTTTCCTTCGTCATTTTTTGCGCCGTCAGAGAAGATGAAAAGGTCGGAATCCTTTGCTTCCTTGCAGGCGGTAAGGGCATTATATACCTGAATAAAATGGTCTGCACGGTTATATACGAAAATTATAATCGGTGCATAGCTCATATTTTTCACTCCAAAATATCTGTATATGCATCAAGAAGCATCTGTGCATTTCTGTCTGCATCGTGGGTAAATCTTGCTTTTTCTTTTCCTGCTTCGGAAAGTGAGAGTGCAAGGTCATCATTATCAAAAATACGCTTGAGATTCCAGGCAAGAAGCTTGGGATCATCGTTTCTGTAAAAAAGAGCCTCTTTGCCGTCCTGAGCCATATCGGAAACGCCGCCTACATATGCCGCAACACAGGGGGTGCCGACCATCATTGCTTCGCCAAATGTATTGGGGCTGTTTTCGATTGTTGAGCAAAGGACATATGCATTGACACACGAAAGTTTTTCAGCGACCTGATTTGCCTTGAGAGGGCCTGTGAATTCAATATGCTCCTGTACACCCAGGTCATAAATCAGCTTTCTCAGATATGAGCCGTAACCCTTTTTGAGGAATGAGCGTTTGTCATTTTCCTGATAAGGCTTATAGCCTGCAACATATACCTTGATGTCAGGGTATTCCTTGATAAGATAGGGGAGAGCCTCAACAACAAAGTGGACGCCCTTGAGCGCGTGATAGCCGTTACCGACATAAATTGAGTGGCGCTGCATTTTGTTTATATCCCATTTGTGATTGTAAAAAGGCTCGCGGAGGATACGGCTGCAGGGATAATATTTTGCATTGGGGTTGAGGGCGTAGGAATGCGCTCTGTCCCAGGTTGTTCTGCCGAGAATATAGTCGGCATTTTCTATGATTTCCTTTTCGGATTTCATTCTGGGTTTATACCAGCGGGTTTTTCTCAGATGCAGAAGCCACGCGGCAAGAATTTTGGTCATTGATGACGAAAACATCATATCATCAATCGGAAGCTGTCCGCATTGGTATGAATACTGTCCGTTGAGAACGCCCTGCAAGGAGATAACGGCAGGAATTGAATTTTCCTTTGCTGAGATTTGCATTGCTCGTGCGTGAAGGAATTCAGTTCCTTCGATATGAACAATATCAGGCGCAAAGTCCGAGAGAATCTTTTCGCAGGCAGAGCAAAGTTCATCAAGTGAGGTTGAGGGTGTGTAGTGAAGGCTGAAGTACTTCACGCCGTCTATTACCTCGCAAAATTCAATTTTTTCTTCGCATTTGCATACGATTCCAAGTTCAATATTTTCGTATTTGCTAAGTTTTTCGGCCATAGCTTCTACCCAGCCTCCGAGCACCTCGGATTTCTTGCCGAGCTTTGCCGAAACAACAGGCGGTATTAAGTTGACGGTCCATAATATTTTCATATTTTTTCAGCTCCCGTCCATTTAACAATATCCTCAAACAAAAGTGAGGCAACAATCAGAATCATACAGGTGAAAGAATAGTTGAACGAATCAAAGAATGAAACGAACAGCATTGTGATAAGAGTGGCGTTTGATGCAGAGAAAACAAATTTGTTTTCATAATTATGTTTGTAGTGAAGCGGAACGTGATAAAACATCATTGCAAGAGCATAACCGCCAAACCATCCGTATTTTGAAGTTGTGTCAAGCAGAGCGGAGTGTCCGCCGCCGCTATCGCGCCAGAGTGAGCCGATAACAGGGTATTTCAGGAGGTCCTGAAGACTGTTTGAATATGCGTTGATACGAATCTGAATGGAGTCACCGGTTTCGCCTGTTTCGGATGTTGAAACAAGGTCGTTTACCTTTCGTGCAACAGCTGTGCCGTCAAAGGTTTCAAGAATCCAATCTCTGAATGATGGTATATACAATATAGCTGCCATAATTCCGATGAATGCGGCAATTGTGATTGCAAATGCAACATAAACATTCTTTCCTTTGTAGAAGAAGAGGAGGATGACACCGATGGTTGTTGCAAAAAGAGCGATTGAATAACCTGCAAGCTCAATGACTCTGAGGTAAGTATATGCCCATGCAATACCGATTGCGAAATAAAAGAGATTGTTTTTAAAGGCTTTTACCGTCCAGGCAACAATCAGCGGAGAGATGCAAACCTGAGGATAAATAAGGCTGTAGCCTCCGATTCCCTGCTTGAGAAACTGATAGGTCGTTTCGTCACCGCGCACAAGCAGTCTTGCAACGGTATGGTCTTCAACAAGAATACTGAAGGTTTTATAATTGAATATAACAAGGAGGATAAGCACTATCGGCACGATGCCTGATAGTTCATCCCATTTATCATCATAGAAATAGGTCATTATGAAACATATGACCAGCATAATCAGGGCAATTTGCTTGATAACGCTCGAAAAATCATATCTTTCTACATAAACAATCAACAGCACGAGCGCAAGGAATATCAGCGCGGCGACATGCTCTTTACTCAACACAATCGGATTTTCTCTGATAAACCAGAGGATAAACCAGACACCTGCACAGGCGAGAGCAATAAGACGGTAAATCGTATCTACCTGAAGAGGAGGAGAAACTGTCCATACAACGAGATACAGTACGGCAATTTTTTGAATAAATGCGTATGAAAATCCGTTTTTGAGCATATCGTTTCTCCTTTCTTCCTTATTTTTTCAGCCATTCCTCGGTTGAGCTGATGTAGGTTTCGTAGTGGAATGTTGTTTCAAGTTTTTGGTTTTCCTGCTTGTTTTCAAGCTGATGCATCATAGCGGCGCAGATGTCCTGCGTTGACATATCTTTAAGCAGGGAGCCTTTACCGCTTTGAGTGATGAATTTACCGACATCGCTGACATCGGTTGTGATAACAGGCACACCGCAAGTGAAACTTTCTGCAAATTTGGTGGGGAAGCCTGCGTTGTTGCGCTTATCGGAGCGTCGGATAAAAATATAGCAATCGCATCCGAGCACATATTTTATGGTTTCTTTATGGGTCAGTCTTCCCATAAAAGTGATTTTATTGCGCACATTCTTCGGGATTTCAAAGTCTTCATAGATTCCTCTGAATTCTTCTTCGGTTACGCCGATTATACGAAGATGTGTATTCTTTTTATTGATGGTGCAGAAGGCTTCGACTACCTTGTCGAGGCTTTCTTTTTTACCATCGGGAATACCTGCAAAACAGAATTCAAAAATTCCTTCGTGCAAATCGGGTTGCTGATGCCAGATTGCATCGCTGATATCAACGAGAGGGGGGAGAATAAGCAGATTTTTTGATTTTCTGTATTTTTTCTCCATCATTGAGCTGATGGCAATCATACCGTCGGCAATTTTGTGAGCAAAATTGCTGATGAAAAATTCATCAATTGCCTTGAAAATTCTTTTCGGAAGGGAGCCGTCTGTGTCCTTTGTCCATTCGGTGCAGTCAAAACAGACGGAAATGCCCTTTTTGGCAAAAGCTTTTTTTGCCTTCATAAGAGTCAGCATCGGCACATTGTAAAGAATAATTCTTTCGGGTTTGCCGTATTCAGAAATGACTTCTTCAATGAAATCAACGCTCATCATATGGTTAAGCCATTGCCTGGTTGACTTCGGATGAGCATATTCAAGCATATTTTCGCAGCCGTCAATTTTACGCAAACCTTCAAAATCTTCATCTGAGGGTGCGGCGCCGATGAAAACGGTTTCATAGCCGAGGGCAGAGAAGATTTTTCCGTTTGAAACAACTCTGTTTGCCGAAGCACTTTTATCGGGCAGAGTGAATCCGCCGTAATAAATTATTTTACCTTTGCTCATAAGTTTTCTTTATACCACTCGATGGCGGCGGCAATGCCTTTTTCGAAGCTCCAGTCAGGGTCGTAGCCGAGCAAGGACTTTGCTTTGGAGATATCTGCGTTGCTGTGCTTGATATCGCCTGCTCTGTCAGGACCGAAATTCGGCTCGATATCAACACCGAGAGCCTTTGTCAGACCGCAATAGATATCAATAAGATATTCTCTGCCGCCGAATGCGATGTTGTAAGCTTCGCCTGCTGCTTCGTGGGGTGCAAGGCAGGCTTTGAGGTTTGCTTCGATAACATTTTCGATATATGTGAAATCGCGGCTCTGTCTGCCGTCACCGTTGATGGTGGGGGTTTCGCCGTTTATAAGCATTTTGATGAATTTCGGAATAACCGCGGCATAAGCACCGTCGGGGTCCTGTCTTCTGCCGAAAACATTGAAATAACGCATTCCGTAAGTATCAAGACCGTAATGTCTTGTATACTGCTTTGCCCATTCTTCGTCGCACATTTTTGTGAGTGCATAGGGTGAGAGGAGATTGCCTTCTCTGCCTTCGGTTTTGGGGAGATTGGGCTCGTCACCGTAAACAGATGATGACGAAGCATAGACGAATTTCTTGACCTTATTCTGTCTTGCGGCTTCAAGCATATTGAGAGTGCCGCTGATATTGTTTGCGCAGTAGAAAAGAGGCATTTCGATGCTTCTGGGTACGCTTCCCCAGGCTGCCTGGTTGAGCACATAATCAACGCCTTCGCAGGCTCTCATACAGGTTTCGAGGTCTTTTATATCGCCTTTGATGAATTCATATCGGGGATTGTCGAGGAAAAGCTCAACATTCTTCATTTTTCCTGTTGATAAGTCATCAAGGCAACGGACTCTGTAACCCATTTCAAGAATTGCTTCGCAGATGTTTGAGCCGATGAAGCCTGCGCCGCCTGTAACAAGGAAAAGTGAATTTTCGGGGAAAACAAGGTGTTTATATCCCATTATCAAAGCCTCCAGTACTGATATCCTGCTTCTGTGTAAGTTTTTCTGTCAAGCACACCCTTGACATCAACGATAACCTTTGAGCTGTTTTCAGCGTTTGCAAACATTGAGTCTATATCGCTCATTGAGAAGCTCATAAACTCTGTATGACCAACCGCGATGATAACTGCATCCATATCTTTTACGCTTGCAATATCTGCGAATTCGATTCCGTAATGCTGTTTACCTTCGTCAGCATCGGCAACGGGGTCTGCAACAACGGGAGTGATGCCGTATTCTGCAAGTTCATTCATAATGTCGATAACTCTTGTGTTTCTGGTGTCAGGGCAGTTTTCTTTGAAGGTGAAGCCGAGAATGGCAACCTTTGCATCCCTTACATTCTTACCTGCGGCAATGAGCTTTTTGACAACATTTTCGGCAACATATTTGCCCATATCATCGTTGATTCTTCTGCCTGCAAGGATAACCTGGCTGTGATAGCCGAGCATTTCTGCTTTATATGTGAGATAGTAGGGGTCAACGCCGATGCAATGTCCGCCGACAAGACCGGGGAAGAATTTAAGGAAATTCCATTTTGTGCCTGCGGCTTCAAGGACAGCCTTTGTATCGATACCCATCTTGTTGAAGATGATTGAAAGCTCATTCATAAACGCGATGTTGATATCTCTCTGGCTGTTTTCGATAACCTTTGCTGCTTCGGCAACTTTGATGCTCTCTGCTCTGTGGACACCTGCATCAACAACAAGCTCATAAACCTTTGCAACAACATCGAGGGTTTCTTCGTCCATACCTGAAACGATTTTTACGATTGTTTCGAGTCTGTGTACCTTGTCACCGGGATTGATTCTTTCGGGAGAATAGCCGATTTTGAAATCAACGCCGCACTTAAGACCTGATTCTTTTTCGAGGATGGGTACGCACACATCCTCGGTAACACCCGGATATACGGTTGATTCGAAAACAACAACTGAGCCTTTGGTGAGGTTTCTGCCGAGGATACGGCTTGCACCCTCAACGGGGGAAAGGTCAGGGGTATGGTCATCGTTAACGGGTGTGGGTACTGCAACGATGTGGAATTTTGCTTCGCGGAGCTTTGTTTCGTCAGATGTGAATTCAACGGTTGTGTTTCTGATTGCTTCATCGCCGACCTCGAGAGTGGGGTCGATGCCGTTTTTATAAAGCTCAATCTTCTTTTCGTTGAGGTCATAGCCGATAACATCAACTTTCTTTGCGAAAGCAACAGCGATGGGCATACCTACATAGCCGAGACCGACAAGTGAAATCTTCTCTTCTTTTGCAACAATTTTTTCGTAGAGATTTGTAATCATAGTTGACCTTCCTTTATTTGCAAAGTTCGTTGATTTTTTCAAGATATGCTTCGATAACTTTTTTGCGCGAGAAATTCGCTTTTATATATTCTCTGCCTTTTTCGCCCATTGATTTTCTTTCATCATTGGGAAGGGAGAGGAATTTCACGATTCGCTCTGTCAGAGCGTCAACATCGCCGCCGTGATAGATTAAACCTGTTTCGCCGTCGATGAAGGTTTCCTGACAGCCGGGATTATCGGTTGAGATAATCGGTCTGCCGCTTGAAGCGCTCTCGAGCAAAACGTTGCTCATTCCTTCACCGTAGGTTGAAGGATGAATGGTTGCGTGGGAAGCAGTGACAAAGGGTTTGATATCCTTCTGACTGCCTCTGTATCTGATAATGCCTTTTTCTTCAAGCTCCGAAAGCAGTTTTTCATAGTGAATTTCGGTTGGCTCGATGAAGCCGAGCATATTGAATTCTGTGTTGGGATAATCAGCCTTGATTCTCTTTGCGGCCTCGATATAGTCATCAACACCCTTATCGTGCAGGATTCTGCCGATATAGTTGAAAACAATCGTTGCGCCGCTCTTACCGTCGCCGCCGTCGGGGTAGGGCTGAAGGGGATATCTGTCTGTGTTGACACCTGAGCCGGGGATGAGTCTGTGCTCACCCTTGACCATTCCCGATTTCTCTGCGAGTTTCATATTGGTTGAATTCTGAAACATAACGCAGGCTGAGCGTCGGAATGAAAATCTGAAGAGACTCATTATCAGCTTTTGCTTGAAGCCGCCTTCGTTGAGCACGCTGCCGAAACCTGTAACATTGCTGATAACGGGTATTCCGAGCAACCACGCGGCAATACCTGCGTATACATTCGGTTTTGCAGTGTATGTCAGTACAACTGAGGGCTTGTTTTTGCGGAAAAGATTAAAATAATGCAGGAAGAGTTTGGCATCGGCAACGATGTTTGTTCCTCTTCGGTCAATGTAAGGGTTATCGTAGCGGTATTCTAAATGCTTCATCAGCTCAAATTTTTCGCCGTCAGGGCAGGAAATGAGCATTTCATAGCCTGCGTCGATGATTTCTTCAATCAGCTCCTTGCGGAAGCAATAGATATCGTCATCGTTATTGGTGAGCAGAGCGATGAGCTTTTTTTCGTCAGTTTTTTTCATTGTGTTTCCTCCGCTTTATTTACGGATAATTGCAAGGACAGTGAGTATCATAACCTTGATATCATCAATAAAGCTGAAGCTGTTGATAGCGGCAAGGTTATATTTCATTTTATCGGGAAGGACAACCTCAACATAGGTTTTCTCAACATCCTCTGCAGCATCAAGAAGCTCGTTTTCATCTTTATAATAAATACTTGCTTCTGAGGTAATGCCTGCAGGCAGAAGAAGGGTTGCCATCATTTCGGGAGTGTATTTTGCAACATATTTGGGGACTTCGGGGCGAGTGCCGACGAAGGTCATCGTGCCTCTGAAAACATCGATGAGCTGGCTGAGTTCATCGAGCTTATATTTGCGGATGAATCTGCCTGTTTTTGTTATTCTTGAATCGCCGCCTACGGTCAGCAGAGACCCTTTGTCAGCATCAGTGACCATTGAGCGGAATTTGAAAATGCGGAATTCCTTGCCGTATTGCGTGACTCTTGTCTGCCTGTAGAAAACAGGGCCTTTTGAATCAAGCTTGATTGCGATGGCAAGAATCAGGAAAACAGGGGAAAGAAGCAAAAGCAGAGTTGCGGAAACCGCGATATCAAACAAACGCTTGAAAACAAGGCTGAACTTTTTCTTCCTGAGAATATCGTAATATTTTCTGACCTCGGGAGTCTGCATTTCGGCAGGAAGGTCTTCCCATTTCCGCAGTATCATAAATATCTACCTCAAATATGTTTTTTGACTGTCTGCGCGAAAGCTTCGCAGACGATTCTTACATCGTCGTCGGAAAGTTTTGTGTGCAGAGGAAGGGTGATTTCGTTTCTGAAATAATCGAATGCATTGGGGAAATCGGCAATATCATAGCCGAGATTTTTATATGCGGTCATCATCGGAAGGGGCTTATAGTGCACATTGCAGGCAATGCCTTTTTCTGCCATTTCGGTGATGATTGCGTTTCTTGTTTCTTCGGTAATATTCGGAATTCTTGTAATATAAAGATGACCCGATGAGGTGTGATTCTCGCCGTAATGGTCAAGATGAAGAATTCCGAGTGAATCGCACATTTCATCATATTTCGCGATGATTTCCTTTCTTCTCTCAAGAAGCGAAGGGTATCTCTCAAGCTGAATGAGTCCGATTGCGGCGGTGATATCGGTCATATTGCATTTGTACCAAGCGCCGACGATATCGTATTCCCAAGCGCCTGCTTTGGTTTTTGCAAGAGCGTGCTTTGACTGACCGTGAAGGCTGTAGAGCATATATTGTTTATAAAGCTCGTCATTATTAATACCTTCGATGGTTTTCCAGGTTGCCGCGCCGCCCTCAGCGGTTGTGAGATTCTTGACGGCGTGGAATGAGAATGAAGTGAAGTCAGCAATCTGACCTGTTTTTTTGCCGTTTTTTGATGCGCCGAGAGCGTGAGCGCAGTCTGCACAGACCGCGATTCTGCCCATTGCACGCTGAATATCATTGGAAGGGGAGAAAAGATGCTTTTTTCTTTCAACTGCGGCAAAGATTCTGTCATAATCGCAGATAATACCTGCAAGGTCAACAGGAATAATTGCTTTTGTTTTTTCGTTGATGGCTTCTTCCATCAGGTCATAGTCCATCTCGAAGGTATCGGGCTTGCTGTCGATGAAAATCACCTTTGCGCCGACATGGATGGCCGCTGAAGCAGAGGCGGTGTATGTATAAGCAGGCACAATAACTTCATCACCTTCGCCGATTCCCAATACGCGCAGATTCAATTCAAGAGCGGCTGTTGCAGAGTTAAGGCAGGCAACCTTTTCTGTGCCGCAATATTCTGCAAGTCTGCGTTCAAATTCCTTTGTTCTCGGGCCTGTTGTAATCCAGCCTGAGCGGAGTGCCTCGCAAACCTCGTTGATTTCTGCCTCTGTTATGTCAGGAGGGCTGAAGGGGATGTTAACCATGGATTAGCCTCTTTTCGGTTTATTTTTGGGGAGTATATGTTGTTACCGCTTCTTTGACGAGTTCAACGATATTTTCATCATTGTTATAAGCGGCTTCCATAAGATTTTTTAACTGAATATCGAATAAATCGGTATCAAAACGGATGGGAGAGCCTATGTGGATGAGCTTATTCTCGGTTGTCTGCAGACCTTCCTCTTCCATCAGCTTTTCTTCAAAGAGTTTTTCGCCGGGGCGAAGACCTGTGTATTCGATTCTGATATCAACATCAGGCTTAAGACCCGAGAGCTTGATGAGGTTTCTTGCGAGGGTATCAATCTTGACGGGTGATCCCATATCAAGAACGAAAATTTCGCCGCCGTTTGCGTTTGCGCCTGCAAGGAGAACGAGCGAAACTGCTTCGGGAATTGTCATAAAATAGCGGATAATATCGGGGTGGGTAACGGTAACGGGGCCGCCGTTTTCAATCTGACGCTTGAAGAGGGGGACAACCGAGCCGTTTGAGCCGAGCACGTTTCCGAATCGTACGGCAACAAATTCTGTGCTTACTGAATCGGGGATTGCATCGGGATTGAAATGACCTTCTTCCTCACAGTGAGTGAAGAGTCTGGGGATATCCTTATGGCGGTTTTCTTTGATTTTGCTGTCAAACGCCTGGATAACCATTTCGCAAAGACGCTTGCTTGCACCCATAATATTTGTGGGGTTTACCGCCTTGTCTGTGCTGATAAGCACGAATCTGCCGCAGTTATTGACCATAGCTGCATATGCGGTTTTGTATGTTCCGATAACATTGTTTTTGATTGATTCGCAGGGGCTGTCTTCCATCAGGGGGACGTGCTTATGAGCCGCCGCGTGATAAACGATATCGGGTCTGAATTTCTTGAAAACATAGTCGAGTCTTCTCGAATCTCTGACCGAGCCGATGAGCACCTCAAGCTTGAGAGAAGGATATTTATCCTTGAGCTCCTGCTGGATTGAATAGGCATTGTTTTCGTAGATATCAAAGATGATGAGCATTTCAGGCTCGTGAGCGGCAACCTGTCTGCAAAGCTCGCTGCCGATTGAGCCGCCGCCGCCGGTTACAAGAATTCGTTTTCCTTTGATGAGATTATAGATTTCTTCGAGGTCGGTGTTGATGGGGTCTCTGCCGAGCAAATCTTCAACGGAAACATCCTTGAGCGCATTTGCGGTGATGCCGCTGTTTACAAACTGATAGAAATCGGGGAGAGTCTTTGTTTCGCAACCTGTTTCTTTGCAGATATTGACGATATCTCTGATTTCTTCTTTTGATGCGCTCGGAATTGCAATATAAATTTTATCAACATTGAATTTTTCAACGCAGTAAAGAATATCATCTCTGCCGCCTGCAATCTGCACGCCGCTGAAATATCTGTTTCTTTTCTCGGGATTATCATCAATCAGGCAAACAACCTTATCGTGGTTTGCTCTTGTTTTCTGAATGTTTTCAAGAAGCATTCTGCCTGCATCGCCTGCGCCGATAATCATAATTCTGTGGAAAGAATGTTCTTCTGTCTTTGTGCCGAAAAGGTGGGGCATTGCGATGAAAATGCGGTAAGAGAATCTTGCGGCAAGAAGGAGAAGGAGCTGGAAGCAGGTACCGCCGAGATAATAGGAGAGAGGCATTCTGTGGAATATCAGCGTTATCATAACTATGTGGATAACAGAAGCGATAACCGAGCCGATTGCTGCCTTCATAAGCTCCCTGATGCTTACATATTCCCAGACGCTGTGGTACATTCTCAATGCAAAGAAAACAGCAAGGCTGATTATTATGTAGAAAGGAAGAAAACCGACATAAGGGTCGAGATATTTTTCGGGAATTGCGGAGAATACGCCGTCAAATCTTAACCAGAGCGCCGCGAAATACGAAAAGCTGATTGCCATAACATCGTATGCCATCAGAAATGCGGCTTTTATATGCCAGGTTGAAATATGAAATTTTCTTTTACCGGAGGAGGTGTTTGATAATTTCATTTATACCCAATCCTTTTTGTTTATGATTCGGAGTGTCTGTGAGAGCGATGTCTTTTCTTCTTGCCTTTACGGTCATCGCCGTAACCGTAACCGTAACCGTATTTGCCGTAGCCATAGCCGTATTTACCGTAACCGTAACCATAGCCGTAACCGTAGCCGTAGCCGTATCCGTAACCTGTCAGACCCTTGATTGCGCCGTTGAGCACACAGCCGAGAATTCGGATATCGGTTGACATAATCGTATCAAGACCGCTTTTGATTCTTGAGATTCTGACCGCATCCTGATGGATGATATAGATTGCGGCATCAGCAGCCTGAGCAATATACATTGCGTCGGAAATGAGTCCGCAGGGAGGAGTATCAACGAGAATATAGTCATATTGGTCGCGCAATGCAGCAAACATCTTCTGGGTGTTGCGCATTCCGTAGCCTTCTCTTACATCTTCGTTATCGGGATTCGGAACGAGAATGCTGATTTTGAATTCTTCAAGTCTTGCGATTCTGTAAAGCTTGGTTTCAACTTGGTACTCAAGCTTTTCGGGGTCGATGCCGAGCATCGGAAGAATACTGGGATGCCTTGTATCAGCGTCGATAAGAAGGATTCGTTTATCGTAGTCACCGAGCGAAAGTGCAAGGTTTGTTATAACGGTTGTCTTACCTTCGCCGGGGACAGAGCTTGTTGCCATAATGATTTTATCGGTTTCCTTCAAAGAAGCAACAAGCACATTTCGCATAACTCTGAATGATTCGCGGAAGCCGTTGCTTGCATCAGGACTTGTGAAAACAAGCGATGAAACACCCGAGCCTCTTTTCTTTTTAACCATCGGTATGGTTGAGATTGTTTCAAGGTTGAGTTCATTCTTGATATCGTTCTTTGTTTTGATTGTCTTTCTTTGAAGAACATAAATAAGAACGATTGCAACTCCTGCAACACCTCCGAGTACGCCGCCCTTCATAAATTCGCCGATATAGTCAACGCGGTTGGAGGGGGCAACGGGCACTGACGCGGCATTGATGGTTTCAAACGAGATACTGCCGATGCAAAGACTCGCAACAGTCGGTATGTTTCTGATTGCCGCCTGGAGAACATCGTAGGTTTTCTGAGGATCTGAACCTGTTGCGGAGAGCTTGATCATATTGGTTCCCGAAACGCAGGAAACACTCAGCGAAGCGGGGACTGCAGGAATGTCAAGGTCGGCACAGATTGCATCCTGAAGAAGATTGTTTGAAACGATGAAGGGGAAAACCGCCGAAAGCTGGGAGGCGGAGGTTGCATCGTAATAGAACGAATAGACCGAAACGCCTGTTATTGCGGACGCCTGTCTTGTGTTGACGGTAAGAGTTGCGGTTGAGGTGTAAACGGGATTATAAGCCATTCTTGCTTTTACGGTTGTGAAACTGCCGAGGATAACCGCAAATGCAACGCACAGCCACCAGAATTTCCTGACACCTCTTATCGCGTCACCCAGATATATTTTTACCTGGGAATCGTCATTCGAGGAGTTTTTATTTGATTTATTTTCCGAATTATTCATTATTCAGACTCTTTCTTTCTGTTAAATTCAGCTTGTTGTTTTATCGTCAGAGGAGCGATGATAATAATCATAGCCGCCCTGCTTCGAATAGCTGCCGTATTTACCGTAGCCGCCGCTGTGTTTGCCATAGCCGCCGCCATATTTGCCATACTTACCGTAACTGCCGTATTTACCTGTGTATTTGCCGTATTTTCCGCTCTTGCCGTACTTATGGGTTCTGCCGCCGTAATATGCCGCGGTGTCATCGCCCGAGAAGATGAAGGGGATTGCCTTCTGGTGAACGTCATTGAGAATACAGCCTGCAAGGTTTTTGCTGACGGTATCGATAGTTGTGATTGCATCGTTGATTGCAGGAGCTTTAACAGCATCAGTTCTTACAACAAGGAGAGTTTTATCAACGATTCTGATAATATCGGTAACGGATGAATCAACTGACATCGGAGCGGTATCAATGATGATGAAATCGCATTTTGTCTTGAAGATTTCAATGAGCTTTGCAATTTCTCCGTTTTCAACCCATCTGTGCATTTCGGGGCAAGCCTTGGTGTTGAGCGCGAGGTAAAGAGAGGATTTCTTATATCTCTTGAAGCGGAAATCGCTCTGAGCAACCGTACCCTTCATAAGGGAGGTGAATTCGCAATTTTCTTCGTATTCCTCGCCGAAGATTTTGTAAAGAGCAGGTTTCTTACCGTCAAGGTCAATAAGGATAACCTTGTTTCCTCTGTCAGCGAGAGAAACCGCGAGATTTGCCGCGCAGGTTGATTTGCCTTCGTTTTCGGCAACGCTTGTTATCGCGAAAACAGAGCAACCTGTTTTGTGCTTCATATATTCAAGCTTTGCCGCAGCTTTTCTGAAATTCTCAACAAATCTCAGGCTGATGTATGCATTATTATGAATGAGAAGACCTTTTTTCTTCTTCTTGAGCATTTCTTTGAGGCTAAGCTTTTTATCCTCGTGCATAATGCTGATGAGGAGCTTCGCTTCGACCTTTGAGTTGAAATCAGCCTCTGTCTTGATTGTGTTTCTTGTGATTGAAAGAAGGATAATCGCGGTGAGCACAAGGGTCATTGAGCCGAGGATTATGAGGTCGCCGTTTTGCGCAACTGCGGAGTTTGAAGGCGAGCTTGAAACAGAAGGCTGACGGACAACCGAAACGCTTGCGTTATCAAAAATCTTGCGTGTAACCTGCGGATGGACTTCGATGATTGCTGTGAGAAGGTCATACGAAAGCTTCGGGCTTTCGGAGGTGACACGAAGTTCAATGAAGTTGGTGGGAGAGAGGACGGTTGTGCTGACCGTACCCCTGAAACTCTTCTGACCGGCTGCTTCTGCGGCGCGGCTTTTGACCGTAGGCTCGGAAAAGATGTTTGAAAGCACGCCTGCAATTTCGTTTGAAGTTGTCAGCTGGGTGTAGGAGCTGCCCGACGCGTTGACCGCGAGAGTTGCCCTTGCGGTGTATTCGGGAGTGTAAATGCTGTGGCTGAAAATATAAACGCTCATTGCAGCAATGAGTCCCGAGAGAATAACAACCCAGATATTCAGCGTGACATCTTTAATTATTGTGTATAAATCAATTGAAAGTTTATTTTTCTTCATAATCAACCGTTCCCAATAATGACCGGAATTACCGCGTGACCGAGGTTACCGACTTCGTCATTTGTGTAATAGTGAATGTAATATGTACCTTCGCGGTCAGAGTTAATGTTGTGTTCGATTCTGAGGGTGGAGGAAACATCGTTTTCGTTTCTGTCTAAAGCGGTTACGAAATAGCTCTGCGGATCAAACTGAGTGCCGACGGGAGCTTCAATCAGATACTGAGTCAGCTCAATCTGAGGACCGTTGAAGCCGAGGTCTTCATCGATGATAACAGGCAGACGCATCAGAGAAGTATCGCCGTATTTGTTTGTTACCGAAACGTTGAAGTTATAAATTCCTTCGGTAAGGTTGGTCAGACTGTCGCTCGCGATTACGACTCTGCCTGAAATATCGCCCTCGATGCAGTCAACCGCTTTTACGGTTTCGGTCAGATCGATATAGTCATATGCCGAGAAGCAAAGTGACTTTTCGATAACAAATTTGGGGGATGTATAATTCTTATATCGGATTTTTCTCGTTGCCTTTGTAACATGATTGTCGCTGTCGCAGACAACATATGTGACATTGCATTCGCCTTTTTTGGTGAATCTTGAAATTGATTCAACGAAAAGCTCCGATGTGATATCGCCGTCTTTTTTGTCGTGAGCGGTAACGCCGACGAGCATATCTTCGGGCTTTGCCTTCAGCTCAACTTCAAGCACATCGCTCTCGATTGTGATGACAGGGATTGAGCGGTCTGTGGTAATAGTTTCTTTGATAAGGAATATCAGGAAAACAGCACCCACGATAACAAATGCGGCGCTGACGAGAATTCTTAATAACTTCATGCTTTCACCTTGTTACGGTCAGATTTTTTTGTTGAGAACAACTTTTGCAGGATTCTGATTGAATATCAGCTCGGCATAATCAAATGAGGTCATCAGGCTGACTTCTTCGTGAGCCTCTGCAAGGAAAGGGGTCCTCATATAAGGACTGTGAGCATCGCTTGCAACGAAATCGGCAAGCTGCTTTGAAATCATTTTGCGTGAGATATAATATGCGGTTTTGCCGAAGCTTCCTTTGATGCTTCCTTTATTTACCTGAAGAAGGCAACCGCGTCTTCTCATTCGGATAATTGCGTTTGAGTCCTCCTGAACGAAAGCGTATCTTTCGGGGTGGGCAACTATCGGAGTGTAACCCTCTGCCACGAGTGCTTCGAGTTTTCTGTAAGCCGAAGCGGAGCGCTCATAGGTGTCAAACTCAATAAGGGGATACATTGAATCGTTGAGCGCGAGGAGTTTTTTTGAATGGAGCATTTCGATGATATCGCCGCTTGCAAATATCTCATTTCCCGGGAAAACCTTGAGGGGGATTTTATCCTGCTCGAGGCGTTGATTGAGAAGCTGAAGACGGGTTGCGATGTCTTTGCTCCAGAAATTCTGATAGGAATTGGGGATGTTGCTGTGCGGAGTTGCAACAACCGCCTTGATGCCTGAATTAACGGCAATCTGAGCCATTCTGACGGACTCCTCGATGTTGTCGGAACCGTCATCGAGTCCGAAGAGAATATGGCAGTGAATATCAATCATGGCGCACCTCCGCTATTATAAATAATAATTAATAATATAATACTATAGAGCATATTATAAAGTCAATAAGATTATATATTTTTTTATTATTTTCTTACTTAATTTGACAGACTTTTACAGCTATTTTTTTGCAACGAAAAAATAAAAGCACCTGCTCAGCCGAAGCCTTGCAGGTGCCTGAAAAATTATTGAATTTATGACCAGAAAACGAGGAGCGCGCCGGTTGAAGTTGATGTGAATTTGCAATACATATCAATCGGAAGAGGAACAGCGCAGTTTTCGTTCATTCCGAAGCAATCCTCAGGTTTTGCGGAAGGACCGATGATGCTGAGGATAAGGTTCATATCGTTCTCGGTTGTGCCGCAGGATACAATGTTACCGTTAACATCGGTAGTTGCGAGTTTAATAACAGGCTTGATGTAATTATTCATTTGTATCCCTCCTTATATCATTGATGAAAAGGTGTTGACAACGAGAGCGACAACCTTTTTGATGAATTCAATTACTTTTTCGATGATGGCAATAATCTTATCTGCGAAGGAATAGATGTGGCTGTCATCCTTGGGAGGAGTGATGCCATTGATAGCAAGGTATTCCTCGAGAGTGGGGATTCTGCCTACGGGGTCGATGTTGGGATCGTCGGCAGGAGCGGTGACGAATGTGGGAGCAGGGGTGTAAACCTTTGACGGATCGTAGGTTACGGGTGTAGCTGCCATGGTCATCATTCTTGCAACGTTTGCAAGGTCTCTTTCTTCTAGTTCTTTGAGAGTTGCGTTGTTGAGTCTGAGGTTGCTGAGCGCAACAAGACCGCTGCCTGTAACCTTGATTGCAACAGTATCTTCGTTTTCCTGAGCTTTCTTGATTGCTCCGGAGATGTCAAAATACTGTTCGCTTGTGTTTGAAACGGGGAATTCAATTCCGTTGATTACAACCTTGGGATTACCCGAGATTTTACGCATACCGAGTTTTGCTGAAACTGCATTGAAGTCACTTACTTTGATTTTGAACGAAACACCATCGTCACCCGGTGTGAGATAAACCTCGTTCTTGGGACCTTTACCCTTGAGACCGGTATACTCACCGAAGGAGTAGCTTCCTGCGCCGCCTTCAATGTAAGCAAAGATATTATCCTTGCCCTGCATCAATGAATCTTTTTCCAGGCATGACATAAGGTTGTAATAGGTTGCGTTTTTCTCATTTTCAGGATAGTTGGTGTTTGCTTCGGCATCGGTAAGGGGATTATAGATACGGAAACCGTCGATGTAGTTAACGAGAGATTTTGCAGGAGTTGTTGTGGTTGTGCCGAGACCGTCTGCCTGAGTTGAAACGATGGTTTCGGTTGCACCTTCGCCGCCGTTGAGAACGGAATCATCATCCATCCATACGAGCTCAACATCCTGACCGATGAGTTCATCCATACCGATTGATGCGAAGAAATCGTCGGTTACTGATGTTTCAGCGGTTGCTGTGTAAGCATCGATGCCTGTTTCACCGAGAGCTTCTGTGCTTACGCTCTGAGAAGCGGCGAGAGCGCCTGCGAAGGAGTAGTAAGCAGCGGTTGTTTCAACGATATATTCATTGCGGCTGCCGTCAAGGTTGGCGTCATTGGGGTCTTCTTCGAAGTGAACGATGGGAGCCTGATAAATTGTGCCGTAGGTTGTATCGCCGTAATAGGTGTCAACGATATAAACCTTTTTAAGAGCAGCGGTTTTGTTGCCGTTTTCATCGGTTTCAACCTTTTTGACAACAACGGTCTGAATACCTGTGTTAGGACCGCAGGCTGAAACAAGGTCGAAGCCTGTGCCTATGAATGAGAATGTCTTTGTTTCGCTTCGGTTGTTTGAGCTTGTAACTGTTGTTTCAAGGTGAGTGCCGAGCGAGAAGTTATCGGTGCTGTTTGAATAGAGGGGATCGTTGCCGAAAACATCGCCTTCGCTTACAGCGGTCTGTTCTTTACCTGCATATGAGCCGTTCTGAGTCCAATCGGCGTAGGATTCGGTTCCTGCAAGAGTCTTAGTCTTGTTATCCTCGAAGTAAACGGTTGAAGCGGGGATGATGTTAAGGCGGAACCAGTCATATGAGCCGTCATCACGCTTGATGAGAACGTATGCTCTGGAGTTTCTCTCGGTTGAGCCTTCCTGGCTGTTGAGGGAGTAGAGCATATTCTGAGCATTATCAACGAACTCAACGCCGAGAACATCGGTCTGAAGGTTTGTTACATAGGTTGACTGCTTGTCGGGAGCGGTGTCAACGGAAACAAGAGTACCGTTGATATCGGTATCGAGCATGGGCAAGTCATAGTCAAGAACGTAAGTATATTCGGGGATAGAGAAGTGGTAGGTCGGGAATTCCTTAACGGGCTTATCTTGAACATAATAGGTTTGATTCTGATAAATAGCTGTTGAATCTTCAACGTTGATTGAAGTGTTAAGAAGTTCCTTGTCTCGGTTGGCAATAACGCCGCTGATTGTTACAACAAGCTTTTCGCCCTGTCCCTTCTGAACGGAGTTATATTCCGAAACATTCTTTGTTGAATAGTCATAACCCTTGACAAGGATCTGAGTTGTGCCACTTTCAGTTGTTGTTGGTGTAGCTGTAATACCTGAAGCAGCTTTAGGTTCATCGAAATAGAGTCTGCCGATGCCGTCATAACGGCTCTTTGCCGTCTGAACGGTAATTGTTGCGTTGGAAAGGTCAAAAGCATCGGAAATTTCCTCGCAAAGGATTGAATCAGCGGTAAGCGATGCGATAGCGTTCTGCGAGTTTGCAACAACTTCGTTGAAAACAGAGTCAGTAATATCATAAAGATTGAAATCAGCACCGCTGGCGATTTGTTTATAATAAGAAACATTTTCTTTGGTGTTATGAGGTCCGGGGTCAGTAAGACTCAAAGAACCTGTATATTCGGATGAAAGGTATTTCATGAAATCTCTTTCATCATATTCAGTTTCAGAGAAGTGGGTGTCATTACCGAGAAGAACGGAATAAATATAAGCACCGTTACGCTTAAGGCTGTAAGCACCGCCGGAAAGGGTATCGTTGGCAACCTGCTTTGTAACATTAAGATCTCTGTCGTCGTCTTCTTCCCAACCTGTAACACCGTCAGAAATTACAATAACAACCGCGCTACGGTTACCATTAACGTCGTATGTGTTGCCCAAAGTTTTCTGCTGGTCAATGATATCGCTTGCCATATCAAGTCCGTAGCTGGGATAGGTATGTCCGAGTGGATTCATACCGGAAACAACGCTTCTCAATGTTCCGAATTGGCTGACAGAGAAGAAGGCGTTCTGATAGTTTGCGTTTGTGATATTTGGATAGCTTATCTTTGAGCCACTATTTGTATAGAGATTGGTGCCTTCCCACTGATATCCGTTTGTTGTGCTTCCGTCTGTACCGAATGAACAGAGTGCTATGCGGTGGTCAAGACCGGATTTTGATGCCTGTTCGGCAATCTTATAAGTAAGGGAGTCAACGGCGTTTTTGATACCGTCCATTCGCTGATGACCGGAAGAATAGGTGAAATACTTACCACCCCAGACACTGCATTTTCTTCTAGTACTGTTACTAGTATTGTCGGCATTGCCGGAATAGTTTGTATTATTGTTAATATTTGTAACAAGTTGGTCGTAGTCCCAGCCTGTGGTAGAAACAGTTCCGTCATATTTGAGTAGATAACGCAATCCATCATAAATATTTATGTAATAAGTCCAATATGACTGTTCGCAATTACCTCCGAAAATACCACCGCTTTTATATGCTGTTGTTTTTACAGAAGCATAAATCGGATGATATGCACCGTCAGATGTTTGGTAATAAAATTTTTCGCTACCAGAATTGTCATCGATTACATTTATACCTACACTGCCGTCTTTTGTTGCGTTCTCGTTTACAATCTGACCAATCTGAAGTGCAGACCATGAAGAATCAGTCTTATATGCGCTTGTATCCTGTGCATCGAGTGAACCTGATGAGTCAAGAACAAAGATGAAGTCTGTGGGTCTCATTGCGTCAACTCGCTGATACTGGAGGTTGTTGGTAGCATATGTTTCAAGTGTAATATTATATGTACCGTCTGCAGTAAGCTTTGCTTGAAGGTCGGTGTAAACCTGTGTTTCGTATGAAGATGCATAGGGGTCGGTAACGCGCTTGTAAATCTGAAGACCCTGCTGTTCACCTGTGGGCAATGCGGGCTGGTTGGAGTTTGTAATGTGGAATGTACCTGCCTGCTCCTCAAGGCCATGATAGTTAGGAACATAACCCGATATATTGTGGTTATCATAAAAGGCTGAGTATGCGGTGATTGATTCGGGAACAGAGCCGTCATTACACCAGATTGAGTAATCGGTGCCGTTTCCGTAGAGCGTGAATTCACCGTTGCCCCATGACTTGATCTGCATTGTGGAGCTGGCGTTCGTTGTCATTGCGAGCAATGAGTCGCCGATATAAAGATAGGGATGTTTTGCATAATAAAGGTCTCGGTTATAGAGCTTGAGTGAAGCTGTATCGGAGGTTGCTGAATAGCCCGATTCAAACTGCCAGTGAAGAGATTTGTTTGCATCATCTTCTGCACTGAGAACAAGACCCGGTTTTCCGTTTTTGGTTGTGGTTACGGAATAATTGCTGATTTCGTAGCCGACAATACCTCTTGAGTCGCCTGTTACGGCAACGGTTGCTTCGGAAGAAGAGGAAACCTTGGGAAGTCTTCTGTCACCGTAACCGCCGTTTGAGTCAAGAAGATAGAGATAGTTTTTCTGGCTAACAGGGTCTTTGAGCGCTGACTCATAAAAAATGATATATTCATCCTGGTTGGAGAGTTCGCTCAAAGAAGAAACCTTTTCATATTCAACGGAGGTAACGTCTTCGTGAGGTCTTGTCAGACCCTGGATTGCATACTGGTCAATCTTCCAGATAACGTCGATGGGTTCGGGACAGGAGTCTTTCGGATTGTCGTCGGTAGAGTCACCGCCATTTGTGCCGTTACCATAATATGCATAACCTGCGGATTCGCCGAACATATAGAGATAGTCATCAATAACGCAAAGAGCTTCGCCCATGAAGAGCATCTGATTGAGCTGCTCTGCGCTTACACCATTATCGCTCGATTTATAGTTACCGCCGAAATGAGTTGTTGTTGAATCGCTGTAGTTGACAAGATAGATGTTATGTGTTCTGCCGTTAACGGTATATTGTGTCTGACCGGGACGGCCAAGGTCGATATCGGCAATCATAAGCTCTCTTGTGTGGTTACCGGATGCTGTACGGCTCCAGGAACGGCTAACATAAAGCTTGCCCTTATCAACCATAGCGTACTGAATTCTGTCAGTATCCATAGCAACAACATAGGTGGGGTTACCTGCGCATCCGATACCTTCATACTGCGAGTCGGGAGTGAAACCTGATGTTTCAACATATTCAGTGATTGAGAGGTCTGTGATGTTGAAGTTCATTGTCTGCTGAACTCCGTCGATATCAAAACGGAAGAAATATTCGCCTGTGTAACTGCCGTTTGTTGACTGGGTGGTGGGCCAGCCGCTGTCGTTGGAGGTTGAGGGTCTGAGACCTGCGGTGAAAACAACTTCAAACTTATATTTTCCGTTGCCGAGGTCAACGCGATTATGTGTGCCGACATTGCAGTGAGTGCCTGCCGATGACCACATATAAATATCGGTGCTCGGATAGTCGGAAATGTATTCAATTTTATATTTCTTACCTTCCGTTGCGTTGAACAAAGCAACAGCTTCGGCTTTGCTGCTGGGGGAGGTAGCTTCGCCAAGATATGATGAAGTTGTAACGGTACCTCTGATTTCAACGTTTGCACCGTCTGTGTTATATGTTCTGTAAGATAATGCGCCGGAAGTCTGAACGGTTGAGGGGTCATCTGTTTTGAGTCTGATAAGGTTAAAACCGTTCTTGAGGTAATACCATTCTTCTTCGGAAGAATTACCTGCAAGCTGATAACCCATAAGAATACTCTGATAAGTTGCGTGATAAACAGCCTTATATCTGTCATCGCCTGACCAGACAAAGTTACCTGTCCAGAGAATACCGTCATCATAGCAGCAATATGATGTTTTAACAGTCTGACCGGTTTCAACACCTGTCATTTCTCTTGCGAAGTCAACGCTGTCGCGGAGTCTGATGTTTTTTGATGTTCCTTCAGCAACATCCATTTCGGAAAGGGGAACATAGCTGACTTTTGAGTCAGAGTCAGCGTAGTAGAAGTTATATTCTGATGCAGCAATACCGCCGCCGTGGCTTGTATTTGCCGAGCCGTCAGCGTTCTCAATCTTGAAAACTGCAACAAGATTTGTTGAAACAACATCAAGGGCGTAAACAACGGAGTTTCTGCCGCTGCCGCTTGCGTCATAAGCTGAAATGAGAATCCATTCTTTAGCTGCCCAATATGTCATACCCTGGGGAGTATAGTTCTCGCCTGATGAAAGGCCGGGGATGACAAAGTTGGTCGGCCAGTTGGTTTCTTCGCCAAGGAAGAATCTCTTCTGATACTCCCTATATCTGGCATCACGACTTGCAATCGGATGTTTATCATCGGAGCCGATTTTGGTCTGTGTGAAACCGCCAACAGATGCTGCTTTCGCTTCAAGCTCGGGCAGTTTGCCTGTGCAGAAGAAACAAGAAGCAAACATTATTGCGCAGAGCACAAATGAAATGATTCTTTTCGATGTTTTCATGTTTTTACCTCCATTTTATATCGAAAAAATTGTATCTATAATAAAACTCCAAACCGAGTGATTTGGATAATTATTGCCGTTGTTTTAAATTGCTGATTAATTTCGCATATTCGTGCGCCTTTTTGCAGGCGTAATCGGGTACGCAATCGCTTTTGCCTGTTTCTGCAATCGCTACCGCTGCGCACATATCGCAGTCCTTGCGGTATTCACAGCCGTTGCATTTTGCAGGAAGATAGATTTTATCGCGTTCGGCGCATATCAGCCGCCACGATTCGGTGAAATCAGTTATCGGGAATTTCGGATTATCCATCATTCCGCATAAACTCATTTCGCCCTGCCAGGTTACCCAGAAGGTCGAAAGACCTGCCCTGCAGTTTATCGGCTCGCTGCACATAACATCGCCCGACGGGGGAGATGATTCGGATTTAATCGCCTTGATAAAATCTTCTTTGTCAAGGCTGTGGCGAAGCCAATCGAGTTTTGCTTTTGCGGCATCTTCGGGTGAAAGTCTGAATTCGCACGCGCCGCCTCGGGTCGGAGTGAACATATAGCTTGCCGCCGTTGTCTGAAGTCCGAGCTCCTTTGCGAATGCGTTGATTTCGGGGATGTCCGCAACATTATCGGGGGTAATGCTGTAATTGATTTTGACTTTGATGCCTGCGTCAACCATCTTGCGGATTGCATCGGTTACTTTTGAATATGCCGATTCACTGCCGCAGAGTTTGCCGTATGTTTCAGGCGATGCACCGTAGAGAGTAACATTGACCTTATGAGGCGGATACTCCCTGAAAAGACGGATTTTTGCATCGTCAATGAGAGTTGCGTTGGTGTTGACCGCTACGAGCAGACCGAGTTTTTTGCACGCGACATAGATTTCATCGAAATCGGGTCGGAGCATCGGCTCGCCGCCTGTCAGCAGAAGAAGAAGCATTCCCGAATCCCTTGCTTTTTCAGCGAGGTCAATCCAGTATTTTGCGTCCTTTTCGAGCGATAAAGCGGATTTGTCATTCTCCTTGCGGTGAATGTAACACATCTTGCAGTTGAGAGTGCATCGGGGAGTCAGCTCAAACGAGCCTGCCAGAGGGACTTTGTTGATATCTGCTTTTGCAAAAAGAACTGCAAGCAGAGCATCGCAGGAAATGTCCATCATATCACCCCTTCCGACTTAAGAGCGGTTTCCAACGCGATGACCGCATCCTCATCGGGGGTGCAGGCAAGGTGATAAACGGGAATTCGCTCAAGAATCTCAATCACGCAGTCAACAAACATTCTCTGTTCATCGGGTGCGATGAAATCGAGGTAAGTGTTATTCATTACCGCTTGCAGGGAATCGACTCCGCCGAGGCGTCTGACGGAATTTTCTTTTGCCTGCGAGAGAATGATGATTGCTCCCAACGGAAGCGAGCGGTTTTTGCAGATTCCGCTTGTGCCGCAGAAGGGGACACCGTGAGCATAAACCGAGCCGCCCGAAACGGAGATGCCCGATTTATCGCCGTTGATGATTTCTGCGCCGCGGTGCTTTTGCCAGAGGGCAGCCTGGGTGCTTTTGCCTGTCTGACAAGGTGCAGAGAAGAGGATTGCTTTACCGCCGATATCAACATATGAAGAATGAAGGAAAATTGTTTTGAATTTAAGAAAAAGTTGCGCGAGGGAAACGGAACTCCACATATACCGCGAATCCATCATCGTATCGAAACTATGATGAGTGAAGAACGATACACTTGAGTTGCTGTCGTTGGAATAAACCGTCATAGCACCCTGAACTGTTCCCATCGGGATTTCTCGGATTAACGATTCGCCGTCAGTATAAACCGAAGCGTTGGCCGTTTTGCCGATTAACCGACAACTGCTTGTTGCGAAAGAATCGGTTATTCTGCAGGTTATCCGCAGACCGTTTTTGCTCTCGGGGGCTTCGAAGGAAATCCAATCGGGATTACCTTCGGGGAAGTGCTCCGCTTCAATCGAAACGCCGATTCCGCATATCTTGTAAGACTTAATCAAAACATTAAACTCCATTATACTCCATTATAGATAAAAAGAATTATAAACAATAAAATTGTGTCTGTCAACATTTTTCTGAAAAATAATTGAAATTTTAGCGAATCAAATGTATAATAATCGCAGAATCTGTTTTTGCAGAGAGGGGATACACAAAATGAAGAAGCTTTTATCATTGATTCTTGCGGTCTGCATTGCGATGGTTTCGGCGTTTGCAACGGGTGCATCAGCGCTCGGAAATGCCAAAATCAAGAGGGCGGACAGTAATTTTGAGTTTGCAAGAATATCCACAGATATTGTATATTTATGCAACGGGAATACAAACGGAAATTCCGAGCAGAGTGTTGGCGGAGCGATGCGTATCATCGGCAGAACAACCGATTGCAACTATAATTTCAGAAGACTCGGAGCAACCGAAGGTGTTGTCGGTACAGACGGCAGGTTTCTCTTGCAATTCAACGATTATTCCGATTTTAAGTATGCAATGAACACTCTTTCCGATGATGATAAAATCATCTATGCGGAGCGCGATGCACTTGTTGCTTCCTGCTCTTCACAGCAGGCTGAAGCTTCATCTCTTTCCTGGGGCGTCGAGGCTCTCGGATTGGATAAATATTCACAATATGTTGCGGAGAATAATGCCGATTCCGAAGGTGTTACTCTTGCGATTGTTGACACGGGAGTTGAGGATGTCGACTATGTGAAAGACCGACTTGTGGCAGGTTATGACTTCGTTGAAAATGATGAGGACGCATTCGAAGACACAAGCGAAGACAGCCACGGCACATTCCTTGCAAGCATCGTCAAGGATTGTACGGAAGGTGCTCCCGTCAGCATTATGCCTGTAAGAGTTATGGAGTCAAAAGAAGCCTATATTTCGTCTGTTATTAACGGAATTTATTATGCGGTTGACAACGGTGCGGATGTTATAAATCTCAGCATTATCGTTGTTTCGGGACCTTGTGTTTCCTTGCATGATGCGATTGATTATGCCGAAGAAAACGATGTTGTTTTTGTTTCCAGCGCAGGTAATTTCAAAAGAGATACGGCAAATGTATGCCCTGCGCATCTTGACAGCGTTATAGCTGTTTCTGCGGTTGACAGTAACCTTGATATTGCATCTTATTCCAACTTCGGCGATGAAATTGATTATGCCGCACCGGGCAGCGGTATTGTCGGCTACGGTGCTGACGGAAACCTCAAAACCCTCAACGGCACTTCGATGTCGGCGGCTTTTATTTCCGCAGGCTCTGCGTTGTTTTTGATTGATAATCCGAGCTGCACAACCTCGCAGATGCGCTTTGCAATAGATGAAATATGCAATGATTTCGGTGACAAAGGCTTCGATGTTTATTACGGAAACGGTATTCCCGATTTCTCAAGACTCATCGGTAATGCATATGTGCCTGTAACGGGAATCAATGTTTCGCAAAAGAATATATCCCTTATCAAAGGCAATGTCTGGTTGCTCGGATACGATGTTTATCCCTCGGATGCATCGAATAAATCGGTAACATATTCAAGCAGTAATCCCTCGGTTGCCTATGTTGCGAATGGTCATATTTATTGTGTTTCCGAAGGTGAGACCGTAATTACCGTTAAAACCGTTGACGGGGGATTCAGCGATTCGATGACTCTGACGGTTGTTGATCTCTCTTCGCAGAAACCCGAACCCGTCAGCCTTGTTGTTATTGCATCGCCCGATAAAACGAATTACACATATAAGAGCAACGAAAAGCTTGACCTGAACGGAATTTGTCTGACAGTAATTTATTCCGATTCAAGCTCAAAATCATATGCAAATCCGCAGAATATCGTTGTTGACTATGACAGTTTCTCAACCGCAAAGGCAGGTAAACAGAAAATTTCATTTGAATATGAGGGTCTGACGGGTGAATTCGAAATCACCGTATCCTACACCTGGTGGCAGACGATAATCCGCATTCTTCTGCTCGGATTCCTTTGGTATTAATTTTTAAAAGAGGTTGTTTTTCGGACAGCCTCTTTTTTTCTTGATTTTTTTTAAGAAATATATTAAAATAGTAAAGTAAAACTTTTCGGAGGTATAATATGCGAAATCTTATCAATATCAATGCACAGTGGTTCTTCTCGAAGGATGCAAAAAACGCACCCGAATCCGTCCCTTCAGGCTGGAATGAAGTCAATCTTCCCTATACCTGGAACGGCTCGGACGGTCAGGACGGCGGTAACGATTATTACAGAGGCATCTGCTGGTTTGCAAAGCAGTTGAAGGCGGCTGACCTTCCTGCAGGCGAAGAAATCTATGTTCAGTTTGACGGCGTAAACTCATCCTGCGATGTTTTCTGGAACGGCAAGAAACTTGCAGAGCATCACGGCGGTTATTCAACCTTCCGAGTAAAAATCAAGGATATCAAGGACGAAAATATTCTTGCAGTTGCAGTTGATAACACTCCCAATGACAGAGTTTATCCCCAGAATGCTGACTTCACATTCTACGGCGGTATTTACAGAGATGTTACTCTCATCGGTGTACCCGAAAACCACTTTGACCTCGATTATTACGGCTCACCCTCAATTATGGTAACTCCCGAAATCAAGGGTGACGATGCCGTTGTTACAATCAAGACATTCATCAAGGATGACGATGATTGCAAGGTAAAATATGAGATTATTGCTGACGGCGAAGTTATCGCAACAGCAACAGGCGACGAAGATGACGAAGTTAAAATCGACATCAAGAATGTTCATCTCTGGAACGGTCTGAAAGACCCTTATCTTTACACAGCGAAGGCAACTCTTATTTATAAGGGCGAAGAAATTGACGAGATTTCAACCCGTTTCGGTTGCCGTACCTTCAGCGTTGACCCCGAAAAGGGCTTCTTCCTCAACGGCAAGGAATACCCCCTCAGAGGTGTTTCCAGACATCAGGACAGACCCGAAATCGGTAACGCACTTCTTCCCGAGCATCATAAGGAAGATATTGATCTGATTGTTGAACTCGGCGCAACAACAATCCGTCTTGCTCACTATCAGCATTCACAGGTTTTCTATGACCTTTGCGACGAAGCAGGTCTTGTTCTCTGGGCTGAAATCCCTTATATTTCAAGACATATGCCCAACGGCTTCGATAACACAGTTTCGCAGATGAAGGAACTCATCGTTCAGAATTACAACCATCCTTCAATCGTTGTATGGGGTCTTTCAAATGAAATCACAATTGCAGGCGCAAATGACCCCGACCTTATCCGCAATCATAAGGAACTCAACGAGCTTTGCCATAAGATGGACAAGACCCGTCTTACAACAATCGCATCCGTTACAATGTGTTCAATCGATTCGGAATATGTTCACATCAGCGATATCCTTTCATATAACCATTATTTCGGTTGGTACGGCGGTACAACCGATATGAACGGTCCCTGGTTTGACGAATTCCATAAGAAATATCCCAACAAGGCAATCGGTATCAGCGAATACGGTTGCGAAGCTCTTGATTGGCACACCTCAACACCCATTCAGGCTGACTACACCGAGGAATATCAGTCATTCTATCACGAAGAACTCATCAAGCAGATTGCCGCAAGACCTTATCTCTGGGCAACTCACGTATGGAATATGTTTGACTTTGCTGCCGATGCAAGAGCAGAGGGCGGCGAAAACGGTATGAACCACAAGGGTCTTGTTACCTTTGACAGACAGTATAAGAAGGATTCATTCTATGCTTACAAAGCATGGCTCAATCCCGAACCGATGGTTCATATCTGCTCAAAGAGATATATTGACAGAGTTGAGGATGTAACAAAGGTTACCGTTTACTCAAACTGCGACGAAGTTGAGCTTTTCGCAAACGGCGTTTCCGTCGGCAAACAGAAGAAGGGCGAATTCCCGTTCTTCTATTTTGAGGTTAAGAACGAAGGCGAAACAACCCTCGTTGCCAAGGCAGGCGGACTTGAGGATACCGCAAATATCCGCAAGGTTGAAACTCCCAACGAAGCTTATATTATGAAAGAAGAGGGCGCTGTTATCAACTGGTTTGATATTACAATGCCCGAAGGCAGACTCTCAATCAACGACACAGTAGGCGACATTATGGCAACCTTCGGCGGCAAGATTGCGATTGTCAAAATCCTTCTTAAAATCAAGAAAGTTATGTCAAAGGGCAACGGCGATAAATCTGTTGTAGGCTTTGATATGTCAAGCGTTAAGGTCAGCGGCGATATGCTCAAGAGCCTTTACGGTATGGTCAAGGGCTTCACCATCAAGAGAGCAATTTCAATGATGGGCAACAAGTTCACCAAGGAAGAAATTCTTGAAATCAACGCAATGCTCAACAAGGTTAAAAAAGCAAAGAAATAATTCGGAGGAATAAATATGTTTAATAGAAAACGCTCATATTTTTCGGTTATCGTTTCCGTTATTCTTGTTTTTTCAATGCTTTTCGCAACCTCTTGCGGTAAGGCAGATGCACCCGAGGTAACAACAGGTGCAGAAACCGAATCAACCTCATCATCTGCAGGTGAAATCCAGCAGACTCCTTCGGATGAAACCGTTTCTCTTCCCGAGGGACAGACCGAAGCCGCAACCGAAGATGTTTCAACCGAAGCTGCTCTTGTTCTTCCCGAAGATATTGAAGGAATCGTTGCTCTTTTCAACGAATCCGCAAACAGAATCAAGACCGAAGCAACAAAGGTTACAAAGAATTTCGAAAAGAGATATAATGATTCAAGCAAGCTTATTGTTCCCGATGCACTTATGTCAACGGCTGATAAAATGATGTCAACCTTTATGAAGGATGACACAGACCCCATCGTTTATGCAACAAAGGAAGAGATTGTTGCGGAATATATCGTTCCCGATCAGAATTATGTAAGCAAGCTTACCGCTGACGCGGTCAAGGAAGCTGAATGCACCGATAAGGGCGATACATACGAAATCTACATCAAGCTCAAGGATGAGAAGAATCCCACTGCAGGTAAGGGTGTAGGCTCTGTTTGCGATGTTATCGAAGCACACGAAATTGCCGATAAAGCTCCTTCAATGCTTCAGGAAATGTCAACATATTATTACAATTGCACCATCAAAGTTACCGTTGATAAGGCAACAGGCAGAGTAACTCACGCAGTTTATTCAACTCCTCTTGTAATGCATATGATTGTTAACCTCTTCGGCACTCACGAAGTGCAGGCAGGTATCACATTCACAAAGGATTACTCAATCGAATATTAAAAAAAGACCGCTTTATCGTAATGATAAGGCGGTTTTTCAATGCGCAATTTGCAAAGATAATGCTTTGTTTCGAATATTATAGGCTCCTTTTGAAAGGAGCTGTCACGAAGTGACTGAGGATTGTGAATGCGGAGCATTCGGGCGGATGCTATCCGCCACTACGTTGTTTTTTTGTTACCCCCGAAATTTACACTTGTAAATTCATCCGTATGAGGTTATAATGATGCAGGTTTATATTTAAAAGAGGAGGCAGACGGATGCCGAAGGAAAAATTATCCAAAAAAGACATTGCGATTTATATAATGATGGCGGTAACGGGTATCTCGATAACCGTTGCAGGCATCGTTTTTGACCAGAGTTTTCTGCGTATTCTTCCGCTTTATGTTTCGCTCATAATTTCAACTCTTCAGACGAAGGTCAACCGCTTTGCGTTGCTTCTCGGCGGCGTGAATTCGATACTTTACGGCGTTGTTTATATCTATTATAAGCTTTACGGCGCGGCTTTTTCGGCTCTGCTTTTCTCTTGTCCGATTCAGCTTATCACCTTCATCCGCTGGAATAAAAATAAGCGCGGCAACTCAACCGAGCTTCGCAGGTTGACCGTTAAACAGAGAATTCTGCTTTTTGCAGGCATTGCTGTGCTTACCGTCGGTATGGTTTTTGTGCTTCCGCTTCTCGGCTCGGAATATGTTTTGCTCGACAGTATAACAACTCTGCTCGGAATTGCGATTTATTTCCTGACGATGTTTGCATTCGTTGAATACACAACGATAATGCTCATCAATTGTGCGCTGACAATTGTGCTTTATATCACAATGCTTGAGGGTGCACCCGATACCGCAACATATCTGATTTATTCGGTTTATTCGTTTATCTGCGTTGCCTTTGCCTTCTTTGAAGCAAGGAAGCTCTATGCACAGCAGCAGAAAGATAAGGCTGAAAATCTGTAACTGTTTTTTCTCTGATTAAAAATGCCGCCCGAAAAGATTTCGGACGGCTTTGTTTTTGCGTTACGGCAGGATATTACCTGCGGCTCTGTAAATTTCGTACCATTCTTCGCGCGTGAGGGTGATTTCGCTTGCTTTGATGCAATCGGTGAGTCTTGTGAGATTGGTTGTGCCTGTAATCGGCTGCATCTTTGCAGGGTGGCGGAGAATCCAGGCGAAGGAAACTGCGGTTTTTGAAACGCCGTATCTTTCGCCGATTTCCTCGAGCTTTTTATTCAGCTCGGGGAATTTTTCGTTGTCAACAAAGCAGCCTTCAAAGAAGCCGTATTGCATCGGTGACCAGGGCTGAATTGTGATTTTATTAAGTCTGCAGAAGTCAAGCACACCGCCGTCGCGGTTAACTGCGGAATTGTTATACATATTGACATTGATTCCCGATTGAATCATCGGCGCGTGCATAACCGAAAACTGAAGCTGATTAACGCAAAGGGGCATATCAAGGCTTGCCTGCAGAAGCTGAATCTGATAAGGATTCTGGTTTGAAACGCCGAAATGACGCACCTTGCCCGATGCCTTCAGCTCGTCAAACGCTCTTGCAACCTCCTCGGGCTCGCAGAGAGCGTCGGGGCGGTGAAGAAGAAGAACATCTATGTAATCCGTTCCGAGCCTTTTGAGGCTGCCGTTGACGGATTCTGTGATGTGTTCATATGAGAAGTCAAATCTTCCCTGACGGATACCGCATTTTGTCTGGATAATTATATCCTCGCGGTTTAATGATGAAACTGCTTTGCCGAAGACGGTTTCGCTTCTGCCGCCGCCGTAAATATCCGCGTGGTCAAAGAAGTTTGCGCCGTTTGTAAGCGCAGTTTCAACGAAGGCTGAGGCCTCTTTTTCGTTCATATCAGCGATTCGCATACAGCCGACTGCAACCGTCGGCACAAGCAGACCGCTTTTACCGAGTTCAATTTTATACATATTCATTCACCTCAGATATACTGATAAACTCTGACATAATCAACGATGAATTCAGCAGGCTCACCCGATGCATCTCTGAATTCGGGGACGCCGTCTTCGCCCTTCATTTCAACGGAGAGGATGACATATTCTTCATTCTGGCTGACACCGCCGAAGGATGTGCGGAAGGTTTCAACGCCGTTGATATAGAAGATATATTCGTTTTCGTTCCATTCAAGACCGTAGGTGTTATATTCCTCGTAGGGGTTGTTGCCTGTGAGGAATTTTTTTGCGCCGTGTTTCTGATGCATTTCGTTGTAGCTGTCAAAATGCAGGTTTGAGGTAACGCTGTTTTCCATAAAATCGCCGTAGCAATCGCTCTCAAAGATGTCGATTTCCGTACCGTCTCTGCCCGAGCCGTCTTCGTTGAAAACGCCGCTGTTCATCAGCCAGAATGCGCTCCAGATATCAGCGCCCTTGGGGAGGATGCATCTGCATTCGAAATAGCCGAATTTCTGGGAGAATCCGTTGGGAGCATCGGCGTCGGTATCAATACCTGCGGAATACCAGCCTGCACCTTCGCCGCCCATACCTTCTTCAAGATAAACAACAGGAATAACGAGGTTGCCGTCTTTGGTTTCGGCGAGATACTGATTCCAGTAACTGCCTTTTCTTGAAACGGTTTTGTTGCCGTACTGATAATGACCTGACCATATGGAGCGGTCAAGCTCGCCCTCGAATTCTTCTTCAAAGGTGATTGTGAATTTGCTCATATCGACCTTCTGACCCATCGGATAGCAGGGGATATCGAGATGAAAGGTGATAAACATAATGATTGATGCGAATATTGAGGTGATTTTTGTGAGTATGAGTTTCATATTTTCCCTCCGAAACAAATTGATAGTTTTATTTTACCATAATGAAATATTATGTCAATAAGAAAAAAGGAGCAGACCTGAAGCCTGCTCCGTTGAATTTATTCTTCTGAATGGCATTTGTTACAGCCTTCGCAACCTGTGCAAAGCTCGGTTTCGCCGACATTTTCCCTTGCGATTGCGAGCATAAGCTTGATGCGGTTTTCCTGGTTGACTCGTGTTGCGCCGGGGTCATAGTCAACGGGAACGATGTTTGACTGCGGATAAAGCTCCTTGAGCTTTCTTATCATACCCTTGCCTACAATGTGGTTGGGCAGGCATCCGAAAGGCTGGGTGCAGACGATGTTGCCGTAGCCACTCTCTGCAAGCTCCATCATTTCGGCGGTCAGAAGCCAGCCTTCGCCCATTTTACAGCCTGCGCCGATGATTTTGGTGCAGATTTCCTTGATGTGTGCGTAGGGTTCGGGCACATTGAAGTCGCCGTAAGCTTTTGCCGCAGAAAGAATGATTCCTTCGATTCTCTGCAGATACCACATTGCGAATTTCATAGCCGCTTTCTTGAAGGGATTGCCGCCGTAAAGCTTGATATCCTCAAGTCTGTTATCGGTCTTGAAGAGCAGGAAGCCCATCAGACCGGGCACATTGACCTCGCAACCCTGTGAGCGAAGGAAATCTTCAAGGTGGTTATTTGCAAGAGGGGAATATTTGACATAGATTTCGCCGACAACACCGACCTTGATTTTATCGGTTTTATTGACGGGAATCTCTGAAAATGACTTGGTGATTTTCGGCAGGATTCGTCTGTAATCAACGGTTGAGAAGCCTTGTCCCTTAAGGAAAAGTCCGCTGATTTCCTTTACCCATTTGTCAGTAAGTGCATTTGCTGCGCCTTTTTCAACCTCGTAAGGCTCAACCTGATTTTTCAGGAGCATAAGCAAATCGCCGTAGATAACGGCTGAAAGCATCTTGAGAGCCATTGAAATGCGGATTTTGAAACCGCTGTTTTTCTCAAGACCCGAGAGGTTGAGCGAGATAACGGGCACATGGCCGTAGCCTGCTTTGCGGAGAGCCTTGCGGAGCAGATGGATGTAGTTTGATGCTCTGCATCCGCCGCCTGACTGCGTGATGAAAAGCGCGGTTTTATTGACATCATATTTACCTGAATTGAGCGCGTCGATGAGCTGACCGATAACGAGAAGAGCAGGGTAGCAGGTGTCATTATGGACATATTTCAATCCTTCGTCAACAACTGCTCTTCCTTCATTCTTGAGAAGCTCAACCTTGTAACCGTACTGCGAGAAAACATTGACAAGCATACGGAAATGGATGTCACACATATTGGGAGCAAGAATGGTATAATCGCGCATATCTTTGGTGAATTCAACTCTGTTATTCGGATTCATATTCTTCCTCCTTTATCATTCTGTTGCCGCAAACAGACTTCTCAATCTGATTTTAACGGCACCGGGGTTTGAAATTTCGTCAATCTTAATCTGTGTATAAATCTTGCCCTTGCTTTCGAGAATTGAGCGCATTTCGTCTGTTGTGATTGCGTCAACGCCGCATCCGAATGAAACAAGCTGAACAATATTGACATTGTTTTCGGGCAGGTCTGCAACGTGCTTTGCCGCCGCATAGAGTCTTGAGTGGTAAGTCCACTGGTCAAGGACATCTGTGGGGAATTTTTCAACAAGTACGCTTACTGAATCCTCGGTAATGACAGCCGCACCGCTGTCGCAGATGAGTTTGTCAATACCGTGGTTGATTTCTTCATCAAGATGATAGGGTCTGCCGCAAAGGATGATAACAGGGCGTTTTTCAGCCTTTGCCTGCTTGTAATATTCCATTCCCTTGTCGCGGATTTTCTTCATATATGAGGTGTAATCGGCAAATGCCTTGTCAACCGCAGATGCAACATCCTTCTTTGAAAGTCCGCTGAATTTCTCGCTTAAAAGAGCGTGGATTTTCTTTGAGAAATCCTTGGGTCTGTGAAGACCGATATAGAAATTCATAAAGTTGAGGGGCTTGAGGTCGCCTACATTTGAGCGGATAACCTCGGGATAATAGGCAACAACGGGGCAGTTATAATGGTTGTCGCCGAGATTTTCGTTGATGTTGTATGTCATACAGGGATAGAAAATATCTCTGATGCCCTTCTTGATGAGATATTCCATATGACCGTGAAGAAGCTTTGCAGGGTAGCATACGGTATCGGAAGGAATGGTATGCTGACCGTCAACATAAAGCTGTCTTGATGAATTCTTGGGAGAAATTTCAACGCCGAAGCCGAGAGTTGTAAAGAAGGTGTGCCAGAAGGGGAGAAGCTCAAACATATTGAGTCCCATCGGCAGACCGATTGTTTCTCTCTTGCCCTTGACGGATTCATACTGAGCAAGAAGCTCCTTTTTATAAGCGAAAAGATTGAGTGAGCATTCGTTGCCTGTCTTGAGAAGAGGTGCGCTGCACTTGTTTCCGCCGATGAATTTCTTGCCGCCGTTGAAGGTGTTGATTGTCAGACGGCAGTTGTTGCTGCATTTGCCGCAGTTGACACTCTTGACTGTATGTTCAAAATTCTTAAGCTGCTCAAGGTTGAGAATCGTACTGTCGGATTTAGCCTTTTCTTTTGAGTAGAGAGCCGCACCGTAAGCACCCATAAGACCTGAAATATTGGGTCTGATAACATTTCTGCCGATTTCCTGCTCGAATGCGCGGAGTACTGCATCGTTGAGGAAAGTACCGCCCTGAACAACGATATTCTTGCCGAGCTCGTCTGCATTTGCGGCTCTGATAACCTTGTAGAGCGCATTCTTGACAACGCTGATTGAAAGACCTGCGGAGATGTTTTCGATTGAAGCGCCGTCCTTCTGAGCCTGTTTTACGGATGAATTCATAAAGACGGTACATCTTGAGCCGAGGTCAACAGGTTTATCTGCGTAAAGACCGAGCTTTGAGAAGGTTTCGATATCGTAGCTCCAGGCGGCGGCGAAGGTCTGAAGGAAAGAGCCGCAACCCGATGAGCAGGCTTCGTTGAGGAAGATATTATCGATTGCATTGTTTCTGATTTTAAAGCATTTGATGTCCTGACCGCCGATATCAATGATGAAATCAACATCAGGCTTGAACTTCTTTGCGGCGGTGAAATGAGCAACGGTTTCAACGATACCGAAATCAACGGAGAATGCATTCTTGATGATTTCTTCGCCGTAACCCGTAACCGCACTTGATGCAACGATTGCATCGGGGAATTCCTCATAGAAATTGGTAAGGAATTCGCGAACAAGTACAACGGGGTCGCCGTTATTGGGCATATATCTGCTGAAGACTATATCGCCGTCTGTGTTGACAGCAACTGCCTTGACGGTTGTTGAGCCTGCATCAACGCCGATGAAAACCTTCTTGTCAGAGC
The DNA here is from genome assembly GCA_045634985.1 of Acutalibacteraceae bacterium. Classification (GTDB taxonomy): domain Bacteria; phylum Bacillota; class Clostridia; order Oscillospirales; family Acutalibacteraceae; genus CAG-177. The sequence goes on along the minus strand of JAZRBF010000018.1, from coordinate 22,563 downwards.
AGGGTTTTGCGTCGGTGTCGATTCTGTCTTTAGCGTGTCTTTCGCTGAATTCTTCGTATTCTTCTTTTGCCTCGAAAAGACGGGGAGCGAAGAGATATTCGCCGCTTTCCTGTGCGGAAGCGATGTTGTTTGTGATTCCTGCGATATCTGTTTCAACCGCATCCTGTGACAGAGCGGCACCGAGAGCAACGAAATAAAGTGCTTCCTCGGGGCAGAAACCCTTTACGCCGAGAGTTTCGTCAAATGCCTTGCGAAGCTCGGAGAGGAAATAGAGAGGACCGCCGAGATAAACGACTTTGCCTTCAATTTTTCTTCCCTGTGCAAGACCCGAAACTGTCTGGTTGACAACGGCGAGGAAGATACTTGCGGCAACATCCTCTTTTTTTGCGCCCTGATTGAGAAGGGGCTGAATATCGGATTTTGCGAAAACACCGCAACGGGATGCGATGGAATAAATTCTCTCTTTTTTCTCGGAAAGAGCATTCATTTCTGTGGGGTCAACTGCGAGGAGAGATGCCATCTGGTCGATGAATGCACCTGTACCGCCTGCGCAAGAGCCGTTCATTCGTACTTCAACACCGTTAGTGAAGAAGAGAATTTTTGCATCTTCGCCGCCAAGCTCGATAACTGCGTCTGTGTCGGGAAGCATACGGGAAATAGCGATTCTCGTTGCGTAAACTTCCTGCACGAAGTTGATGCCGAGCTTCTGCGCAAATCCCATACCTGCAGAGCCTGAAATGCTCAATGCGGCATTTGCGAATTCGGGATGCTTTTCAATAATGTCGGAGAGCATAATCGCGCTCTTTTCTGCAATCTTGGAAAAATGACGCTCGTATGCCCTGTAAACTATTTTGTTGTTTTCGTCAAGCGCAACGCATTTAAGAGTTGTTGAGCCGACGTCAAGACCTATTCTTTTCATCTTTTTTCACCCTTATTTTTATGCACCAAGGTCTTTTGCCTTGGGATGGTTGTTTTCTGCAGCTTCAATCATCAGTCTGCCGATTTCCTCGCGGAGTCTGAGCATAATTTCTTCTCTGCTCATATCCTTGGGGTCGATGGGCTTGCCGATAACAACGCGCAGATTCTTGCTTCTGAATTTGTAGTCGCCCGCAACGCCGAAGGGGACGATGAGTGCGCCGGATTTCTTTGCGAGGAAACCTGTGCCGGGCTTGAAACGGAGAAGAAATTCATCCGTTCTGTTTCTTGTGCCTTCGGGGAAAATACCGATTGCGCCGTTTCTGTCAAGCACGCTCAATGCGGAGCGAAGACAGTTCATATCGTTTCTCTCTCTGTCAACGGAAATGCAGCCTGCAAAGCGGAAAAACGGAGCAAAGGGGCCGTCAAAATACTCCTTCTTTGCCATATAGTGCATTGTTCTCTTTGTTGCGAGGAAGATGTTGCACTGGTCCATAATGTGCATATGGTTGCCTGCAACAATGATTGCGCCGTCTTCGGGTATGTTTTCAGCGCCGATGATTGTGGGGTTATACCAGAATTTGTAAAGGGGATTTATAATTTTTCTGACAAATCTGAAACCCTTGTCCGAATCCTCGGGTTTTCTTACCTTTTTCTCTTTCTTACTCATTTTTATTTACCTTCCGAAATTAATTTCTCGCTGACGATTTCCATCAGCTTGTTGTTGGCTTCTTCGATGTTTTCGCCGACTTCAATCGGCTCGAAGAAGGTGATTTTAACGCCCTTTTTGAAGGGCTTGTATTTGCCTGTGATTGCAAAGGGAACGATTTTTGTGCCTGTATTCTTCGCCATTTTGACTGCGCCGAATTTAAAAGGCATAATGATATCGTCTGTGCGATTGATTGTGCCTTCAGGGAAGATACCGATAAGCTTCTCGTCTTCGAGATAAGCTTCGGCGGCACGCATTGCCTGCGGGTCTTTTGTTCTGCGGTTTACAGGGATGATTCCGCAACCCATAAAGATGGGCTTGAGTGCGCCCTTGACAAGCTCGTTCTTTGCCAGATAGTGAACAACTCTCTTGGTTGATGCGCTGACGAGCAGGCAGTCAAAGTAATTTGTGTGGTTACCTGCAAGGATGATTCTTCCGCTTTCAGGTATGTTTTCAAGACCGACATATTCAGGCTTATAAACTAATTTGAAAATGCCTGTCAACGGGCCTCTTACTGCTCTGTAGAGCAAGGGTTCTTTCATTCTTTTGTCCTCCGTTATTTGTAAAAATCTACTAATTATTTATAATTTATTACCCAAAATAAAAAAGGCGGCACCGTCAAACGGCACCGCTTTTCAATTCGTAATTCATAATTCGCAATTCGCAATTATCGGTTGTGAATTCAATATTTCGGGCTACTTTCAAAAGGAGCTGTCACGAAGTGCCTGAAGATTGTGAATGCGAAGTTTTCGGATGGATATTATTCGTCAATACGCCTTAAGGAATCGGATGAATTCGCAATTTTCGGTTGTGAATTCAATCTTATTGCCATCAAAGAGGGTGGGGAGGCCGCTCTCCGGGCATTAATTATTTAATGAAATCTGCTTTGGGCTTGATAACAGCAATAATGTTGAATTTGCGTGACTTGATTTTGCGGAATGTCGAGTATTTTGCGCAATTCTCGATAATCTGATGTTTGACCTCGGGGGCAACATCAACCGAGTTCATTATTCTTCTGTAATCCCGGATGGCTTTAGAAGGTCCCATCAGTTATCATTCCTTTCAAGTTCTTTTTTGAGAAGTTTTCTTCCTTGCTGAAGTCTTTTTCTTGTGTTTTCGGGGGTGATGCCGAGTATGTGCGAAATCTCATTGCATTTGTATCCTTCAAGATAGAAAAGGTCGAGAACGATTTTGTATTTTGAAGGCAACCTCATAATTGCAATAAATAAATCCCTGTCATCATCGCTTACGCCGATGTGCTTGAGGTCATCGAGGTTTTCGTGACCGTGGCGAAGTCTGTAACGGCAGATTGATTTGCTGTTGTTGGTTGCAACCTTGATGAGCCAGGCTTTTTCGTGCTCGGAATCAAGGAAAACAGGAGCTTTGGTCATATATGCAAGAAATGTTTCCTGCAATGCATCCTCGGCGTCCTCTTTGTTACAAACAATGCTGAAGCAGATGCGGAAAAGCATCTGACTGTATTTTTCAACGGCGTATTCAATATGACGCCGCTCAGCAAGATATTGACTTTTAACGGCGCTCATAATTACACTCCTTTACAGAAGAACAATAATTCCTCTATATATAATACGCCGAAATATGTCGGATTGTGAAAAATAAATTGTAAACAAATTGTTAACAAATTTAATTCCAATTCAGAATTACACTTCGGAACAATAATTCGTATCAATTGCTGAAATCTCATTGAAAATATTGTATAAAATATACTTGCATAATTTTAAAAAATATTGTATAATAATCTCAAATTAGTTCCCCAAATGCAATCTTTATGCATCGGGACAAAATACGGAGGTAAATTATGAAGAAAAAACTTGCTATCGCTCTCTCGCTTATCCTCGTTTTCGCAATGCTCTTCTGCACAGCTTGCGGCGGTACTAAAACACCCGAAACTCCCGCAGCAGACGGCGATGTTTCCGCAATCAACATCCAGGTTGGTACAGGCGGCTCAACAGGTACATATTACGGTTTCTGCAATGTTGTTTCCACAATCCTTAAGGAAAAGACAGGCGCAACTCTCGTAATCAACTCATCAGGCGCATCCAAGGCTAACATTCTCGATATCGATGACGGCATCGTTGATATGGCTATCGTTCAGAACGACGTTATGGACTATGCTTACAACGGCACATCACTCTTCGTTAACGACGGCGCTATCAAATCATTCTCAACCCTCGGCGCAGCTTATGCTGAAGTTTGCCAGATCGTAGCTAAGGCTGATTCAGGCATCAAGTCAGTTGCTGACCTCAAGGGCAAGAAGGTTTCAGTAGGCGACAGCGGCTCAGGTGTTGAATTCAACGCTCAGCAGATTCTCGGCGCATACGGTATCACATTCGATGATATCAACAAGCAGAATCTTTCCTTCCAGGCATCAGCTGATGCACTCAAGGACGGCAAGATTGACGCTTTCTTCTGCACAGCAGGCGCTCCCACAACAGCTATCACAGACCTTGCAACATCAACAGGCATCGTTCTTGTTGAAATCGATGCAGAGCACATCGCAGCTCTTCAGCAGAACTACGGCTTCTATGCTGAGTATAAAGTTCCTGCAGGCACATACAAGGGCGTTGACACTGACGCAACAACAGTTGCAGTTAAGGCAACATTCATCGTAAGCAACGAACTTTCAGAAGATACAGTTTACCAGCTTACAAAGGCTATCTACGAAAACAAGGATTCCTATACTCACGATAAGGCAAAGGAACTCGATGTTAACTACGCAACATCAAGCATCTCCGTTCCCTTCCATCCCGGCGCAGCAAAATACTTTGCAGAGGTTGGCATCACAGGTCTTGACACAGCTACTCTCAGCTGATGAGCCTTAAGTCAATCACTCATTCAAAAAAAGGTATAATCGCAACAGCCGCTATAATGTTAATCATTACAGCGGCTGCTGTTTCTTTAATTTTTCTGTCGCGGACATATCTGGTACTGTATAATTATGAAACTGGTGCAAGATACATCACCGACAAATCCGAGGACGGTATGATGTTTTCGGTTGAATTCATCCATTCCGTCAATCAGACACCCGTTAAAGATACCTATATCATTACTGACGGGCAGATAAAAGCCCATTCCACCACCTACCGTTCATTCGGAGCAGGGGTGCAGACCGCTCTCAATGAGGGTGAAACAATGACCTACGATGATGAAGGGAATATGGTAATCACAGGGATGAATCATACTTATGACCCTCTGATTTACATCGTGGGTACGGTTTCGGACCATATTCTCGAGCTGAACGGCAAAGAAATCAGCCTTCGCGATCTGTGCGGCAGAAATGCGAGAGTTGTTTTTGATGTTGCTCCGCTATATGAAATTCTGACGAAAGGAATGTTTGATTAATGTCAGATATTAAAACTGATCCCGTTATATCGGAAGACGTTATCGAAAAGCCTGTTGTTATGGCTGAAGATGACGAGCCCGTTGATGTGGATAAAATTATGGCTGAGTTCGATAAGGAGTCGAACACACGCCACTTCAAAGGTTTATTTGAGAAAATAATCAAGGCGGCTATGATAATTTTCTCGCTCTATGTTATGGTTGACGGCTGGTTCGGCACTATGGAAGAGCGTCAGAAAATGTCGCTGTTTATCGGTATAATTGTCTTTATGGCATTCATTCTCTATCCTTCTCACAAAAAAGAGAAGAAAAGAGATAACCATGTTCCCATCTATGACTGGGTATTTGCAGTTCTCGGCTCGGGTTCATTCTTCTATTACACCATCAATTGCCAGGCAATTGTTGACAGAGCATCAAGAATCAACGAGCTTGATATCGCAATCGCAATTGTCGGTACTGTGCTTCTCTTTGAAGCCTGCCGCAGAGTTGTCGGTCTGCCGATAGTCTGCGTATCGGCGGCATTCATTGCGTATGCATTCGTTGTTGTAGACAGATTACCTCTGAGAACAATTACTCACAAACTCTTCTATACAACAGAAGGTATCGCAGGCACACCGCTTAATGTCTGCGCATCGTTTATTGTTCTGTTCATTATCTTTGCATCGTTCCTTGAGCAGTCGGGAATCGGCGCATTCTTCGTTGACCTCGCAAACTCAATTGCAGGTAAGGCAACAGGCGGCCCTGCAAAGGTTGCCGTTATCTCCAGCGCAATGGAGGGTATGTATTCAGGCTCATCGGTTGCAAACACAGTCGGCAGCGGCTCTGTTACAATCCCCACAATGAAGCGTTGCGGATATAAGCCCGAATTTGCTGCAGCGGTTGAAGCGGCGGCATCAACAGGCGGTCAGATTATGCCTCCCATTATGGGTGCGGCGGCATTCCTTATGACCGAATATACAGGTCTTCCTTATTCACAGATTGCCATTGCGGCAATTCTTCCTGCCGTTCTTTACTTCACAGGCATCTTTATGATGATTCATTTTGAAGCCAAGAAGCTCGGCCTCAAGGGTCTTCCCAAGGAATCAATTCCCAACTTCTTTAAGCTTCTTGTAACAAAGGGTTATCTTCTTCTTCCCGTTGTTGCTCTCGTTGTTGCGATGAATTATTTCTCACCTGCAAAGGCAGCTATCATCGCAATCCTCACAGCAATCGCTGTAAAGTTTGTTGAAGGTATTGTTAAGTCAATCATTCATAAGAAGTTTGATTTTGAAATCAATGTTTATATGCAGTCCCTTGCAAACGGAACAAAGAATGCAATCGGTGTTGCTCTTGCTTGCGCTGTTGCCGGTTGTATCTCCGCTATGGTTCAGCAGACAGGTCTTGCAAATGTGCTTTCAACTCTTGTTATGAATGCCGCACAGATTGCTCCCATCCTTGCTCTCGGTCTTACAATGATTATGTGCATCGTTCTCGGTATGGGTGTTCCCACAACCGCAAACTATGTTATTATGGCATCGATGGTTGCTCCCATCCTTATGAGAAGCCTCAGCCTTCCCGTTCTTGCGGCTCATATGTTTGTTTTCTATTTCGGTATCGTTGCCGATATCACTCCTCCTGTTGCTCTCGCGGCATATGCAGGCTCGGCAATCGCAAAGTCAAATCCGATGAAAACAGGTATTACCGCAACAAGACTTGCAATCACAGCTTTCATTGTTCCCTATATCTTCGCTTTCAGCCCCGAAATGCTTATTGTCGGCTCTGATAAGCCCTGGTATGAAATCGTTCTTCTCGTTATCACCGCTCTTGTCGGTATCTTTATCATATCCGCAGGTATGGAAGGATTTATGATGAGAAAAATGACGATTGTTGAGAGAATACTTGCTCTTGCAGGCGGTCTTTGTATGATTATTCCCGGTATTACAACAGACCTCATTGGTCTTGCGCTTATCGCGGTTGTTGTTATTATCCAGTTTATCGGTAAGAAAAAGGATAAGTCAGCGCCCACTCTCGCGGACAAAGCAGCTTAATTTAATCTTTTTTACAAGGCAGGAAGAAATTCTTGCCTTGTTTTTTTAATTCCCGTGGGTGTAGTGACAGCTGAAATCGGCGCAGACAGAGGGCTCAATGAGAGTCGGTGCGGTGTAAAGCAGAGAGAGCAGATATGAACGAATGTTATGTACTTTATTCTTACAGTTTTTGATGTTTGAAATTACATAATCTATATGGTCAAAATTCAACATCTCAAATCTTTTCTGAATAAGAGCCACATCAATCGTTGCTCCGCAGATTTTCATTTTTCCGCTGACAGAGGAGTGAATATCTGCCATAAGAAAAACAATTGAATTTAAAATATCCTTATCTTCAGGTGCAAAACAATCAACCTCAATCTGATCCTCAATCCTCTCAATCAACTCACTATAGCTATAAGAATGATTGATGTTATTCTGATTAGTATTGTTATTATTAATATTGTTATGATTAGGTGAAAATTCTTTAACATCAGGAGTTGAAGAATCTGAATCTTCAGAAATAAACTCATCTGATTTCAAGTAGTAACGGTTGAAAAAATCAAGAAAGTAATTTTTGAGCATAATCCTGTTGGGTTTGCCCTGACCGCATCTTACCTTATCAATATAACCTCTGGATACAAGTTCATTTACTATTGCGACTGCTTTCGGAGATGAGCAGGATAACTCCCTGGAAATCTCTGAAACTGTGAAAATAACATAAAGTCTGCCGTCAGTATGTGTGAATTTGTCTGCATTACGGGCAGAGGACAGCATTCTGTCCATTATAAGGCATATAAAAACCTTCGCTCCGGCAGATAATGTTATTAATTCTGGGTCTGTCATAAGAACTCTTGGGTAACGGAAATAGCTGTAATTGAATATGTGATTGTTATTGCTGACAGCTTGGGTCTGATTCATTAAAATCTCCTTTTTGATGACAAGATGTCAATAATTTTGAATTCACGAATTTTGCTGTGATTAAAACGGGGTTAATTCCTGAGAAGCGATGCTCTGACCGCCCGAATACTACTTGATGAATTCTCCGAAATAATGCAGAACAAATGTTCGTATATAATTAATTGTAGAACGGATTTTTGAATCTGTCAAGCAAAAAATAAAATATTTGATTGAATTAAATATATTAATATGATAAAATAAATTATATTATTTTTATAAGGAGAGTCGGAAATGAAGAAGTTTACTGCGGTAATATCTGTTTTTCTTGTTTTTGCAATTCTTTTTGTCAGCAATTCAATGGTTTCTTTTGCTGTTGATGTCAATACATATTATTACATTGACGCAATTGACGGCGATGACGCTAACAGAGGCACGAGTATCGACGATGCCGTTAAAACTATAGCAGGGTTAAAAGATCTCGATGTCCGACCCGGAACGCATTTTCTTTTCCGAAACGGAGGGGAATATGAATGCGCCGTAACTCTTACCTGCGAAGGTACAAAAGAGAATCCCATTGTTATTTCTTCATACGGCGAGGGTGAAACAGCGCTTCTTTATACCAACAAAAATACAGAGGTTTTCAGACTCTTTGACTGCTCATATGTAACTGTTTCAGACCTTCATATCAAGGCTGTCAACGGCGGCGGTATCTGGGTTGATGCGCTTTCAAAACCGTCTGTCGGTGTTGTGATTGAGAATATTCTCTTCACAGACATTCAGAATTATGAAGTATCATTCCGCGACGATTTCTCAAACGGCGCGGCGGTTGCTCGTGCGGCGGTTATGGTCAAGGGTCTTCCTGCCAAATCAAGACATCCCGTCAATGATTTTACAGTCAGAGGCTGCGAGGTTTACAACTGCGCTAACGGTGTTATGCTCTGGGGCTCGTGGAATGATGAGCAGTTTCCCTGGTGTGGCGAGGATCAGGCTGACCCCATTTATAATACAGGTGTCCTCGTTGAAGATTGCTATTTCCACGAAATGGATGCTGAAGCTGTTGTAGTCGGTATCTGCGACGGCGCAATTGTTCAGAATTCCAGAGCAATCAATTGCTGTCAGGGTGTCGGACTTGATGAAAACGGTGAAATTCAGTATTTCACCGCGGCGATGTGGTTCTGGGGAAGCGAAAACAGCGTTATTCAGTATTGCGAAATCGCAGGTCAGAAGAATTACGGCGACGGTATGTCGGTTGACTTTGATTCGCAATCAAACAACTGCACTTATCAATATATCTATTCCCACGATAATATGCGCTTTATGTGCAACAACCCCAATTACAGCGGTCATCACAACAATACCGTCAGATATTGCCTTTCCGTCAATGATAACGGCGGCAGATCAAGACTTTCCTGCAACCCCGGTGAATACAACATCAGCTTCTATAACAACACAATCGTCAACTGCGGCGATTTCCATCTGATTGATATGTATGACTCTCTCGTTGTCAATAATATCATTATTCCTATGGAGGGATGCTTCGTTGCTTATGATATCTGGGATTTACCCAAAGACGGGAACATCATCGGCAACAATTGCTATTATAACTGCGAGCCTCCGCTGATTGATATGGGCTCAATGAATACAGTACCCGGCTTCGTCGGAACAGATTATTCTGACCCTGCAAGCTTCAGACTTTCGGCTGATTCTCCGCTCATCGGCGCAGGCTATGAGATTGAAGGGCAGGAGGGTGACCTCGATTTCTTCGGCAATAAAGTTGTGAGCAACAATATCGGTTGTTACGGCGGCGAAGGTCTTGATGTTGAATATGAGGGCGAAAATTTCTTTGCCAAAATCATCCGCATCGTCAAGCATATCGTTGCAAGAATTATCTATGAAATCAAGATTATCATTGAAGATATAAGATACGAATTGGAAAACAAATAAAAATCAGAGGGAGATTGTTTTCTCCCTCTTTTTATTTTAAGAAACTTTGAATTAAGAATTTATTATTCTTGAATTCACAATTTATTACCACCCATTAAAAACCGAATTGCCATTTATATCAAAATATGATAAAATAAATCAAATACCGATTTGCAGGTGATTTTATGAGAGAAAAAACAGAAATTTTTATCAAGGACCGCGCCGACCCGTTTGTTAAAAAGGGAAGTGACGGCTTTTATTATTTCACCGCGTCCTATCCGATGTACGGCGGAAACGACCCCGAAGGTTATGACAGGATAATTCTCCGCAGGTCAAAAACCGTTGAGGGACTTGCGTCTGCCGAAGAAAAGGTTATCTGGGACGAGAAGGATTCCGAGCTTTCGCACCGATTCATCTGGGCACCCGAAATCCACGAAATCGGCGGAAAGTGGTATGTGCTTTTTGCCGCGAGTGCAAGCGAAAACAATGTCTGGGATATCGATTGCCATATCATTATGTGCCAAGGCAATGACCCTTATAATGATTCGTGGATTGATAAGGGCAAATTCACCGCGCCCGATGATTTTTCATTCAGGGGATTTTCGCTTGATATGACTTATTTTGAATGCGGCGGCAATCATTATGTAGCCTGGGCGCAGAATGGCGGCAATTCGAATGTCTATCTTTCAACCGTCAATCCCGATGAGCCGTGGAAAACCACCGCTCCCGCAATGCTTCTCACAAAACCCGAATTTGATTGGGAAAGAGTACGCATTCCTGTCAACGAGGGTGCGGCGGTGATGATTGATAACGGCAAGGTTTATCTTGCATTTTCCGCTTCGGCAACAGGTCCTGAATATTGCATCGGTCTGATGATTGCAGATGAAAACGCCGACCTTATGAAGCCTGAAAGCTGGATGAAACTCGATAAACCGCTTCTCACATCCGATGACCTTGAGGGCGAATACGGCCCCGGTCACAATTCGTTTGTCAGGGATGAAAACGGCGGATGGCTGATAGTTTACCATTCAAGGGATGAGGCTTGTTATCAGGGAAAATGCGGTTATTCTGACGGCGATTCACTCTATGACCCCTGCCGAAGCGCAAGAATCCGCAAGGTTTCATTTGAAAACGGAATCCCTTATTTCAATTAAGAACGATTAATCGAATAAAAAAGGGTAAGGGCGAAGCCCTTCCTTAACTATTCACTATTCACTTTTCATTCTTCACTTAAATAAATATTGTATTAAATAAATTTATCTGTTATAATTAAAAAGTAATTAATTTCCGAAGGGAGAATATTCAATGAAAAAGACACAGTGGTATAAAGACGCGGTTTGCTATCAGATCTGGCCCCGTTCATTCTGCGACGGTAACGGCGACGGTATCGGCGACCTTGAGGGTGTACTCGCAAAGCGCGATTATCTTAAGGAACTCGGCATCAACTGCATCTGGTTTTCGCCCCTTTATTGCTCACCCAATGCAGACTTCGGTTACGATATTTCCGATTACAGAAATATATCACCTGATTACGGCGACAATGAGCTTTTCAAGAAGGTGCTTGATGAGGCTCACGCAAGAGGTATGAGGGTTATTATGGACCTTGTTGTCAACCACAGCTCCGATGAGCACGAATGGTTCAAGCAGGGTATTGATAAGAACAGCAAGTATCACGATTACTATATCTGGAGAGACGGCAAAAACGGCAAGCTCCCCAATAACTGGTCATCCCTTTTTGAAGGCAAGGCTTGGGAGTATAACCAGGAAAACGGTCAGTATTATCTCCATCTTTTCTCAAAGAAACAGCCCGACCTCAATATGGATAATCCCGAGCTTCGTCAGGAAGTCAAGGATATTATGAAATTCTGGCTTGATATGGGCGTTGACGGTTTCCGCGAGGATGTTATCACCTTCGTTTCAAAGCGTGAAGGTCTGCCCAACGGTTTCCCCATTCCTCAGGCTTGCGGTATGGAGCATTATGCAGACGGCCCCCGTATTCACGAATATCTTACTGAATTCCGTCAGGTACTCAATGAGTATGATTGCTTCGTTGTCGGCGAAGCTCCGATGATGACTGTCAATAAGGCTCTCAAATATATCAAGGAAGGCCCTGCTCAGGAGCTTGATATGATGTTTCATTTCGAGCATATGGGCGCTGACTGTCTGTTTATGGACTGCCTTACTCTTCCCTTCAGCCTCAAGAAGCTCAAGAAAGCATTCTCAACCTGGCAGACAGGTCTTTACGGCAAGGGCTGGAATGCACTCTATATGGAAAACCATGACCATCCCAGAATTATCAACCGTTTCGGCAGCGTTAAATACAGAGTTGAGAGCGCAAAATCAATCGCTAACTCATATATGCTTCAGTGCGGCACACCCTTCATCTATCAGGGTCAGGAAATCGGTATGATAAACATCGACCTTCCCGAGGTTGAAGATTATCAGGATGTTTTCGCAGTTAATAATTACAAAACTCTTCGTCTTTTCGGCTTCTCGGATGAAAAGGCAAAGCAGCGCCTTAAGGAATCCAGCCGCGGTAACGCAAGAACTCCCGTTCAGTGGGATTCATCTGCAAACGCAGGTTTCACAACAAGCGATACACCCTGGATGCCTGTAAACCCCAACTATAAAGACGGCATCAATGCTGAGGCTGAAATGGCTGACCCCAACTCAATTTTCAACCATTATAAGGCTCTCATCAAGTTCCGCAAGGAAAATCCCGTTGCAGTTTACGGCTCATATAAAGAGTATAACAAGTCAAGCAGCGACCTTTATGTTTTCGAGAGAATTTATAACGGCGTAAGTATGCTTGTTATCTGCTCATATACCGATAAGTGCGTTTCGTTCAAGGCTCCTGCAGGCTATGACCTGACAAAGGGTAAGGCAATCCTCTGCAACTATGAGGACGCTCCCGTAAGCAAAAACAGCTTCACAACCCGTCCCTACGAAACAAGAGTTTATCTTTTTGATTAATTTATTTACAGGCTCCCTTTGAAGGAATGAGGGTTGCGAATGCGAAGCATTCAGTTGCGAGAGCAACCCTCCGTCTTTTGCTTCGCAAAATCCACCTCCCTTTTAAGGGAGGCTAACGGAATCTTGCATACTCATAGGCTCCCTTTGAAGGGAGCTGTCACGAAGTGACTGAGGGTTGTCAAAAGTCAAGCAATATAAAGAAGGATAAAAATGGATAATAAATTCTTACCGAGAAACAAAAATCTAAAAAATATTTCTTCGGCATTGAGAAATAATCCAACTCCCGAAGAAAATAAGCTTTGGTATGAATTTCTGAGGATTTATCCTGTAAGACTAAACAGACAAAGAGTCATTGGAAATTATATCGTTGATTTTTACTGTCATAAGGCAAAGCTGGTAATTGAGCTTGACGGTTCACAACATTTTGAAGATAAAAATCAAATAAAAGATAATGAGAGAACAGCTTTCCTCGAATCCCTCGGTCTTAAAGTTTTAAGATTTCAGAATGATGAGATAAATCAAAGTTTTTATGAAGTATGCAGTGTTATTGATTATGAGATAATGCAGAGAATTAAATAGCCGCACAATCTCATAGGCTCCCTTTGAAGGGAGCTGTCACGAAGTGACTGAGGGTTGTCAATGCGAAGCATTCAGTCGTTATAGTAAACATAAACCGAGGAAAAATATGACCATCGAAACCATTAATCAATACGGCGAGAAATACACTCTTCCGCCTGAATTCAGCCGAATCGGTTGCAGGGCGATTATCATCGAAAACGGCAGAATCCTGCTTTCTTATGAGGTCAATACGGGCGTTTATCTTTCGCCCGGAGGTGGCCTTGAGTCAGGCGAAACCTTTGAAGAATGCGTCATCCGCGAGGTGCGCGAGGAAACAGGCAATGTTGTTAAGATTCTTCGACCTTTCATTAATGTGAATGAATATTTCTACGAAAAGGTTTATGAGAGCAAATATTTTGTCTGCGAAGTTATCGGCAAGGATAAGCCGAGCCTGACCGAGGTTGAAATCCTTCACGGCGTTCAGCCCGAATGGGTTGAGATTGACAGAGCGCTTGAAATTTTCGGCAGCTATGAATCAATCGCCGATGAAGAACTCGCCGCGCAGTATAAAAGAGAATATACGGTATTAAGCCGTTACCCGGGTGTATCAAAATGAAGATAATGACTTTCAATGTCCTGCATTTTGAGGACTATCGCAATAAGAAAATTGATATCGGACTTTTTGCCGAAGCGATAAGGGCGCAGAATCCCGATGTCTGCGGACTCAACGAGGTCAGGGGAGAAGGCCCTCTTGAAGGCTACACCGACCAGACCAACGCAATCGGCGATGCCCTCGGCTGTAACCGTTATTTTGCGCAGGCAATTATGGTTGACGGCACAAGTCCTTACGGTAACGCATTCGTTACGAAATTCGCGGTCAAATCCGCTGAAACAATTGCAATTCCCGACCCGATTTTTAAATATGAAATCGGCAAATATGAATCAAGATGCATTCTCAAAGCGGTTGTAGACGCAAACGGAAAGGATGTGCTTGTGCTCGTTTGCCATATGGGTCTTGCGCTCGGTGAGAGGAAGAATGCGGTCAAGGAAATCTGCAGAATCGTTGACTCAACGGATATGCCGATTATCCTTATGGGTGATTTCAATGCATTGCCTGACAGCAAGGAGCTGAAACCCTTGTTTGAGCGACTTGAAGATACGGATTCCTATGCTGATGTGAAGGGTAAATTCACCTTCCCGTCAGACAGACCGAATATCAAAATTGATTATATTTTCTTCAGAAATCTCAGATGTAAAAGTGTAAAAACAATCGAGGAAGTCGTTTCCGACCATCTCCCGATTGTTGCAGAGTTTGAGTGATTAACCGCTCCCATAGGCTCTGTTTTATGGACACCCGATAAACGAGTGTGGGTGAAAACCACCCTGAACTCTTCACTTTTAATTTTTCATTAAAAAAAGGATGTGCCGATAAAGCACATCCTTCTTTTTTATGCCAATTTCATTATCATTTCAAGGATTCGTTTTGCGCAGAGTTCAAGCTCCGCTCTTGTGAGTTTGCCCTTCTTATATGCCTTCATCAGGTCTTCGGGGTAACCGCAATGCATCTTCATATCGTTGCCTGCCTGCACTTCCTTGACGGGGTTATTCTTAACGCCCCAGTCGGTAACAACCATTCCTTTGAATCCCCATTCGTTGCGGAGAATCTCGGTGAGAAGCTCATAGCTTTCGCTTGTATGCTGACCGTTGATGCGGTTATAGGATGACATAACTGTCCAGGGGTCGCCTTCCTTAACGGCAATCTCAAAGCCCTTGAGGTAAATTTCACGCAAGGCTCTTTCGGAGATTCTTGCGTCGATATCGTAGCGGTTTGCCTCCTTGTTATTGCAGGCGAAATGCTTGATTGATACAGCCGCTTTCTGCGATTGAACACCTCTTGTCATTGCGGCGGCATTCTTACCTGCTACAAGCGGATCTTCCGAATAATATTCAAAGTTTCTGCCGCAAAGAGGGTCTCTGTGAATGTTGAGCGCGGGAGCAAGCCAGATTCCGAGGTTGTTTTCGCGGATTTCCTTACCTGCGGCAACGCCGATTTCATAAACGAGGTCGGGATTCCAGCAGCAGGCGAGGAGAGTTGCGCAGGGCCATGCGGTTGTTGAAATGCCTGTGTTAGGCTCGATTCTGACACCTGCAGGGCCGTCGGCTGTGGGTGCGTAGGGGATGCCGAGACGCTCAATTCCGCCGAATGAACCCGTATTGCAAACGCCTGTAGGCTTCTGACCGCCGACGATATACATCAGCTCGTCAAGAGTCATCTGTGCAACGAATTCGTCGAGAGTGCATTTTTCACCGACATCATCAAATTTAACGAGAGTTTCGGGAGCTTTTGCGCCTGAAGGGGCAACCTCACCGTAATAATATTTTTCTTTTCCGCACTTAAGGCGCTGAAGCTTGCCGTTTGCAAGAAGTCTGTTTTCGAGCTTGAAGGGTCTGCACCAGCTCTGAAGCTGCTCGGTAACCGTATCTTCTTCAACTGTATACGCGTAACCAAGTTTAACTGTATCTCTGACCGATGTACCGAGGTGGAATTCATAATCTCCCTTTTCGAGCACATAGGCTGATTTGCTGATTTTTCCGAGGTCATCGAAGGATGCCATATCTTTCACATCGAAAGTGAGGGTCAATTCTTCGCTTTCATCGGGTGCAAGAAGCTTTGTTTTTGCAAAGGCTGCAAGCTCTCTTGAGGGTTTGCCGAGTTTACCCTGAGGTGCTGAATAATAAAGCTGAATAACTTCTTTGCCCGAATATTTTCCGATATTCTTAACGGTTGCTTTCGCGATGATTTTACCGTCTTTTTCGCAGATTTCATAGCCGCCGATTTCAAATTTTGTATATGAAAGTCCGAAGCCGAAGGGGTAGCGCACATACTTTTTCATACCTTGCAGGGTTTCGAAGTATCTGTAACCGACATAGATATCATCGGTGTAATTGATGTGCAGAAAGCTTTCCCAGAAATCCTCTTTGCAGGGATATGCATCGTAGGATGTGGTGATTGTGTCTGTAAGTTTACCCGAGGGAGTCGCGTCGCCGCAGATGAGGTCGGCAATTGCGCTTGCGCCTTCCATTCCGCCTTGCCATCCTACGAGAATTGCTCTTACCTTATCATTTTCAGCCATATATTCGCAATCAATAACTGCGCCTGAATTGATAACAACAATAACCTTGCTGAAGAGTCTGCCTGATGCGAAAATGAGGTCTTCTTCCTCGCGTGAAAGGTAGTAGTCACCCTTCTGCGGTCTGCGGTCAACACCCTCTGCGGAGAATCGGCTGAGGGTAATGATAGCTGTATCAGCGAATTTTGACGCTTCCATCAGCTCACTTGCCTTGATGAGAGGCTCTTTTACATGCATTGAAGCGAAAGTGTCATAAGTCATATCGTCACGCTTTGTGCAGAATTCCATTGCGTTAACGATATCCCAGGTTGCGTTAATCTGCTCCTGAGTGGGGATGTTGACGCTTTCTCGGGCAACATAATCCTGATAGTATTCAACAAGGGGCATATAAATCTCAACCTTGCCCTCTTTTTCTTTTTCTCTGAATGCTTCGTAGATGTTGCGTACGTAGGGACAATGCACATCGCCGCTTCCGCCGCCGCCTTTGATATATTCAATTGTTGCCTTGCCGAGAAGAGCGATTTTTTCGCCTTTCTTGAGAGGAAGAGCGTTTCTTGAGTTTTTGAGCAATACCATACCTTCGATTGCCGCCTGTCTTGAGAGAGCAATATGCTCCTCGGATGCGGTTGCTTTTTTGCCGTTTTCACCGAGCGGTATGCAGGGGAAATATCTGAATCTTGCGTATTTTTCCATAATGATTATTCCTTTCAGATGGCTTCAACGGTGAAGCTGTATTCAAGCGGCTTTGAGTAGCCGAAATCGATTGTGTGCTCTTTTGCAGGGCCGGGGCCGCAACTTCCTGTGCCTGTGCCTCTTACAAAGCCGTCAACAGCAGTGAATACCGTATCGCAATCGGGTAAATCCTCGATATGTTTTGCTTTGATGAGTTGCTTGAGGGTGAAGGGGTTGGCATTGAATGAAAACGCCTTGCCGTCAGCCTTGAAAACGATTTTTGCGCTTTCGGAAATCAGAGCCGCCTCTCTTGTGTCGCCCCTGTTACCCGAATCCTGCGGTTTGATATATTTATGACCCATATCTGAAACGGCGCATTCATATCTACCGATGGGGGAATGCTCCTTGAAATCGCTGTAATTTTCAATCGGGCCTCTGCCGTAATATTTGGTTGACTTAAATTCGCCCGAGAATTCGCAATGCACACCGAATCTCGGAAGCATTCTTGTGAGAGGAAACGCCTTCTTGAGCTTGGCGGTAACCTTGATTTTGCCGTTTTCATCGATGCGGTAATCAACCGTTGCTTTCGCGAGAGTAAGAATCTTCTTGCCGATGAATTTATATTTTGTACTTATGAATTCACCGTCTGAATCGGATTTCACCTTGCAATCGCAAAGAACGGTTTCGGAGGTTTCAAGACCGATCAGATTCCAGAAAATGACCGTAAACATATCGTTATCAAGTCTTCCTCGGTAGATATGGGGCACAAATCCCGAAAGACCGTCAATCGGCTTTTTCTTAAGAAGCTCTTTGCCGTCTTTTTTATAGCTGATAAGACCGATTGATTTGTCAAAAACAAGCTCGCCGCCGTTAAAGGATGCGGTGATGATGTTACCGTTTTCGATTTCGCAGTATTTTGCAATCTTATTTTCGGGAATTCTTTCGCTGATGATAATCTGCTCGGTTGCGATTTCGAATCCGTCGGATTTTCTTGTGTAAACGAAATTAATAAAAACATCCTCATCCGATTTTGCAAAGGAAGATGATTCAATTTTAATCGCAGTTTCGCTCTGCGGTGCAATCACAATATCAAGAGTGCCTTTTTCTTTTTCGTATCCGTTTTCAATGACGGAATATGCGATTGCAATATCCGAAGTATCAGTAAAATATCTGAAAATTTTTAATGAAACCTTGCCTTCGCCGAGGTAGGTTGCTCTTATCGGACGGTAGACTGCCTTCATTTCGAGCGCACCGCTTGACGGCTTTCTGTCAGGGAAGAAAAGACCGTCAACGCAGAAGTTTCCGTCGTGAATCGGCTCGTTATGGTCGCCGCCGTAAGTCCATTTATACTGCGCGTTTTCGTCATAAACGCTGTGGTCAGCCCATTCCCAGATGCATCCGCCGAGGAATTGCTCCGAAGCGAGGAAAAGCTGCATATATTCCTCAATTTTACCGGGTCCGTTACCCATCGCGTGAGCATATTCGCACTGGAAGAAGGGTTTGCCTTTGTATCGTCTGCCTGCCTTACCGTCGAGAATTTTCTGCATAAGCTCGGGCGAAGCATACATTCTTGAAACAACATCGTACGCCCATCTCTTCGAGCGGTTGACACCCTCGTAATGCACAGGCACTTCGGGGTTATTCTTCTGCAGGAATTCGTAGCATACATCCTGGCATTTGTATCCGCCCGATTCGTTACCGAGGCTCCACATTGTAACCGAAGGATGGTTTTTATCCCTTTCATACATTGCAACAACTCTGTCGAGATATCTGTCTGCCCATTTCAGGTCATTTGAAAGGCGGTTGGGAGTGTATGCACCCGGCATCGAATAAAATCCGTGGGTTTCAATATCAGCTTCATCAACAACATAAAGACCGTAAAAGTCGCACATTGTGATGAAAACAGGGTCGGGAGGATAATGCGATGTGCGGACACAGTTGCAGTTATAGTCCTTCATCAGCTTCACGTCAAGCTCAAGGTCATCGAGTGAAACCGCATATCCCTTGGTCATATGGGTATCGTGATGGTTGACGCCGATAAGCTTGATTGCCTTATCATTGAAGCGGAAAATTTCACCCTCGATGCGGATATCCCTGAATCCGATATATGTGCGGATAATTTCGCAGGTGTTTTCGCCGTCATAAACGGTGATGATTGCTTCGTAAAGCTTCGGATTTTCGGCAGACCATTCTTCGGCTGAAAGGGAATTTATAACCCTTTTATCGCTGATAATTGTTGCCCCGAAAAGACCCTCGCATTCAAGAGTAACCTTGCTTCCTTCGGGAAGATTGCCCTTGATTTCAATGCTTAAATCATATGTACCGTCTGCATTTTTGCTCGGTCTGATGAGGTAATCATCGATGTGAATTCTGCTTTGAGAAATGATGAAAACATCTCTGAATATGCCGTTTTCCCTGAACATATCCTGGCATTCAAGATATGTGCCGTTGCTCCATTTATAGTTAACAACAACAGCTTCGTTTACTCCGTCAGCAAGGAATTCAGTGATGTCGAATTCCGCTGTGTTATGCGAGCCTTCGCTGTAACCGACATATTTGCCGTTGATATAAAGAGCGAATGCACCTGCAACGCCGAGGAAGCTGATGATGCTTCTTTCAGCGGTTTGAGGAGTGAAATTCTTCCTGTAAATTCCAACCGCAACATCCTCGGGAATATGCGGAGGTCTTTTGGGAAAGGGGTAGCGGGTGTTTATGTATGCAATCTGGTCATAACCCGTCCTCTGCCAGGTTGAGGGGACGGTTATTTTATCAAATTTTTCTTTTGAAGTGTCAAACTGTGACGGAATGTCGCTCATTTTCGGGAAATATGCAAAATCCCATTCTCCGCTGAGCATCTGCACTCTGTCAGACAGATATCTTTCGTTTTTATAGTCGGATTTCTCCATTGACTCCTTGCTTGAGAAGGGGATAAACCAACTTCTTGCGTCAAGTCTGTTTTGCCTGTAAACTGAAAAATCCGTGTGAAGGTTTCGGCTGATGTTGTAAATCATATCGTCGGCTCCTTATATAATTATACAGTTTAATTATATTATTAATTTATATTAATGTCAACAACTGTCATTCCTTGACATCTTATTTTTGCTGTGATAAAATTCAAGTGATAAGAAAGGTGGTGCGTTATGGCTGTTTTTCAAAGGATTATCAGCCTGATAATGTCGTTTATAATGCTCATTGCAGGCTATCCGATGAGTTTTCTTCCCTCGCAGACGGACAATGATTTCACCGTTATTCAGGGTGAAGCATCAACTGAATCGGTTTTAATCAACGGAAACGAAACCTCGGTTGAATTTTCGGAAAATTCGGGTAAGATTACCTGCGTTTTCTCATCGGCAGAGTGCGGATTTTTCAACTATTTCGGCATTGCATATTCGTCCGATGCTTATCTTAAAGGCGAAATCATTTATTCGAGAGGCAAGCGCGTTTCATCGGAGGAATTCTTCCTCGAACCTTGCGAAAACGGTGTTTTTTATTCATTTATTGACGGAATTCTTGATAATAAAAAGATGAACGGGCTCTGCTCCGTTTCCTTTGCTCCGCTTGATAAATCCGAAGCGAATATTGAAATTCTCGGCATAGCTACCTTTAACCGAGCTGTTCCCGAGCGTGAAGTTTTTATCGAAAACGGCAGAGTAAAAATCGGCATCGACCTGCTCTGGGGCGGTGCGCTGAGCTATTATGAAGACCTCGATTCATCCGTTGAGGCGGTTATCGTTGACGGCGTGACGAAGGTGGATTCGGATGCATCCGCGCGCTACGGCAAGAAGGCTGTGAGCAAAAGCGTCAATCTCATCAACGCTGATGATACAGGCAGACTCATTCAGCAGTCATATTACGGCTCCGACGGCTCATCGGGCGACGGCTATACCCCTGGTATATTTATGGGAAATATCTGGCGATATAACCCCGTTCAGGGCGGTAATATGTATAATGAAAGCAGTAAGATCGTTGACCTTCGAGTCGGCGAAAACGAGCTTTATATCAAGTGCAGACCGCTTGACTGGTCATTGCCTGCGGAGAATATAACTCCCTCGTATATGGAAGCCGTCTATACTCTTGACGGCGCAAGGGTTGACGCAACCTGCAGATTCGTTGATTTTTCAGGCTATACGCCGACTTATGCTACGCAGGAAATCCCTGCATTCTATTGCGTTGAGCCTCTTAACAGATTCGTCTATGTGACCGATGACGGCATTGCAATCAAGTCCGACCTTATTTTCTGGCCTGACGCAGGTTATCCGAATTTCGAGTCGGTTGAATGCTGGTCAGGTTTTATCGGCGATTTTGATGACAGCTTCGGATTCGGAGTTTATGTGCCCGACGAAACAACCTTCCTTGCAGGTGTTTATGACAGGGGAATGTGCTCCACCAAAGCCCCTGCATACGAAGGCCCGACTTCATATATCGCGCTTGTCAAAGACAGGCTTTTTGAAAGCTATTCTCCGTATTCCTACAGCTTTTCGCTCACGAGCGGAACGGTTGACGAAATGCGACAAACTTTTTCGGAAAGGTGATTAATATGTCAGAATTAAACAGTTCAATCTGCATCAGCTCCGTTTATGCAACCGCACTTGAGCTTGCAGGTATTGCAAAACCCGAGGGAATTGATTCCGCAAACCCTGTTGTATCAGCTCTTGCCGAGAAGAAACTCGGCGGTAAAAAGACGGACAGAACGGTTATTTATAATCCCGATGCCGTTGCTCTCTGGGTTTATCAGAAATATACCGAGAAGTTTATCCCTGCCCAGCTTTGCACCGATTTCGCTCTTCCGATGCTTTCGGTTATGCCGAGCGTAACTCCCGTTTGCTTTGCATCGATGTATACGGGTGTCTGCCCCGATATTCACGGTATCAAGAGATATGAAAAACCTGTTCTCAAGTGCTCAACAATCTTTGATTCATTCATTGAAAGCGGTAAGAAATGCGCGATTGTTTCAACTGCAGGCGACAGCATTTCAATGATATTCCTTGAGAGAAATATGGATTATTTCATTTATGATACCGTTGAAGAAGTCAACGCAAAGGCACTCGAGCTTGTTGAAAAGGATGAATATGATTTAATCGTTATTTATAACGGCAACTATGACGGCACAATGCATCGCTACGGCCCCGAAGCAGAGGAATCACTCTCCGCTCTTGACGGCAATATTGCATTCTTCGCCGAGCTTTCGGCAAAAATCGAAGCAGAGTGGAAGAATCACAATGTTTTCCTCGGTTTCTGCCCCGACCACGGTTGCCACGAAATTGACGGCGGCTGCGGCTCGCACGGACTTGATATGGAAGAAGATATGAATGTTGTCCATTTCTACGGAATAAAAACTTTATAATTTATTTCAATTATTGAAATAAAGGGGCTGTAAAAAAACGAAAGTTTTTTACAGCCTTTTTTAAGGGGATAG
>JAZRBF010000017.1:0-8810 GCA_045634985.1 Acutalibacteraceae bacterium | reverse complement strand
ATGGCTACGATCCGACTTCATCATCTATGACGGAAAGGTACACAAATTCGGTGCAATCGATCCTGAAAAGTCGGCCAAGGACAGATATCTTGAGCCGTGGAAATTCATTTCAGAGGACGGCAGATTCAATATGACAATGATGCCGACCTTCGATAACCACAGCGATGTTGACTTCAAAGTAGGCAGAATGAACTGCCATCAGATTTTCGGTTGGTGGAACGGCGATGTCACTCTTGATGACGGAACAAAAATTGAAATCAAAGACCTCTTCACTTTCTGCGAATATGTAGAAAACAGATGGTAAACAAAAAGCTGTCTTACTTTTCGTAAGACAGCTTTTTTACTTTATATCTTCGGTATCTCCGTCATTCGGAGCTTTGCGCAACCGTAGGGATAGAGATGAATTTCGGTTTCTTCGCCCATCGGCACTCTTGATTCGGGAATTTTTGAGCAGACGGTATCATATCCGTCTTCATATCCCCATTCAATCTTCCTGACAGCTGTTTTAACAGTTACAGGCGGCTCAAATGACGAAAACGGAACATCGCCCACTCCGTTTCTGCATATCTCAAGAGAGTCGGAGCAATAAGCATAATTCCAATCTGAAACAGGAATCAACTCATAGTCGCAATAGGGCATTCTGCGCTCAACTCCGTCGCGCTCATATTCAAGCATCCGCTTTTTAAAGCTTACGGGAACAGAGAAAACAAGTGAGCCGCATTTCACGCTTTTAAGCTCGTGAGGTCTGTCAATAAAACAAGGCTTCACATCGAATTCAACCGTAAATTCGATTTTTTCGCCTGCAATCAGGTCGAATGAAAGCTCATTTTCGCAAACTTTTTCTCCATTAACGGTAAGATTCTCTGCAAAAGACGGAATGCGGATTCTGAAGGTTATCGCATCCCTGACCTCAACGGTATATCTGAAGCTGTTTTCAAAAGGATAATTTGTTTCAACAACAATATGCTCATTATCCGTTTTAAGCTCGGAGGGGACAGGCAAAACATTTATGATACTGTCACCATCATACATAAATGCGGAAAGAGCAAATTTCGGCCACGCCTGATTGAAATTCGCGGTGCAACAACCGTAATTCGGCTCAAGACCAAAAAGATGCGATTCGCCGCCGTTTGTTCTGAAAATCGGTTTGGCAGGGAATCTGATACACGCAATCTGATTGCTGAGCTGGTCATACTGATGAGTCCACATATCGTCGCTGATTGTGGCAGGAAGAGCATTGAAAGCAAGAAGCTCAAGCCTTTCTGCCCATTTATTTTCACCAGAACAAGCAAAAAGATGCTCATATGAATACATCTGCTCCGCAACAGCGCAAAGCTCTGTGCCCTGAATCGGACTCAGACCCGAAAGGCACTCGTCACCCGTAAATAATCCGACGGGAGTGCCGTTATATTTTTCAAGAATTTCGTGAAGAATTTCCGCATTATCGGTATATTCTTCTCCGAGAATACCGCAGGAAACCGCCTCACTTTTAAGCATCATCGCCATATTGACGATGTGAGTATCAAATCTCCAGCGGTTGAGCGGTCTTTTCCAGAGAGGAATAGCCTCGTTATAGTCAAGACCCTGCTCTTTAAGTATTCGTGCAAGGTCTTTCAGCCACTCTTCGCGGCAACGCTCATAAATGAAGTTGATAGCAATGAAGCCCTCAAACCATCTTGCCTTGCCCCAATCAAAAAGGCTGATTTTACCTTCTTTAAGGAGATTATAATAATTTTTGAGAACTGCATAAACAACATCGGGTATTCTCTCATCGCCCGAGCATTCGTAATAAACAACAAGGGTTTTGGTAATCAGAAGCACCGCCCAGGTGTCATATGTTTCCCTCTTGTCATCGTCGCAGGGGCAAATCCAGCCGTCAGGCTTCTGATATGACAAAATCGCATCAATATATTTCTTTGCTCTTGCAATCATATCGCTGTCATCAAGCAGATAAGCGAGAGGAATGAAACCGTCGAGCCAATAGGGTACTCGCTCCCAACCCTCTTTATCGCCGCCTATCCACGAGCTGTCCCTGACATCGGGCCAGATAATGTCGAGGTTGCCGCTGAGTCCCCTCGCCTGAATTTCAAGCTGTTTTTTCAGCCATCCCTTCGGCTTGATTTCATTTGAAGTGAAAAATTTCCATTTATTCATAAGCAAATCCTCATTTCGCTTTGAAAACCAAAGGTTTTTCAAGCATTTCGAGAGCGGCTCTTACGCCCTTCTCCATTGTTTCCTTGAATATACCGCTGTTTCTGACAAATGCGCTTTCCGTTGCATTGTTGCTGATGAAATCGGTGAAACTCGGAGTGTCGCTGAATTTTATCTGCACTTCATTCTCGGCAAATCCAAAGGTAAGAATCTGAGTTGCGAGAGTATTCAGGGGTTTCACAACTGCTTTGAGAACACCGTCTTCCGTATATGCATATGCCCAGATGATATATTTATAGCCCTTTATGGTGCATTCGGATGTTCGTGCCTTGCCGTCAAGTCCGCAATTGATGACAACCTCGTCATCCTCCTCAAACCATCTGACAGTCAGCACATCGTCGGTTTTCTCAAAGGTAAGCTGATTGAGATTTTCCTTCGGTCTTTGCGCAAAACTTGCGGTAAGTGAACGCGGAATAATACTTTGAGGGAAAATACTTTTCGCAATCAGATCACAGGCAGGAGTGAGATAAAATGTTTTATCTGTCGGAATTTCGGGCATTTCTTCGCACACAACAGGCTTAACTCCTCTGCTTTCGAGGTAACTGCGGAGTTTTTCATCCCATTCGGAATCCGAAGCGCTTTCAAATGCCTTTGTAAGAACATCTTTTATAAGTGTATTGTGAGCAACATCGTTGACAATGCAGTTAAGGCTTACGATAACCGCATCATACTGCGGAAAATATGTTACAATCTGGCCAAACATACCGTTCATACTGAAAGTGCCGCTCTTCGTCCAGAAAAGATAGCCATATCCGTCCTCGTTTTCTCTGCCCGAAAGGGGCACCTGCATAACAGTTGCTTCCTTTGTCCAGTTTTCAGGGATAACCTGCTTACCGTTATACATACCGCCGTTTGCATAGCAACGGCAGATTTTCGCAAGGTCGCGTGCGGTCATATATGCACCCGTACCGCCGATGCAATCACCCTTTGCGTCGGTTTCCCATTGAGGCGTTGCAATTCCGAGCGGCTCAAACAGACGGGGTGTCAGATAATCCGCAAGAGTCATACCCGTCAGCTTCTGAATCAGCGCCGCGGCAATATGGACATCGTTGTTGCTGTATAAAAAGCCTCTCTCCTTTTTGCGGAAGGGAGCTTTCATAAAAATATCAACATAATCGTCGGTCATATCCTGTGTGAAGCTGAATTGCTTATTGCTCTTCATTGTTATCAGCGAGCGTACGCTGACATCATTCCATTCATCGCTTTCGCAAGGGGCATATTCAGGGAAGAAAGGTAAAACTCTTGAATCAAGAGTGAAAAGACCCTCGTCAATCGCAAAACCGACAGCGGTTGAAACGATTGATTTTGTTACCGAAAACAATGTATGCGGCATATCCGCAGAATACGGAGCAGCATAATCTTCAAAAAGAATTTCTCCGCCCTGCTCAATCAGAAGCGCGTGATTTTCGATTCCGTTTTTCTCAAGCTCCTGATAAAATTTATAAATCCATTCGGAAGAGAGTTTTTTCATTTCAGCAATCACCCTGTCATTTTTATTTCTCATTCATTTTATTATATCATCTTTATTATAATAAACAAGTACAATTTATAAATAAAAAACTCTGCAGAGAATTTCCCTGCAGAGCTTTCAGCAATTTACTTTTTAAAATCCGCCGCCGAGAACAATCTTGTAGTTAACATCAGCTTTCGCCTTTTTAATAACAAGGTCATTCAATTTACCGTCTTTGAAATTAAGGGCAAGATTCTTGACATCAACGCTTGAAACATATTCCCATGTGCCCTTTTCGATGATACCGTTCTGATTGATTCTGACCTTTACAGTTGCATTGTTATAGTGGATTTTGATATCAGCATTATCTGTATCAATTTTGAACTGAGGGAACTCTGCAACAGCAACGGAAACATCACCGAGAACGGTAATTGCGTGACCTACTGTACCGCTCATATTGTGACCGTGCTTGCCGTCAATCTGATCCTTCATTGTCATTTCAATAATAGTGTAGTTACCCTGCTTATATGCCTTGAGCGACTTTGCATCGGTAACAACAAGGTCTTTGTATCCGCCTGTAATGCCGTCAAAATCAGTTGAATTCTTCTTGAGAGCGCTGTTGATTGCAGGCATAGCAACCTTATCGAACAAAAAGCCGATTGTACCGCCGCCGTCACCGAGAACAAGACTGCCGAGGGACATTGTCTGCGAATGCTTTGCTGTGGGGTGGGATTTTGTAGCCGCGGCTTTATAGAATTCAATTATTTGTTCGTCTGTCCACTGTGAGGGGTCATCGGGGAGAGAAACAAGCTCACTTGCAAGCTCGCTCGGAATCTCTGCATTTGTAACGGTTTCGCCGTTTTCGTTTGTAACAGGCTCGTTATTTTCTGTAGGTGTATCCTGCTGCTCAACATTTGCAGTTGTCTGCGCTTCATCGGGTTTTTCATCCTTGCCGCAGGCTGCAAAAGCAAAAATCATAGCAAAAACAGTAAGAAGAGCAATTATCTTTTTCATACTTTTACTCCTTTATGTATAATTTTATACCAATTTTATATCATTGTTCAGGTTATGTCAATGGAAAATGAATCAAATTAATAAACTCTTAAATATCTGTGTCGGTAATTCTTTCAACCTCAAGGGTTTCGGTCTGAATCTCATAAGGATTGTTCTCATCGAGCACAATAAGTCTGCCGCCGCGCTCTTTACCGTAGGTGAAATATCCTGTGCCGAGAGTCTGGAAAAGATTAATTCCGTCGATATTGATATGAAAATCGTTGACATGGTCGTGACCAAAGAATGCCGCAACCATACCGCCTGTCTTTTTCCAGCTTTCAAGTTGCTCTCTGTAAACCTTTTCTGTGTTGGGCGGACAGGGAGTTTCTCTGATTCTGCCTTCGATTATTTCGTGGCCGAAGCGGAAATATCTTCCGTCGCGCTCAAAGGTATAATCATCGTCAACGGTCACTTCTTCAAAGCCGTCAAGCATCTGCTGGACAGGCATATGCTGAAAAAGAATCGAGGGCAAAGGCTCGCCGCCGTTTGCTTTTTTAAGCTCGGATGCTCTTTTTTCGTACCATTCAATCTGGTCAGGATGCACGCAATCATACGCAAAATCGCCGTCTGATTTGCGCTGATAATCATTCGAATCAATCAGCCAGATTGCGAAAGCATCCTTTGAATCATCGCTGCTTCTGATTGTAACGCAACAGTTTCCGCAGCCGTAAACATCGGCATCATTGAGGTTTGAGCGGCAATTCGGATATTCCATATACTGCATCATCTGGAATTCGGTATGGAAGCCCTCTTCGCCGTCGTGATTGCCGAAAACAATGCAAAGAGGAATGTTTCTCTCTCTTATAGGTCTTGTGATTTTTTCAATCGTGCTTTTAACGAGGTCATAGGTGAATTCTTCCCAGTAACCGCTTATGTTATCGCCGCCGAAAACAACAAGGTCAGGATTTGTCCTCGCAACAAGAGTTTCGATTACATTGAGCGTTTCCTTATCCCTGCTTTCGGGAATTTCTCGGTTTTCATCGTCATCCATTTCGGGCATAACATCGTGAATATCCGTCAGATGCAGGATTCTGAATTTACCGTCCGCACCGAATTTAAGCGGAGCAGGAGCTTCCCTCTCAAACTTTGCGGATTTCCATTTGCGCGGAGTGCCCATCGCTGCAAGGCAGGGCAGACACAGACCTGCGAGGAATGATTTTATAATTTTGCTCATAATATCACCACATTTCATTTGCTGATATCAACATACCATAAATTTATGAACAAATCAATGGAAAAAGAAAAACAGACTGTTTTTCAACAGTCTGTTTTGATTATTATTCTTCCTGCCTGAAGGTCTTTTCGGTTCCGTCCATAAAGATAACTTTAACTTCACCTACGCCTACTCTACCCAACTTGATATCATACCAAAATTTTTTACAAATTTGATCTTTGAGTTTTTTGCCACCATATATAGGACCTGTAATTCGAATATTTTTAACTCCTGCTCCAACTGTCTCACTGTAGCCTATATCGCCTACAGTGTTATAAGGAATCAATTCAGCGATAACATATTTTACATCTTTTGATGAGCGATTTGTAACGTCTACAACAACATCCCATCCCCCTGCAGAATCTGAACCGTGAGGCGTAAATATGCCATAACTGTATGTTCCGTAATTCACATCGAGTTTGACGGGCTTTTCCTTTAACTCCCTACGCCGTTCTTCTGCTTCATTTTGACGTATCTCACCCAACAACTTATTATAGCACTTCTTACAAACATATTCTTTCTTTCCGTTTTTCTGAACCATCTTTTTAATTCGAGCTTGTTTGCAAACACTGCACATCTCGCCTGAGTCTAGTGCTGTTGTAAATTCCGTCATTTCAAGAAATTGATTTTTTAAAGATTTAAAAAAAGGATATGGAAAAATAGCAATCAACAAATCTATCATGGCCAAACCAAATTTCATAATTCTGTTTTTCCAAGGTTTCATAACTCGGTTTCCTTTCTTTATATAAAAAAATAAATTCACAAAGTATATTTCATCACAATTATATATCTATAGATATATTTTGTCAACAATCATTTCGTTCATAGGTGATTATATTTGTTAATTTTTGTGGATATAATTATATCCATAGGTGATATGAAGGTAGGTACAGTATGGAATCAAATAATCTGATTTTGATTGAAATCGGAAAAAGGGTCAGCGCAAGAAGAAAGGCTCTCGGGTTTACGCAAGAACAACTTGCCGAAAAAATGAATGTTTCAATTCAAATGATTTCAAACCTTGAACTCGGCAAAAAAGCAATCAGACCCGAAAATATTATAAAATTATGCTCTGAACTTAAAATCAGCGCAGATTATTTGCTGACAGGCAACAGCGTCAACAATCAGATATCAGAAATTTGCAATAAACTGATTCAACTGTCCCCTGAAGCACTTGATACAATACAACAACTCACAGAACTTTTAAGCCAAAAATAATCCTTGTTCCGTTTGGAGCAAGGATTTATTTTATATCTTATCAGCACAAATACGGGTATGGGCGGATATCATCCGCCGTTTTTCAATCCTCCGTCATTTTCTGACGAAAATGCCACCTCCTTTAAAAAGGAGGCTAACGGCAACGAAGAATTTCATAGGCTCCTTTTGAAAGGAGCTGTCGAGCGAAGCAAGACTGAGGATTGCAAAGCCTAAGCATTTAAAACAAAAATCCCTGCTCTCGCAAGGAGAACAGGGATTTAATTGTTTTTATGAAAGTAACCGATGGTCAAATCGGCGGTGTACGGATTGACGAGATGTTTTTAAACCGATTTGTTCACGAAAGCGCAGGCAATACTTTGTGTATTAACGAGCATTTCGGGGGCATAGCGGCAAAAAACAGCCGTCAAGGCGTGTGCCGAAGATTTGAACGGTGGTTACAAATTATTTCATTGCCTCTTCGATAGCAACTGCGCAAGCAACTGTCATACCAACCATGGGGTTGTTACCAGCGCCGATAAGACCCATCATTTCAACGTGAGCGGGAACTGATGATGAACCTGCGAACTGTGCGTCGGAGTGCATACGACCCATTGTATCTGTCATACCGTAGGAAGCAGGACCTGCTGCCATATTGTCGGGATGAAGAGTACGACCTGTGCCGCCGCCTGATGCAACTGAGAAATAGTTAACGCCGTTTTCAACGCACCACTTCTTGTAAGTGCCTGCAACGGGATGCTGGAATCTTGTGGGGTTGGTTGAGTTACCTGTGATGGAAACGCCAACATTTTCAAGCTTCATGATAGCAACGCCTTCGGGAACATTGTCAGAGCCGTAGCACTTAACATCTGCTCTGGGGCCGTTTGAGTATGCCTTTTCTTCAACAACCTTAACTGTTTCTGAATAGGGATCGAATTCAGTCTTGCAGTAAGTGAAGCCGTTGATTCTTGAGATGATCATAGCAGCGTCCTTGCCGAGACCGTTGAGGATAACACGGAGGGGCTTGGTACGAACCTTGTTTGCGTTCAGAGCGATCTTGATCGCGCCTTCAGCAGCTGCGAAGGATTCGTGGCCTGCGAGGAAGCAGAAGCATTCAGTTTCTTCGGAAAGAAGCATCTTACCGAGGTTACCGTGGCCGAGACCTACTTTACGGTTTTCAGCAACGGAGCCGGGGATACAGAAAGCCTGAAGACCGATACCGATAGCGGCAGCAGCATCAGCAGCTTTGGTGCAACCCTTCTTGATTGCGATAGCAGCGCCTACAGTGTAAGCCCACTTTGCGTTTTCAAATGCGATAGGCTGAGTTTCTTCAACGATCTTGTAAGGATCAATACCCTTTGCGTCGCAAATTTCTTTGCATTCGTCGATGGAAGAAATGCCATATTCAGCGAGAACAGCGAGGATCTTCGCCTCACGTCTTTCGTAACCTTCAAATTTAGCCATGTTCTGTTACCTCCTTACTGCTTTCTAGGGTCGATATAACGAACAGCATCCGCAAATCTACCGTAAGTACCTTTGGATTTTTCGTATGGTTCGTTGGGTTCCATACCCTTCTTGATGAAGTCGGTCATCTTGCCGAGGGATACGAATTCGTAACCGATAACCTGATCGTCTTCGTCAAGAGCCATTCTTGTAACGTAGCCTTCAGCCATTTCGAGGTATCTAACG
>JAZRBF010000016.1:0-103714 GCA_045634985.1 Acutalibacteraceae bacterium | reverse complement strand
AGACTTAGGAGCCGGGGCAGGTGCAGACTTGGGAGCCGGTGCAGGTGCAGACTTGGGAGCCGGTGCAGGTGCAGACTTGGGAGCCGGTGCAGGTGCAGACTTGGGAGCCGGTGCAGGTGCAGACTTGGGAGTCGGTGCAGGTGCAGACTTAGGAGCCGGTGCAGGTGCAGACTTGGGAGCCGGTGCAGGTGCAGACTTAGGAGTCGGTGCAGGTGCAGACTTGGGAGTCGGTGCAGGTGCAGACTTGGGAGCCGGTGCAGGTGCAGACTTAGGAGTCGGTGCAGGTGCA
Source organism: Acutalibacteraceae bacterium (assembly GCA_045634985.1). GTDB lineage: Bacteria > Bacillota > Clostridia > Oscillospirales > Acutalibacteraceae > CAG-177. The sequence goes on along the minus strand of JAZRBF010000016.1, from coordinate 103,425 downwards.
GACTTGGGAGTCGATGCAGGTGCAGACTTAGAAGTCGGTGCAGGTGCTGCTTTCTCCTCTTCTGCTTTCTCTCGGAGCATTGCAGCGATAGCGTCGCCAACCTCTCTCTCAAGTGCCGAGTCGCTTGTACCTGTTGAAGAAGCAGCAGGTGTTTCAGCGGGAGGTGCACTCTTTTTGGGGGCAGAAGAAGCTTCTTCACCATTGGATGGTTGTCCCAAAATAGATGCAATTTCTGAAGCTAAAAGATCCATATCAGCCATATTTACACACCTCTTTTACAGTAAGAATTCAGTAGCATAGGCAATAAACTGTTCCAGCGCGTAAATACCGCCCAGGGATAAAGCTGTGCCTACAGCGATTTTTATAAGTGATTTTTTCAGGTTGCTGAAGTAAATGAGTTTGCCTCTGGACAGATACTGTCTTCCGCCGCAATTCGGACAGACCGCCACATAGTCAACCCTATCGTTATAAAAGCTTTCAATTTCATTTGAAACATTGGGCATATGGCAGCAGGGACAAATCGTAATGTAGTTAAAATTCATTTTGTGTTTGGCAGGGAGAACAAAGCCCCCGTCAGGATTGAAAAGAATAGATATTTTTTCTTTTTGTGTTCGGATTTGGCGCATTTTATGATTCTCCCTTAATTAAGCTTATGAATAAAATCAAGAATAAGATCTTCAGAAGATTTATTAGGTCTTAGTTTAGTTAAACCTCTGAAGTTCGAATAAAGATATGCGAGTGAAGTGACTGCTTTTAAGGTTTTTAAATGATATAATTTGTTTACAAGAGGATCATAAAGATGATCCTGAACGAACAAATTAAAGTCAGCCATTAGTCCGCATTTTATGAGATTTTTTATCAAAATCTGACTGACGGAGTATTGGTTTTTAATGACAGAGTCTGAAATATATCCATCAACAAGGTCAATAACAAGTAATGAATCATCCTGAGGAATATTTTCTCTTTCAGATGCAGGACAACAGAATAGGTTGCAGTCGCTGTTATAGCAAAGGCGATTGATATCGTTTGAATAAGAAATATAAAACACATTTTTTGATATAGGTGCGTTTTCAAAAATTGCCTTGCAAACAGCAACGGCAGCGTTGTCATAGTCGTTGTCATCAAGTACAATAACAAGTTTCTTGTTTTTATACAAATAATAGTCAGCAATACCGCTAAGACATTTTTCTGCAAACCCTGTGTTGTTGTGGAGCTTCAGCAGAGTGGGTGAGGCAAGCTTTCTTACTATCAGGTCAGACTGATTATAGTCTAATGGAATTTCGCTCAATTCAATCTGATTGATAAAATCTGATATATAATCTGAACTTAACGATATATCAACAGCAAAGGGCGGAGCAGGGAGTTTGTCAATCATAGCGAAATCAACCCAATAGTTCAATCGTCCATTTCGATCAAATTGACCTTGAGTATCAGGATTAATTGTTCCGAAGGTAATGAATTTATTGTCATAATCATTATTGATGGGAACAAGGAAGGAAACTCTTCTGGTTGTACCTTGGGTGATTAACAGATTGAGCGTTTGTTTGACTTTATTATCCCAAATAGTGGGAGAAGAAATAAGGAAATCATATCCGGATGACTGTGGATTTTCAAAACGTCTGAATCGGTTAACATATGCATCCATTATTTTTTTCCTTTCTTTTCAGGAGACTTAGTTGTCTGAAGCCACCAAAGGAAGGGCTCTTCGTGACGCTGAGGATCCCAGGTCCAACCGGAACTTGTTTTAGAAAACAACTGAGAAGTGAAGCACATTGTGTTTTCGGGAAGGCCCTTGGGAAGTGCAAAAAAGAACTGTTCGATTAATTTTTTCAGAGCATCTGAGTCAGCTCCAATGGTTTCGTGGTTTCTTGAATAAAGAGAGAAACTGTTATAAATACTATTATTCTTTATATCATCAATCTTGTTAACAAGGATTGCCAGGTTATCGGGAGCGAATGATTCTGTTTGCAAGATGTTTATATAGTTATCAAGGGCAATTCTGCTGTTATCTGTATTGGTTGGATCGATGATAAAAACAACAAGATCAGATTTCTTGAGAATAGCGGAAACATAATCTTCAGTTATGTTGCTGGTTGTATTAAAAATTTCTCCGGGCAAGTCATAAATGATGAGAAGAAAATCGTCATCATCGCGGCTTGCGTTATAAATATAAGGGCCTCTTATTTCTGTTGTTGCAGACCATGTGCTTTTGTTTTCACTCTCATTTTCTGAACCGGGAGCATAAGGCGCAGCGAAGTCATCAGGGTTGATTGTGTCGATTTCTCTGTTATCATTTACAACGCTCATAGAAAAACCTTTTTTTCTTAAGGCATTGATCAAAGCTCTTTCATAAACACTTTTGCCGGAACCGGGACAACCTAATACAGAAACAATATGGATTTTTTTGTTTCCGACAAAGGCATAGGGAATTTCATAGTGGCAATAAGGACATAAACGAACGTCTGCGCAAATGCCTTGCTCAGAGTCTTCCATTTTAAGAAGCACACCGTTGGGGCTGTATTCTTTTTGTCCGTTAAAAACAACGGGATCGAAATATTCGCGGACGCTTTGAGTAACATTGTTTGTAATCTGAGCGCTTGTATATTTATCGCTGTAAAGTTTTCCTTTGCTTAACGCAAATACAACATTGTTAGGCTTGAGTTCAGAGAAACAACCGGGACATATAATACTGTGGAATGTTTTCTTGGCCATAATTATTACACACTACCTTCGAATAAAAATTTTACCTTTTTCGACAAGGACATAGACATTGTCCTTTTTTTCAACTTTTGCAGGGACGAGTTGCTCAATTGTACTGTTGGCAATGCTATTGGCTGCAACAGGATTGTTTCCATAGAAGAAATCGAAGGGTATTTCTGGATGCATTTTGTTAAGGAAGTATCCGTCGATTATGGAATTGTTAATTTTTCCGAAACGCAACGGATTGAGCAAAAGTAGTTTTTCGCTGACGATTATATAACTGGAATAATCTGAAGCATTAATACTGAGATTATAGTTATCAAAAATACCATAGGAGAAATCTATAACACAATTTGAAGTTACGTCGGCGAATTGAACAGCATCATATGCGCCTAAAGCATTGCGAATCTGGTCAACAGCATCGTCAATGAAATAGATGCTTGAGAAAGCTGATATACCGGCAGAAGAGTTGTTCTGATTCGACTCATTGTGAGATTCAGCCTGCTTTGCAGGGTTCGGTGCGTATTCTTCATATTCTGCAGAAGGAGCGGAATACTCAACAGATGAATGTGTTTCGTTTGAAACAATAGTTTCGGCCGAATCAAAGGTGTCTGTTTCATCATATTGCATTTGTGTGGGTGCGGTCTCGGGTGTAACAGATATTGATGAAGAAGCATCGAAAAGGATTTCCGCATAGTTTGTTAAACCTGTATCAGAAACTGCTGACCAACGGTTCATAATATTCTTTTCGGAAAACATTGTTGATGCAGGCGAGGAAACGGGTGTTGAAACGGGGACGTCTTTTGGCGCAGAAACAGGAGGGGGGGTATATGACGATTCTGATGAACGGATGAATGAGGGTATGCTGACACCGTCGTCATCCGAATCAAGATTATGAACCTCAATATCTTCTACAGAATCTGCGTCATATGAATAGAGGCTATTATCAGTTGGCTTATCCTTTTTAGATCGGTTAAACATATAAATAATCACCACCAAAATAATTATAAAAATGGTCGCTATGAAAAGTATTAAAGGAATGTTTGTTTTCTTGTTGTTATGTGAATCGGTTGCCGTATTGTCATCGGGGAATTCGGTTGTTGATACGGCGGAATTTGTTGTAGGCTGAACAGAAATGCCATCAGATGGTAATGACTCAGATAAATTTGGAATAGCAACTTCAGAAATAATGTTTTCGATATTAAGCAATTCTATTCTGCAGTTGCCGTAAACTTTACATTTACCATAGGCAAACAGATCTGTATTTCGAAAACCTTCTATAATTTCAAACTCTGCTGCATAGGTACCGTCAGGATTAACTATAGCCAGAGTGTTTTCTTCTAATTTAATTTTATAACTGACACCTTTAACAATAGAAACATCTCTTTTGGTGTCAGAAAATGTTTTGGAAGCAGATTCTAAAACAAGGGTTTTAAAATTTTTACCGCGAACAATCAACTCATACTTTGAATTAGTTGAGCTGTTAATAAAAGTAATCAAAACGGAATCAGTTTCCATTTCGTTCAAATCCTTAGAAGGTGCAAATTCTACATAGGTTTCAGGATTGCTCCAATCAATCGGATTACCTTTAATCGGTTGGGATGCGTGTGCTGAAATAAGAAGCAAGAAAGGAAAAATCAGGGCAGCAAAAAGACCCAATAGTTTTTTCATGAAATCACCATTAAAAGGTATTTCAAACCGAACCTCTCCGGGACATCCTTCGATGCCCCGGAGAATGTTTGATATAAATTAGAATCTGGGATCGAGCATAAGACTGACAGCTTTGCAGATGAAGAGATAGGGATCATCTGAATTGTACAGTTCGTTTGCAACGGGGATGCAACGCATCTGGAATTTTGTGTTGTTTGCAGGGTTCTTGAGGGAAAGACGCTGAAGTTCTGCATAAACGGGAGATTCAGCATCGTGGTTTGCAAGGCACCATTCGACAAATTCATTATACATATCAGTAAGAATCTGGGGATTGAACTGCTGAGCTCTTTCGGTTGCCTGCTGAGCCTGTGCTGCTGCCATTGCGGCCTGTGCTGCTGCCATTGCAGCCTGCTGAGCTGCTGCAGCCTGCTGAGCTGCTGCCTGTTGAGCTGCTGCTGCCGCACCGTCCGCCGCAGGAGCAGCAACGATTCCACCGGCTCCGGCTGCTTTGGCTGCGTCGGCAGCTCTATAATGATTAAGCAAACCTGAAGCAACTTCAAGCTTACTCATTCCCTCTACAGGAGGAATGAGAGCAATAATGGGTTTTATGCCGTTGTTTTCAAACACATATTCCTCAAACATCTTTGTAATAAGGAAATTAAGCTCTCCGGGAGACTGTGATGCGAAGTCGATACACTGTGAACCACCGCCGGCAAGGTAAATGCAGAAGCAACCTGTGCCAGGATAGGTGATTTTTCCTTTTGCTTCAGAGCTTTTAGCGATAGCAAAGAATGTTGCAAGATATTTGAGATGAACATGGCTTCTGAGTCTGAGTGAGCGGGGATCAGGAGCAGTAAGAATCTGACCGGTTTTGTTGATGACATTGTCAAGAATGAGTCGGAGATATTTTTCATCAGCTTCCTGCATACCATCGGGGATGCTGTAGCTGACATACTTCTTGATCCATTCTGCAGGCTGTGTGCCGTCTTCAACATTGAATGTTCTCCTGAGAACCGCTGCGTCTTGATCTGATTTTGTGCCCTGCGGGAATACTCTGAGGATACTGTCGGTAAGAATTGTGTTACCTGCGAACCTGAGCGATGACTCGATGCGGCAGGAGGGAACATTGTTTTCGTGTCCTTCCCAGATTGAGAAGTCGGTGGTACCACCGCCAATATCAACGATTGAATAACCAACAGTGTTAGCAGGAGCAAACAGAGAAACAACAAATTCTCTTACAGCATCTGCTTCGTTAATGAATACATTATCATAAAGAGCAATATCACCTACATCGGAGATGTACTGTGTTAAGCCATTGAGATTTTGAGTCAGATTGTCTCTTGCTCTGGGCTGGCTCTTAGGATATGAGAAATGGTAATAAACCTTGCCACAACCAAGTTTTCTTGCCTGGAGCTTGCAAAGAAGGAGTACTTCTGAAAGGAATACGCTTGCAGCAGCCTTAACGGAAGAGTCAACTTGGTTTGCATCAAGGCCGGCCTTCAGACCTGACTGAACATTATTGCTTCTTGCGTTTCCGTAAAGTTTGATGATTGCATCAACATTGTCGAACAGAACAACACCATTTGCAATACCTTTATTGTCCGTTGCCATAATTTCGGTAGAGTTAAAGAGCTGAACTGCAGTAAGGAACTTGCGCGAAAATGCGTTTTTGGGAACCCAGCATCTTGAAAGTGAATTGTATGCACCTGTTTCATCGGCACCGTTGAGAAGTGAGACGGTATCTGATTCCTCGATAAGAGAATATGTGATGTTACCGCCGTTGCTGGGAGCAATAGCACAGATAGTGTTGCTGTTACCAAAGTCAACACCAACAGTTGCTGATGCTGCTTCATTAATTGTTGTTGCAGGGGGAGGAACAACTGCAACGCAACCAATATTAATTGTTCTTGCGCCTGCGCCACCGAGACGACCTGAAAGAGGAATAAAACGCGGGAACTGATCCTGTCTGAGAACTTGCCATGAAAAGTTGTTTCCGTCTGCGATGGAAATAGCTTGTTCTTTGACCGATGCAGTCTGCTCTTTGACGGCATCAGGATCAACAACGAATTTTATACCGGGAATTTCAATTCTTTGCCAGGAGTCAACAAGCTGTCTGTGTTCATTTGCGAAGTGATTGAATGCTGCAGTGTCAGCATTTTCAATGTTCACAAGGCCAACATAGTAATCTTTCCAATATTTAACATTATTGGGAAGGAAATAGGGCCACATTGTCATATAAGGAACGCGACCTTCAAGGTAGCAGATGTCAGACATCTTATATTTCTGTGAAAGAAGAACGGAACGATTGCCGAGAGAGTAGGTGTAATTAAGTGTGATATTATCATCAGCGTTGTCGGCGGCGTTGCGCATTTCACCGGTTACGCCTGTAAATGAAAGAGTTGCTCCGGTGGTAACAATGTGGTTAGCCATATCAGGGGTAATGGGCCAAAGAGCCTTAATGATGTTAGGATGGCCATCGATGCCGAGACTGATAATTTCAGACTGAGTCTGATCAAATGTATTATCATAAAATACGACAAGTTCTTTGTTGAAGATAACAGGAACACCCATGCTGATAACATTGTTAAAGAGTTTAACAATATGCGGGCCGGGAGCTGTATTAAGTCCGAGGGCTGCAATTTCCTGCTGGTTGAGGTTGTCGAAAAGCTCTTTAATTGCAAGACCGCTTGCTTTGAGAGCTTCAGGAGCTGTGTCAGTAGCTTCAACCTGAGGAGCGGAATCAGCCCATCTCTTAAGAGCCATAGCTGTGGTGAATCCATTGTTGAATCCGTTAGCAGCATTGGTGATATACCACATAAGGTCGCTCTTGAAAGCGGGGCAGATGATGTTTGCATCTGCGTTGAATACATCAATCCAATTACCGTTGTGATACCAAACCTGAGGATTATGAATGTTTTCGTAAAGATAAAGACCGACATGGGGGCAGAATTTGATAATGGGGCGATCTTGATACTTTACGATAACGTGCATAAATTCTGATGTGTGATTAGGATTAGTAATGCCGAATGCTGCATTGAGCCAGTTTGTAACATAAGGATTGGTGTTAACGTTTTGTGTATTTACCGACTCAAGAACAAGGTTTTCTCCATAAAGGCTGGAAAGAGCCATATATGTCCAAGCGGATTTCCATCTGAGAACATAAGGATCGTTAATTGCTCCACCGCCTGCGCCGAAGGCTTCCACAGCAGAAATATATTGATTAACAGAACTCTTAAGATAATTGTTAAGGGCTTTCAAAGCATTTTCGCATTTCATACCCTTTCCTGCGATGCATGAGAGCATGCCGTCAATCCATGATGTAAGATAAAGTTTGTCGTCTTCGGAGAAATCTGTCCAATCTCGGATATTCTTCCACACACACTCGGTATATTCTGTTACATTGTCACCATTTCTGATGGTTTTGACAACAGCGTCCATAAAGCTGCCAAGATGGTTTGCAAGAGCAGGCTTGATGCGATTAATGGGAGAAAAAATCAAGCTGTTTCTGTCGGCAATAGCGATGGGATATGATGTTGTCATCTGATCGATTGAGAAAAGCTTAAGGCATGAGCCGACCATAGGATCGTTCTCAAGAATGCCAAGAGCATTGAAATCATCATAAACCGCTTTTCTGAGGGGAGTGGGTGCATTAGGGGATATAGCAATGTTCTTCTCTGAAATGAAAAGATTCTTGCGTTTTGAGAGAACGATTACAGCAAGCGTGCCAACCCATGCATTAACAGTAGGTTCATCGAATGTAGAAATATCATCGTTTGCTGAAATAGCGCCGATGCGTGATCTCATATATTCAATCGAAGCGGTGGGCTTGGGGATTGAGCAAGACTGATTATCAGCATTTGCGCCCCTGTTTTTGAGTTCTTCGATAATGGTGCTGAGACCGTTTCTGTTTACAAGTTTATAAGGGCTGTTTGTGCCACTGACAGCGGTTGCGGGGTCGGCGCAACTATGCCTGATTGAAAGAAGCCAATTCATGTGTTAAAACCTCCAGTTTTTTCGTCAGCATGAGGCATATGTCAGGTTAAGAAGTCTTGAAACCCTGTGATTGGGGTCTGTATTGTCATACTTGACATCATCACCTGAGATAGCATTCTGACGGATTGTTGTTCCGTTTCTGTCAGTGCTTTCAGCACCGGGAATAATCTGTGAGAGGATGGTGAGCGTTGCGTCAGGGTTGGGTACCCAACCATCGTCTGCAATGCCTAAAGCATCCATGCTTTCTTTCTTGATTGCAGCGGGAGCAACATTGCCTAAAGCAGATGAAGCATCATCGGTAAACAGTTTACCTGCAGGAACACCATCATCGTTATATCCGTTCTGAATTCTGAATATTGTCTTAAGGTAGTTTGACAAGAAGAGGTTAGCTGCGCTGAGATCGTGAATATTGTTATTTACATGTTCAGGATCGATAAGGTCCTTAACATTCTTGAACATAGTATAGCGTGCAGCAAACAGATCAAGATAGTCTTCGTTTTCAATTTGTCTTATTGAAAGTTTGTTTTCGATAACCTTGTTATGGGTTCGTGTAATCATAGGAGCATAATAACCGACTGTCATAAGAGCAAAGCGAGTGAACTGTTCAAGCTTTGCCGATACATCTGTTCCGGGAAGGTTGCTGAGGTGGATAGCACCCAGCACTTCGTCGGGGTCGGGATTTGAAGCGATTGCCACATAATTGAGGTTAGAGTGGGTATCAGTGCCTGTGGTTCTGTTTGCAACATCACAGAATATGTCAGGATTCTCAAAGAAACTGCAAGCTGACAGAGCGGCAGACATATCAGGAAGGCAAAGGAAATGCGCCTGATCTGCACCACCAAGGGTTTCGTTTTTGGGTTTGTGTTCGTCAACAACAGTATTCTGCAACGAGGGAGAGCCAACAAGAACGATTCTGTCATAAATATATTTATCAGCGTTGCCACTGTATACAACATCGTAACCGCCAACAGGTTCTTTAATATAACTTTCAAGAGAAATTGCTGATTTCTTATAGAAATGAGGAACGCTTATGTCTCTGTTTGCATCACTTATGTTGTTGGCAACAGCAGAAGAAAGATTGAAGTAAGGCAGAAGAAGTGCACCGCAAATTCTGACAGGGTGAGCACCGCCGGAAAGAACCTCCCTGAGTTTCTTTGCAACATTGGGGAACATAGCAGCGCCGGTACCACCGAAGTTTGAACCGACAAGGAAGATATTTACCTGACCAAGCTGATGTGCTTTGCGAAGCTCACTGAGAATAGACCTGTTTTCGAAAGAAGGCGTTGTCATTGCAGCGTTAACAATGAGTGAGCCGAACGTGGGGTGACCGTAATAGCCTTTATCAGTTTTAAAGAGCTGTTCGCCCGCAGCAAAAAGGCAGTCGATAACATCGGATTCTTCGGTGCCGTCAATTGCGCCAAAAGTTTCTTTAAGATCAGTTGCATTTCCGTTGGGAGCAACTTCGTTAACTGATTCCTGAAGATTCCATGCATTGTTGTAAATAATATTGCAGGGGTTATATGAGATGTCAGTATTGATACGCTTCATTACATCTGCGAAGGCTCTGAAGTCTCTGTGTGCATCTTCGCATCTTTTGTAGTTTCCGCAAGTTGTATCCTGGTCAATCATAGCAACCTGAACATCAACACCTGACTTGACCATTCCTGCGGCGGCAAGATAAATAAAAGCTTCAACAGCTTTTTCACCGCTGCCGCCCATTCCGATTAAAAAGTTACTGGGCATAATTTTCCTCCTGAAAAATTAGTTGATGATTGTTATTGGATTATTTGTTGGGCTTAAACATACCAATGTGGAAAACAACGAAGTCGATTGCACTGAATACGATTGCGCTGACGATGAGATATACGCAGATGATGCCGATATCACCGAAAACATAGAAAACGCTGACGAGGATTGCACCAACTATTGCAAAAATAAGGTTAAAGATGATAGCGGTAATGGTTTTGCTGTCTGCACCCTTTTTGAAGCCGCTTGTGGGAACGTCAACTCTGCCGCTACCGTCATTTGTTTTCTTGGGAACATACTTGCTGTACCATGAGAAATAAAGAGCGTATGCGATTACTGAAGGAACAAGCATTGAAATTGCTGCGATAACGATAACGCCGCTTTCAGCAACAATGATATTAGCTGTGATGAGAAGGATAAGAACGATAAGAAGAGCTGCGGTTACGATCCACTTCAAGAGTGAGCCTGCTACGAGACTTTTGGTGTTTGTCATTTTTGCCATGATAATTTCTCCTTTTAAATAAAAATTTGATATTTAATGTAATCAGGTAATAACCGTGATTATATCCGCAATGAGTGTGCTGCATTCATACTTCTGAAGTTCCTGGTTCGTTGTGCCTACATTGAACAGGGTCTTGTAGAAGATTTCGAAGTTATATGTATGAGTGATACCGTAGTCTTCTGAAACACCTGTATCAAAAGAACCTGTCCACTCGGGAACAACATTTACCTTTGAAGTATCAAGAGCATAAACAGGAAGGTCAAATACGATTGTGTCACCGCTGAGCTTGATATTTGCATACTTAGTGCCATCAACATATCCCTTGACGCAGATGTGGATGACCATTGTGTCTTCAGTGAAGTCCTTGTCGTAATCGTCTTCTGTGAAAACAGACTGAGAAACGAAGGTGTTAGCCTCATCAGCCTTTGAGGGAGCAAAGGATTCGTCGTAGAATCTGCTGTCCTTTGACTTTGCCTTCAGGTTGCTGTTGATAATTGCCTGGTTGCCGATTGTTGTTGTGTAAGCAGGAATATCGCCGGCTCTGAGAATTTCAACATCGTATTCAATATCGAGTTCTTCAGCATTAACTTTGTCGAGATTGTTTGAAAGGCTGTTGTTCCATTCGGGAACCGTCTTTTTCATCTCTTCTCGGCTTGAAGGATTTTCAATCGCTTTATACTCGAGGTATGAGTAGTTTGTGAAATTCTGTTTTGCTTTAGCTTCGTTTACTGCAGGGCTGTTGGTTTCTTCATACTTTTCGTTGTTTACCCAGAACTCGATGTCTTCGGCATTGAGTTCACCTTCGGATGCTACAACAGGAATGTAATAATTCAATACCATTCTGCCTGTACCTGTGGGATTGTTCTTATCATTAATCTGATATTTGAACGCATTAAGAGCAACCTTGCCGGAAGAAGCGATTTCTTCGCCATCAGCGCCTGTAAACTGGCTTGAAAAACTGTTGGCATCAAGCTGCTTAACATTAAGGTTCATATTCCACTGGGCGTTCTTATCATCCAAGATACCATCCCAGGTCTTTGCAGCAAGCATATTTTCCCAGGAAGCGGTTGTCTTGATTTTGTTATACATCACAGTCTTGACGCCGCCGGTCTGGTCATACTTTGAAACAAAGAAATCTGTGCCTTCTTTGTAGAATCTGCCGTAGTTGTTGCAGAATTCAGTGTAATAGAATTCAACAGCTTTTGAGGGACCTGTGATAATGAAATAAAGAGGACGATCCTGAACATCAATTACCTGACTCTCAAGAGCATTGCTGTTGGGGTTTGTGTAACTTGCAAGACCCGAGAAGGGCATTTTCATTGCAAGAAGATATACTGTATATCCGGGTTTGGATAAAACATTTTTCTGAAGCTTTTCAGCAAGATTGGTAAGGTTAACATTCTGCTCCGCAAGGTCAGATGAAATGATATTAACCTCATCAGGGTTGAACTTACTGTTATTCTGGAAGAACAGGAGACTGAGAGGACCAACGCTGTTAAGTGAGTTGTACTCATCACCGTAAGCGTAGAAGCCTGCTGTTCTGCAATCAGCAAAGCCTGCTGAATTTTCAACCCAGCTCGGTGAACCGCCTTCTATACCGATTTTGTAGAAGGTGTTGGAGTTGAACATACGATTGGTGTCTCTGAATGCGTTCATAAGCAGAGTGAACTTATCACCGACAGGATTGATGGTGTTACCTGCAATGCCTGCGTAACCTGCCATTGAAACGGTGCTGTCAAAATAGAAGTTGACATTATAGTCATCAACCGCTTTTTTGTCATCATCAAGATCGCCGTGCTGCTCGATAAGGTCTGATACCCAAGCAGGGAGAGCAATTTTGTCTGTGGTGACGGGGTCAGGTCCACAGGCAGTAAGCGAGCCGACCAACATGGCCACGACCATAATTACTGAAAGGATTCTTCTGATGTTTTTCTTCATGATTTACCTCCTAAATCCATAAATGCTTAAGTGAAAAGTGTATAGCTGCGCCGCATACTATACTTAATATCTATAATAGTACAAAAAAAAATAAAAATCAACACATTTTCTGTATTTTTATACAAAAAATTACAAAAACTTTTTGACTTTGCAGAACTAAAGCAATCGGTGAAAATGAAGTTTTTTGAGGCCGATTGTCTGCCCACACAGGCTATTATCAAAAATCAATTTACATCAACCCTTCTGTTATGATTTACAAATATAATACAACATCGAAATGTTTTTTTAAATTACACTATGTGCGATTTTTGGTGTCGTTTTTTGGCAATGGATGAAAAAATGCACCCCCTGCAGCCGTTATGGTTTGCAGGGGGGTAGAGTGTTATTCAAAATAAAATTCTTTCATATCATCAAGGCGCAGGAGCATAGGGTTGAGGCCGAGACCTGCACCGACATCGATATCAATCCAGGTATCGGTTGAGATGGCTCTGCCTTTATATTGCTCACCGAAAAATACCGTCGGAGTATGCCCGAAAACGGTTGTGATATCGTCGAAATATCTGTCAGCAAGAGTCGGCCTTGTCCATATCAGTTCGGAAACGGAATATTCAGAAAGCTTTTTATCTTTGCGGAATCGTCCCAATCCGCTGTGCACGAGAATAAAATCTCTGCCGTTTACTGACAAAACTTCGTAAAGAGGAGCTTCCTGAAGATATTCAAGGATATATCTGATTTCGGATTGCCTTGTTGATGAAAGTGCATCAAGTGTGGGCTGAGCGCTGTTTGATGTCCAGGTAAGGTAGGTGTTGAGCTTTGTACCCGTAAGCCCGGATATTGATTCCTCAGTGATTTCATCAAACAGGAAGTCGCAGGCAAGCATCATCGCTTCGTGGTTACCGAGAATGAGCTGTGCATTTGGTTTGGACATAAGCCATTTCAGGATTTTGATTCCGTCAGGACCTCTGTCGATAACATCGCCGAGGATATATAAAAAATCGTTATCTGAAAAATTGACCTGTTCAAGAAATCCCTTGAATTTCTCAAGGGAGAATCCGTGAAGGTCGGATGTTACATAAATCATAATTTTCCTCCGTTTATATTTATATAATACACTAAATCGGAATGACAATCAATAGCATATGATAATAAAACCGCAGAGAAAGACTCTGCGGAAAAGAAAAGGCGACAACATAAAGAGGAAAATGATTTAAACGAAAGAGAGTGTAAAAAAGTGAAAGGTTTTATTTGTTGCCGCCTTTCAGGCAAAAGGATTATGCCGCATCGTTTGCGGAAATAACGCGGAGTGTTACAGGCTCGGGGTCAGGCGAAAGGGTGTCGGAATCGCAGTCTTCAAAGGGTACATCGGTGTCTTCTCCGAGAAGGAATTCGTAAATGTAATCTAAAATTTTCATAATCAGTGCTCCTTTGTTTTTTGTTTACATCTGCATTATAGCGCACAGAGTGTCCCAAAAAACGGACTTTCACTTCACAAAAACAAAAACTCCCGAAAAAATCGGGAGTTACTCTGATTAAAACATCATAAATACTGTTGCCGCGAAAGCGATGATTGCAGCAACAACAGTTTTTGCAGAGGGCTTTTCCTTGCGGATAATGCTGACGGCGGTTGAGAAAAACATTGTGCCGCCCGTAACAATCGGAAACTGAACGGACGCAGGAAGACTTGTGAGCGTAATCAGACAAAGGAGATTGCCGATTCCGTTGCAGCCTGCATAACCTGCAAGATATCCGAATTCCTTAAGCGAAACGATGGTGATTTTTTTGTTGACAATGAGCTGATATGCAATGCAGGCAAGGACAACGCAGATATTGACCGTTGCCATAAAGCTGTAACTGTCAACTGCAAGGTCGGGTTTTGTCTGGTGAATTGTGGAGATGACTCCGACAGTACCGTTGAGAATAAAAACCGCAAGGTAATATTTGAAATTGCCTTTGGTTTTCTTGCCTTTTTCGAAACTCATTGCCGTTGCAATGCCGATAAGAATAACGCAGATAATTTTAGGAAGAGTGAAACTTTCGTTGCGGAAAATCACGCCGTAAGCGAGTGGCAGAAGCATTCCGCCGAGCATCGCAAAAATAGAGAATACAGAGAGATTGGCGGTTTTGAACGCCATGAGGCTTGCAAAACTGTAGCCGAGTACAACTGCGGCATAAAGCGCCGCCATAAGAATTGAAAACCACGTGACATTGAGCTTGAATCCGTTAAGAGTAAACATCAGAAAAAACGAGATTCCGTGCAGATAGAGAGAAAGTGTGACCGCGGAATTTGTTCCGGCACCGCTGATTTTCTGATACTGCTGATTGAATAAAAATTGCAGAGAAAACAGCAAAGCTGATACTGCAAGAAAACCGTACATCATTTTAAAAGTACCTCCGGATAAATCTACCAACCATTTTAACAGTAAGAATGGTATTTGGCAATATTATTTTTAAATAAAATAAGACTTTTTTGTATGGTTGATTTATCAGAATAAAATGGTATAATTAAATTATTATAATATGAAATGAGGCGCAGAAATGAAGGTTGCGATTGCGATAATATGTGCTTTTTTGTGTCTTGCGGCGGTGCTTGTGATAAGAGCGCTTACGGTAAGGATGAAAGCAAAGAAACCCTCTGCAGAAAAAGAGCATTTTTCAAGAGAAAAGCAGATTGAATATGCAACAAGGCTTGGCGAAATGATAAGATGCGAAACGGTTTCGGTCAAGGGAAGCTATGATGATACGGAATTTGCAAAGCTCCGCGAAACAGTGAAAAAGCTTTTTCCGAATGTCCACGCCGCCGCCAAAAAGATGACTTTCGGCGACGATTGCTGGATTTATAAAATCGAGGGCAAGGATAAATCGAGGAATGTTATGCTTATGTCGCATCACGATGTTGTTGCGGTCAAAGGCGAATGGGAACATCCGGGATTTTGCGGTGAGATTTTCGGAAACGAAATCTGGGGCAGAGGTACGGTTGACACAAAAACATCTCTTTTTGCCGAGTTTCAGGCTCTTGAGGAGCTTCTCGGAGAAGGTTTTGTGCCGGAAACAAATTTGTGGATAGGCTCGTCGCATAACGAAGAAATTCTTGGCGACGGATTTCCTCTTGCGGTTAAATATTTCAAGGAGCAGGGGATTGAATTCGAATCTGTGCTTGACGAAGGCGGCGGAATTGTTGTGCCTCCGATTGGCGGAATCAAGCCTAAATGCGCGATGATTGCGGTGCATGAAAAGGGCAGAAGAGTGCTGATTTGCACTCTGAAACAGGGTAAGGTGAAAAACAGTCTTGCCGCAAACAATGACACGGCGATTTCGCTTATGGCAAAGTTCATCAACGAGGTTAATAACAGTAAAATCTTTAAGCGCAGGCTTTATCCCGAGGTCAGGATAATGCTTGAGCAGTTGAGCCCTTATACACCGTTTGTGCTCAGCCTTGTTTTTTCAAATCTCTGGCTGTTTGGCCCTGTTGTTAAAGCGATTATGCCGAAAATCAATCCGATGGCAGATTCCCTTGTCGGCACAAACTGCTATTTCACCGAAATCAGCGGAAATCATACCGATAAAGTCTGCACGGTGAGAGTGTATTTCCGCAATATGAGCAATGCTGACTTTGAAAAAGAGCTTGAAAAATTCAGAGAAATTGCAAAAAAATACGGCATTAAAATCGAAGAGGGCGGTTGCGACGAACGAGTTGAGCCTGCTGACATCAATCATAAAAATTTTGCATACACAAGGGAATGCATCGAAAAGATTTTTCCTCATACTGTCAGCGCATCATATGTTTTGCCTGCAGGCACAGATGCAAGGCATATGACGCAGGTTTCTCCCTGCGCGCTCCGTTTTGCTCCGATTGAAATGACCCCACAGCAATTCAACAGCGTTCATAATGAAAACGAAAACATTGCAATCAAATCAGTTGCTGATGCGGTTGCCTTCTACAGATGTTATATAGAAAATTACAGATAACAAAAAGCACACAGCCATATGACTGTGTGCTTTGTTTTTTGTTAACCTATCTTGCTTACAAAATCAAGAACAGCAGAGAAAATGTCACCGAGCAATGTGCTGACTGATGCCATATCTTTGCCTGTAAACTGTTCAATAAGCGAAAGAACAGCGGTAGGAATGTCGCTGAGAATTGCAATAATTGAGAGCATAATCAAACCTCCTTTGTATTATCTGTAGTCCTTCATATATTCGCCGTGAGCTTCGATAAGTTCGTCAACCATAGCTTTGATATCGTCAATCGAAAGCTCTGCGGCGGTGTGGGGTTCAAGCATAGCTGCCATATAAATATCCTCGCGCTTTTTGGTGACCGCGGCATTGATTGTGAGAAGCTGGGCGTTGATATTTGTCATATTCATTGCGGCAAGCTGAACAGGAAGTTTACCGACATGGCAAGGATTGCAACCTCTGCCGTCGATAAGGCAGGGTACTTCTACGCAGGCATCAGCAGGCAGGTTGTCGATAAGACCTGTGTTGATAACATTACCGCCGATTTTGTAGGGCACGCCTGTAACGATAGCTTCCATAATGTATGAAGCGTATTCGCCTGAACGCTCGTGAGTGATTTTGCCATCAGCAAGAATTCTTTCTTTTTCTTCCTTCCAACCCTTAATCTGATTGACACAGCGGCGCGGATATTCATCAAGCGGAATGTTGTATCTTTCAATAAGTTCAGGGTACTTTGACTTGATGTAGAAGCAGTTGTACTCTGCATTGTGCTCGCTGGATTCGGTGCAGTAATAACCGAAATTGCGGATATATTCGAATCTTACCATATCGTGGTGAGTTTCAGAGTCATTTTTTGCAATGGCTCTGCGGCGGATTTCGGGATAGAGGTCATTGCCGTCTTTATCCTGAATTTCAAGCAACCAACCCATATGGTTGATACCTGCGATAAGTTCTTTTCTGCCTTCGAGCTTATCTTCCATACCGAGGTGGGTAAGAAGGTCTTTTGAGCAGCTCTGAACGCTGTGGCAAAGACCGATGGTCTTGATTTTGGTGTATCTCTGCATATAGCCTGTAAGGATTGCCATAGGATTGGTGTAGTTGAGGAACCATGCATCGGGGCAGACCTCTTCCATATCGTTGGCAAAATCCTGAAGAACAGGAATTGTTCTCAGACCTCTCATAATGCCGCCGATTCCGAGTGTATCAGCGATTGTCTGGCGAAGACCGTATTTCTTGGGAATTTCAAAGTCGATAATTGTGCAGGGGTCATAAAGACCGACCTGAATTGCATTAACAACGAAATCAGCGCCGCGAAGAGCATCTTTTCTGTTTTCAACGCCGCAGTATTTCTCAATTGTGGCGCGGCCTTCATTTATGTTGTTGTTGATTGCGCTGATGATTATGTAGCTGTCTTCAAGTCTTTCGGCGTCGATATCATAAAGTGCGATAACACTGTCACGAAGAGCAGGGGTGCACATACAGTCACCAAGAACATTTCTTGCAAAAACAGTGCTGCCCGCACCCATAAATGTAATTTTCGGCATAATAATAACTCCTTTCGGATTAACAGTTTAGCGTTTTGCGCTGTATACAATATATCATAACAGTATGTTTTTTACAATATGAAAAGCGAACTTTACAAATAAATTATATTCTGTTAAAATATTATAAATAAGGAAAAAGGAGGAAATAAAAATGAAAAAAATCATTTCTGTTTCAATGGCAATCATTATGCTTCTTCAGGTGTGCGTGTTTGCGTTTGCAGATTTCAATATTTCCGCGCTCTCAAAGCCTGAATGGGACGAACTGTACGCTTCTCTTAAGGACGATAACACTCTGCCGATGCTTTGCGTAGGTGCAACAGAGAGCGAGGTCGGACTTTGCTGGCACGCGGATAAGGATACCGCAGTTGCTCAGGTCAGACTTGCTGACAATGCACAGATGAATGATGCAAAAATCTTTGAAGGCGAAATAACCGAGTCTGAAAATGATGAGCAGGTTGTATGCCGCGTTACAGTAACAGGTCTTGAAGAAAATTCAACCTATTACTATCAGTGGTATACCGATAAAGGCTGGAGCGAAAGCTGTAAATATGAAACAAAGTCTTTCGGTGACCATAAGGCACTTGTTATCGGCGACATTCAGATTGGCGGTCAGACAGAATCAACAGAGGTGCAGTCCGAAAACGGATACACCTGGAACAGCGTTCTTGCTGAAGCTCTTTCAGAAAATCCCGATGCAAGCTTTATGCTTTCTGCAGGTGACAACACTTCAACAGGCAAAACTGCCGCTGAATGGCAGACTCTCCTTATGCCTGAAGCTCTCAGAAGCTTACCCCTTGCTCTTGCAATCGGTAATCACGATAAAAAGGGTATGATGTATAACTACTACACCAATATGCCCAACGAATATTACGGAGAATATTTTGAGGGACTTGACAGGGATTTCTGGTTCCGTCACGGCGATGTGCTTTATCTTGTTTTTGATGCTTGTTCTCCTGCCGCCGCCGACCATATGGCTATGGCAAAAGAGGCTGTTGAAGCGAATCCCGATGCAAAATGGCGCATCGGCGTTATGCATCAGGCACTTTTCGGCCCCGGTTACAGCGTACTTGACCCCGAAACATCAATTCTTCTTAATGCAGTTTTCAGCCCCATTTTTGACTCCTATGATCTTGACCTTGTTATCAATGGTCACAGCCATCTTCAGGGTCGCTCACATTTCATCTATGAGAGCACAGTTGTCGGCAAGGCTGAAAGCGGCGGCACATACACCGACCCCTTTGGCACAGTTTATCTCAATACAAATGCAATCTGCGACCAGAACAGTTTTGGCGCATCCTCAATGTATACTGCTTACAGTTTCTTTGAAAACGATGTAACAACCTACACAACACTTGAGTTTGAGGGTGACACCCTTAAAATCGAAACAAGAAGAGGCGACAACAGCGAGCTTCTTGACAGTCTGACCCTCAAAAAGACAAAGGAATTCAAGGATGACGGCATCCTTCAGAAGCTTCATCGCTTTGCTTATAAGTTTGTTGAATTCCTCGGAATTGTTTATCAGAAAATCGATAATGTTGTTGTGAAAATCCGCGGCGGACATTTTTAATATTTCCCTTATATAAAAGCGAAAAGGCTTGCGAAATGCAGGCCTTTTTAATTTTTTCTTAACAGATTTGTTATAATTGTATTGTATAATGTCATCAAAAGGGGGAGCGAGGATGAAGATTCTGAAGAAAATAACGGTCATTGTTTTGCTGCTTGTTATTGCAATTCCCTGTGTTATTCTCGGCATAAATCAATATGTCAAATCAAGCGCCGCAAAATATATTCTTGATGCTGATGAAACAGGAAGCGGTTATGACTGCATTCTTGTGCTCGGTTGCAAAGTAAACGGTGACTCGCCGAGCCTTATGCTCCGCGACAGACTCTGGCAGGGCGTTGAGCTTTACGGTGTTGCGAGTGACAGACTCCTGATGACGGGAGACCACGGGAAAGACGGGTATGACGAAGTCGGCGTTATGAAAGCATATGCCGAGGACAGAGGAGTGCCGTCCGAAGATATTTTTGAAGACCACGCAGGTTTTTCAACATATGAGAGTATGTACCGAGCAAAGGAAATCTTCAAAGCGAAGAAGATTCTGATTGTTACACAGGAATATCATCTCTACAGAGCGGTCTATGATGCGAGGGCACTCGGACTTGATGCCTATGGTGTTGTTGCCGAGCCTTCGATGGATTATGGCGGTCAGCTTTATTTTGATTTCAGAGAGGTTCTTGCCAGAAACAAGGATTTTGTTTATTCGATAATCAAGCCGAAGCCGACTTATCTCGGAGAAGCGATTCCGATAAGCGGAAACGGCGAAGCAACACAAGGATAATAAAAACAAAAAACCGCTGTGCAGTTGCCTGCATAGCGGTTTCGTTTTGTAAAAATGTTTTTACAAAAGTTAAATTATTTGATTTCAACCTTTGCGCCAACTTCTTCAAGCTTAACCTTGATAGCTTCTGCGTCGTCCTTGGAAACAGCTTCCTTAAGAGTCTTGGGAGCGCCGTCAACAACAGCCTTAGCTTCAACGAGGCCGAGACCTGTGATTTCACGAACAGCCTTGATAACCTTAACCTTTTCTGAACCAACTTCAGCAAGGATAACGTCGAATTCTGTCTTTTCTTCAGCAGCAGCAGCGCCTGCATCAACAGGACCTGCAACAGCTACAGCAGCAGCTGCGGATACGCCGAATTCTTCTTCTACTGCGTGAACGAGCTCTGAAAGCTCAAGTACTGTGAGTTCTTTGATTGTTTCAATCATTGCTGCAATCTTTTCTGATGCCATTTTATTTTCCTCCAATTAATAAAAGTTTTTTAATTTAAAATATAATTATGCTTCTGCGGGAGCTTCTGCAGCTTCTGCGGGAGCAGCTTCGCCGTCCTTATCAACAATAGCCTGGATAACACGTGCGAAAGCAGCGATGGGTGCGTTGAATGCGTTGCAAACTGTTGCAAGAAGGATATCTCTTGTGGGAAGTTTTGCAAGTGAATCGATTGTTGCTGTGTCAACAACAGCGCCGTCAAGATAACCGCTCTTAACGGAGAAGTTCTTGTGAGTGTCAGCAAACTTTGAAAGGATTCTTGCAGCTGCAGTGTGATCTCCGTGGCTGATAGCGATAGCTGTTGTACCCTCGAGAACATCGCAAAGATCGTCAAGACCTGCGTTCTTAGCAGCAAGACCGAGAAGTGTGTTCTTAACTACAGTGTACTTAATACCAGCTTCGCGGAGCTCCTTACGGAGTTTTGTGTCATCAGCAACGTTGATGCCTTTATAGTCAACAACAACACCTGCTACTGAATTCTGAAGCATTTCGGTAAGTTCTGCAACAACCTGTTTTTTCTGCTCTAAAACTTTTGCGCTGGGCATTTATATTCACCTCCGTTGGTTAAATAACAAAATTAAAAGCCCTTTCCGCAACCGCAGAAAGGGCGTGACATACTTATATTACGAAAATATCGGTATGCATCCTCTCTCGGCAGGCGGTTTATAACCTTTATGCGAAAAGCACCTGCTGTCTTAAAAAGAACAGCTTAGCTATAATAACACACTTATTTGCGTGTGTCAAGCTTTTTTTGAAATTATGCTTCCTGAGCTGTACCAACCTTGTTGGGGTTAACCTTTACGCCGGGGCCCATTGTGGTTGCGAGTACGCAGGAACGGATGTACTGACCCTTTGCAGCAGCGGGCTTAGCCTTGATGATAGCATCAAGAAGTGTAGCGAAGTTTTCGCCAAGCTTCTCAGCGCCGAAGGAAACCTTGCCGATGGGGCAGTGGATGATGTTTGTCTTGTCAAGACGGTACTCAATCTTACCTGCCTTAGCTTCTGAAACAGCCTTAGCAACGTCAGGAGTAACAGTACCTGCCTTGGGGCTAGGCATAAGACCGCGGGGACCGAGGACCTTACCGAGACGACCAACAAGACCCATCATGTTGGGTGTTGCGATACATACATCGAAATCCATGAAGCCTTCGCCCTGGATTTTTGCAACGAGGTCTTCAGCGCCAACTACTTCTGCGCCTGCTGCTGCTGCTGCGTCGGCATCTGCGCCCTTAGCAAAAACAGCAACTCTTACTGAACGGCCTGTGCCGTTGGGGAGAACTACAGCGCCTCTGACCTGCTGGTCAGCGTGACGTGAGTCAACACCCAGACGAACGTGTACTTCTACAGTTTCGTCAAATTTAGCACTTGCAGTCTTAACTGCAAGCTCAAGCGCTTCGTTAACATCGTAGAGAGTAGCCTTGTCTACGAGCTTTGCGCTTTCAACATATTTCTTTCCGTGTTTCATGTTAATTTTTCCTCCCAATCATGTGGTTAATCGGATTTGGTTCCTCCCACAGTATGCAATCAATCGGTTACGGTAACGCCCATTGAGCGAGCTGTGCCGGCGATCATGCTCATAGCTGCTTCAACTGTTGCAGCGTTGAGGTCGGGCATCTTCTGCTCAGCAATCTTGCGAACCTGTTCGGATGTGATTGTTGCAACCTTGGTTTTGTTGGGAACGCCTGAACCGCTTTCAATGCCGCAAGGCTTCTTGATGAGAACTGCAGCGGGCGGAGTCTTGGTGATGAATGAGAATGTGCGGTCAGCGTAAACTGTGATAACAACAGGGATGATAAGACCCATATCGTTCTTTGTGCGCTCATTGAATTCCTTTGTGAAGGACATGATGTTAACGCCGTGCTGACCGAGGGCAGGACCTACAGGGGGAGCCGGAGTGGCCTTACCTGCGGGAATCTGTAACTTAATTAAGCCAACAACTTTCTGTGCCATAATTAAAACCTCCAATATAATGTGGTAAATTGCGGAGCGAACTTAAATTTTTTGCTCCTCCCACGAAGCCGGAGCAATTTGCTCTGACTGTGCCGTCAAGGCACTAAATTTGAAAGGGTTTATCCCTCAAATTACCGTGATTATTCGGCAAGCTCAACCTGATCGAGCTCAAGCTCAACTGTTGTTTCTTTGCCAAAGAGTGCTGAAACCGTAACCTTAACCATATTATTATCAAGGTCGATTTCTTCAACAACACCGCTGAAGCCGTCGAAAATTTCATCAATGATGTTGACGGTATCGCCGACATTATATGAAACTTCAACACTTCTCTTTTCGACTCCGAGCCTGATAACTTCTTCGTCTGTAAGAGGTATTGCTTTGTTTTCAGGACCGACAAAGCCTGTAACACCGCGAGTATTTCGGATTAAAAGCCATGTTTCGTCGCTCATAGCGGGGCGATTATCCTTATCGGGTGTAACTGCGACTTTAACGAGGACATAACCGGGGAAGAGTTTGCGCTCAACCTCTTTTTTCTTTTCCGCATCAACAACGATTTCGGTAGGAATCTTTACCTCGAGAATCTGATCCTGCATTTTGCGGTTTTCAACCATCTTTTCGATATTGGTTGCAACCTTGTTCTCGTAACCGGAGTAGGTGTGAACAACGTACCATCTTGTATCAGGTGACATCTTAACCCTCCCAGTTTAGCCGATGAATAAATCAGCGGCATTAATTGCAGCGGCAGCCTGAGTTGTTACTTCAGCAGCGGCATCCTTCTTGTCAGCAAGACCCTGAAGAAGGGTGATGCCTCCTGTAAGGAGCTGATCGATACCAAAGATAACAAGACCAACTACGATAACAACTGCAAGAACGATAGCGGTTGATTTGAAAACCGTTTTAGCATCGGGCCAAACAATCTTCTTTGTTTCGCCTCTGAGGTCCTTGAAGAACTTCTTGATTGCCTTGCCTGCTCTCACAAAGAAATTACCGTCGGGATTGGCGGGTTTCTTGTTCTGCTTCTTTTCAGCAGCGGCAACCTTTTCTGCTGCCGGGGAAACGTCCTTTTTAGCCATAGGTTAATCCTCCCGCTTATTTAGATTCTTTGTGGAGAGTGTGTTTCTTGCAGAAACGGCAGTACTTGTTCATCTCCAACCTGTCAGGTGTGTTCTGCTTGTTTTTCATTGTGTTGTAATTGCGTTGTTTGCATTCGGTGCAAGAAAGCGTAATCTTAACTCTTTTACCGTTAGCAGCCATGTGCGGCACCTCCATTTAATCGGAATTTTTAGCGCAGCTCAAGTCTATCAGGCAACCAAAGCTGCTGCTCAAGCCTCCCTCTGCGTAACATTGAAAATCAGGGCGCAAAAAAAGAACCCTTCTGCAGAGGTAGAAATATGATATCATATACTACCGCCGCAGTCAAGAACTTTTTTCGAATTTGTGAAATTTGTAAAATAGTTTGTGTTTTTCGGATTGAATTACATTATATATATGTCATTATCGACATAAAAAACGCTGTTTTTAATCAAAGATACTTGAAAAGCTCTTCGCCGCTGAAGGGTGAAAGCATTGCGGGTGCGATGTCGAGAACGCTCTTGCAACCTGTGTCGCCCTTTGCGTTGAGCTTGCAGGCGGCTCTTGCATAAGCAACGAGAACGCTTGCTGTAAATTCGGGGTTTGAATCGAGTTTAAGGGAATATTCGATGATGTGATTATTCTCGTTTTCTTTGCCTGTGCGCGCTGAACGGATAACAAAACCCTGATGAGGCAGACCGCTGTGGTTTTCGTTGAGTTCTTCCTGAGAAATGAAGGTTACGCTTGTGTCATAGTCTGCGAAATAATTGGGCATTGTCTTGATTTCATTTTCAATTCTTGCGAGGTCAGCGCCTTCTTCGGCAACAACGAAGCATTCTCTTGTGTGCTTCATACGGGTTGTGAGTTCGGGGTCTGAACCGCTTCTGACCGCATCAAGAGCGGCAGGAACGGGAACGGTATACTGTCTTGCATCGGCAACACCGTCGATGCGGCGGATTGCATCGGAATGACCCTGGCTTACGCCTTTACCCCAGAATGTGTAATTCTTACCTTCGGGGAGAATTGATGCCGCATAGAGATGGTTGAGTGAAAACAGACCGGGGTCCCAACCAACGGAGATGATTGCGGTTTTGCCTGATGCCTTTGCAGCCTTGTCAACATTTGCGAAGTGCTCGGGGATACGGGCGTGGGTGTCGAAACTGTCAACAACATTGAAATGCTCTGCAAGAGAGGGTGTCTGCACGGGCAGGTCTGTTGCACTGCCGCCGCAGAGAATCATAACATCGATACTGCCCTTGAATTCAAGAACTTTGTCGGCTGAATAAACGGGAGTATCGGAGAAAACTGTTTTTACGAGAGAGGGGTCTCTGCGAGTGAAAACGGCAACAATCTCCATATCGGGATTCTGGCGGATTGCGCATTCAACGCCTCTGCCGAGATTGCCGTAACCGAAAATGCCTGCTTTTATGCTCATATTTATACCTTCTTTTATGGATTATTTTTAAAGTATACACCCGAAAAAAACAACATACAAGTATTTTTTAGGCATACAGAAAAATTATGTGACACCTTTATAGTATATGCCTCTTGTGAATTCACCTTTTGCGCTTTTTTCACAAACGAAATCGCGGATAATTTCCGATGCTTCGGATTTTGATTCGGTTGTGAAATAAAGCAGAGCAAAATCACAGTTTCTTATGTCATTTTGCTTATCAGCAAGCCAGAGCGGTCTGGAATTAAGAATATAGCTGCATCCGTTTTTGCATCTGACGGGGAATTCAACATTCATTCTGTCAACAAGCACGCTTTTTCCTCCGCATTGAGCACAGGAAAGCTCGTTTCTGACGGGACAATTCCTTGTCAGCATAAGTGGAATTCTGCCATATGTCATAATGCCCCTCGGAATATCTGCGCCGAAATGAGCGGCTTGTCCGAGACTGACTTCGCAGGAAAGAAGAGCATCCTTTGCTCCGAGGTGTGAAATTTCTTCAAGCGATACACTATTGAAAATGTTAAGACCGAAGCCGCCTGAGAAGGGGAGACCTGCTTTTTCGGCGATGCTGATGCCGTCAAGAGTGCAGACCCAGGCGAGAGAAACGCCGTGCGACTTGAGTCGGATAAGCTCATTCAGATATTTTTCTGCATTCGAGAATACGGCAGAAGGAATTTCAGCTGCAACCTCAATTCCTGATTTACAGAGTCTTTCAACAGTTTCGCCGTCTGTTTCGAGAGGAATGATTATTCTTGAAATACCATCAGGATTGTCGGGTATTTCATTTGTATCAAAAAAACGTGCGTGAAGCTGTCGGTTTTGCGATGTGTGAGAGGATATATTATTATTGTATGTAGAAACGACGGTCTTTTCTTGCTCTGAAATTGCGGTTTCAAGCTCGGAAAGAGCGTTTCTGCGAAGCAAATTAAGCTCGCCTGCTGAAACGAAAAGTTCTTCGCCGCAATCAACATTGATTGTTTTGGGGCTGAATTGAGTGCCGCCGCATTTTGATAATCTGTCGCATATTTCTTCGGCAGTTACGGCTCGGTTGAGTGCCTTCTGAGGAATTGAGCCTACAACGCAGACTGTTTTGCCGAGTGCACGTGCAGTAAGGAGCATCGGCATTTCGGGGAGAATTCTTGCATCAAAATCTACGGAAATCAGAGGTTTTTCTTTTTCGTAGAGCCTTGCAAGGTCGGTGAGCACTGCGTTTGCGCCCTCAACATCCTCTTTGCGGCGGATACCAAACATATCCTTACCGAGTTTTCCCTCGAAATATCCCTTGGTGAATCCCGAGCGAGAGAAAACCGCCTGAAGAGAATTGTTCAGGTTTTCATCGTTGATACCGCAAACAGTGTTTTTGCAAGCAGTAACAGCTGCCGCAACATATTCGGGGCGTTTCATTCGCCCTTCAATTTTAAATGAGCAGATTCCTGCTTTTTCAAGGCGTGCAATTTCGTCCACAAGTGATAAATCCTTCAGACTCAGATTGCTTCCGCCCTTGCCGTTTATTCCGAAGGGGAGTCGGCAGGGCTGGGCGCATAGACCGCGGTTTCCGCTTCTGCCGCCGAGCACCGAGCTCATAAGGCATTGTCCCGAAACGCACATACACAGAGCGCCGTGAACAAAATATTCAAGTTCCATATCGGTTTGCGCCGAAATGGCGGCAATTTCTTTTTCGGAAAGTTCTCGAGGAAGAACGGCTCTTGAAAAACCGAGCTTTTCGAGAATACGGATTCCCTCAATGCTCTGCACAGACATCTGGGTTGATGCGTGAAGGGGTACAGACGAACAGACCCGACGCACAATGGCGGCGAGTCCGATATCCTGAACGATAAATGCGTCAATTCCTGCTTCACAGGCGGATTTTATCGCGTCATATGCAGTTGACAACTCGCTGTCTGAAACAAGCGTGTTGAGAGTCAGATAAACCCTGACATTTCTTTTGTGGCAATAGTCAACGGCATCGCGAAGCTCTTCGTCGGAAAAGTTTGAGGCGTTGCGCCTTGCGTTGAATGTTTTTCCGCCGAGGTAAACCGCGTTTGCGCCGCATCTGACAGCCGCCTGAAGCGATTCAAAGCTGCCTGCCGGAGCAAGAATTTCAATCGCCATTATTTACTTGCCTTAAGAGCAGCAAGTTCTTTTGCAAGTCTTTCTGCTTCGCGCTTTGAAATTTCAGCGTCTGTTCTTGCTCTTGCAGCATCCTCAAGGTACTCCTGAATCTGAGTGCGGAGATTTTCGGATGTCTGCTCGCTCTTTTTAGCTTCGTCAGCAAACTCAAGAGCGGTTACGATTGCCGCCTGTGTTACGGAAATTCTTGTGTTTCCGTTCATAAGAGCGCTGATTCTTCTGTCAAGCTCCTCGCCGAGAGCTGCAACATAATCGAGATCGTCATCTGTTGAGAGGTTGTATTCCTCGCCTGCGATCATAAGTCTGATTTTTTCCATTATATTCACTCCATATTTTATTTGATACATTATAATTATACAGCAAATTTTTAAAAGAATAAAGATATTTTTTAAATTTTTTCAACAGATTTTTTGTTTTCGTTGCGGAACGGAGAAAAATATGATATAGTTTTATTGCAGTATGATTGTAAACGGAAGGGGTGGCTCTTGTGAAAAGAATTACAGCCGCTGTTATTGCGGCGGTAATGCTGATTTTGCTTGGCTCTTGCCCGGGCAGACCTGAAATTGCGTTGACCGTACAGGGTGCTGAAATAAACAGCGAGATTTTTGCATATTATCTTGACAGAGTGATATCCTCACCCGAGAGCTATGGACTTGAGAATAATGCATCGGAAAATGAGCTTAAAGATGCGGCGGTTACCGAGTGCAAGAAATATGTTGCTTCAAACTCTGAATTTGCAAACGGAAAAGAATCTCTTTCCTCTGCAGATAAGGTTGCGATTTCCGAGCAGGTGAATAATATCTGGATGCGCTCGGCAAAGCATTACGAGGCAATCGGAGTTTCGAAGCAGACTCTTAACAAGATTGTAACGAGTGAAAAATATGAGGAAGCCGTTTTTACCAACCTTTATGATGTCGGCAAGGATGACGCGGCGGCAGAAAGAGCGGTCAGAAATTATTTTCATAATAATTATGTCAGTTTCCGAACAGTATGCGTGTATTTCAGCGCGGCTGACGGCACTCCGATGACCCAGCTTGAAAAATCGGAACTTCTGAACTTTTTCAGCAGTCTTTCGGGTGAAACAAAGATCACTCCTGAAGATTTTGAGAAGTATTTCGTCGACACCGCATATGCAGTTTCTGATACGGTAATTCTTAAGAAAAATTCGGACGGATATCCCGAAGGATTTTATGATTCAGTTAATCAACAGGCTGATTCAACAGTACAGACCGTTGCTTACGATGACTGCGCTTTTGTTATTTATAAAGAAAATCTTGCAGATAAAGGTGAAAGCGTTTATGCTTCGTACAGGTCATCGTGCGTAAATGACCTTTATGCGGACAGAAATGCAGACAGAATCGAAAAAACCATTGAGGTATTTGTTGTTGAGCGCGATGATAAGGTAATCGACGGAATATACAAGAAAATAGTTAAATGAAAATAAAACCGCTGCTCCCCGAAGGGAACAGCGGTGATTTTTTTGTTTTATCAGCCCTGTGCGTAGTCGCCGACTGTCATCATATATGCGCCGATCTGTGCACCGAATTCGGGAGCGCCGTCCATGATAAGCTTGCTTTCCTTTGTGAATTCAAGCATATCTGCTGTGCCCATAAGAATACCGAGTGCGCTGTCAAGGGAGTCAAATCGCATTGTGAAGAAGGGAAGAGCGCGTTTGTAAGTGCCGCGGCCTGCCTTTGATTTACCTGCCTTGATGCGGATATATGCGGATAATTCGGGATAATCGTTAACTGCCCAGGCATAAACTCTGTCAGGGCTCTTGAGAGTCCAGTTATGGATTTCTTCGTGACCCTGCTTGTTGAGTGTGCTGATACCGCTTGAAAGCAGGTAGAAATAGCACTTAACAAGGAGTTTCTTGGTTTCTTCGTCTGCAGGAGCTTCTTTTGCAGTAAGAAGAGATGACATTTTGAGGAGAGTCATCATAAATGCGGCAAAAACCGCAGGCTTCTTTGCAACGCCTTTCATTGCAGGCAGAGTTGCGGGGCCGATTTTTCCTTTGAAGAATGCGTTCATTGTTTCAATGCTCTTGAATTCGAGTTCAATGTGAGCATTTGTAGCAACCTTATCGGTGTGGCAAACCCAGTTACCGCTGTTAACAACGAAATGTGTTGAGAACTTTCCGTCGGGAGCGTCGGGGTCTTTTGCGCTGACCTGGATAACTGCGTGAGCGTGCTCAAACTTCTTTGCAAGTTTGGGGTCATCCATGGCGATTGTTTTGATAAGGGGAAGAACTGCACAAAGGAAAATTTTATTGGTTAAAAATTCTTCTCTCGAAGCCATATAAATCATTCCTTTTGGTATAATACCGTAAAATTTGTTTGCGGAAAATTGTTGATATCAGGTTACGGGACGTCGGGTCGCCGTCCCCTACATTAAGGGAAGCGTATTTCCACACGTGACCGAACCGGAAAATAAAATCCAATTGCGGATTTGAGATTAGTTTCGCTTTCGCATTGAAGGAAACGTATTTCTGCACGCGACCGAATGAAAAAATCAAAATCCAATTGCGGATTTGAGATTAGTTTCGCTTTCGCAATGAAGGAAGCGTATTTCTATACGCGACTGAATGAGAAAGTGAAAATAACTCAAATTATGCTTCGTCGTCCCAGTCGTCGTCAAGCTCGAAGTCCTTACCCATAACTTCGCGTACTGCATCAATGATACCGTTCTGGTCAATGCCGAGAGCGGACATAATGTCTTCGTGAAGACCGATGGGAGCGAACTTGTCGGGGATACCGAGCTGCTTGAATGCACAGCCCTTACCTGCTTCAACGATAACCTCTGCAACAGCACTGCCGAGACCGCCGATAACATTGTGGTCTTCAACTGTGATGATGCGGCGAGTATCCATAACAGCCTTGATGATAGCTTCCTTGTCGATGGGCTTGATTGTGTGCATATTGAGCACTCTTACCTTAAGACCGTCGTTTGTTTCAAGGAACTTTGCTGCCTGGTAAGCCTGGAATACGCAGGAACCGCAAGCGATAACTGTGATATCAGAGCCTTCGTTGATTGTAACAGCCTTACCAACTTCGAAACCGTAATCGGAGCTGTCATAAAGAACGCGGTCAAAACCTCTGTTGATACGGATGTAGTAAGGACCGAAATTATCATATGCAGCGTGAACTGCGTTGTAGGTTTCAAGACCGTCAGCGGGGCAGATAACTGTAAGGTTGGGGATTGAGCGGCAAACTGCAAGGTCACAGATTGCGTGGTGAGTTGAGCCTGCCTGACCGAATGATGTACCTGCGTGGGTTGCGATAACCTTTGCGTTGATGTTCTGGTAGCAGATATCTGTATGAAGCTGGTCAGCACTTCTGAGTGAAGCGAAAACCGAGAAGGTTGAAAGGAAGGGAACAAGACCTGCCTTTGCCATACCGGCGGCAACGCCGAACATATTCTGCTCTGCGATACCTACATTGAAAAATCTTTCGGGGAATTTCTCGCCGAACATACCGATTTTTGTTGATTTACCAAGGTCAGCGGTGAGAGCTACAACCTCGGGATGCTTTTCGCCAAGCTCGCAGAGAGCCTTACCGTAAATTTCAGCAGTTGAAAAAGCGGTTGATTCTGCAGCTGTGTAGGTTAATCCTCCTGCCATGATCAGATGCCCTCCTTTTCTGCGCGAGCTACGCGCTTAGCATAGTGTTTCTCAAGACTTGCTTTTGCAAGTTCGTATTTTTCTTCGTTGATAGCACCGTAATGCCACATGAAGTTGTCTTCCATAAAGTCAACGCCTTCGCCCTTGATGGTGTCAGCGATGATCATAACGGGTTTGCCGCTCTTGTTTTCGAGAGCGAAATCAATTGCTTCTGCAAGTTCGCTGAAGTTATGACCGTCAACAACCTTAACGATGAAGCCGAAAGCTGCCCACTTGTCTGCAAGAGGTTCAAGAGCCATAACATCTTCTGTTCTGCCGTCGATCATGCACTTGTTGCGGTCAACGAAGGAGATGAGATTATCTGCCTTGAAGTGAGCTGCAGCCATAGCTGCTTCCCAGTTTGAACCTTCGTCAAGCTCACCGTCACCCATGATGCAGAATGTTTTGTAATCCTTGCCGAGAACTCTTGCTGCAAGAGCTGTGCCGAGAGCGATGGGGAGGCCGTGACCGAGTGAACCTGTTGAAGCGTCAACACCCTTAACCTTGTTGGAGTCAAGGTGGATACCCATTGTTGAGTTGCTGAGGTTGAATGTCTTGAGCTTTTCTTTGTCGTCAAAACCAACGTGGCAAACAAGGCTTGCGAGAGCAACGCCTGCGTGACCCTTACTGAGGATGAAGCGGTCTCTGTCTTCCCACTGAGGATCTTCAACCTTGTAGTTCATATACTTGTAGTAGAGAATGGCGAGCATATCCATAACACTCATACCGCCGCCGATGTGAGCGCTGCCTGCCCAGTATGTGGTGTTGAGGCAAAGCTGACGGAGCTCGTAAGCTTTTTCTTCAAGAGCAAGCCATTCCTGTTTTGTTAATGCCATAGGAATATTCCTCCTTCATAATGTTTATAAATCAGCGGATAACACCGCTTAAATTACTTGTTCAATTGCAATTCCTTGCTGTAAATCAGCCGAGTTCGGGGTGATTCTTGCGTACTGCCTTGAATGCATCTTCAGCAACTTCGATTGTGAACTTGATGTCTTCGTCGGAGAGTGAAGCGTTGATGAAGTGGTTGTGGTGGTTGGTCATATAGACGCCTCTCTTGACAACCTCTGCAATCCATTCCTGATGAAGCATAAGTGAATTATCATCCTTGAGCATCAGGTAGAAGAGTGCAGGCTCACCGGAAACATTGAGGTTGAAGCCGTTGTTTGCAGCTGCAGCCTTAAGACCGTCTGTGAGCATTGTGCCCTTATCAAGACAAATCTTGGGAAGGTCAATCTTCTTCATCTTTTCGATACAAGCGATAGCTGCAGCGAAAGGTACGGCGCTCATCCAGTAGCTGCCTGTGTAGGTAAGACCGCTGATTGAGCTCTTGAGCCAATCCTTACCGCAGAGTGCTGAAACGTTCCAGCCGTTTGCAAGAGCTTTGCAGAAGCAGATAAGGTCAGCTTCAAAGCCGTAGAAATGGTCGGAGCCTGCAAGGTCAAGTCTGAAACCGCAACGAACGTCGTCAACGATAAGAACAATGCCCTTTTCTGTGCAGAGCTTACGGACCTTCTGCCAGTAGCCTTCGGCAGGAAGGATGTTATCAAGGAAGTTGCCGTGCATATAGGGTGTTGAAATGAAAGCAGCGATTTCGCCTTCGTTTTCGGCAACGATTCTTTCGAGGTCTTCAAAGTTATTCCATTCAACATAGAGGTTGTTTGCAACATCTTCAGGAAGAACACCGGGGTAGTCAATCTTCTGGCACCAGGGAGCAACGCCGTGGTAATAGCCCTTAACGAAGATAATCTTTTTCTTATGAGTTGCAGCTCTTGCAGTCATAATAGCAGCGGTTGTTGTGTCGCCGCCGTTCTTTGCGAAGAATGCCCAGTCAGCGGAAGCAACGGTGTCAACCATAAGCTCTGCAAACTCGATGATTTTTGTTGAGGGAGCGGTAACGCAGTTTTCGATTTTCATCTGCTCAAGAACAGCGTTGTCAACATCAGGGTCATTGTAACCGAGAACATTGGGGCCGTATGCGCACATATAGTCGATATATCTGTTACCGTCAACATCCCAGAAATATGAGCCTTCAGCTCTTTCGCTGAAGAGGGGGAATGCTGAAACGGGGATGCAGCAACCTTCTGCAGGACCCTGATGACCGTAAAGACCTGAGGGGATTACTTTTGCGGCTCTCTGGAAGAGCTCAGCGCTTTTAGCGTGTGTATTGATTTTCATACTCATATTCTCTTTACCTCCTTATGCAAGATACAGAGCAACTCTGTCAAGAATTCTGTTGAGGTTGTCAAGCATTGAAATCATGCCCTTCATAACGATGTCGCCTGTACCTACGCAGGTAATTGCGTTGACATTGCCGTCAAACAATGCTCTTGCAAGCTCAAGTGAGCTGAATTCCATAACAGCTCTGGGATTGTCGCTTGCTTTTTTGATGCCGAGAAGACGGTGATCTTTGACTCTGATTGTTGTTGAAGCAACACCCTTGATGCCGAATGAGATTTCGCCGTCAACCATATTCTTTGCGGAGAATTTGCCGATCTCATCGTTGTTACCGATCTGAGCGATGGCAACTGTGATTGTGTTGAGAAGAAGAAGAGTGCTGATTCTGAAGAAATCGGGATCCTTGAGGTCTTCGGGATCGGGTCGCATATATTTTGCGAGAAGATCGGTCAGCTTTATGAAGCTGTTGAGAAGGAATCCGATATGATGGAATCCCTTTGAGGGGATGGGTGTTACTGTGCCGTCGATAAGTCCGTTGAATTTCTCGCATGAGCTAAAGGGGAGCTTAACGTCGCACTTGTTGCAACCCTGCTCCATTCTGCATCTTCCGTTTTTGAAGGTGATGGTAGCGCTGGGGCCGCCCTTTACTTCAAAGCCGATGGAGATGGGCTTTTTGTTTGTCAGCAGACTGCTTGCCTCGGGAGCGAGCTCGCAGAGGTTTTCGAGGGAACCGAGCACTGCGTAGAGATTGATGTACGCAAGGGTTCTTGAATCAGTCATTTTTGTTTCCTCCTTTTAATATCAAAGCAGGGGATAAACCCCTCGCCTATATATAATCAATTTATTTTATCATATACATTGTATATTGTCAACAAAATCAAATCGTATTTTTGGCGTTTTATGGTTGTTTTCGGCTCAAAAACATCTTATTGGGATTTTTGCGGGATTTTGTCAGCCAAAAGTTGACTGTTTGCAAACTGAAAATGAATTTTTCTTTAAAAGCATTGACATTTTACCGAAAATATGTAACTAATAATAATGTAAAACTATATCGTGGAGGGACACAATATGAAAAAGATTTTAGCAATCATCGGCGTTTTCGCAACGATTTTTGCCCTTGCATCGTGCAAACAGCTTACACCCGAGGAGGCTGATGCATCCAGAGAGGCAGCTCGTTCAATTGCCGTTTCAAAATATGAACAGCAGCTTGTGGAATCGCTCAAACACGAAGAAGAGATTTATGAAGCAAAGAGCAAAACTGTTGCAGAGCTTGGTAAAACCGAGCCCGGCAAAAAGATTGTTTATAAGAGCAACAACGAAATCTGGGTATCAAAATACTATGCTGCTTATATGGATAAAGACGGTAACCTTGATTATATCATTCAGTACAACTATTATCCCACAACAAAAAATTATGAATTTGATGTTGAAAAATTCAAAAAGAACGAGGACCTTGACGAAACAAATGACGAACTCAGACTCATAGTTTTCAGACAGGAAGTCGAAAAGGGCAGAGGCGTTTCTTACGATGTATTTCTTGCAGACCTCGAACTCAGAGGCTTGGAGATTATTAAATAATCGGGAGGAATATGATGAAAAAGATACTTGCTTTATCGGTTGTTTTCGCAATGCTTTTTGCATT
The DNA here is from genome assembly GCA_045634985.1 of Acutalibacteraceae bacterium. Lineage (GTDB taxonomy): Bacteria > Bacillota > Clostridia > Oscillospirales > Acutalibacteraceae > CAG-177. Next base: position 68,488 of record JAZRBF010000016.1, on the reverse strand, counting down.
CGCTTCTTGCGCAGGTAAGAATAACACCGAAGAAACAACCGCTCCGACTCAGAGCAACACCGAAGCGTCAACGGTTGCGGTTTACGGCAAAACAATAATGCTCAAGGATAACGATTCTCTCGATTTTGTTGAGCTTATCACAGACAGCAGTAATCTCGGTATGAACATTATGATTTATAAATTTTTCGATACCGAGGCTGAATTTGCGGCAGCAAAAGAAAAAGGAAGCTATGACAATTACACCCTTATTTCCGCAATTGATGCAAACCGCCAGATTATCTACAGCGACAGTATAACCATAAATGGTATGCCCTATGAGGAGCTTATTCTTCTTGCAGAAAAAGCAGAAGGATACACAATCATCCCTGTGGCTGAATAATTAAAAACACAAAAGGCTTGTACGGAATCCGTACAAGCCTTATTTTTTTATTCTTCAGTTTCGTCTTCTATGTTTTTGATTGACGGCAAATTCCATCGGAAAACCGTTGCGAGGATTCTGATAATCAAAACAGAGCCTGCGCCGATAATGGTCGCAACTGTCTGCGAGAATATGTTGAATTCAAGCAAATAATAGTAAATCAGAGCGCCGAGAATTGCCGCAACGGCGTAAACTCGTCTGTGCAGGATTTTCGGGACTCTGCCTGCGAGAATATCTCGGAGCACACCGCCGCCGACACCTGTGAGCACCGCAACAAAAACCGAAAGGAAGGCATTGTCACCGAAACCGCAAGAGGCCGCAGCGTTGATACCTGTTACAACGAAGACCGCAAGACCGAGTGAATCAAAAAAATTGATGACCTGAGAATAAACATCAAAATGTCTGACGATTTTTTTGCCTGTAAAATAAACAAGCACAAAAACCGCAACAGAGGTCAGGAATGCGGTCAATGCATAAACGGGATTCCTGAAAGCAAGGGGAGGAAGATAGCCGAGAATGATATCTCGCAGAATACCGCCGCCGACAGCGGTCACCGTACCGAGCACAATTGCGCCGAGGATATCGAATTTTTTCTCAATTGCCGTTATAACGCCTGTGATGGCAAAGGCAATTGTTCCGATTATTTCAATGATGAAAAAAATTGTATCAGCGCTCAATCGCGTTTCCTCCTTACAATATATTCCGCCGCGAAAAATATCAGTCCGCCGATAAAATAGCAGACGATATCCTTGGGGTCAAAGGTCCGACCTATAAGAATGCTGAAAAAACGGTTATCCGCAAGCCCGAGAAGGCTAACAAAATCAAAATACTGCAGAAATTCAACACCTGCCGCAAAGATCGCGGTAAGAATCGGCAGTGATTTCGGCTTTGTCGGAAAAAACACCCTGAAAAATGAGCAAATCACGCCTGTGACAAGCACGTCGCCTATGTAAGGACGAACAAAATCATCGTGCACAAAAATTGCAATCAAAATTTCTGCCGTCAGCAACAAAACGAATATCAGCAGATATGTGAGATTAATCCTTTTTTTCATTTTTTCTTTTTCTTAAGTCGGCAAAAAATTCCGTCAGCAGGGCGGAGCATTCCTCCTGCATATAACCCGAAACAACCTCGGGTTTGTGGTTATAGGGCAAATCAAACAGGTTGACCACCGAGCCGCAAGAGCCTGCCTTGTAATCCGATGCGCCGAAAACAAGGCGGCGGATACGGGAGTTGATAATTGCTCCCGTACACATCGGGCAGGGCTCAAGGGTAACGAACATTTCGCATTCCCAGAGTCTCCAGCCGCCGAGTTTTTTGCACGCAAGGTCAATGGCTTCGATTTCAGCGTGAGCAAGGGCGTTTTTGCCGATTTCGCGGCGGTTGCGCCCTACGGAAACTACCTCGCCGTTGCGGACTATTACCGCGCCGACGGGCACTTCAAGCTCCGAGGCTGAAATTTTTGCCTGTTCGATTGCAAGATTCATAAAATCTAAATCTGTCATAATTTTATCTGAGTTTAAGGGGATCGACATACCAGATATCGCGTGCATAATCGTTGATTGAACGGTCAGCCGCAAAGATACCCGAGCCTGCGATGTTCATAAGTGACATTCTGTTCCACTTTTCAGCATCGTTATGAAGCTCGATTGCAAGCTTGTTCTTGCTTCTGTAATCAGCGAAATCAGCAAGAGCCATATAAGGATCGTGGTGAACGATTGTGCCGCTGATTTCTCCGAAGGACTTGCCGCCGATACCCTTGTTGATGAATTCAATAACCTGATGGATTTCAGCGTTGTTATGGTAGTAATTCATCGGATTATAACCGCTTCGTCTGATTTCGGTTACTTCCTTGGTGTCCATACCGAAGATGATGATGTTATCTGCACCTACGGCTTCGTAGATTTCAACATTTGCGCCGTCCATTGTGCCGAGAGTTACAGCGCCGTTCATCATAAGCTTCATATTACCTGTGCCGCTTGCTTCTGTACCTGCAAGGGAAATCTGCTCGCTGATGTCTGCGGCAGGCATAAGTGCCTCTGCCATAGTAACATTATAGTCTTCCATATAAACAACCTTGAGTCTGCCTTTGACATCGGGGTCGTTGTTGATAAGGTCAGCAAGGGCGCAGATGAATTCGATGATTTTCTTTGCCATATAATATCCGGGAGCAGCCTTTGCACCGAAAATATAGGTGTGAGGTGTGAATTCACCGTTGGGATTTGCCTTGATTTCAAGGTAATTTGCGAGAATATTGAGCGCATTGAGATGCTGACGCTTATATTCGTGAAGTCGCTTGACCTGAACATCGAATACTGAAGTGGGGTCAAGTGAAATACCTGTTTTTGCCTTGACAATTGCGGCGAAATTCTCTTTGTTTGCAAGCTTGATTTCGCCGAGTCTGCTGAGCACAGCCTTGTCATCGGCAAAATCGCGGAGCTTTGTAAGCTCACTGCCGTTATAAATAAATCTGTCGCCGATAAGCTCGGTAAGGTAACTTGTAAGCTGCGGATTAGCCTGGCAGAGCCAGCGTCTGTGAGCGATACCGTTGGTTACGTTTGTGAATTTTTCAGGCTCAAGGGTATAGAATTCATTGAAAACTGTGTCCTTGAGAATCTGGCTGTGAAGCGCAGAAACGCCGTTGACCTTGTGACAAACGGCAACGCAGAGATTAGCCATTCTGACAGCACCGTTTGATACGATTGCCATTCTTTCAACTCTGCCTGCATCTCCTGTTGCTTCCCAGATTTTTCTTCTGAAACGGTTATCAATTTCCTTGACAATCTGATAAATTCTGGGAAGAAGGCGCTTGAAGAGGTCTTCGCCCCAGCATTCAAGAGCTTCTGCCATAACGGTATGGTTTGTGTATGCACATACTTTTTCAACGATTGCATACGCATCGTCCCAACTGTAACCGCATTCGTCGAGCATAATTCTCATCAACTCGGGAATAGCCATAGTGGGATGTGTATCATTGATGTGAATTGCGTTCATCTCTGCAAAATTATCGAGTGAGCCGTAATCACGAAGGTGTCTTGCAACGATATCCTGAATGGATGCGGAAACAAGGAAATACTGCTGACGAAGACGAAGGCTCTTACCTTCGGGATGGTTGTCTGCAGGGTAGAGCACCTTGCTGATAACCTCTGCCATAGCCTTTTCTTCCATAGCTCTCATATAGTCGCCCTGGTTGAACATTGCCATATCGATGCCGTCAACCTTTGCTGACCAGAGGCGAAGCACAGCGGCGCTTTTGCCGTCTTTGCCTGCAACCATCATATCGTAAGGAACAGCTTTTACTGTTTTGCAGTCCTTGAGCTCAACATGGTGATAATGTGCATCCCAGCTGTCTTCAACAGTACCCTCGAATTTAACGAGAACGGTCTTGTCTTCTCTGGGGACAAGCCATACTTCACCGCCGGGAAGCCAGAAATCGGGCATCTCGGTCTGCCAGCCGTCGATAATTTTCTGCTTGAAAATGCCGTATTCATAGAGAATGGAATAACCCATACCTCTGTAACCCTGATTTGCAAGAGCATCAAGGTAGCAGGCGGCAAGTCTGCCGAGACCGCCGTTGCCGAGACCTGCGTCGGGCTCGCAATCATAGAGCTTATCAAGGTTTACTCCGAAATCATCGAGCACAGCTCTTGCTGTGTCTGTGAGGTTAAGGTTATAAAGTGTGTTCTTGAGGCTTCTGCCCATAAGGAATTCCATGCAGAGGTAATAAACCTTTTTCTGACCTGCTTCCATGGATTTTTTGTCAAAGGATCTTCTTGATTCTCTGACCATATCCCTTGCGATTGTTGAAAGAACTCTGTAAAACTGATCGTTGGTAGCATCTTTCGGAGAAACACCGAAAAGGTGGGAAAGCTTACCCGAAATCATTTCTCTGAGCTCTGCCTGTGTTAAATTCTTGCTCATACTATCCTCCGTAAAACTGCGGCCTGCATATGGCAGACCTTAGTAAAATTATCATTAAATACAAAATCTGATAATTATATTATTTTACACTATATTTAATGGTTTTACAACAAAATTTTTACAATTAGTTTATTATATCGGGTTGTGCGGTATAGAATTTTGCTGTATAATATATAATACTATTTGTAGATTGTGTCCAAATATTCTTGATTTAGCGAGGAATCGGATTTGAATTATAATTTTTACAACAACGGTTATCAGTACGACCCCGAATATGAATTTTACCGTCGGCAGGCAGAGGAGCAACGAAAAAACGACAAAAAGAATCTGCGAAAAATCGGCGCGGTTGCAGGCGGATGCATAGTGGCATATGTTCTTTTGCAGAGTATTATTACAATCCCATATGCATATGACCCGCTGAATTCCCTGTATTCATTCAGCAGAGAGTTTATGATGGTTTCAAATATCATCTTTTCGATTGTCGGTCTTTGGTTACCTTTCGTTATCGGCGGCAGAATTCTGCGCCGAAAAGATTTGCTTGAGAAGGACTACTGTTTAGAAAAGCCTGTCAGCACCAAGCTTATGCTCCTGAGTGTACCTTTCGGTTTTCTGGTCTGTCTTGTCGGTAATTATCTGACGAGTGTCTTTGTTTCGGGGATGGAGGGAGTCGGCGTTGAGCTTACTTCACCCGAATTTTCAACCCCGACTTCTTTTGCAGGCAGATTGCTTTATGTTGTCTGGGTTGCGCTTGTACCTGCTCTTGTTGAAGAATTTGCGATGAGAAGCGTTGTTATGCAGCCCCTTCGCCGTTACGGCGATACTTTTGCAATTGTTGCATCCGCGTTTGTTTTTGCTGTTCTTCACGGAAATCTCGTTCAGGCTCCGTTTGCGTTCATTGCAGGCATCGGAATCGGATATGCCGTTTGTGTTACGGGCAGCGTATGGACAGGCATACTGATTCATTTCTGCAATAACTTCTATTCGGTTGTGATTGACTTTCTTCTTGCGGATGTTACCGACGAAGCGAAACTGAATCTCATCTGGAATATTATGCAGATTTCACTCTATGCGGTGTGCATCATCGGAACGATTTGGTTTGTGATGACAAAGGGCAAGAATAAGCTTTCAAAATCGCAGGCAGACCTTAAACTCAAGGAGAAATGGAAGAGTTTCATTCTCAATCCTACGATGCTGATTGCAATTGCGATTATGCTTTATTTTACCGCAAATTATGTTGACTTGATATAAAAACAAAACGGGCAGTCAACCGACTGCCCGTTAATTTTTTGTGTTATTTAATTATAAGATTTCACCGATAAGGCCGAGAACGAAATCGCCGTAGCCTTTGCCGCCGAGAACCTTGACGAAGAGCCAGCTGATACCGCCGAGAACTTTTTCAAGGATGGGAGTGATGTTATCTTCTTCCTCTTCCTCGATGTTTTCATATCCGGGATAACCGACTTCGTGGAGGATTTCCATAAGAGCTCTGTCAACTGCGTCAACCTCTTCCTGAGTGGGAGCAACTGTTGCGCTGATAACAGCTTCGCCGTCTGCAATAGCCTTGTCAAGCTTTGCAAGCTGTGCTTCGGTGAGGTTTGTGCGGTCAACTTCGTATGCGTCTGCAAGTCTCCAGCGACGGACATACTTGGTTGTTACTCTGCTGTTGAACTGAGGATAGTTTTCGGGATCCGAATTAACATCATCAATTTCTTCAAGAAGAAGAGCTTTTGCGAGGTTGAGAACAACATCGTTATCGCCTACTTCGTGATACTGATCAAGGAAAATCCATGTGTTTTCGGGAAGGATTGATGTTGTAACGTCAATCTTATTGTCGGGTGAAACATGGTTGTGTTCGGGGTTGTTGCAATATGTGCCGACAGCCTTGTAGTTTTCGCCGAGGTCTGTGTGGCCTGCAGCACCTGTTGCGCCGAGAGTTGTTGATGTGAGGTTGATAATACCGTCGGAGTTATACTTGCCTGAAGAAGCAACAACGCCGAAGTATGTATACATTTCTTCGCCGAAATCAAGGTTTGAACCTGAGATTGAGTTAACTCTTACGCCATCTGCAACGGCAGCAAGGATGTTATCGTTGAGGTTGATTCTTGCCTGCTGGAAAGCATCTGTTTTTGCCTTGAGTTCGGGCTGATCGCCAAGATATTTCTTGGCAATTTCATCGTATCTGTAAGAGGGAAGCATTGCCCAGAACTGGGGACAATTGAGCATCATTGAATCAAGAATACCGCTCATTGCTCCTGAAAGGAGAGCCTCAACGCCTGAACGGGGAATGATGCGGATAAGCATATTGATGAGGTAACCGAGAGTACCTGTGCCGTTTGATTCAACAAAGATATCGGAGATGAATTCGTGATAGAAATATTCATCGGAGAGATTCCAGTTTCTTGCGAAGAAGTCACCGAGAATGTCTGTGCCGTTAAGGCAAGCAACTGCGTTAACGATAGCGTTGAGATCCTTGTGGCCGAACTGCTCAAGGTAAGCTGTAAGGATTGTGCCGCCGAGGCTGACGGGGAGAAGGTTAACCTTCTCGTGACCTGTCTGAGCCTTAACGAGCTGAATGTATTCATCAAGCTCTTTTGCGGACTCCATGGGATCGCCTACAAGGTTGAATGTGAAGAAATATGTGTGGTCTTCGCCGATAACGTCAACAAGGGGCTTCATGGGAACCATTCTGTAAACCCAGTCAATATCGTAACCGAGGTCATAGCTCTCCTTGTGAACATCGGTGTCAAACTCGGAAATGGGGTAATTCCATCTCAATGTTTCGAGATTTTCAATGTAGTTACCCTTTTCGTCGCATTTCTGGAATTTGAAAGCTGCGCAGGCAACTTCGTAAGCTGCTTCGTCAAGAAGAACATTATCCTGGAATGCGAGAGTGGAAATGAGAGAAAGCACAAGCTTGGGGAGAGCCTTGATAACGCCGTCAAGGTTAAGAATGAGCAATGTGCCGCCGATTTCGCCGCCGTTGCTGTCGCAAACGATTTCGTTTGTTTCTTCATCGCGGAGATATGTGGGTGAATGGTTGATGCCGGGGAGAACGATTACGGGGCAATTGCCGCATTCGCCGTTGCAGGTTGTGATTCTTGAGCTGTCTGTGCCTTCGGGGATAGCTGCTGAGCCCGAAAATGCAACAACAGAAACAAGCATTGCAACGCAAAGGATAAGGCTGATTACCCTTTTAAGAGATTTTTTCATTCAGGAACACTCCTTTTAATTAAATACACCATAATCTTAACATAAACCCATTGCGATTTCAATAAGAATTTTAACAAAGTATTAATATTATATATCTGCTATGGTCAGCTATATAACTTTCCTTGACTAACTGATATAAAAAGTGCTATCATTAAATACAACGCATAAAAACAGGAGAAAATTATGATAAAGAATATTATCTTCGATATGGGCGGTGTGCTCATTGACTATAATCCCGAAAAAACTCTTTACGCTTTATTTGACAAAGAAACCGCAGACCTTCTTCTCAGGGTGATTTTCAGGAATCCCCTCTGGTCGGATAAGGACAGGGGAATCATTACGCCTGCGGAAATTATGAAAAAGGTGCGCAACGAAATTCCTGCAGAAATTTTTGAGCAGGTAAGCGCAATGGTTGATAATTTTTATCCCTACATGCCTCCGTTTGAAAAAATGGAGGGTTTTGTGCGCAATCTTAAGGAAAAAGGCTTCGGCATCTATCTTCTTTCAAACGCGTCATCGGATTTCCACGAAAGAAGAAACGGCATACCTGCTCTTTCGATGTTTGACGGCGTTATTATTTCTGCAGACCATAAGCTTCTTAAACCCGAAAAGGAAATTTATGAAAAGCTCTATGAAACCTTTGACCTTGACCCGTCGGAATGCTTTTTTATCGACGATGTTGCGGCTAATATAGATGGTGCGGCTGCAACGGGAATGCAGGGTCATTGCTATTATCACGGCAATCTTGAAACACTTATTGAAGATATGAAAGAAAGAAAAATTCTGGATTAATCCAAAGGAATACTTATGAATTGTTACAGCGAAATTGCAAAATTAATACCGGAATTTATGATGGTAGCAAACGATATCCGAAAAAACCGTTTGCCTATGGGTGTAACGGGTCTTTCGCATATTCATAAAGCGCACGTCATTGCTTCGCTCTGTATGGCTCTTGTCCGCAGGGCGGCTGTTGTTATGCCCGATGAAGCGCAGGCAACGCGTATGAAACAGGACCTCGAAGGCTTCGGAATCAAAGCGCTTCTCTATCCTGCAAGAGATTTTTCCTTCCGCACAACAGAAACTGTTTCCCGAGAATATGAGCACGCAAGACTCAGCGTGCTTGATAAACTGATGGGCGAGGATTACGATGCCGTTATTTTCTCTGCAGAGGCGGCAATGCAGCTTACAGTCCCTCCCGAAAACCTTTTCCGAAACAGTTTTGAACTGAAATTCGGCGAAGACTACAACCTTGACGAAATAGCAGAAAAGCTTGTTGCGAGCGGATATATCCGCAGCGAGCAGGTTGACGGTCCGGGTCAGTTTGCGCTCCGAGGCGGAATCCTTGATTTTTATTCGCCCGATGCAAAGCAGCCTTGCCGAGTCGAATTCTGGGGCGACAGTGTTGACGGTATTGCTTATTTTGACATTGAAACACAGCGCAGAGGCGACACTCTCGACAGCGTTAAAATCACTCCCGCCAGAGAAATTCTTGTTTCCGAAGATGAACTGTGCGATATAATTGAAAAGCATATAAAAGCTAACAGAATCAAGGGCGATGCTCTTAAAAATCTTAACGAAGATATCGAAAAGCTCCGCAACGGCGTAAGACTTTCGTCATTCGATAAATATATGCCGCTCATCTATCCCGAAGCGGCAAGCATTTTTGATTATTGCAAGGATGCGATGCTCTTTGTCTGCGAAAGCTTCTCCGTAAAGGATAAATTCACCGCATCGTGTCAGCTTCTTAACGAAACGGTGAAGGGACTTTTTCAGGACGGTACGCTCTGCAAGGGTCTTGACAGATTCGGAATTCAGCCTCACGAACTTGTTTCGGTTTATGAGGATGACGGCGCAATTTATCTCGATAATCTGCCTCGAGGCAGTTTTGATACCCCTGTCAAGGACCTCGTGACCTTTACGGCAAAGCAGGTCGCTCCGTGGAACGGAACTCTGAACGCAATTGTTGATGACCTGAGTGCAATCCGCACAAGAATGGGTCACTCCTGCGCGGTTATTGCAGGTACGGATAAGGCGGCGCAGACTTTGGTCGATGACCTCGAAAGCGAAGGTATTCCTGCGTTGTGGTGCCCTGTTCCTCCTGCTGAATTTCCGCAGAAAACAGTCTGTGTACTGCCCGGCAGTTTTTCTGCAGGCTTTGAATATCCGAGCGCAAAATTCACTCTTATAACCTACAGAGGCAAAACTCCGACAAAGGTCAGGACTGCTTCAAAAAAGAAGCCTGCGAGAAACGCTTTCAACAATCTCAGCGAGCTTCACAGGGGCGAATATGTTGTTCATTCCGCTCATGGTATCGGTATTTTTGAGGGAATCCAGAGCCTTGAAGCATCTGGAGTAAAGAAAGATTACATTAAAATTCAATATGATAAAGGTGACGCGCTCTATGTGCCTGTTACCCAGCTTGACCAGGTTTCAAAATATATCGGACCAAAGAACGATGATAAACCGCTTAAGCTGAGTAAACTCGGCGGCAGGGATTGGCAGAAGACAAGGTCGAGAGTCAAGAGCGCCGTCAAGGATATGGCTAAAGAGCTTATCGAACTCTATTCGAAGCGCATCAAAATGCAGGGCCACGCATTTACCGAAGATATCGATATGCAGAGCGATTTTGAGCGCAGATTTGAATATGTTGAAACTGATGACCAGCTTCGTTGTATCCACGAAATAAAGAGGGATATGGAGAAGCCCTATCCTATGGACAGACTTCTTTGCGGAGATGTAGGCTTCGGAAAAACAGAGGTTGCGCTCCGCGCGGTATTCAAGTGCATCGCCGACGGCAAACAATGCGCAATCCTTGTTCCCACAACGATTCTTGCGCTTCAGCATTATCAGACAATATTGAAAAGATTCGAAGGCTTTCCGATTGAAGCAGGTATGCTTTCGAGATTCTGCTCGAAGAAGGAAGTTGAAAGAACGATTGCAGGTCTGCGCAGAGGCTCGGTTGATGTTGTTGTCGGTACTCACAGGTTGATTTCAAAAGATATCAGCTTCCGCGACCTCGGGCTCATAATCATTGATGAAGAGCAGAGATTCGGTGTTGCACAAAAAGAAAAACTCAAATCGCTTTATCCTGCAGTCGATGTGCTTACTCTTACGGCAACTCCGATTCCGAGAACTCTCAACATGGCGATGTCAGGCATCAGGGATATGTCTGTTATCGAAGAAGCTCCGATGGACAGACTCCCTGTTCAGACTTATGTAATCGAGCATAATCTGCCTGTTCTTGTTCAGGCAATGGAGCAGGAACTTCGCAGAGGCGGTCAGGTTTATTATCTCTATAACAGAGTTGAAACGATTGAACGCAAAGCGGCGGAAATAAAGGCGATGTTGCCCGATGCAACCGTCGGAATTGCTCACGGCAAGATGACCGAGGATGAGCTCAGCGAAGTCTGGCGCAGACTTCTTGAGGGTGAAATTGATGTTCTTGTTTGCACAACGATTATCGAAACGGGTGTTGATGTGCCCAATGCGAACACACTCATTATCGAGAATGCTGACAGGATGGGTCTTGCTCAGCTTCATCAGATAAGAGGCAGAGTCGGACGCTCATCGCGAAGAGCAAGCGCGTATTTTACCTTCACAAGAGGTAAGGAGCTCAGCGAAATTGCGACCCGAAGACTCGATGCAATCAGAGAATTCACCGAATTCGGCTCAGGCTTCCATATTGCGATGCGTGACCTTGAGCTCCGAGGTGCAGGCAATGTGCTCGGCGCAAATCAGCACGGTCATATGGAAACTGTCGGTTATGATATGTATATCAAACTTCTTGAGCAGGCAATCAGCGAAGAAAAAGGTGAAACACCTGCAACGCCCGAAAAAGATTGCCTTATCGATTTGCCGATTGAGGCTCATATTCCCGATGATTATATCGAGAGCGTACCGCAAAGACTTCAGATTTATCGCAGAATTGCCGATATCAAGACCGACGATGACGCGGCGGATGTTATTGATGAGCTTTGTGACCGTTTCGGAGATCCGCCCGAAAGCGTTGAGGGTCTTATAAAAATCGCCCTGCTCAGAGGCAAGGCGGCAAGGCACGATGTTTATGAAATTTCAACACAGAGTGACAGAATTATTTTCAGAATCAGCAGCCTTGATATGAACAAAATCTCTCTTGCGGCGGCTCATCTCAAAAACAGGCTCGTTGTCAGTGCAGGTAACGGCAAACCGCATATTGCGGTCAGAATGCTTAACGGCGAAAACCGATTGAAGCTGATTGAACGCGTTCTTGATTATATGGACGGCGAATAAGTGAAAAGTTAGGGGTGGGCAGAGTCCGCGCCCGAATCATACAATGAACAAAAAGGCTTGCATCGGAATTGAATCCGTTGCAAGCCTTTCAAACTTAATAGTATCTGTAGCTGGCGATAACCTTACCGAGAATGATAACTTCGTTAACAATAATCGGCTCATAGGTTTCATTTTCGGGCTGAAGCCTGAAATGACCGTTTTCCTTATAGAAGGTTTTGACGGTTGCTTCGTCGCCGATAAGGGCAACAACGATGTCGCCGTTTCTTGCGGCAGGAGTACGCTCAACGATAACGATATCTCCGTCAAGAATACCTGCTCTTATCATACTTTCGCCTTTGATTTTAAGGGCAAAAAGCTCCTTGTCCTGCGCGCCCTGCATTGAGAAGGGGAGGTAACCCTCGATTTCTTCAACAGCAAGAATCGGCGCACCTGCGGTAACTGTACCGAGGACGGGAACGTGAGTCACATTTTCTGCCTGTCCTACGATGCGGATGCATCTCTTGAGCATCGGGGGGCGCTGAATATATCCTGCCGCCTCAAGGGCGTCAAGGTTTGCCTGCACAGACGAGGTTGAGCGCAGACCGACAGCAGCGCCGATTTCGCGCACGCTGGGGGTCATATTATCCTTCGCTCTCTCAAGAAGAAATTCATAGATTCTCTGCTGAATCGGAGTGATAGGTTTCATATTTTCTCCTCTTTTCGGTTGTTATTTTTCTAAAATAGCATCAAAATGCAGTTTTTACACTCTTTCAACCGTATTATAGCACAAATGTTCTGAAAATGCAAACATTTGTTTGATATTTTTTAAAAAATTTTTTCAGCTATTCTCAAATCGGTTTTTATGTGATATAATATAACAACGAATCAAGCGATTCATCATCTTTTTCAAATGCTAAAAGGCGGATTTTTTATGGCAGATAACATTGAAAAAGTGAATAATGATACAGGTAACGAAGGCAAAAAGACTTTGATTTCTGCGATTATTGCTGTTGCCGCTGCTCTTGTGATTGTTGCAATTATCCTGATTGCCAAAGAACCGATTTTTCTTTCGGTCACAAGAAGTCTTGCGGCAAGAAACAGCTTTGATGCGGCGGAATTCTTTGTGCAGGTCTGCAACAGCGATGATGCGGATATTCTCGATGAATATATCGACCTCAGACAAGAAATCAATGAGAATTATGCGCTTATGGTTTCGAATTTTGACAGGGAGAAGGTTAGCGGATGGCAGGAGTCTGCCGCTAAGGTGAGGGATAATATCGACGCTCTCGGTGATGATATTGCTCCTGATGCCGTTGCGCTTTCTGAAACTCTTGATAAAATCTGCAATCAGCTCGATGATTATGATTTGCTTCGCAACGATATTATGGATTTGTTTGAAATATTCAACGAGATAAACAGACTTTATGCAAGAGATGAATCGGGCGAGAGTACTGTTTTCACCATTTCGCAGGAGCTTTCAACACTCAATGCGTGGAAGAGGACTGCAAACAGAGTTGAGCAATTCAGCGTAGGTTTTGAAAGCGGAACAAAAACATATCTTCTGACATATTTCCTCAAGGAAGCGCAGGGTGAAGAGGCTGATTTGCGCGAGGCAATGAATTCCTTTGCGGCGCAGGGTTATGACTATAATGCGCAGATGAGAGTAAAGGGCGCAACGATGAAGAGTTTCCCGTCAATACGTAACGGAAGCGGAGTCACGCTCAACCTTCAGCAGAAGGATATCTACGAAAAATATATGTATAAGGATTTATGCAGTGCGCTTGCAGAAACTCTTGGAGAATTTTATATTGTATAATTGATATTATTCAGAAAATAATTGATTGACACAGCAAAAAAATAATGATATAATTGCAAGTGTTAGAGGGGAGTAGCTTAGAGGCTCCGCCAAGTGATTGTCAACAACCGTTGCTTTGTGCTTCTGGCAATCACCCATTTTATGGAAGCAAGACCTTTGACAGAGAATGACTCTCTGTCAAAGGTCTTTTTTATATGCTGAAATTATTTGTGCATAATAATACTGTGCACTGATAAATAAGAAAGGAATGAAAAAACAAATGAAGTTCTATCTTGAGCAGATTGAAAATGTTTTCGGTCATATTAAAAGTTCCGAAACAGGACTTTCTTCTGCCGAAGCTGAAAAGAGACTTGCTGAAAACGGCAAGAACAAGCTTGATGAAGGCAAGAAGAAGACAATGCTCCAGCGCGTTTTTGAGCAGATTTCCGACCCGATGATTATCATTCTCATTGTTGCCGCAGTTATTTCTGCGATAACAGAATGGTTTGAGGGCGGTCACTTTAAGTTTGTTTTCCCCACAGACACTGTTATTATTCTTATTGTTGTTGTTATCAACACTGTTCTCGGTGTTATTCAGGAGAGTAAGGCTGAAGCTGCGATTGAAGCCTTGCAGGAAATGTCTGCCGCAACTTCAAAGGTGCTTCGCGACGGTAAAATCGTTTCCGTTCGCAGTGAAGACCTTGTTGTAGGCGATGTTGTTCTCCTTGAAGCAGGCGATGCAGTTCCTGCAGACTGCCGTATTTTTGAATGCGCAAGTATGAAGATTGAAGAAGCTGCGCTCACAGGCGAATCCGTTCCTGTTGATAAGCTTGTCGGTCTTCTTAAACTCGGCGATAACGGTGAAGTTCCTCTCGGTGACAGAAAGAATATGGCTTATATGGGCTCTACCGTTGTTTACGGCAGAGGCAAAGCTGTTGTTGTTGCTACAGGTATGGACACCGAAATGGGTAAGATTGCTGATGCTATTGCTCAGGCTGAAGAAGGTCAGACTCCTCTTCAGATCAAGCTTTCACAGCTTTCAAAGATTCTCACATATCTTGTTCTCGGCATCTGCGTAGTCCTTCTCGGCTATCAGATGATTATGGCTCAGTTCTTCGGTGAAGGCGTTACTTTCAGCGTTTTCCTTGAGAGCTTTATGGTTGCTGTTTCACTTGCTGTTGCGGCTATTCCCGAAGGTCTTGCCGCGGTTGTTACAATCGTTCTTTCCATCGGCGTTACCAATATGTCAAAGAAAAATGCGATTATCAGAAAGCTCACAGCTGTTGAAACTCTCGGCTGCGCTCAGATAATCTGCTCCGATAAAACAGGTACTCTTACACAGAATAAGATGACTGTTGTTGACCATTACGGCGACAACGAAGAGCTTATTGCAAAGGGTATGGCTCTCTGCTGTGACGCATCAATTGATGCTGACGGCGTTGTTACAGGCGAGCCCACAGAAGCAGCTCTTGTTTATTACGCAAATGAGCTTGGCATGAACAAGAATGATCTTGTTGCTGATGCTCCCAGAACAGGCGAAGCTCCCTTCGATTCAGGCAGAAAGATGATGTCAACCGTTCATAAGACTGCAGAAGGCATCATTCAGTATACAAAGGGTGCTCCCGACGAAATCCTCAAAAAGTGCACACACGCACTCGTTGGCGGCAATGTTGTTCCTTTCACAGATGAAATCAAGGCTGCAATCCTTGCAGACAATAAGAGAATGGCTGACCAGGCTCTTCGTGTTCTTGCAATTGCATTCAGAAAATATGATGCAGAGCCTTCGGATTATTCACCCGAGGCACTTGAAAATGACCTCACCTTCGTTGGTCTGACAGGTATGATTGACCCTGCCCGTCCCGAGGTTAAGGCAGCTATCGAAGAATGCCGTTCTGCAGGTATCACTCCTATTATGATTACAGGTGACCATAAGGATACCGCAGTTGCAATCGCAAAACAGCTCGGCATTATTGAGAATGATTCCTCAGCAATCACAGGCGCTCAGCTCGACGAAATCAGCGATGAAGATTTCGCAGAGAGAGTAACAGAATTCAGAGTTTACGCACGAGTTCAGCCTGAGCATAAGACAAGAATTGTCAACGCATGGCGTGCAAAAGGTATGATTACCGCTATGACAGGCGACGGCGTTAACGATGCTCCCTCAATCAAGAGCGCTGACATCGGCGTTGGTATGGGTATCACAGGCACAGACGTTACAAAGAATGTTGCAGATATGGTTCTTGCAGACGATAACTTTGCAACAATCGTTTCCGCTGTTTCCGAAGGCAGAAGAATCTATGACAACATCAGAAAGGCTATCCAGTTCCTTCTCGGTTCAAACCTTTCAGAAGTTCTTTCAATCTTCACGGCAACAATCCTCAGATTCACAATTCTCCAGCCTGTTCACCTTCTCTTCATCAACCTTGTAACAGACAGTATTCCTGCTCTTGCTCTCGGTCTTGAAAAGCCCGAAAGAGATATTATGAGCAGAAAACCCAGAAACAGCAAGGAAGGCATCTTTGCAGGCGGTATGGGTATCGATGTATTCTATCAGGGTGCTCTTGTAACAATTCTTACACTCGCAGCATTCTTTATCGGCGAATTCCTTCAGACAGGTCATTGGCAGTTTACAAATATCGCAGTTGAAGACAGCGGCGAAGGTATGACAATGGCATTCCTTACAATGTCAATGTGCGAAATCTTCCACTCATTCAATATGCGTTCACAGAGAGGCTCTGCTCTTTCAATGAGCTTCAAGCAGAAGTCACACAATGTTGTTCTTTACATTGCAATGATTGCTTCTCTTATTCTCACAACAGCAATCATTGAAATCGAACCTCTTGCAAACGCATTCCACTTCACACACCTTGATTTCAAGGCATACGCAATTTCAATCGGTCTTGCATTCCTTGTAATTCCCATTGTTGAAATCATCAAGGCAATCCAGAGAGCGTCTGCAAAGAAAAAGGCATAATCTTCATAAAAAATTACCGCAGACTCATATCGGGTCTGCGGTTTTTGTTTCGGAGAAAACTATCTTGACCAATTTTATCGGCATTGTTATAATAATATAGTACATATTGGTGATTTGCAGATTGTTATATTATAATTCGGTGTGGACGAAATCCACCCTTAACTTTTCACGCTTCACTTTTCATTTTTCACTTTATATGCGGAGGTGCGGATATGTTTTCCCGAATAAACAGTATGGGACTTATGGGCATTGACAGTTATATGGTCGGCGTTGAGGTCGATTGCGGTCAGGGCCTGCCCAGAATAGATATCGTCGGTTTGCCCGATGCTGCCGTCAACGAATCAAAAAACAGAGTGCGCTCCGCAATCAAAAACAGCGGTTTTACCTTCCCCTCGAGCAGGGTAACGGTCAACCTTTCGCCTGCGGATGTGCGCAAGGAGGGCTCAGTTTATGATTTGCCGATTTTCATTGCAATCGTAAAAGCGATGGACCAGCTCAAGGCAGATGTGGATGACTGCGCGTTTATCGGTGAGCTTTCGCTTGACGGACTTGTACGCAAAGTCAACGGTGCATTACCGATGGTTATCAGGGCTAAAAACAGCGGAATCAAAAGAGTTTTTGTGCCCGAGGCAAACGCGAGAGAAAGTTCGGTTGTAGAGGGCATTGAGGTTTATGCGGTTTCGCATGTCAGGGATATAGCAGAGCATTTAACAGGCGAGAAATTGCTTTCTCCTGTTAAGTTCGATGTGAATTATAACGAAGAGAATATGGAAGTTTTACCCGATTTCAAGGATGTTATGGGTCAGCAGGAGGCGAGATATGCTCTTGAAATCGCCGCAGCAGGCGGTCATAACATAATTATGGTTGGCCCTCCCGGCTCGGGTAAAAGTATGCTTGCAAAGAGATTGCCGTCGATTCTGCCTGATATGACATTTGAAGAAAGTCTGCAGACAACGGAGCTTTATTCCATCGCAGGCGCGTTGCCTGAGGGTGTATCATTGATGACTCAAAGACCTTTCAGGTCGCCGCACCATACGGTTTCTCCTGCAGGGCTTTCGGGCGGCGGTGCAATGCCGCGCCCCGGCGAAATATCTCTTGCCCACAACGGGGTGCTGTTTCTTGATGAACTGCCTGAATTTTCAAGGGTTGCAATGGAAGTGCTCCGTCAACCGCTTGAGGACGGCAAGGTAACGATATCAAGAGCGAGTGCGTCGCTCACCTATCCTTGCTCTGCGATGATAGTCTGCGCAATGAATCCCTGTCCCTGCGGTTTTCACGGCCATCCCAAGAGAAAATGCACCTGCCCCGAAGGCTCTGCCAAGCGTTATCTTGCAAGAGTTTCGGGTCCGTTGCTTGACAGAATTGATATCCATATCGAAGTGCCTCCCGTTGATTTTGAAAAGCTTTCGAGTCGAATTCCGTCAGAAAGCTCTGCAGAAATCAGAAAAAGAGTCAATGCGGCGAGAAAAATTCAGCAGGAAAGACTCAAGGGAAGCGGCATAAGTTGCAATGCAAAAATGGATGCGGCAATGACAAAAGAGTTCTGCCGTCCCACACAGCGAGGAATGGCAATGCTTGAGCAGGTGTTTGAGAAGCTTGATTTCTCGGCGAGAGCTTATGACAAGGTGCTTCGCGTATCAAGAACGATTGCTGACCTTGAAAACGAAGCAACAATCGATGTCCAGCACATATCAAGAGCTATTCAATTCAGAAGTCTTGACAGAAAATTCTGGAGATAATAAAAACAAGGACTGCTTTAATCAGGCAGTCCTTGTTGCTTTTAGTCATATACATATTGAACAACTTTATTGCTGACCCATCCGATTCCGAAATCGGGGGAATCAACCTCAATCCAGTTGCCGTCTGTGTTTCCTGTGGGGTACATTTTTACAAACTGAGAATCAAGAACAGTGATAACAGAGCTGTCTGTGCCGGGACCGCTTCTTACATTGATGTGAGTATAGTCATCAGACATAATGTAATATTCAGAGTTTTCGTATATGCTTGTGGTGCCTTGCTCAAAAATCTCTGAAACAAGGTCTTTGATAGCAGGGGAAACGGTAATGAGGGTAGCAATGACAGCGATGATAATGGCAATTTTGGTTATTATGCCTTTTGATTTTTTCTTCTTGGCCTCATTTTCTCTGCGCTCTTTTTCTTCGCGCTCTTTTCGGGCGGCTTCTTCGCGTCTTCGGTCTTCTGCTGCTTTTCTTCTTTGTCTTTCTGCTTCTCTGTTGCTTTTTTCGATTTCCTCAATGCTTGCAACTTCGCTTCGTGCAGAGGCGGAATAATAATGCTTCAGGCCTTCTGTGTTTATGCCGATTGTGTTGCCGACATATATCATCAGGCTGATAAAACCGTCGGTTTCAAAGTCTTCGGATTGGCGGGGAGTGAATCCGAAAGACCTCATCTGGTCGATAAGAGTTGTTTTTGAAAGCTCAAGATATTTCAGAGGACGCTGATCGACGAGATCAAGAATATTGTCACCCGGTTTCTTTCCGTAATATTTATTCTGCCTGTCACCATTAATCTTGTTAAGATAAAGGATAGTATATTCACAGCAGAGAATCAGTGATTCGGGATACTGTTTTGCAATATATTCATATGTCGGGTTGGTGCTGAAGCCCTCTGCAAGGCTGTCTCTGACGATTGCGCAAACAAGATCGCTGTGCTGACGGAATTGAGGATTTGACATCTTTTCCTGAATATCCAGGAATCTTGAGCAGGAGCCTGCTTCGAGGTATCGGATGCATTTTTTCTCATATTCGCCGAGAACGGATGAAACATAAGCGGAGTTTGCATCGGAAACCATACTCAATGCATTTTTCTTGAGCAGAACAAATTCCTTGAGCGTCAGATCAACACCGGAATCTTCCGAGCAGAAATTTGCAGGAGAGAAATTGTGGGTAAGTGCGGCGATTTTAGCAAACCAACCTGCCGCAGAATCGGGTCGTTCGTTTATGGCATAATCGGCTGTTTCGGCAGCTTTCTTGAAGCTCTGCATATTGATGAGATTATTTACTTTTTCTATGTAAGGCAGAATGCTTTCGGGAACATCGAGTTTATCGATGTTGATAAGCGGTCTGTCAGCCTTTTTTTCAGCTTCGAATGCGGCAAATGTATTTGCAACGCGTTTTTTCATTTCGGCGACTCTGAAAGTACTGTAATCCATATCTTTTCACCCATAATATAATGATATATATTTAATGATATCACGCGGAATTATTCGTGTCAAGAAGATTAAACATTAACAAATAAAAGAACCGATTCCCGAGGGAATCGGTTCTTTGTTTTTAAATCATACCCACCACATTTCGCCTGTGGATTCTGTGAGAATAATATTCTTGAGGAATGAAACTGCTTTTGAAAGACCTTCATTCTGGCTCATAAGTGAATCCTCGTGCTCAATGCTGATTGCGTAGTCATAACCGACCATACGGAGGTTTGAGATAATCTCTTTCCAGTAAGCATTGTCATTGCCGTAACCGATTGTACGGAAAATCCAGGAGCGGTTGATTTCATCGCCGTAGGGCTTGTTATCAAGCACGCCGTTGACAGCGGTATTGTATTTGTCAATTTTTGTGTCTTTTGCGTGGAAATGGAAGATTGCATCGCCGA
The DNA here is from genome assembly GCA_045634985.1 of Acutalibacteraceae bacterium. GTDB lineage: Bacteria > Bacillota > Clostridia > Oscillospirales > Acutalibacteraceae > CAG-177. The sequence goes on along the minus strand of JAZRBF010000016.1, from coordinate 48,304 downwards.
GCTTGCGGATGCAGGCAACGGGGTCCATACCCTGCCAGATAAGATGGCTGGGGTCAAAGTTTGCGCCGATTTCGGGGCCTACGGCCTCGCGGAGTCTGAGAAGGGTTTCGGTATTATATACGCAGAAACCGGGATGAAGTTCAAGCGCAATTTTGTTGACACCGTGTGCCTTTGCGAACTCAACAAGATCTTTCCAGTAGGGGATGAGAACCTCGTTCCACTGCCAATCAAGAATTTCGCCGAAATCGTTGGGCCAGGGGCAGGTTACCCAGTTGGGGTATTTTGCTGTTTCGCAGTCACCGGGGCAACCGGAGAAGGTATTGATCTGATGAAGACCGAGCTTTTCTGCAAGAAGAATTGCGTTGCGGATGGTCTTATCATAGTCAGCGGCGATTTCCTTGTTGGGATGTACGGGGTTGCCGTGGCAGGAAAGGGCACTGATTTCAACATCATATTTTTTAAGAAGAGCCTTGAATTCTTCAAGCTTTGCTTCGTCAGCAAGAAGCTCTTCTGCGTTTGCGTGTGCGTTTCCGGGATAGCCGCCGCATCCGATTTCAACCATTTCGATGCCGAGCGACTTGAAATATTTGAGTGCCTCTTCAAGAGAGAGGTTTGAAAGCAGAGTTGTAAATACGCCGAGTTTCATTTGAATTCTCCTTAAATAATGCTTTTGAGATATGCGTAGCTTCTTGCGATGTCTTCAAGACCTGTGGGAACGGGATCGTCATTTTCAACGATAATCCATTCAAGACCGATTTCTTCAACTGCCTTGAGGACGGTGGGAATGTCGCAGTTGCCTTCGCCGAGAGCCTTGGGCTTGCCGTCAATACCGTCTTTCACGTGAACATGAACGATATTGTCCTTCATAGCGGTCAGAAGAGCGAAGTTATCCTGCTTTGCGTGGAAGCTCCAGTATGTATCAATTTCAAGAGAGCATCTTGCGCCGATAATGTCGATGGGAAGCTCGCCGTTTTTGAGGGGCATAAATTCTTCACAGTGATTGTGATAGTAAACTTTCATGCCGTATTTTTCCATAGCGTATTTCTGGGCTGCGCCGAGAACATCGCCTGTTTCAACGGATTCTTCTTTTGTTGAATGGGGAGCACCGCCTACGCCGACAGCAGGTACGCCGAGAGCGTGCTGGAATTCGATTGTTTCTTCAAGTTTACCTGCCTTGAAATCGTCAAGACCGATATGACCGCCGACTGCAACAAGACCGATTTCGTCGAGCTTTGCTTTGATAGTAGCGGCATCTGTGCCGAAATAACCTGCGAATTCAACGCCGTCATAACCGATTTTTTTGATTTCTTCAAGTGTCTTGAGAAGGGTTTCTGTATCGTTGATGTGGTCTCTTACAGAATAGACCTGAACAGCTATTTTCATATTGTCACCTCTTAGTCGTTGTTAAGATATACGGGCTGGCCTGTTTTTGCCGATTCATAGATTGCTTCGAGAATCTGGGTTACAACCATTGCCTGCTCGGGCTTTGTGCTGACTTCCTTATCGTTGATGATTGCATCATAGAATGCGCGGCACTCGAGCTCTGCGGGGTCATCGCTGCATCCGTCATAGAAAGCAACCCCGCCTGCATCGAAGTTGGGTCTTTCGATAACCTGTCTGCCGTTCTTTACATAGTTGATACGAAGGTCGTCAAACATATCTGCGCCGCCCTTTGTACCTGCAAGAAGAGTTGATGCTTCAATGGGGTCAGCAATGTTGATTGCCCAGCTTGATTCAACGCTGATTGTTGCGCCGTTTTCCATAACAACAAAACCGAAAGCGGAATCTTCAACGGTATATTTTTCGGGATCCCAGTCACCCCAAGCGTTTGCGGTGTTTTTCTGGTCGCCGAGTTTCTTGTATTTTGTACCTACAACCATCTTGGGTTTGTAGTTATCCATCATCCAGAGAGTGAGGTCAAGAGCGTGTGTGCCGATATCGATGAGGGGACCGCCGCCCTGCTCGTATTCGTTGAGGAATACGCCCCAGGTGGGAACGGCTCTTCTGCGGATTGCGAGAGCTCTTGCGTAGTAAATCTCACCGAGGTCGCCGTTTTCGCAGCACTGCTTGAGATAAAGAGAATCATCTCTCCAACGGGACTGATAGCCGATTGAGAGCTTTTTGCCTGTTCTGACAGATGCTTCGTACATTGCCTTTGCTTCGGCATAGGTTTTTGCCATAGGCTTTTCGCAAAGAACGTGTTTGCCTGCCTCAAGGGCATCGATTGTTATGAAGCTGTGTGAACGGTTGGGAGTACAAACGTGAACGGCAACGATGCTTTCGTCCTTAAGAAGTTCTTTGTAATCTGTGTAAACTTTTGCATCGGGTGAACCGTATTTTTTTGCTGTTTCGATTGCTCTTTCCTCAATGATGTCGCAGAATGCAACAGGTTCAAGGAAATCGACATTGGAAATAGCGCGAAGGTGTTTGCCGTTGGCAATACCGCCGCAACCGATAATACCAATCTTGATTTTTTCACTCATAGTTAATTTTCTCTCCTTTGCGTTAAATGGGTATATAAAATTCAGATGCACCGAGTTAAAGCGGTAAAACTGCTTTTATACCTTTATTATACTTGATATGCAACCTAATTCAAGAATAATATTTTTTGCGGATGTAAATTTTTGAAGCATATTTTTAGGCAAGATTAACAAAAGGGCAGGATACACAAAATGCATCCTGCCCGTAAAATGATTATTTCGGTACATAGACCCTTTTGACCTGCAGGGTTTCGGGGTCGTTGATTTCTCCCAATCCGAGGAATTTGCCGTCGGGAGCGTAAACTCGGTAATATCCTGTCATTTTTGCGCACCTGATTCTGTTGAGGTCAAGCTCGCCGCCGTTTGAAAATCTTTTCGCCTGTGCCTCGGTAACCTGCACCGAAGGATAGATATCGAGAGCTTTTTCAACAGGAATCAGCAGACTGTCGAGCGTGCCGTTTTGTGCCGCTTCGTCAAGCTTTTCAACGGTTACGGCATCGCTGACGGAGAAACCGTTTGCTCTTGTGCGGCGAAGAGCTGTCATAACTGCGCCGCATCCGAGTTTCTTGCCGATATCATCGATAAATGTGCGGATATATGTGCCTGATGAGCAGGCAACAGAGATTTTATATTCGTTTGCGTTTTCATCGGCGTCAAGCATTTCTGCCGAATAAATTGTAACAGTACGCGCCTGTCTTTCAACCTCGATTCCTTGCCTTGCAAGGTCATAAAGCCTCTGACCGTTGACGGAAATTGCAGAATACATCGGAGGAAGCTGGCTGATTTCGCCGACGAAGCCTGCGAGCGTATGCTCAACATCCTGCTTTGCAGCTGAAACAGGTCGGGTTTCGAGCACTTTTCCCGTAATGTCAAGAGTGTCTGTGGCTGTGCCGAGTCTGAATGATGCGATATATTCCTTGTCGTGGCTCGGAAGAAGCTCGCAGAAACGGGTTGCACCGCCGAGCATAACGGTCATAACGCCCGTTGCCATCGGGTCAAGTGTGCCGCTGTGTCCGCATTTCTTTTCGCCGCAGATTCGGCGCACTCTTGCAACTGCACCGAATGAGGTTATATTTTCAGGTTTATCAAGAATTATAATTCCGGTCATTTTGTTGTCCTTTCGGATTTGATACAGGAATTATAACATATAATATCCGAGGTTTCAAGGACTCATTGAAGCGGAAAATCAGAGAGGGCTCTGAATTCATATCCGTTGCTGCGTGCAAAGTCGATGATTCTGCCGAGGGCTTCGGCATTATCGGGCGAAACGGAGTGAAGCAGAATTACTGCGCCGGGGTGCATACGGGAGGTCACTTTTTCGAAAGCATAATCTCCGCCTTTAGGGTTTTCGGCATCCCAATCAACATAGGCGCAGGACCAGAATGCCGTTGAATATCCCATTGAATGGACAAGGTCAAGCGCATTTTCGGTATATGCACCTTCGGGAAAACGGAAAAAGTTCGGCTTGTAGTTGAATTCCGTACGAAGCCTTTCTTCACATTCGTATATTTCCGCTGCCATATGCTCACGCGAAATTTCGGCAAAATCGGGATGATTTGCGGAATGATTGCCCACAATATGACCTTCGTCAAGCATCCGACGGATGAGCGCAGGGTCGGAATCAATATGGTCGAGTGTGCAGAAAAATGCGGCAGGCACATTTTTCTCCTTCAGCGTGTCAAGGATAACAGAGGTGCATCCGTTTTCCCATCCGCAGTCAAAAGTGAGATATAAAACCTTTTCTTTCGTGACGGTATCGCAGCAGAATGCATTCTTGCCGAGCGATGAGAGATATTTCTGCGCCTCAACGGAAATCGAATGCGGCTGACCGTTTTTTGCAACGCCGTAGCTGTGTTCTTTTCTCTCGGTTGAAAGACCTCTTTTGTTTTCGGGGTCGAGTACCGAATATGCCTGCGAGGGCCTGTTTGTGTCTGCAATGCTGACCTTGACCTCGGCATCGTATTCTTCGAGAGTTTTTCTCCCTGTGCAGGAAGAAAAGATGAGAAGCACAGCAAGAATCAGGGGAAGAATTTTTTTGTTCATAATTATCACCTTGCTTTATTTTTTGGATTCTTGTATAGTATTCCATGCGCGGCGTTATTTATCGAAAAGAAAATTTTTTTGAATTTAATGCAACAAAAATGAAAATCAACAACACTTATAGATGAGAGTGGTAAGGAGGGTCGATTTTGAGCGCTCAGATAAACGAACTCGTTACTCTTGCGAAAAGCGGTGATGCCGATGCCTTCGGCGAGCTGTATGAGTTATATTATAAAGAGATGATTTACTATGCCCGGTGCGTAACGGGCAGCGAGACACTTGCCGAGGATGCGGTTTCCGATGCGGTGCTTTCGGCGTATAAGCAAATCGGCTCTTTAAAAAAGAATGAAGCATTCAAAGGATGGCTATTTAAAATCCTTTGCGCTTCATGTAAAAGGCAATACACAGAAAATCAACATAAAAAAACGCTCGTCTGGCTTGACGGCGAAACGGGGGGAGAGGAGCCCTCGGGCACGATTGATACAGATTTATCAATCGACCTGAAGTCGGCTCTTTCGATTCTTTCGCGCGAAGAAAGAGAAATTGTTTTGCTTGCTACGGTAGAGAAATATAAAAGCCATGAAATTGCCGATATGCTCGGCTGCAGGGCTGTTACCGTACGCTCAAAGCATAAGCGTGCGTTAAAGAAGATGCGTGATTTTCTTGATGGAAAACACAGCGAAAGGGGGGTGAAAAGATGAAGAATGACAAGCAGATTGAAGAAATGCTGAGAGCAGAAATAGATAAGACCGATGTTCCCGAGAGTTTAAGGAAAGAGAAAATTATTGCGAAGCTTAAGGAACAAAAGGATTTTTCCGATGAAACGGGTAATATTATCGAAATCGATGCGCACAGGGACAGCGCACAAAACAGGAGAACATCGGCGGTTACTCTCAACAGAATTGCAACTGTTGCGGCAGCTTTTGTGATTGTTATTGCGTGCGTATTGTTTGCGACAATGAATTCGGGTGTAAAGGTTATCAAAACAGAGCCCGGTTTTGTGAATTACAATCCCGAAAACCTGATTATCGGTATCAGCAGTTACGACGAAATCGAAATGGCAGTAAAAAACGCTCTCGGAAAAACAGAGGATGCCACTTCAACAAGCGAGCTTTCGGGCGCGGTAACATCTCCGTCGGGTATGGCAGGTACATCGCCTTTATCAAACGCAATCGGAGCGTATATTATTGACGATTCCGCAATTGTTGACAGCGCGGTAAGCGCCTATAATATGGGCGGCGAGCTGGTTGAAAGAATTACAGGTCTTGAGGCAGATATTGTCAAGAATAACGGCGAATATATCTTCGTTGCAACAAAGGGTACAGACAGCGCAAGCGGCGGAAAGGTTGAGCTTATCAAGGTTATCAAAGCTTTGCCTGCCGATGAGATGTCGGTTGTATCAACGGTTATCCTTTCGGATGCGAGCGATGCAGGAAATATCGACGAATGCATTGAAATTTATCTCAAGGGCAACAAGCTGATTGCTATAATGAGCAGAGATGCTTATGTTATGTCTGACAAGGCGGCTTACGGTAAAAAGCAGACCGTTGCGCGTTATTATGATATTTCAGACCCCGAGAATCCCGTTGCAATCCGCGAGCATATTCAGGACGGCAAATATCTGACATCAGGTATTTCAGAGCAGGGAAGTCTTTATCTTATCACCGAAAAATCCGTTAATCCGTCCGAAAAGTATTCGGTACCTTGTTGCGTGGTTGACGGAAAAGAGATTAAACCTGACACAAAGAATATATTTATGGCGGTCAACGCACCCGGAGCGGCATTTACATTCATAACCGTTACCAACATTGACGATTTTTCAAAATCGGTTGACAGCCTTGCATTCTTCGGAAGCAACGGCAGAGTCTGCGTAAGCGGAAATGCTGTTTTGATTTCGAGATGCTTTGTTTCGGTTGAGGCTGATGAAAACGGTGCTCACAGCAACCTGACCGAAATTTACAGATTCAATATCGAAGCTTCATCGGTAAGTTTTTCAGGCTCATATGCCGTAAAAGGAACGATTTTCGGTAAGCCTTATATCGACAGCAAAACAGGGTTGATGACCGTTGTTGCGACGGATTCCGAGGTAACAAGCCTTTATGTGCTCAATAAAAAAAGTGAGTTTGTCAGCGGTCTTGAGGGAGTGTTCCCCAAAACCGAGATAAAGGATATAAAATTCTTCGGCAACAACTGCTATATTGTTGCAAATGATGATGCAGAAACAACAATGGTAATTGACCTTTCGAATCCCGAAAAACCCAAAAAGGGTGCAACGGTTTCGGCAAAGGGGTTTGCAGGCAATCTTTTCTGCGCAGATGATGAGTTGCTCATTCATATTGACGGCGTGAAGCGTGACGGAAGCGAAAGTCAGAAGGATGTTAACATTTCGCTGCTTGGTCTTAGCGACCCGTTCAATCCCGAAAACCTTGATTTATACAGTCTTTCGGATGTCATTGATGTTGCAGGTTTGCTTGACAGCAGATGCATTATGCTTAATTCTGAAGAAGATATTCTCGGCATACCTGTTGTACGCACAGACAGCGCAACAAACGAAGCGGTTATCGCATACGCTTTGTTTGACTATTCCGACGATGACATCAAGCCAATCGGATTCTTTAATCACGAGGCAAAGTCGAGAGGAGAAAAAGCTCTTCGAGGCACTTGCATAGACGATGTATTTTACAGCATTTCGGGGAACAAGATTGTTGCTTTCTCGATTAATGACAAAACAAAGCTCGCGACAGTAGAGCTTGGATGATTATGTTTGAATTTCCACTGCCCGAAACGGATGGAGGGAGTCGGCTTGCCGACAAGGTGGATGTTTCATAAACCGCCGTATCCTTTGGGGAAAGGATACGCAAAGGGCGGACAAAAGATGGTGGCAGGCGGAGTCGAAAGGCACATCGGCTCCGCCCACACTATTGACAGTTTAAAGACTAAAGGTCATCAACGTCCTGAACGGGCATTTCATCCTCGGGATCATAGGGTACACCTGTGTAGCTTCCGTTGACATCGGATGGGATATCCTCAAACGGGTCTGCGATGTTTCTCGGCGTTTTGAGAGGATAGCGGCGGCAATTATTTTTATTGCTTTCAAATTTATAGGGCATTCTGAATGCTCCTTTCTTAATGGAATGTTAATATTTTTACACTCATTTTGTTAAATATTCCGCTTGACAAACGCTGACATATAAGGTAGAATTAATACATATATTGTTTCAAACAACAAAAACAGGAAAAGGATGGTAACCAACATGAAAAAGACAATCGCAATGCTTCTTGCAATCGTAGTTGCAGCAATTTCAATCTGCACACTCACAATCTGTGCTTTTGCTGAACCCGACGACACAACAACTACAACAACAGAAAAAGCAACCGAAACAACAACTGAAAAAGTAACCGAAACAACAACCTTCAACACAGGTGATCCCAGAGAAACAACAGTTGCTTCCACCACCACAACAAAGGCTGATGATTCCACCACCACAACAACAACCAAGACAGACGATTCCACAACAACAACCGCAAGCAACGCTGCTACAGACTCAAGCACAACTTCATTTGATGATGGTAACACCACAACAAAGAAGCCCGCAGCAGTTGATAGTGATATCCCCGCAACAGGCAGCGGCATCGTTGTTCCCGCAGTTGCTCTCCTTGCTCTTGCAGGCGGCGTAGCAGTAGCAGTTAAGTCAAAGAAGGACTAATTAAAACCTTATAAAAAATCAGCTCACTCCGAATTTCGGGGTGAGCTTTTTTGTTGCTTCGAATAAATGATGAATATAAGGAATGCAGTTCTGCATTGTATGTTCAATAAAAAACCGCCCTGCTCTGTGCAAGGCGGTTTGATTTATCAGAATGTCTTGACAAGTTCCTTGAGGTATTCTTTGAATTCATCGCCGATTTCGGGATGGTCAAGAGCAACCTCGCAGTTTGCTTTCATAATGCCGAGTTTGTTGCCCATATCGTATCTTCTGCCGTCGAAGTCATATGCAATGAGTCTGTCTTGCATACCGAGTTCGGTCATAACATCGGTGAAATAGAATTCCTGACCTTCGGGAGTTTCAGCAAGACCCTTTTCAATCATACCGAAAACTTCGGGAGGCATAACAACTCTGCCGAGAATTGCGTAGAGCGAAAGAATCTGCTCGGGAGTGGGCTTTTCAATGATTTCACGGCAATTCATCGCTCTGTCCTCGCCCTCGATGGGTGAAACACCAAGTGAGCAGTAGAGTCTGATGAGTTCTTCGGGAACTTCCTTTACGCCGACAACACCCTTGCCGTATTTTTCGTAGCAACGGCAGAGCTGAGCGGTAACGGGGTCTTCAGAGATGATAACATCGTCACCGTAGAGAACAACGAAAGGCTCATCGCCTACAAAGGATTTACCGCAGAGGATTGCGTGAGCAAGACCCTTTGTTTCTTTCTGACGGACAAAGCAGATGTTTGCAAGGTTTGCGCAGGCTTTGACATCTTCATAAAGCTTTGATTTTGAGGGGTTACCTGCAAGCTGTGCTTCAAGCTCAAAGGAATGGTCGAAATGGTCTTCGATTGCGCCCTTGCCTCTGTTTGTGACGATAAGAATATCTTCAATACCTGCGGCAACAGCTTCTTCAACAATATATTGGATTGCAGGCTTATCAACGATATTGAGCATTTCCTTGGGAACGGATTTTGATGCGGGGAGAACTCTTGTGCCGAGACCTGCGGCAGGGATGATAGCTTTTCTGACTTTCATAGTTATTCCTCCGTGTTTAATTTATAGTAAAGGGGAAATTTTATCTGCGAGGGCAATAAACAGGTCAAGAAGAGCCTGACTGCCAAAATTACCTACGATGAACGCAATAAACGAAATACTGCCTCTTTGCATAATCATCATTTTGCGGATTTCGTTGTTTGCGGCGGTTTTGCCGATGAGAGCAAGGTCATCTTTGACCTTTTTAAAATAAAGCTTGTCGGCTATAAATCCGCAAATAAGATGCTCAAGAAGGGTTATTCCTGCAATGATAAGGACAGGTTTGCGAATTGATGCATAATAATCGTTTATCAGCTTCATCACTTCTTCATCCGATGCCGCTTCCATTGCCTCGGGATTTTCAACAAGCGGCTGCGATGCCGAATAGAATTTGCTCGTTGCCTCCGTAATCTGATTCTGCAGAGGAGAGGTCATCATTGTTATCGAAACGAAAACAAGAAGCAGGATTATGCCCACCTTATAAATTTTTCTGAAAAGAAACCAACTCGGACCGAGAATAAATGCCGCCCAGTTGAATGTATTTTTTCCTGAAGAGATGTTTCTGAATTTATAAAGATAACGCTTTGCGTTAAGTCGGGTATAAAGTGCATAATCGCCTGCGGTGTAACCGTCGATTTGTTCGCTTTCGTCAACGCCGAACATTGCGTTGAACGGCATCTGATTATTAGAAACGCAGGGAGTGCCGCAAGAGGGGCATACTATACTCTGCGACGGAATTTCAGCACCGCATCCGTTGCATACTTTGGTTTCTTCTTTTTTCTTCTCGTCGAAAAGCGCACCGCAGTTGCCGCAATGAAGGGCATCCCCGGGATTTTCGCTTGAGCAGATGTGGCAGATTCTGACATTATCTGATTCTGCATTGTTTTCTTCAGCAGGAGGAGGTGTCCGGTTTTCAGGCTCTGCGGATTTGCGACCTGATGCCGACCAGACGAAATCTGTGCCGTGAAGAGCATCGTTGATGCACTGACCGTTATTGAGCCAGCATTCGCGGTGATGCGGAGTGGCGCATTCGGGGCAGACAACAATATCATCGCCGTCCTTAAAAATCTGTCCGCAAACGGGACACGGCTGATTGAAATAATTCATCTTGCAATTTCACACTTTCTGAACAGTATATACTCTATTATTCTAACGAATAATTGAAAAAATTTCAATTACTATTTTAAAAATATTTGTTAAATGGTAATAAATAAATTATTAAAATAATTTTATTCTTTACAAGTGACTTTTTTTTCGTTATAATACACTATGAAATATTACGCTTTAGGAGAAATAATATGATTCAGTTTGAAGAATTAAGGCTTTCGGTACTTGATTATGAAGAAAAGCTCAAGCAGCTTCGCGATGCCCTTGGCCTTGATGCAATGAATAAAGAAGCAGAAGAGCTTGAAGAGCAGACAGCTCAGGATGGTTTCTGGAACGATCTTGCAAATTCGCAGAAGGTTCAGCAGAGAATCAGCCAGCTCAGAAGCAAAATCAACGCCTATAATTCACTTGAAGGTGAGTATAACGATGCGCTTGTTCTTATCGAGCTTGCTGACGAGGCTGAAGACCTCGAAATGCTCGATGAATGCAAAGAGGCAGTCAACGGCTTCATCGCAAAGCTTGAAGAAATGACATTGAGTACTCTTCTTTCGGGTGAATATGATGCAAAGAACTGCATTCTCACCTTCCACGCAGGTGCAGGCGGCACAGAGGCTCAGGACTGGAACCAGATGCTTGTCAGAATGTATCAGCATTGGGGCGAAAAGCATGGATTCAAGGTAAGTATGCTTGACTTCCTTGACGGCGATGAAGCAGGTCTTAAATCCGCAGTTCTTCTTGTTGAGGGTGAAAATGCATATGGTTATCTTAAGGGTGAAATGGGTGTTCACCGCCTTGTAAGAGTTTCTCCCTTCGATGCATCGGGCAGACGCCATACTTCATTCGCTTCACTCGAGGTTATGCCCGAAATCGACGATACCGTTGAAGTTGAAATCAACCCCGATGACCTCAAGATTGACTATTACCGTTCAAGCGGTGCAGGCGGTCAGAAGGTTAACAAGACTTCATCTGCTGTCCGAATCACACACATCCCCACAGGTATCGTGTGCGCTTGCCAGGTTGAAAGAAGCCAGCATCAGAACAGAGAAGTTGCAATGAAGATGCTCAAATCAAAGCTTATTGAAATCAAGGAGCGCGAGCACCTTGATAAGATTGACGATATCAAGGGCGAGCAGAGAGAAATCGCATGGGGCAGCCAGATCCGTTCCTATGTATTTATGCCCTACACACTTGCAAAAGACCATCGTACCGGTTTTGAAGCAGGTAACATCAACGCAGTTATGGACGGCGATATCGACGGCTTCATCAACGCATATCTTAAGATGGAATCACTTAAAAAATGATTTTCTTTATCAACGTTATCCTTCAGGGGAGGCGGAATTATGGAAATTATTGATATTACAAAAAGATTTTTCACCGCGGATGTTTATCCCGGAGACCCCAGACCCGAGGCGGAGCAGATTGCTGAAATCGGCAAGGATTCCGAGTGCAATCTTTCTGTTATTCACGCTTGTGTGCATAACGGTACCCACGCGGATGCGCCGCTCCATTTCCTGCCTGACGGCATTCCGATTGACGAGATGCAGCTCGATGCCTATATCGGCCCCTGCACAGTTATTGAAGTGCCCGGCGGAGTTATAACGGGTGAATATGTTGACGAGCATTTTCCGACTGACTGCAAAAGACTTCTTGTCAAAGGCGGAGGAACATCATATTTTATGGATTCATCTGCTCAGGCACTTGCCGAGAGAGGAATTTTGCTGATAGGTACGGATTCATTCTCCGTCGGCACAAAGGGAAATCAGACAGGGCCGCACAGAGCTTTTCTGAGCGAAGGCGTTGCGATTCTTGAAGGGCTTGACCTTGCGAGAGTCACACCGGGCGAATATTTTCTTTTCGCTCCGCCTGTGCCTTATGACGGCCTTGACGGTGCGCCCGTCAGAGCGGTGCTGATTTCGGATTATATTTTCTGGTCAAAATAAAACAGATTAATGTTACCTTCTGAGGTGCAAAATGAAACGCATTTTTGATTTTACGGTGAGCCTTCTGCTTATCATTTTATCGAGCCCCGTGTTTCTGATTGTTGCTCTGATAGTGCTTATTGATTCGGGATATCCCGTAATTTTCAAGCAATACAGAGTCGGCAAGGGTAATAAACTCTTTTATATCTATAAATTCCGCACAATGAGAGTAAACACCCGAAACACCGCAACCGATGATCTTGAAGAAGCAGATCAGGTTATCACAAAAAGCGGACGGATTCTTCGCAAAACAAGCCTTGATGAGCTTCCGCAGCTTTTTAATGTACTTACAGGTAAAATGAGCTTTGTCGGCCCGAGACCTCTGATTCCTGAAGAAAAGGAAATCAGACGCATCCGAAAAGAATATAACGTATATTCTGTTCGTCCGGGTATAACAGGTCTTGCTCAGGTTAACGGCAGAGATATGCTTTCGGCAGAAGAAAAAGCCCTGTTTGACAAAGAATATGTCGAAAAACAGAGCTTTATGCTTGATATGAAAATTTTATTCAAGACTGTTCTTGTTGTTCTCAAAAGAGAAAACATTCTTGAAGGCGGAGAAAAGGGCAACTCACGCAACCCCTAAATATTCCTCAAGGCATTCGCCCGATGCCTTCATCGCTTTTGCGGCTTCAACGCCGACATATCTCCAGTGCCACGGCTCATAGATGATTTTTGTTACATCCTGCTTATCCTCGGGATAGCGGAGGATGAAGCCGTAATCGGCGGCGTTTTCGCAAAGCCATTCGAATTCCTCGGTGTCTTCGAAATTCTGTTCAAGGCTGCAGATGTCCATTGCAAGACCTGCATTGTGTTCGCTTGTTCCGGGCGGAAGAATGATTGTGGCGGCCTTCTGGGTTGCTTCAACCTTGCTGTAGCCTTTGTCCATATAGTAATCAATCTTATTCTCGAAGTTTCTTTCCTGGCGTTCAACAGAGCGATATCCCGAAATCGGAACAAGATGAATTCCGTCTTTGTATGCAGCCTTATACATTTCATTATAATAAGGTGCAACTCTTTCGTCGAGATAAATGTCGCTGTATCCGCTGTCAACCGCATTCGCAAGCTTCGGTTTGTAACCGTCGGGAAGAATGTAATCGCGGTTAACGAGAATCATTCTCCAGTCGGAAACGGTCATATCGGCATAAGCAGGCATAAAACCTGCGTAAGCATAAGCGTATTCGCTGATTGTTGCGGAGGATGAAGATGATGCCTTTGAAGATTCGGTTGATGTTTTATTTTCCGATGTGATTTCGGTTGATAAATCGGTTTTATCCGTCGCGAATATGCTTTCGGATGAAAATTCTGACGGGAAGCTGGTGTCAGCATCAATCGAGGGATCGTTTTTATCTGATATCAGAAAAATGACCCAGCCGACAAGGATAACGGCAAGAATGCCGAAAAGAATTGAAACAAGAGTTTTTTTCATCGGTTTACCCCCTGAATATAGTTCACTATGTATTTTATAACGAATCGGCCCGAATGTCAAATGATTGGGCAGAAATTCACAAACAGGTAAAAATACTGTCATACAGTTTTATATGTTGTCGCTTCGGCGAAAAAATGAAAGGAGATGTTTGTTTTGAAAGCAAGCGAAAGCGTAAAAAATTATCTTTCGGAAAGAAGAATGTACGCTAACTACACTGCAAGAAGCATCAAAAAAGTCTGCAAGGAAATCGGTCCCCGATTTGCAGGCTCAGAACAGGAGAAAAAAGCCATTGAATATATGGCGGAAGACCTCAGAACCTGCTGCGACGAAGTCGGTATGGATGAATATACCGTAAGTCCTATGGCATTCCTAGGCTGGATTCCTCTGAGTGTTGTGCTGATGACGATTTCATCGCTTCTGTTTTTCGCGGTTGCATTTTTTGATCTTCCCTGGCAGCTGACATTCATTTCACTTGCACTTGTTGCAATCTGTCTTTTCTTTATCATCACAGAGTTCCTTTTCTACAAAGAAACACTTGATCCGTTTGCAAAGAAGAAAACTTCATACAATGCTTACGGCTACAGAAAAGCCGCAGGCGAAACAAAACGCCGCATTATCTTCTGCGGACATGCAGACTCCTCAATGGAATGGAGATTCACCTATTACGGCGGCCCCAAGCTTGTTATTCCCGTTATCGGCGGAAGTCTTGTAGGTATTCTTGTAACTCTTATCTGCGATATTATTGTTATCATCAAGAGCATTCTTGATCCCACATTTATTGCAGCAGGCGCAGTTGATATAATCAGCTATGTGCTTCTTGCGTTTGTTGCTGTTTTCCTTTGCGCATCATTCTTCTATGATAAGAAGAGAATTGTTGAAGGCGCAAACGACGACCTTACGGGTTGCTTCTCATCAATCGCAATGCTCAAATATCTTGCAGACCACGATATCCGTTTTGAAAACACAGAAGTCTGGGCTCTTTGCGCAGGCTCCGAGGAAATCGGTCTCAGAGGCTCAAAAGCTTTCTGCGAAAAGCACGGCAAAGAGCTTTCAGATGTTGAAACAATCTTTATCGCTCTTGATACTATCCGCGATTTCGATTTTATGGCTATATATAATAAGGATATGACATTCACAGTTAACAACGATATGGATGTTTGCAATCTTATCAAAGCAGGCGGTAAAATCGCAGGCTATGACCTTCCCTTCAAGCCCGTTTCACTCGGCGCAACAGACGCTGCCGCAGTTTCAAAGAGCAAGTGCGGAATGAAAGCAGCTGCTTTTGCCGCAATGGATCCTGCTCCTGCACGCTATTACCACACAAGACTCGATACTCACGAAAACCTTGACCTCAAGGCGATTGAGGCAGGCATTGATATCAGCCTTGAAACAATGTTCCTCTATGACGAAAAGGGTCTGGATGTATAATCAGTTGGCGAAATTCAACAAATAAGAACATTGATTTTTGATGCATTTAACAAATTTTTTTGATTTTAAAAATTGCTCTGTCTTATTGAGAAGTTCTATGCTATAATCATAGAATAGCAACGGCATAAGCTGTTTGTGAAAGGAGATTCATTACAATGAAAAAGAGAATTCTTGCAATAGTAAGCGTAATACTTACCTTATCAATGCTTTTTGTGTTTGCAGGCTGTGACACAACCTCAACAGAGGACGAAACAACCACAACCCAGAAGGTAAAGACAGTTCTTCCTGCTGATATCACAAGCTCTGTTAACGAAGCGGGCGAAACCATTACAATGACAGATTACACACCCGAGCAGCTCGAAGCAAACTCGGATAAGATTTTTGCATATTTCCTTGCTCAGAGCGAGGAGCTTAAGACCGCAAAGGCTGCTGTAAGCATCAGCCTTTCAAAGGGCATCACAAAGTCAACCGATGCAAACGGTGACTCCATTCCCTACAGCGGCAATGACACTCTCAATGCTACAATCAAGACTCTTTCAAAGTATATGCTTATCACAGGCTCAAGCCAGGAAAACGCTCAGGGCTATGTAGGCACAGAAAAGGGCCAGGTTGTTGTTCTCAATTCAGGCATTGAATACGGCGAAAAGAACCTCGCTGAAGTTCTTCCCCTTGAGCATCTTGCAACTCTTACCCGCGCAGAAGTAAAGAGCGCAACCTGCAAGGACGAAGGAGCTATCAGAACAATCACAATCACTCTCAATGATGCATCTGCTCCTGAAACAATCGAAAAGGCTTACAGCATGGGCAACAAGGAAGAAATCCTTGCAGAGCTTGCAACCGCAAAGGACTATATGGCTGTTGCTTCCGATCCCGTTCTCAGCTATGACAACTGCCAGATGATTGTTACCGTTAACATCGAAACTGACGAAATCACCGCTATCGAATACATCAAGCGCGTAAATGTCAGCACATCCGTTGTTGGTGCAGGTACTCTTGCAGGCCTTGAAGAAACACCCGTAAACTTCTGCTACGAGAGCTTCCTTAAGTATAATCTCGACAGAAACGATCCCAACGCACCTGTAGCAGCACAATAATTTAAAAATTTCCGCCGTATCTTCGGATGCGGCGGTTATGCATTATCGTCTTCTTGGAGTGACATAAATGAAAAAAATTATAACTTTGTTAATGATTGCCGCAACTCTTTTCTCTTTTGCTGCGTGCGGTGACTCAAAGCATAAGGGAAAGGTTGACCCCTATCTCTCACAGGGTGCAGTTGAATCAATGCAGCAGAGCGTTATCGATACATTCGGTGTTTCGATTGATGATAACTGGATTGTCGGATATAAAAGAGAAAACGAGTATCTCGAGTATATCGTTGTCAAATATGAAAACGGCAAAAAGGCTGCGGAGGCTACTCACCGTTTTTATGCCAACGATTCATATTATGAAAACGCTGTTGTTGAGATGGGCGTAAATAATCCTGCAGTAATAAAAGATGAAGAAAAACTGTATATCAAGGTTGCGTCAAATAATGCAAACACAGGCAGCTATAAAACCGATTTCGAAGCAATCGATGCGATATACAATGTAAAAACACCTGCAGGCGTTCAGTAAACATAAATTAACAGCCGATGCTATTGCGTCGGCTGTTTTTACATAATACAGCAAAAATACAGACGAATCATCATATTTAACCGTAGAAATTTATACATAAATTAAGTATTATGTTATAAAATATATTTAAAGGGGACAAATAACGCGATGATGAAAAAAATAATGTCTGTTATTCTGGTTTTTGTGATTGCTTTTTCTTGCGTTCTTCCCGTTGCCAATGCGCAGGGAAGAGAAAAGGCAGTAACTGAACTCTCAAGCATATCAGACTACAAGGAGTATCTCCGAGAAAACGGATATCCTGCAATAACAACAGAGCAATATCTGAAAATTGCAGGGCTAATAACGACTATCAACCGAATTCTTACAGGTCAGATAATCAAGCCGAAGGAGCATTTCAATGTTACGGTTGATGCTCTTATCGCGGAAATAAGCGACTATGCTTTTGAAAGAACAGGGTTTGACCTTGAAGAGATAATGCACAGACTTCCTAATATAAGCAAGCCTGCCGAACTTATCACCAATACATTCAGTATTGATACAACCGCATTGAGGGAAGAAGTTTTTGCAGTCCGCGATGAACTCAACGCAAACGGAGAAGGCTCCAAAGCGGCTATTTACCATTTTCTCGGCGTTTATATGAGCGTTATTGAGCTTTGTGAAATTTATACCATTCCTGTTGAGGGTAACCCCGATTTGGTTGAAATAGTGCTCCGTTTCACCTTCAAAGACGGAACGCAGGATGTAACGCACGTCGGTATATACATCAACACTGTGACGGGCGAATGCAGTAACCTCGATGATACCGGTATGGGTGGTCTCGGCTTCAATTTCAATATAGCTGAGCTTACAATGTATGCAACTGTTGATTGCTGGATGAGAAATTTCGGTTTCTGCTTATTCTATGATGTCATTGCAGGCTCGATGCCGTGGTTTTTTAACTATAATACACGCAGATTCAAGTTTGATTATGACGGCAAGGAATGGATGATTCAGGCTTGGAAAGGTAACTATGTTATCACTAACGGCGCTGAAGTCGGCATTTATAACAGAGATGCTTCGAAGAGCGGCACATTCTATAACTGCGTTAACGATGAAGAAATGCTTGATATGTCAATGCAGGTCTGTGCAGGCGAAAAGATTCTTGTTGATAAACCGATGCAGAAGCATTGGTGGATAAACGGTTTCAATCTCAGCGGAAGAATGTATCTTCCGTCATTGCTGACCCTTAAATTCAGCATTGTGATGCCCGACGAAGAAATGCGCGATGCATTCTGCGAATCAATTGACAAGCATTACAGAAAAGATGTCAGCTACACGGTCGACGGTCTGACGGTAAATGTTATATGGTAAAACAAAAAAGAGCTGTTTCGCAATGAAACAGCTCTTATGTTTTTATTCTTTAAATCAGCTGATAACGGGGATGAATGCGTTGTGAACAGCTTCAACAGCCTTATCTGCATCCTTTGCATCGATAAGAACAGAAATCTTGATTTCGCTTGTTGCGATCATCTGAATGTTGATATCTGCCTCGAAGAGAGCCTCAAACATTGTTGATGCAACACCGGGATGAGTTTCCATACCTGCGCCTACAACGGAAACCTTTGCAACATCTGTGTCGCAAACGATTTCAAGACCTGCAACGAGGTCGAGATTCTTGAGGATTTCGATAGCTTCGTTGCCGTGTGACTTTGCAACAGTGAAAGTGATATCCTTTGTGTCGCCTCTGCCGACGGACTGAAGAATGATATCAACATTGATATTCTTTGCGGCAAGCTTGCCGAAGATTTTATAAGCAATACCGGGAACATTGGGAACTCCGATGATTGAAATTCTTGCAACATCGGTATCCTTTGTTACGCCTCTGACGAGCATTTTTTCCATGGTGGTGACCTCCTTAACGATTGTGCCGGGTGCGCGGACAAGGCTTGAAAGCACCTCAAGCGTTACATTATATTTTTTAGCCATTTCAACTGAACGGTTGTTGAGAACTTGTGCGCCGAGAGTTGCAAGCTCGAGCATTTCGTCATAAGTGATTTCGTTGAGCTTCTGAGCGCTCTTGATTTTTCTGGGGTCTGCGGTGTAAACACCCTCAACGTCTGTGTAAATCTGGCAACGGTCTGCGTGCATTGAAGCTGCGATTGCAACTGCGCTTGTGTCGGAGCCGCCTCTGCCGAGGGTTGTGATATCGTCATATTTGTTCAGACCCTGGAAGCCTGCAACGATAACGATATTCTTCTTGCCGATTTCAAGCTTGATGCGCTCTGCGTTGACCTTCTTGATTCTTGCGCTGCCGTAAACAGAGTTTGTTGAGAAACCTGCCTGCCAGCCGAGAAGGGAGCAAACGGGGAAACCGAGCTTTTCGATTGCCATTGCAAGAAGTGCAATTGAAATCTGTTCGCCCGAAGCGAGGAGCATATCCATCTCTCTTTTTGAAGCGGAGGGATTGATTTCCTGTGCTTTTTCGATAAGATCGTCTGTGGTGTCGCCCTGGGCGGAAACAACAACTACTACATCGTTGCCGTCCTTATAAGTGTCGGTGACGATTCGGGCAACATTCATAACTCTTTCGGCGTTGGCAACGGAGCTGCCGCCGAACTTCTGAACAATGAGTGCCATAAGAAACCTCCATTAGGGATGATTAATAGTCTGTAATTCTGATGATTGATTCTGCATTTGCAACGGAAATTTCCTTGATTTTTTCAGCAAGTTCCTTTTCGCTGATTGACTTTGTGACAAATGCAAATTCGCCGTCGGGAGCGTCAGCTCTTGTGAGCATTGAAACTTCGCCGAAAGCCTTGTTTATCTGAACGAGTGCTGCTGCAACATCGTCGGATGTCATACGGATATAAACGCTGGATTCGGTTTCAAGATAGCTTGCAACATAGCCGTCTTCGCTGTCCTGCCATCCAAAGAATTTCTTGCCGCTCATATGTCTTGCGCAGTCAATAACGTCGGCAACAACTGCGCTTGCGGTGGGCATTGCGCCTGCTCCCTTGCCGTAGAATACAACATCGCCGATAGCGTCGCCGCGAACGAGAATTGCATTGAATACATCATCAACGCTTGCGAGCTGGCTGTGATTCTGAACAAAAGCAGGGGAAACCATAACAGCAACTCTGTTATCCTCAAGAAGCTTTGCTCTTGCGATAAGCTTGATAACACCGCCCCATGCTCTTGCGTATTCTACATCTGCGAGAGCGATTTTGCGGATGCCTTCGGTGTAAACCGAATCGGGGTAAACGTGTTTGCCGAAGCAGAGAGCAGCGAGAATGCAGATTTTTCTGCAGGCATCGAAGCCGTCAACGTCTGCGGAGGGGTCGCGCTCTGCGTAGCCGTTTTTCTGAGCGAGGAGAAGAGCCTCATCAAAGGTCATACCGTCGCTGATCATTTTTGTGAGGATGAAGTTGGTTGGACCGTTGAGGATACCTGCAATTTCATTGATATCGTTTGCGGCAAGGCACTGTCTGATGGGACGGATGTTGGGGATACCGCCGCCAACGCTTGCTTCAAACAGGAAATTGACATTGTTTTCTTCTGCAACCTTGAGAAGCTCGCAGCCCTTTGCTGCAACAAGCTCCTTGTTTGAGGTTACAACGCTCTTACCTGCCTTAAGGCTTGCAAGAACAAAATCATATGCGGGGTGAAGACCGCCCATTGTTTCAACAACGATTTTAACCTCGTCGTCTTCAACGATTTTTGCAAAATCTGAAATCACGAGATGTTCGTAGGGGTCGCCGGGGAATGTGCGGCGGTCAAGAATATATTTAAGCTCCATAGCATCCTGCATACTTTTCTTTACAATATGCTCATGGTTCTTTTTAAGAAGGCTTGCTACGCCGGAGCCGACAACTCCGTAACCCATAATGGCAACGTACATCAAACGCACTTCCTTTCTTAAAAAATAATAATTGTATATATATTATCATACTTTTTAAAAATAATAAAGAGAAAAATTAAAAATTGTGAAGTTTTTATGTATTTTCATTTATATTAATTGCCTTTTTATTCAAAATGGTGTAAACTGATTTTGAATTCAAATATATTGACGGCTCAATGGCTGCTCAGGAGGTGTCATAAGATGACAGATATCGAAAAAAGAAGGGGAACGCTGATTAATTTTGCGTATTATGCAGTGCTTGCGGCTTTGTACTATGTTTTCATAAAGTACGCATTTGATGTTGTATGGCCGTTTGCGATTGCATTTGCGGTTTCGATGCTGCTTCAGAAGCCGATAAGGTTTATCGCGCAGAAAAGCAGAATACCGAAAAAAATCATTTCGGTCATAACTGTTCTTTTCATTCTATGCGCTGTGCTCGGAATTGTTGTTTTTGTGGGATATAAACTTATGCTCGAATTCAAGGATTTCGGACAGTTTGTGGTTTCGAAGCTGAATGATTTACCGCAAACAATCGCTTCAATCAGGGATTGGTCACTCGGTGCTATCGGATTTTTGCCCGATAAAATCGAAACCGCTATCGGAAGCACCGTCAGCAGTTTTTCGGCAGACCTTATAGCAAGCACAACGGAAAACGGCATTTCAGGTCTTGGCGGTGAACTTGCAATTCCCGAAGGTCTGGATGTTTCTTCCCTCATAACTCCTCTCGGCGGTCTGCTTTCAACCGCAAAGAGAATACCCCTCATTCTTTCGGGCGTGCTTGTCGGAATAATTGCCTGTTTCTTTGCTACGGCAGATTACGACAATATCGTCAGTATTCTCAAGAGAAATGTTTCGGAAAAGCAGGAAAAGCTTATTGTGGAAACCAAGCGTCTTTTCAGCGATGTAATAGGAAAGATGGTTAAATCATATGCTACCATTATCTTCATCACATTCTGCGAGGTTACCATAGGTCTTAATATTCTTTCATTATTCAATATTTATAACGGCGGATATATCATTGTTATTGCGATTCTTACTGCGCTTCTCGATATTCTTCCTGTTTTCGGCACAGGTACAGTTTTTGTACCCTGGGCAGTTTACAGCCTTATCAAGGGCAACTATCCGCTCGCAATCGGTCTTATTGTTATGCTCGTGTTGATTACCGTTATCCGTCAGGTTGTCGAGCCTCATCTTGTTGCGATGAATGTGGGAATTCATCCGATTTTTACGATTGCAAGTATGTATATCGGTATTCAGCTTTTCGGAGTTGCAGGTATCTTTATTCTGCCGATAACAGTTGTCCTTCTCAAAATGCTCAACAGCGAAGGCATCATTCATCTTTGGGGCAGAAAGAAGGGATCGGCTGAAACTGAAGATTCTGACAAAAGTGACAAAAAAGAGGAATCAGATGATCAGAATGATGAAGGAAAAACGGACGAAAATGCGTAATTATTCTAAAAAGGATTTAAAAATTAATAAAAAATCACAAAAAAATTATTGAAATTGAAAAACTTTTGTGATATAATCACATTTAATGTGACGCTTTAATTCGCTGAATTAAAACCACTGAAATCTTAACTGCTAACGGCAGTTTCGCCGCAAAACGGTTTGTCCGTTTTGCAGAGCGTTTTTAAGGAGGAAATTCTTTTGAAAGCCTACAGTGCAAAAGACATCAGAAACATCGTTCTCGCCGGTCATGGTGGCAGAGGTAAAACAACTCTCGCTGAAGCTATGCTTTATATTTCAAATGCAACAGACAGGCTCGGCAGAGTAGCAGACGGTAACACCGTTATGGACTTTGATGCTGAAGAAAAAAGACGCAAGTGTTCAATTGCATCCGCAGTTGCATCATTTGAATGGAAAAATACAAAAATCAATATTATCGACACTCCCGGTCTCTTCGACTTTGCAGGCGGTATGAGCGAAGGTATGCGTGCAGCAGGCGCAGTTCTTATCGTTCTTGCATCAGGCAGCACACTTGACGTTGGTGCTGAAAAGGCATTCAAGGCTGCTACCGAAAGAGGCATCAACAAGATGTTCGCAATCACAAAGTGCGACGCTGAAAATGCACATTTCTATAAGACCTTCGATTCTCTTCAGGAAGAATACGGCAACAAGATTTGCCCCGTTGTTGTTCCTTATGTTGAGGGTGACAAGGTTATTGCATATGTTGACTTCTCAAGAAACGAAGCTTTCTCATACAGCAACGGCAAGCGTTCAGACTATCCTATGCCCGAGAGTGATGAGAGAATCGGCAGAATGAGAGAAGCATTCATCGAAGCTGTTGCAAGTGCAGATGAAGAGCTTATGATGAAATTCTTTGATGGCGAACCCCTTACTGACGATGAAATCGACAGAGGTCTTAAAGAGGGTATCCTCGCCGGCGATATCTGCCCCGTTTATGCTTGCTCAGGTTATCAGCTTGAAGCTATCGACCTTATCAATAACAGCATCGTTCAGTCAGCTCCCGACGCAGCATCAGTTGCATCCGAGGGTGATGTTACCTGCGATGAAAACGGCCCCGTTGCAGCTATCTGCTTCAAGACCGTTGCTGACCCCTTCGTTGGTAAGATGTCATATTTCAAGGTTATTTCAGGTAAAATCACACCCGATATCCCTGCTTACAATGAGCGCACAGGCGAAAGCGAAAGAATGGGTAAAATCGTATTCCCCAAGGGCGGCAAGCAGGAAGAAGCATCAGCAATCCTTGCCGGTGATATCGGTATTGTTACAAAACTTTCAGGCTTCAAGACAGGTGACACTCTTTGCTCACCCAAGGCTGAAATCAAGCTTAAGGGCGTAAGCTTCCCCGCACCTTGCCTTCCTATGGCTGTTAAGGCTAAGAAGAAGGGCGAAGAAGATAAGGTTGCAGCAGGCCTTGTAAGACTTGCAGAAGAAGACCTTACAATCAGCTACACAACAAATGTTGAAACCAAGGAACAGATTGTTGCAGGTCTCGGCGAACAGCATCTTGATGCAGTTGTTACAAAGCTCAAGACAAAGTTCGGCGTTGAAGTTGAACTTGCAGTTCCCAGAGTTGCTTACAGAGAAACCATCAGCAAGAAGGTTGCTGTTCAGGGCAGACATAAGAAACAGTCAGGCGGCAGCGGTCAGTTCGGTGACGTTTGGATTGAGTTCGAACATATCGAAGGAGACAGCTTTGAATTTGCAGAAAGAGTTGTTGGCGGCTCCGTTCCCAAGAACTTCTTCCCCGCAGTTGAAAAGGGTCTTCGCGAAGCTATCCTCAAGGGTCCCCTTGCAGGCTATCCCGTTGTTGGTCTGAGAGCTACTCTTTATGACGGCTCATCACATCCCGTTGACTCCAACGAAATGGCATTCAAGATGGCTGCAAAGATTGCTTATAAGAACGGTATGCCTCAGGCTAATCCCAAGCTTCTTGAGCCCTACGGCTCACTCAAGGCTTATATGCCCGGCGACAATCTCGGCGATATCATGGGCGATATCACCAAGAGAAGAGGCCGCGTTCTCGGTATGGGTCCCTGCGAGGACGATCCCAAGATGCAGGAGCTTATTGCAGAAGTTCCCATGGCAGAAATGGGCGATTTCGCAACAGTTCTCCGTTCCGTAACAGTTGGCAGAGGCTATTTCTCATTTGAGTTTGACCACTACGAAGCAGCTCCCGAAATGGTTGCATCAAAGGTTATCGAAGAAGCAAAGGCTCTCGCAGAAGACGAATAATTCTCGCAGTCGTTCACGAAGCGAAGAACAAAAGAAACAAAATTTTTATCGGCTTACGCAGAAATGTGTGAGCCGATTTTGTTTCTTTTTAGCAGATTTTGCGAACTTGACGTATAGCATATACGCCTTGCATTCGCAAAATCTGCTTCTTCATCTCCGTGAAGCAACTGCGAAGAACAAAAGAAATAAAAAATCACAGCAGAAAAAATCACCGCCGAGGCAGCAATGCTTCGGCGGTTTTGATGTTGCAACATTATTCTCTTGACTTTATCTTATGTTTTTGATAAAATAACTTTCGCTCAATAAAATATAAGCAAGATATAAGCCCCCATAGTTAAATGGATATAACGGGCCCCTCCTAAGGGTCTGTTGTAGGTTCGATTCCTACTGGGGGTGCCAAAAAAGCGGCTTGTGAAAACAAGCCGCTTTGATTTTTATTTCTTGAGTCTGATAACATTCCAGCTCAGGGGCTTGAGCTCAACTGTGAGCTGTGTGCCGTCGATAGCAGGAACGGGATTGTTATGAGGTCTGACCTTGATGCTATCAAAGAAGTTTTCGTCCTTCTTGTCATAGCCGTCCATCGAAATAAATTCGCAAGGCATATATCCATCGAAATCCATAAGATTGATATCGAGCACAACGCTCTCATCAACGCTCTTGTTGACGCAGAAAATTGCCATTTCATCGTTTTCTTCGTCATAGGTTGCAATTGTTTCGATGTAGGGTACATCAGTGAAATCCTTGCAATCATATTTCGGGCAGTCAACAAGGGGAAGAAGTGCGCAACCTCTGCCGTAGTTTGACATATGCATAAAGGGGAAGAATGTTGTCTGCTCAAAAACTCCGCCGCCTGTCTTGGTGAAGATGGGAGCGATAACATTGACAAGCTGTGCAATGCAGGCAATCTTGACTCTGTCGCAATGGCGAAGGAAGGTGATAAGAAGCGAGCCGACAAGGAGTGCATCCTCGAAGTTATAGATATCTTCAAGAAGTGCAGGTGCTTCGCTCCACTTCTCGTATTTTGCGTTGTTGGAATGATACCATACATTCCATTCATCAAAAGAAAGGTTGATTGTTTTCTTTGAGCGTTTTTTAGCCTTTACATAGTCACAGGTGCAGATGATTGAATAAATGAAATCATCAACCTCAAGTGAGCGGGCAAGGAAACTTTGAATATTGTCATCGTGGTTTCCGTAATACTGATGAAGCGAAACATAATCGATGCTGTCATAAGCGATTTCAAGGCTTTCAGCTTCCCACTGACCGAAGGTGCTCATATTTCTGCTTGATGAGCCGCAGAGTACGGTTTCGATGTCAGGGCTTGTCCATTTCATAAGCTTTGAAGCTTCGAGCGCAGCTCTGCCGTATTCAACCGCAGTTTTGCCGCCCATCTGCCAGGGGCCGTCCATTTCGTTGCCAAGACACCAGAGCTTGATGTTATGGGGAGCTTCAACGCCGTGAGAGCGTCTTAAATCCGACCAGTATGTGCCTGAAGGATGGTTGCAGTATTCAACAAGATTTCTTGCTTCGTCAGCACCTCTTGTGCCGAGGTTGACTGCCATCATACACTCTGCATTTGCTTCTTTACACCATTTCATAAATTCGTTGGTGCCGAAGGAATTGGGCTCGGTTGTAAACCAGGCGAGGTCAAGGCGGCGGGGTCTCTGCTCAACGGGGCCGACACCGTCCTCCCAGTTATAGCCCGAAACAAAGTTGCCGCCGGGATAACGCACGATGGGCACATTGAGTTTTCTGACAAGGTCAATAACATCGCGGCGGAAACCGTTTTCATCTGCTGTAGGATGACCGGGCTCATAAATGCCGCCGTAAACAGCTCTGCCGAGATGCTCGACAAATGAACCGTAAACTCTTTTATCAATATCGCCAATGCGGAATTCTTTTGCGAGGGTGATTTTTGCTTTCATTTTATGCACCTGCTTTGCAATCGTATTTATATCATAGTATCATATAAGAGGTTTTTTGTAAATAATAATAAAGAAAAACGGGTGTCAAAAAACACCCGTTAAATTTATGCAATATTTTAATTATCTTTAGGTACTGTAAACAGATGCTCGTCATTTTTATAGGAGTTTTCGATTCCTTGCGCATCATAGTATGCCTGCGGAAACTTCGGGTCGGCATTTTGGGCAACGAGCGAAGGGTCAATTGCTTCGCTTTCGCCCTCGCGGATGAGTCTGCCGACAACAGCAAGTCTTGCATCATAAAAATCATAGCAGCAGGTGGAGAGTGTTATGATTTTATCCTGCTCGTTGATATCAACGCCTGTTGAGTAGAGCTTGCGTTTATCAAGCTCGGTCAGATATTCTTTGAATTCGGCATCGGATGCGTCGCAGAAATTATAATAGAATCGGTTTCCGTTATCTTGCTCGGGTGAGCTGTTGATAATGAAAACGGCATAGATTTTGAATTTATAATTACCGTAGAGAGTTTTCATCTCGATGATGGGGGATTTGATGAAGGTTTCGGGGTCTCTGTATTCTTCAAGAATTCCGAAAATCTTGTCATCATGACGCATATTATGACCGTGAATTATTGTGTTGCGGTCAAGCTGCTCTATGCTGTTTCGGTAATCAAAATACGGCTGACCATAGTTTGTTGATTTGCCGAAAAAGTCAGTTTTAAGGTATTTTTCGTTGTTATCCGTCTGCATAACAGCGTAGTTTATATCTGTTCCGCCGATTGAAATCCAGCCTGCGATTTCAGGATTCTGCGAATAAAGAAGCGCGAATGCAGGATTCATTCCGTCGGGAAAAATAACATCGGGATAGTCTTTTCTGACCTGCTCAAGCGGGTCAGTATCCGATTGAGATTCAACGGTTGTTTCAAGCATACCCGAGAGATTTTCGGTCTGCTTTTTATATCGCCAGGGCTCAATAACATAGAAATTAAGCAGATATCCCAGGCTGACGATAAGGCAGATAATGCTCGCAAAATAAACAACACTACGGATTATGTCTTTTGTGCTTTTCTTCTTTTTGCTTTTTTCTGCAGGAGCATTTTCGGGCGCAGAAGAAAATGATGAAACGATGTAAAATGTGCCGTTTTCAACGAATCCGTCGGGATTCTCGGATTTTAATTTATCAACGGCAGAGTTTGCGGTTTCGGAATCGGTGAAGATAACCTTCCTGCCTTTTCTTGAAGCAAACCCTTTCGGAAAATATTCTGTAATGCGACAGGGCTTCTGAGCCTGATTGTCAAAGGCGATATAAACAAGGCTGTTGTCTTCCGAAAATGTAGCTTTACCTGTTTCGTATTTGTCCGCAATGACAGTGCCTATGGGCAGGGCGTATGCAGAATGGATAAAAGAATCCGAGCCGTAACCGCAATGCGGACAGCTTATAACGGAATCTTCACATTTTCTGAAGCAGGCAAGACAGCGTTTCATTCGGATATCCTTTGTTTTTTTATTCTGTAAAATAATATACTACACTCAGCATTGCAAAAACAACAAAATTGTGTTATCATTTTGTTAATTTATTTCGGAGGACAAATATGGATAACGGATTTTTTGCAATGGCATCAAGAATGAAATATATAAACCGCTGGGCATTGATGAGAAATGAGCACAGCGAAAATCTCAGCGAGCATAGTTTTGAGGTTGCGGTTATAGCCAATGCTCTCGCGGTAATCGGCAACAAGCGTTTCGGAAAAAATTACAACGCAGAGAGAGCCGCTCTCCTCGGAATTTATCACGATATGCCCGAAACATTGACGGGTGATATGCCGACCCCTGTCAAATACTACAGCGAGGAAGTCAGAGCCGCATATAAAACCGTTGAGGATAATGCGTGCAGAAGCCTTGTTGAGATGCTTCCCGAAGACTTCAGGGATTGTTTTGCACCTTTTCTGATTCCCGAAGAATCTGATAAGGAGCTTTGGAAACTTGTTAAAGCGGCAGATAAAATCAGCGCGCTCATCAAGTGCCTTGAAGAGAAAAAAGCAGGTAACAGCGAGTTTGTCAAAGCAGGCGAGGGTGTAAGAAAAAGCGTTGAAAACCTTGAATTGCCAGAGGCAAAGGTTTTTCTTGAAGAATTTCTCCCCGCATATGAATTGACACTCGATGATTTGAGATGATTAAAGATTGAGCAGTTTTCGTGCGTTTTCGCCGAGGACTGCTTTTTCATCTTCTTCGGAAAGTCCGAAGCATTTAACCAGCCCGATATCCTGCCAGGGTGCATTCCAGGGGGCGTCGCTGCCGAGAAGAATTTTGTCCGCGCCGTGGATATCAATCAATTCTTTTGCTTTTCTCGGAGTGAGCATACCGTAGCAATAGGCGGTGTCAAGATAAACATTTTTGCCGCACAGATGCTCGAGAGTTTCGGGTCGTGCGCAGAGTCCGCCGAAATGAGCCGCAACAACGGGTGCGCCGCCGAATGCGTGCAAAACGGAGGCGAGCTTTTGGGGAGGGCAATGAATCGGCTCGGGGTATCCGATGTCAAATCCGCAATGAAGCACGGTTATCAGACCGAGTTTGCCGATTTTTTCATATATGGGGAGCATTTTTTCATCATCAATGAAGAATCCTTGATAATCAGGATGGAGTTTAACGCCCTTGATGCCGTTTTCTTTAAGGCGCTCAAGCTCGTCAAGTGCATCAGGGCTGTCGTGATGGATACTTCCGAAGGGGATTATGCCGTCAACATCCTTGAGCGAAATTGCGAAATCATTGACATTTGTCTGCTGTTTGGGGTTTGTTGCGATGTTGAGCACAACAGAATAATCAACGCCGTCTTTTCTCTGAAGCTCGAGCAAACCTGCTGTGCTGCCGTCGTGAAAAGGCTTCATTATTCCTGAGCGTTGGCATAGTATCTCCATTGCCTTTGAGGCGATTTTATCGGGAAAACAATGGGTATGGAAATCTATTATCATTCAATTCACCTTGTTTTGTCAGTTAATTTATATTATTTTATACCTAATTAAAACCGATATCAATACTCATTTTGCACGAAAATTAACGAAAATACACCTTCAATGCCTAAATATTAAAATAAGTCTTGATATTTATAAGGACTTGTGTTAAAATAATCACAGTAAGATTTAGTTTTGATTGAGAGTGGGGCGACCCGCTCTTTTGTTTATGCAAAAATCAAATTTCTTAAAAAGAAAAAAGGAGGATTTTACCATGGCAAAAGGTAAGGGCGGCAATACAGTAGCCGCAGTATGGGAAATCGCAAAACCCATTGCCGAGCAGCTCGGTCTTGAAATCTGGGATATCAGATTTGTCAAGGAGGGTGCCGATTGGTTCCTGCGTATTTTTATTGATAAAGACGGCGGCGTTTCAATTGAGGACTGCGAAAATATGAGCAGAGCGATTGATAAGCCCCTTGATGATGCAGACCCCATTGAGCAGAGCTATTGCCTTGAGGTTTCATCTCCCGGTCTTGAGCGTGAACTTGTGCGCGATTCTCATTTCGAAGCGTGCAAAGGCGAAAAAATCAAGGTAAAGCTCATCAGAGCAGTTGACGGTCAGAGAGATTTCAACGGCATTCTTGAGGATTTCGACGGTCACGCAATCACACTCCGCCTTGAAGATGGCGGCGCAATGGTATTCGATAAGAAAGAGGCAAGCAAAATCAGACTTGACGATTTCGATTTTTAATCAGGGTAAAATATTATTATAAATAAACCGAAAGGATTGGTTGAAAAAATGAACAACAGCGAATTTTTTGAGGCAGTCAGACTTCTCAGCAAAGAGAAGAATATCAACCAGGAAGCTCTTCTTGAAGGTATTCAGAGAGCAATCGTAACCGCAGTTAAGAGAGATTATAACAACAAAGACATCGTTTTCTGCGAAATCGATAAGGAAGAATCCAGAATCAGAGTTTTTGTCCGCAAGAATGTTGTTTCCGAAATCGTAGACCCCGATGAGGATATGCTCGTTGAGCAGGCACAGAGATTCAAGAAGACCGCTCTTGCAGGCGATATCATTGAAATCGAGCTTGAAACAAAGGAAGTCAGCCGAATTGCCGCTGAAAAGGGTAAGCACATTCTCCGTCAGGCAATCAGAGAGGCAGAGCACGGCCAGATCAGAGAAGAATTCCAGAATAAGAATCAGGAAATCGTTACCGCAAAGGTTACCAAGGTTGACCCTGAAACTCTTGATGCATTCGTTGAAATCGGCAAGATTTCCGAAAGACTTCTCCGCACAGAGCAGCTTCCTACAGACAGACTCAAGGAAGGCGACCTTATCAAGGTTTATATCGCAGATATCAGAGATGCAACAAAGGGTCCCAGAGCTACAATTTCAAGAACTCATCCCGGTCTTGTAAGAAGACTTCTTGAAAGCGAAGTTCCCGAAATCTTCGACGGTCTTGTTGAAATCAAGTCTGTTTCCCGTGAGGCAGGCTCAAGAAGCAAGATTGCAGTTTACAGCGCAGACGAAAATGTTGATCCCGTAGGCGCTTGCATCGGTCAGAGAGGCGCAAGAGTCAACAGAATCGTTGACCAGCTCGGCGGCGAAAAGCTTGACATTGTTCGTTACAGCGAAAATCCTGCAGAATATGTTGCAGCAGCTCTTGCTCCCGCAGATGTTATCTCCGTAGAGATTCTCAGCGAAGAGGATCGCTCCTGCAGAGTTGTTGTTCCCAACAATCAGCTTTCACTTGCAATCGGTAACAAGGGTCAGAATGCACGCCTTGCCGCAAAGCTTACAGGCTGGAAAATCGATATTAATCCTGAAACCGAAGAACCGGTTATCAGCTTTGACGACTGATATTTATCAGCGTGTCCCGAATATAATTAAGGAGTTGAACCAATGACTACCCGCCGTATTCCGATGAGAAAATGCACGGGCTGCAACGAAATGAAGCCCAAAAAAGAGCTTGTCAGAGTTGTGAGAAGCCCTGAAGGTGAGGTTTCGCTTGACCTTACAGGCAAGAAGCCGGGCAGAGGCGCATATGTATGCCATAACCCTGAATGCCTTGCAAAAGCAAGAAAAGCAAAGAGATTTGAGCGTGCATTCTCCTGCGCTATACCGGACGGAGTTTATGACAAGATGGAGGATGAACTCAGAAATGACGGATAATCCGAAACTGCTCTCTCTTCTCGGAATGGCTCGCAAAGCAGGAAAGCTCAGCTGCGGTCACGACGGTGCAATTGGTTCAATCAGAAGCAAAAGCGCGCACCTTTGTTTCCTCAGCAGCGATTCATCGCAAAGATTGAGGCTCGAAACAGAGAGAGAAGCAAACTTTGAAGGCAGAAATATTCCCGTAAGAATTCTGCACTCAACAATGGAAGATATAAGATGCGCCACAGGACTTAAGTCCGCGGTGCTTTCAGTTAACGACGAAGGCTTTGCAAAAACGATGCTTGGGCTTCTGAACACACCAAGGGAGGTTACTGAATGATTAGTAAATACAGAGTACACGAAGTCGCAAAGGACTTCAATATCAAGAGCAACATAGTTGTTGATCTGCTTGCAAGATATTTTGACGGCCAGAAAAAGCATATGACAGCTCTTGAAGAAGATGAACTTGATCTTATTTTTGAAACATTTACAAGAGATAATCAGACAGAAGATCTGAATGAATATTTCAACTTTGTTCCTTCAACAAAGAAAAAGGCAGAGGAGAAGGAAGAAGAAGCCGCTCCTGCCGAAGCGGTTGAAGAGAAGAAGGCAGAGGCTGCTCCTGCACCCGCTCCTGCAAAGAAAGAGGAGAAGAGAGCAGAAAGACCTGCCGAAAAGAAGGGCAACAAGCCTGCACCTGCACCCGCTCCTGCAAAGAAGGAAGATAAGCCTGCACAGCAGGGCAAATCAGCTCCTCAGCAGCAGAAGAGCGGCAGAGCAGATAAACTGCCCCCCATGCCCCAGAAAAAGGCTGCACCTGTTCCTGAAAAGAAAAAGGATGACAGACCTATGCAGTCCAGAACAAAGGGCGAAGCACGCACTGTTGATACAAGAGCAGGCAGCGTAGATCTTGATAAATATGATGAGAGATACGAGCATATTGCTCCTACCGATAAGACCCGTCCTCACGAGTCATCTGTAAGCAAGCAGAAAATCAAGCAGAAGAGCCAGCAGTACAGAAAGCAGGGCACTCGCTCATCAAGAAGAGAAACCGAGCAGGAAAGGCTCAAGAGAATTGCCGCAGAAAGAGCAAAGAAGCCTCAGCTTCAGCTCAAGCTTCCCGAGGAAATCACAGTCGGTGAGCTTGCTGCAATGCTTAAGATGACAGCTGCAGAGGTTATCAAGAAGCTCTTCACACTCGGTCAGATGGCAACCGTTAACGAAGTTCTTGACTATGATACCGCCGCAATTCTCGCAGAAGAGCTCGGCGCAAAGGTTGAGAAGCAGGTTGTTGTTACAATCGAAGACAGAATCATCGACGATACAGAAGATACTGATGAAAATCTTCTTCCCAGAGATCCCGTTGTTGTTGTTATGGGTCACGTTGACCACGGTAAGACATCACTTCTTGACGCAATCAGAAACACATC
Source organism: Acutalibacteraceae bacterium (assembly GCA_045634985.1). Classification (GTDB taxonomy): domain Bacteria; phylum Bacillota; class Clostridia; order Oscillospirales; family Acutalibacteraceae; genus CAG-177. The sequence continues at coordinate 15,462 of JAZRBF010000016.1, read as the reverse complement.
CGTTACCTCAACCGAAGCAGGCGGTATCACACAGCATATCGGTGCTTACAGAGTTGACCTCAACGGTCAGAAGATTACTTTCCTCGATACTCCCGGTCACGCCGCATTCACATCAATGCGTCTGAGAGGTGCAATGGCAACAGATATTGCAATTCTTGTTGTTGCCGCTGATGACGGTATTATGCCTCAGACAATTGAAGCTATCAACCACGCAAAGGCTGCAGGGGTTCAGATTATCGTTGCCATCAACAAGATGGATAAACCTACAGCTAACCCCGACAGAATTCTTCAGCAGCTCACAGAGCATGAACTCATTCCCGAAGAGTGGGGCGGTGACACAATCTGCGTTCCCGTTTCCGCACATACAAGAATGGGTATCGACAGCCTTCTTGAATCAGTTCTTCTTGTTGCTGAAGTTCAGGAGCTTAAGGCTAACCCCAACCGCTCTGCAAAGGGTGTTGTTATCGAAGCAAGACTTGATAAGGGCAGAGGTCCCATTTCGACTCTCCTTGTTCAGAAGGGTACACTTAACGCAGGCGACATCATCGTTGCAGGCACATCAGTTGGTCGCGTAAGAGTTATGACTGACGATAAGGGCAGAAAGGTTACATCCGCAGGCCCCTCAGTACCTGTTGAAATTATGGGTCTTGACGAAGTTCCCCAGGCAGGTGACGGATTCGATGCAGTTTCCGATGAACGCCTTGCAAGAGAGCTTGTTGAGCAGAGAAAGAATCAGGCTAAGGAAGCTCAGTTCAGAGAATACCAGAAGGTTACTCTCGACAATCTCTTTGCTTCAATTCAGGAAGGTCAGCTTAAAGACCTTAACATCATCATCAAGGCTGACGTTCAGGGTTCGGCAGAAGCTGTTAAGCAGAGCCTTGCAAAGCTTTCAAATGAAGAAGTCCGCGTAAGAGTTATTCACTCAGGCGTAGGTGCTGTCAGCGAAAGCGACGTTATGCTTGCAAGTGCATCCAACGCAATCATCGTTGGTTTCAACGTAAGACCCGACAGCGTTGCTGCAGATAACGCAGAGCGTGACGGTGTTGAAATCAGATGCTACAGAGTTATTTACGATTGCATCGAGGAAGTTGAAGCTGCTATCAAGGGTATGCTCGCTCCCAAGTACAGAGATGTTGATATCGGTAAGGCAGAAGTGCGTCAGGTTGTTAAGATTTCCTCTGTCGGTAACATTGCAGGTTGCCATGTTATCAACGGTAAAATCACAAGAGGCGCAAAAATCCGCGTTGTCAGAGACGGTATTGTTGTTGCAGAAGACGAAATGGCTTCTCTTCGCCGCTTCAAGGATGACGTTAAGGAAGTTGCTTCAGGTTATGATTGCGGTATCGGTCTGAATAAGTTCAACGATATCAAGGAAGGCGACATCTTCGAGGCATTCATCACAGAGGAATACAGGGATTAATCCCAGCTACCTTATACGAAAAGGATGATACATTATGGCAGGGTACAGAATTGACAGAGTATCCGAAGATATAAAAAGAGAACTCGCGGCAATTATCCGCGAACTCAAAGACCCGAGAGTAAGAGATGTTATGCTTACGGTTGTTAATGTTGAAATCAGCTCCGACGCTTCCTTTGCGAAGGTTTATGTCAGCGCGATTGACGGCATTGAAACCGCAAAGCTTGCAGTCAAGGGTCTGACCTGCGCAACAGGCTTTATCCGCCGCGAGGTGGGTAAACGCCTTCATCTGCGCAAAACTCCCGAGATTAAATTTATTGCGGATGATTCCATCGAAAAGGGTATGGATATCGCAAGAACGCTCGGAAGCATCGTTATAAGCGATGACGAATAAGGAGAGTTGCAATGTTTATTGATTTGAAAGAAACAGCAAGACTTCTCAAAGAAAAAGACAATATTCTTCTGCTCAGCCACAGTCACCCCGACGGTGATACGCTCGGCAGTGCAACCGCTCTTGCCTATGCTCTTATGCAGCAGGGCAAGAAAGTTGCAGTTAAATGCGGTGACAGAATTTCTCCGAGCTTTGATTTTATGTTTGCAGAAATGAGCGAAGAGGAATTTGAGCCGGAATTCATTGTTGCAATCGATATTGCTGACCCCAAGCTTCTCGGCAGAGATTTTGAGGGTATTTACAGCTCAAAAATCGATTTGTGTATCGACCATCACGGCTCAAATGTGCTTTATGCACCCGAGGTCTGGCTTGAAGCTGAATCTGCATCTACGGCAGAAATGATTTATCTTCTGCTTTGCGAGATGGGAACGGAGATAACTCCGCTCATTGCGTCCTGCCTTTTCACAGGCGTTGCAACAGATACGGGTTGCTTCAGATTCTCAAACACAACAGTCAGAACTTTTGAAATTGCGGCAAAGCTTGCCGCTCTGGGTGCTGACACATACAATATCATTCAGGTTTTCTTTGAAACAAAAACGAAGACTTACGCAGCTCTTGAAAAGCTTGCAATTGACGGAATGCGATTTTATTGCAATGACCGTTGTGCATTCGTAACTATAACGCAGGATATGTATCGCAAAAGCGGTTCGGATGAGAGTGAGGTTGACCGCCTTGCAAATCTTCCCAGACAGATTGAGGGCGTACTTGTCGGCGTTACAATGAGAGAGCTTAAAGATGGAAGCTTCAAGGCATCTGTCAGAACTCACGGCGATATTGATGCTTCGGAAATCTGCGGAAGACTCGGAGGAGGCGGCCATATGGGCGCGGCAGGCTGCACGCTTTATGGCACAAAGCAGCAGGCAACCAACAGCCTCGTCAAAGAAATTCAGGATGAAATAACTGCATTTCTTGCAGAATAAAAGCTTGTTAAGACAAGCGAAAACCGAATAAAAACAAGCGACTTGCATTGGATTTTCACCTTTGCAAGTCGCTTTTATTATTGTTGTTTGATTTGATAATTTATCAATAACCGAAGGGGTTGAAATATTCAAACGGGTCAACATACTGAGGCTCGGTTTCTTCAACCATTGAGCCGCTTCTGTCCTCAACGAGAGTGATTGTTACATCAAATTTGTCGACAGAATAGTTGCTGTTGACTCTGCAGAGGGTGAGAGTCATTGTGTCACCAACCTTGCCCTTATCGATGAGCTCAAGCAGGACATCGGCGGTTGTAAGCTCTCTGCCGTTAACGGCGATAATCATATCGTATCGTCTTGCCTGTGTTGAAGCAAGAGAGCTCTCGTCATCAATTTCGTCGATGATGAGTGTGCCTGCAGGCAAACCCTGAATCTGCGCAATCATACTGTACTGTGTGCTTGCGCTGACGGGATAATAGGTTATGCCGAGTTTGGGTCTGTTGGGTACATAACCGAATTGAATAAGATTATCAATAATTACTTTTGCGCTTGTAATGGGGATTGCAAAGCCCATTCCTTCGTAGTCGGTTGCGGCGATTTTCTGGGAATTGATGCCGATAACCTGGCCGTATACATTCACAAGAGCGCCGCCTGAGTTGCCGGGATTGATAGCTGCATCGTGCTGCACGCACTTCATTGTGTAGCCGATGTCACTGCTTACGGGTCTGTCGATAGCGGAAACATAACCGCCTGTGAATGAGCCGAAGAATTCAACACCGCCGGGGTTGCCGATTGCAAAAACGCTGTCGCCAACGCGGAGATTATCGGAGTTGCCGAATTCAGCGGCAGGCAGACCGACAGCCTTGATTTTTACAACGCCGAGGTCAGTCCTTGAATCGAAGCCGACGATTTCAGCATCATAGGAAGTGCCGTCTTCTGTCTGCACCTTAACCTTGATACCTGCATCGCTGATAACATGAGCGCAGGTTACGATGTAGGTTTCGGTATGATTTTCATTTTCGCCCATAACAACGCCTGTGCCTTCGCCTGCGGTTGAGCCTGAATTATTTGTGTAAACAACAATACCGACGATGCTGGGCTTGACCTTTTCTGCAATCTGTGCAGTTGTGAGCGCACCCTCAACAGTTGCAGGAGATGAAGCGATATTCAGAGAAGGACCGTTTCCTGTTTCGGTATTCTCGGTTGAAGGAGTCGTAACAGACGGATTATTGTCGTTTGATCCCATTTTGCTGTATTTTGAAATAAGCGTACCGCTCAAAAGCAGAGAGAGAGCAAGAAGAATGCAAACGATCACGGTGAAAATCTTAAGTCCGCGAGAGGAATCCTTTTTTTCTGTTGGAATCGGTGCGGGAGCAGGTCTGTAGGGATTTTGATTATAGGGTGAAGGATTCGGACTGCTGTACGGATTATATCCCTGACCTGCAGGATTGGGAACAGGCTCTGCATCAACCTGAGGGATTTCCTGTTCAGCAGGAGATTCTTCTGAAGGTGCGGATTCTTCAGCAGGCAGAGTACTTTCATCAACAGGTGTTTCGAAAGGAGAGTCCTCTGAAGCGAAGGTGTCATCGTTTCCGCTTGAAGGGTCGGGAATGAAGTCCTGCGTTTCATCGTTTTCGAAGGGGTTTCTGTTTTCGTTGTCCATGAGGATAACCTCCGTTTACAGTTTCTGATAAAAGTATAAAATCAGTTTATTAATCAAGTTTGAACGAATGATAAAAATTCTTGAAATTATAAGGGCAACTGGAAAATAAATTCCGTAAATTCGCCTGATTTGCTTCGGGCGATTATCTGACCACCGTGAAGTTCAATGATGGTTTTACACAGGTAAAGACCCATACCTGCGCCTTTGATATCGAAGCTTCTTGATTTATCAATCTTATAGAATCTCTCAAATATTTTGTCAATTTCCTCGGCAGGTATACCCTTTCCGCTGTTACGGATTTTGACGATAATCTTTTCGGGGTCTGCTTTCGAGCTTACCTCGATGTAACCGCCATCGGGAGTGAATTTAACTGCATTATCAAGCAGATTATAAACGACCTGATTAATCATATCTTTATCGGCAGTAACAGGGTTGTTGCCAATGGAATCAAGACCCCTGATTTCGATATGCTTATTGTCGATTATCTGCTCAAATCCGAGCAGAGTTTTGAAGAGCATTTCGGAAATATCGAACGAAACAGGGTTGATATCAAGCTCACCCGCTTCGAGTTTGCTCATATTCAGCATACCGGTTACAAGTCTTGAAAGTCGCTTGATTTCCTCGGAAACAATTTTCAGATATTTGCTTTGTTTTTCAGGCTCGATTGTGCCGTCAAGGATGCCGTCGATAAATCCGCCGATGGTTGTCATAGGTGTTTTCAGCTCGTGAGAAACATTCGAAACGAAGCTTCTGCGGCTCATTTCAAGCGTTGCAAGAGCTTGCGCCATTGAGTTGAAGGCAATAACAAGCTCTTCGATTTCATCGTTATTCATAAATATCGATTTCGAAACGGGTATACGCTTCGAAAAATCACCGAGAGCATATTGCTTCGCCGCCTGCGACATTTCGCGGAGCGGTTTGGTCATTTTATAGGAAACGAGGTAAACAATGATGAATGCAAGCGCAAGAGCAAGAAGCGCCGCCCAGAAAAACATTTTGAAAATTCCGAGAATGTAGGGGGCAAGACCGTCTATAACAGGCTGGGTTGCGTAAACAACGCCTGCAACGGAATTACCTGTTTTTACGGGAGCGCTTACGATGAAGTTGACACCTTTGAGTGCGCCGTCAAGGTCACCTGTTGTGCCTGTGACTCCGTTGAGCGACTTTTCAAGAGTTTCGGGAGAAATACGGTATCCGCTGTGCACCATACAGTTTCCCGTATAAAGAGAAAGGTTGGATTGAAGATTATCTTTGCAGAAAACAACATAGCCTTCGTGGTTGACGATGAAGATATCGGCATCGATTGCGCTTGAGGTCTGCATAAGAGTGTTGCAGATGAGCTTGATTGAAACGAGGTTTACCCCTCCCGAAAAGTCATTCTGCAGGGTGTTGCTTGTGCTCTGCGCAACATTGATTGCGTTTTCGCTCAGCAACTCCATTTTTTCTTCCATCCACAGCTTTGATACCAAAAGCAAGAGAGCTCCGCCTAAAAAGACGAAGCTTGCAAGGATAATTGAAATTGTAACGAGCAGGTACTTCCTGAAAAGACCCGATCTTATTTTTCTGTTGCCTTTCAAAGAAAATCCCCTCCGCAGGAATTATCAATCAAGAGTGCCGAATTTATAGCCGACGCTCCAGACTGTTTTGAGCTCCCATTTATCGGAAACGCCTTCAAGCTTTTCGCGAAAACGCTTGGCATGAACGTCAACTGTTCTGGAGTCGCCGTAGTAATCGAAGCCCCATACTTCATCGAGAAGCTGGTCTCTTGTGAAAACTCGGTTGGGATTGCTTGCAAGGTGATAGATGAGCTCAAGCTCTTTGGGCGGAGTGTCAACCTTTTTGCCGTCAACACGAAGCTCATAGTTTGTGAGGTTGATGACAAGTTTATCATAACGGACTTCCTTGACATCGGTCTTTTCGGCGGTGCCGCTTCTGCGAAGAACAGCCTTTACTCTTGCCATAACTTCTTTTGCATCGAAGGGCTTTACAACATAGTCGTCCGCACCGAGCTCAAATCCGAGCACTTTATCGAAGGTTTCGCCTTTTGCGGTGAGCATAATGATGGGCTTGTCCGAGAATTTTCTTACCTCGCGGCAAACCTGCCAACCGTCGAGTACGGGAAGCATAATGTCAAGAAGCATAAGGTCGGGTGAAAGCTCCTGGAACATTTTTACGGCTTCACCGCCGTTATTTGCAATTGCAACCTCATAGCCGTCCTTTTCGAGATAAAGACGGAGAAGCTCGCAGATATTGCTGTCATCATCAACAACAAGAATTCTTTCTGATGCCATAATTTTCCCCTCCTTGGAAATTTTGCACTTATATACAACTGTTGCAAATATTTATTGATAAATGCATTCTACAATTCTAATTATAAGTAAAAATTTAAAAAAACTGTGAATTCGCAGATAATAATTTGTAACATCTTGCCGCAAAAAATGAACAAACTGTTATCATTGAGCCGATTTTATCTTACTGAGAATCTGAAAACGGTGCAACTTGTGAATTTTTCGCCTGCGTCAAAGGTGCACTGCGGAAATTCGGGCATATTGGGTGTGTTGGGATAATACTGTGTTTCAAGGCAGAAACCTGCATTTTTGATAAGGGGATTACCGTTTTTGCCGATTTTTGTGCCGTCAAGGAAGTTGCCTGTGTAAAGCTGAACACCGCAAAGGTCGGTGAAAACTTCGAGGTATCTGCCGCTTTCGGGGTCATATGCGGTTGCAATCGGGCCGTCACCGTCATTGAGGCAGAAGTTGTGGTCATATCCGAGACCGATTGCGAGCTGGTCATCCTGCGCGCCGATATCTCTGCCGATGGGTTTTGCTGTGCGGAAATCGAAGGGAGTACCTTCAACGGGTCTGATTTCGCCTGTAGGAATGCTGTTTTCGTCGATGGGAGTGTAAGCGTCGGCGTTAATCATAAGCTCGTGAGCAAGAATATCGCCCTTGCCTGCGAGGTTGAAATATGCGTGGTTTGTCATATTGATAACGGTCTTTTTGTCGCTGATTGCGAAATACTCAATCTTGAGCGCGTTATCCTCGTGGAGAGTGAAGGTTACTCTGAATTCAACCTTGCCGGGGAAACCCATTGCGCCGTCGGGACTGGTGTAATTCATTTCAACTGCGTTGTCATCAACAATGAAAGCCTTCCACACTGCGGTTGAAAGCTCTGCACCGCCGTGAAGGCAGGTGATTCCTTTTTCGTTTTTCTCAACATTATATTCAACGCCGTCAATGCTGAATTTACCGCCTGCAAGACGGTTTGCGTATCTGCCGACGGTCATTCCCTGATAATCAGAAAATTTTTCGTGGCCTTCAATTGTGTCGAAACCTGAAAGCACATCAGCGAAATTGCCGTTTTTATCAGCAACATAAATGCTGTTTACTGTTGCGCCGTAGGTGATGATATCAACGGCTGTGCCTTCGGAATTGCGGATGGTATAAACATCAACAGCTTCGCCTTTTGCTGTTGTGCCGAAAGAATTTTTAACAATCATATTGATTCTCCTATAAATATATTATACATTTATTATTCTATCATCGGTGAAAATTTTTGTCAACAGAATTGGAATGATTACAGAGCGTATATCGGGATATAATATTAACGAACCCGAATGTTTTTCGGGTAAATCATTCCGAAAGGTGAGTAAAATGGATAACAAGAACAGCCCTCAGAACAATTGCCCCGGCGGCAAGAATTGTCCCGACACAAAAAATGAGAAAAATAAGAACAACAACGCCCAGCAGAAGAAGCATAAGAAAGAAGAATTCTGATAACAAAATGGGACATTGCCATTTTTGGTAATGCCCCATTTTTCTTTATTGATTTGTTGTTGCTTCGGGAAATTCAAGCGAATGCATAAATCCTCCCTGTTCAAGCGAGCATATATCTCCGCCGATAACGAATCCGTCATAAACAAGTATGTTTGCCTGAATATACCCAGGTTTGTTTTCGTATCCCGGATAATTGAGGATATCGTATGTCCATCTTTTCGCCCTCATACCTTTGTAAGGCTCAAGGTCAAAGCCTGATGCTTTGTTCATTTCGGCATATTCCGTATACCCCAGACTGAAATCGGAGGGGATAATAACCTCGGTCACTTCAACGGGGTCTTGTGAAAAGCTCCATCCGAACTGAGAGAGGAATGCCGCGCGTTGCTCTGCGTTTTCGGCTTTAAGGTTGAGCGCGGAATCGGTTGCGGCAGGGGAGTCTGCCTTGCTGACAACTGCAAAAACAGCTACACCAATTGCAATTATCGCCGCAATCAGCACCGCAATTTTACTTTTTGAGGTTTTGACAGAATACACAAACATAAAAATCACCGCCTGTCAAATAAATATGACGCGGCGGTGTGAAATATTACAAATTCATTTTCAGAAGCATAATGCCTGAGGGTGTGATGTCAATTGCGCCGTATTCGCCGTATCTTGCCGAGCCGGGATTCATAACATAAAGTCCGTCGCGATAATCTGTCACGCTTTCGTGAGTGTGGCCGTATAATACAATACGGGCGCCGAGGACGCGCGCTTTTGAACAAAGAGTCTGAGTGCCGTGCTTGACAAGCTCGGTATGACCGTGGGTGCAAAGAATTTTTGTTGATGCAATGGTAACAAGCTCATTGGCAGGCAGAAGCGATGCGAAATCGCAGTTTCCGCAGACTTGGATAACCTGCTTCCCCTCAAGCAATTCGTCAAGAGAATGCATATCCCTTTCGCCGTCGCCGAGATGAATTACTGCGGATGCATCTTTATGAATCATGAGAGCATCCCTCATACATTTTGTACTTCCGTGTGAATCCGAAAAAACGAGTATTCTCAATCTGAAACCTCCGTTCTATTGCGGTTAAGTTTTTCATATTAATTATACTATAAAAAAGGCGGTGATTCAATGAATAAGGATAATTTTTCCGTTGACGAACTTCTTGCGCTCAAAAACAAAAATCCTGAGGAGATGCTCGGAACAGTAGGCGAAAAGCTCTCCGAAGATAAAAAATCAGAGATTTTCAGGATTCTCGGCGATAAAAAAGCACTTGAGGAGCTTCTTAAAAGCGAGCAGGCGCAGAAGCTGATGAAGAAATTCGGCGGCAAATGACGGGGGATGCGATGGACAGCATAAACGATATTATATCGGGTCTGAGCGCGCAGGATATCGAAAATCTCAAGGCCGCCGCGGAAGGTCTTTTCGGAAACTCTGACAAAAAGGATAACAGCAATAACGGTGGTGAAAAATCGGGTGGAATGCCTGATTTCTCATCCATTCTCGGGGATGCCCGAATGATGGCGAAAATCTCGGCACTGATGGGAATGATGAATAAGCGTGACAGCCGCGCCGAGCTTATCGTTGCTCTGAAACCTCTTCTGAGTGAAAAGAGAAGGAAAAGAGCCGACGATGCAATGCAGATGCTGAAGCTTTTTGAAATTCTGCCGATGATGGAGCAGATAATGGGTGGCGATAATAATGACCGATAATCTTTTGCGTCTGGTTATGCCGATGCTTAAATCCGAAAATAAAAATAACGATATCGGTCTGATATTGCCGCTTGTGTTATTGATTGCGGTTGATTCGGGTGATATGCCGCTGATTCTTTGTCTGCTCTATATAATAATGCAATAGGGGTTGCAAAAAACGTGACGATGTTGTAAAATAATCAGCAGTTAATCAAAGAGAGGAGATTTATATAATGGTTTATAAATACAGAACAAAGGGTACTTGCGCCCGTCAGATTGAGTTTGAGATTAATGACGGTATCGTCAGCAATGTGCGTTTCGAAGGCGGATGCAACGGAAACCTCAAGGGCATTGCTTCGCTCGTTAACGGAATGAAGGCAGAAGATATCATCGAGCGCTGCGAAGGAATAAGATGCGGATTCAAAAGCACATCCTGCCCCGACCAGCTTGCAACCGCGCTCAAAGAAGCAATCAACCAATAAACAGCAAACAGCCGCCTCATTGCGAGGCGGCTGCTTTTTATTAAAGGATAACATTTACGAAAAGAACTGCAACTGCGAACATTCCTACGAAGGGAAGAATGATGGGGTAGAAGGGCATAAGCGAAAGACTTGCCAGGAAGCCTGTGCTGACCTTGATGAACATTGTGCTTTCAGCTTCGGAGATATTCTGCCAGCTGAAATAGATATCCTCGCCTTCAAGATAGAATCCGTCAACGCCGATTCTGTCTTTGGAATCCGCTTTGATGAGTCCGCATTCTTTGAATCCGTCAGCAACAAGCTTTGCCATTTCTTCATCCTTGAAGGTGATTCTGCCTGTCAGACGAAGCTCGTCGCAAGGCTCTTCCTGTCTTACATGGCCGTTTTTGAAGCCTGTGCACCACCAGTAATAATCATATTCTCTGGTGAATTCGCGTGTCCAAGTGCCGTCAAGTTCTTCGTGCCAAAGAGTCATTTCCATCTGAAGCCAGTTTTCTTCAGCGGGGCAGGCAAACATTGTCCAAGTGCCGATTCCTTCTTCGGAATGTTTTCTGGTATAGATGCCGATTTCACCGCCGTAGAAAATCATTCCGTACTGACCCTTCCACATCTGAAGCATCCAGTCTTTGTCTTCGTATGTGAAGAAAACGCGGATGTAGTCATATTCAAGAAGAATATAGGGTGAAGCGAAGTCGTAGATTTTGCCGAAGCCGAAGTTGTACTGCCAGCAGTTTTTGTCGTTGGTATAATAGTAATCGTCAACATAGCTGTACATATAGCTGAGCACCTGACGGTTTTCAAGGAAATTCTTAAGAAAATTTTCTTTTGTTACAACATTGATTGAAAATTCACCATTGAGTGTTTCGCCGTCAACAACTGCAGAAACTCTGATTACAGCTTTACCTGCGGCAACGCCTTTGACCTTACCGTTTCCGTCAACGGTAGCAATTTTTTCGTCAGAAGAACTCCATTTGAATTCTGGCTGCTTGGTAACATTGGTTACGCTTGCGGTCATCTGAATTGTTTTTCTGACAGCAACAGAAAGGTTTTCGCTTGTGAGCACAAGTGCGTGACCTTCAGAGGGGCTTTCAGCTTCTTCTTCCGCAAAAGCGTTAAGGGGAGATACCGAGAAAACGGTAATTAATACGAGAAGAAGAGAAAGAAGTTTTGTGAATGTTTTTTTCATTTCAAAATTCATCTCCTGTCTGATTTTTGGCATAATATATATATTATATTACAAAATAATGGTTATTTGTTCAATTTCTTGATTTGTTAACAAAAAGTTAACAATTTAACCTTCAGTTACGCTGACTTGATGAACGAAAATTTGTGTGATATAATATAATAAAATGTAATAGTTTGCTTCGGAGGTCATTTATGAAAATGGTTTTGCTGACCGCACTCGGAGTCGGCGGTGCAACGATTATCGGTACGATAATCGGTTTTATATTTAAAAAGATTTCTCATAAATTCAGTGATATTGTCCTTTCGTTTGCGGCAGGTGTTATGCTTGCGGCGGCTGTGCTTGGGCTTATCATTCCGTCTGTTGAGTACGGCGGAAAATACGGAATTATTGTTACTGTTGCAGGTATTTTTGCAGGTGCGGTGTGTCTGAATCTTATTGATAAACTTGTGCCTCATCTTCATAAGCTGGTCGGCACAGACAACGAGCCGCACGAAAAAAACGCAAATCTTGATAAGGTGCTTTTGTTTGTGACTGCGATTGCAATACATAATCTTCCTGAGGGTATTGCGGCAGGCGTCGGTTTCGGCTCGGGCAACACAACGGAGGCTTTGCTGATTGCCGGCGGAATTGCATTGCAGAATATTCCCGAAGGTATGGTTATTATCGGCCCTATGCTTGCGGCAGGAGTCAGCCCCAAAAAGACATTCGTTTGCGCGATGATTACGGGTCTTGTTGAGGTGGCAGGTACTGTTGCTGGTTATTTCGCCGTCAGCATTGCATCGGCAATTCTGCCGTTTGCCCTTGCGTTTGCAGGTGGCACAATGCTTTATGTTGTCAGCGATGAAATGATACCTGAAACTCACGCTCACGGAAACGAAAGAGGCGCAACCTATGCTTTGCTTGTCGGTTTCTGCCTGATGCTGGTTTCTGATGTTATTCTCGGAGGATGAATTATGAAAAAATTATTTAAAATTTTAACCGCGATGTTTCTGATGCTTTTCTGTTTCTCGGCTTGCGGCGGAGAAGCAGATAAGGCTTCCGATGATGCACCCGAATCTGAATTCGTCAAAAATGAGGACGGATATTATCAGATAACTCCAGAGCAGGCGCACGAAATGATGCTCAAAAAAGATGATTATACTATCCTCGATGTCAGAGAGGAGTCGGAATATAAAGAAGGACACATCCGTAATGCTGTGTTGCTTCCTGATTATGAGGTGCTTGAAAGAGCATCGGAAGTGCTTACCGATAAAGACGAAATGATTCTCGTCTATTGCAGAAGCGGCAGACGAAGCAAGAATGCATCTGCCGAGCTTGCGGCGCAGGGTTATGTAAATGTTTATGAATTCGGCGGTATCATTGACTGGCCGTATGATATTGTGGTTGACGGTGAGAATCCTCAGGTCAACTGATTTTTAAGGGGTTAAGAAAATGTCAGAGAGAGGGACCTCAAAAGCTGACTTCAAAAACGCAGATAAGAAGAAATCCTCCTGCCGATAAAGCAGGAGGACTTTTTGTTTATTTTACATTTTTGCCGAAACGCTTGATTTTCTGGGTGGTTGTCTTTTCGAGAGCGGTTGAAAGCACTTCAACAATCTTGATATGCTTATAAGCAGGGATTTTCTTATTGACAGCCTTGATAGCCTTTTTGACCATTGTTTCGGTTTCGTCGGTTGAAGGATGTCTGCCGAGCTTTTCCTTGATGTAATCAAGGTTGGGGAAAATTTTTGCCTTAACAAAGGATTCGCCGTTTTCTTTTGCTCCGAAAACAAGAACTTCGCCGATTTCGGGGAATTCGGAAAGTCTGGTTTCAAGCTCTTCGGGATAGATGTTTTTACCGTTTTCGGTAACGATAACATTCTTGATTCTGCCCTTGATATAAAGGTCACCGTTTTCGTCCATATATCCGAGGTCGCCTGTGCAGAACCAGCCGTCGCGGAAAACTGCTTCGGTTGCTTCGGGGTCGTTGAAGTATCCGAGCATAATGTTGTCGCCTCGTGCAAGGATTTCGCCGATACCTTCTTCATTGGGATTATCAATTTTGAGTTCAACGCCGGGAATTGCAACGCCTGTTGAGTTAACATTGAGATGGAAATCGTTGTTACCTGCAAGCAAGGGAGCGCATTCTGTCAGGCCGTAGCCCTGAAGAGTGCGGATGCCGAGAGCACCGAAATCCTCAACAAGCTGTGTATCGAGCTCTGCAGCACCGACGATGAAAACTCTGAGTCTTCCGCCGAGAGATTTTTTTACCTTTGAGCAGATAACCTTGCGGATGAGGAAGGGGACTTTGCTCAACGCACTTGCGAGAGATTCGTTTTCGAAATATTCCTTATACTTTTTGGGGCAATCAGCAGCGATTGCTTTCTTGATTCTCTTGTTGAGAACTTTGAGCAAAGCAGGAACAACAACAAGAATTGTGGGGCTGTATTCGTTAAGGTTTTTCTGAACTTTTGTAAGACCTTCGCAGTAGCAGATGCTTGCGCCTCTTGTAAGGAAAAGAACGAAGTCAAGTGTGCATTCGTATGTATGATGAAGAGGAAGAATTGAAAGAGTCTTGTCGCCTTCTTTTACATTGAACATACTTACGGTCTGATGGATGTTTGAGCAGATGTTGAACTGTGAAAGGCAAACGCCCTTTGAACTGCCTGTTGTACCTGATGTGAAGATAAGAATACGCATTTCATCTTTGCCGATTTCGATATCATCAACAAGAGCGGCGTTGCTGCTTTCGCTCGCCATACTTCTGATGCTGTCAAATGAGATGTATTCGATATCGCGTGTAACCACGCCTTTGAGTGCTTCGATTTTTGCGTCATCTGTGCAAACTGCAACGCAATCTGCGGCGTCGAAGAAATCCTTGACATCATCTGCCTGAAGCTCTTTATCAATCGGAACAACTACGCCAACGGTTGAAGCACAGAGATATGAAAGAGCCCATTCGAATGAGTTTGCGCCGATAACAGCAATTCTCTTGCCGAGATAACCCATTTTGATGAATTTTGTGCAAAGACCGTAATAAAGATTCTTAAGCTCGGCGTAGGTGATGTTTTTGTAATCGCCGCTTTTGGTCTTTACCTGAAATGCCGTTCTCTTAGCAAAACGAACAGCGGAGTCATTGATGATTTCTCTGAAATTATAGAAGCGCTTTTCGTTACTGTAATAGTAAGGTGTCATTCTCTTTCTCCTGTTTTTTATTTTAAAATCGACATATTATATCATTATTAATGTTCTTAATCAACAAATTAAACCTTAAGAATATCTTAAGATTGCAAAAAAAGAGCCTGCAGATATCTGCAAGCTCCTTTGAATTTTTGTTTGATTATCTTATTTACTGATCCAGCTTTCGTCGGAGGGATTGTTGCGGAATGCGATAAGACGCTGGATATCTTCGGGCTTGATATAGCCTTCTTCTGCTGCAACTTCTGCGATTGTGTCGAAGTTTGTGAGAGAAATGTTCTTTACATTTGCAGCTGCAAGACGGTCAAGACCCTTCTGCATACCGTATGTGAAAATGCTTACGATACCGAGAACATCTGCACCTGCTTCGCGGAGAACATCAACAACCTCGATAACGCTACCGCCTGTTGAGATAAGATCTTCAACAACAACTACCTTCTGACCGGGAAGGAGCTTGCCTTCGATCTGGTTGTTTCTGCCGTGGTCCTTTGCGCCTGAACGGACATAACCCATGGGAAGACCGAGGAGATGGCCTGTGATAGCTGCGTGAGCGATACCTGCTGTGCTTGTACCCATAAGCACTTCTGCTTCGGGATAGTTTTCTTTGATGAGAGTTGCGAGACCGTTTTCTACGTCTGAACGGACTTTGATGTCTGAAAGAGTGAGGCGGTTATCGCAGTAAACGGGGCTTTTGATTCCGCTTGCCCAGGTGAAGGGTTCTT
>JAZRBF010000015.1:0-163295 GCA_045634985.1 Acutalibacteraceae bacterium | reverse complement strand
AGAAAAGGGTGCTCATCCCAACAGCCGTTTCACAGCTCCTGCAAAGAACTGCCCCTGCATCAGCTCCGAGTTTGAGAATCCCCAGGGCGTTCCGATCTCCGCTATCGTATTCGGCGGCAGACGTGCAAAGCTTGCTCCCCTCGTATATCAGTCAAGAGACTGGAACCACGGCGTATTCGTTGGTTCAATCATGGCTTCAGAAACAACAGCAGCTGCTGCAGGTGCAGTAGGCGTTGTTCGTCGCGATCCCATGGCTATGGTTGCCTTCTGCGGCTACAACATGGCTGATTACTGGCAGCATTGGATCAACATCGGTGCAGGTCTTGACCCCGAAAAGGCTCCCAAGATCTTCAACGTTAACTGGTTCCGTAAGGATGACGAAGGCAACTTCATGTGGCCCGGTTTCGGCGACAACCTTCGTGTTCTTGATTGGATCATCGATCGTTGCGAAGGCAAGGTTGAAGCTGACGAAACAGCTATCGGCTTTGTTCCCAAGGCTGCAGACATCAACCTTGAAGGTATCGAAGACGAAGTAAGCGCAGAACAGCTTGCAGAACTTCTCAGCGTTGACGTTTCCCTCTGGGGCGAGGAAATCGCAGGCATCGAAGAATTCTACGGCAAGTTCGACAGACTTCCCGAGGCTCTCGTTGCTGAGCTCAACACTCTTAAGAGCAAGATCAACTAATCAAACAATTCAGGGCGGCACTTCATCCGGAGTGTCGCCTTTTTGTTGAGGTAAATATGAAAGAATATAAATACATTCTCTTCGACCTTGACGGCACACTCACCGACCCTGCCGTCGGCATAACAACCTCAGTTGCCTATGCGCTGGAGAAATTCGGAATCAAGGTTGACGATATATCAACACTCAACCATTTCATCGGTCCTCCCCTGCTTGATTCATTTATGGAGGATTACGGATTTACCGAAGATCAGGCAAAAAACGCAATTGAATATTACCGCGAAAGATTCAGAGTCAAGGGACTTTATGAAAATATTGTCTATGACGGCATTCTCGGAATGCTTAAGGAATTGAAAAAAAGCGGCAAAGAACTCATCCTTGCCACCTCAAAGCCCGAACCGTTTGCAAAAGAAATTATGCAGCACTTTGGTCTTGATAAATATTTTCTTTTTATTGCAGGCAGCAACTTTGACGGCACACGCACTGCAAAATCAGAGGTTATTGAATACGCCCTCGAAAACGCAGGAGTTATCGATAAACCCTCTTGCATTATGATTGGCGACAGAAAACACGATATTGCAGGAGCAAAGAAAACATCCCTCGATTCAATCGGAGTGCTTTACGGATACGGAAGCAGAGAAGAGCTTGAATCTGCAGGTGCAACTTATATTGCCGAAACCGTTGATGATATCACGAAGTTAATTATAAAATAAAAACAAGGGACTGTTTTCACAGTCCCTTAATTTTTTAAAACTCTGACTTAAAACCGATTGTTGCGCTTGCGTTTGCAATTTCAATAACAGTATCAGCAATGTTAACTGTAACATCATTAATGTCTGTTGTTAAGTTATAAGACCATTCTGCACGGATGATTTCGCCCGTTGCATCATCAATAATGCAAGCAATCGTGCAATCGGTAAACGAAACCTTAATATTTTCAATGCCCGAAGAAACAAAGCCTGTGCTTTCAATAGCTTCAGCAACATCTAACGAACCGCCGATTGCTCTTGAGAAAGGACCGTCCTCTTCGTTTGCCTGGTCTTTAACCTCAATGATAACGGTTGTTTTGCCGTTTTCGGTGCTCATCTTTGCGCTGACAACATCTTCTGCTTTAAGCTCGCCTTCGCCGGGAATATCATAATCTTCAAGGGTTGTTTCTTGAAGAATATCATTGATGACAGGCTTTGCAATCGCAACAACAGCAGCCTTGTCGATACCGAGGAAAAGGTCTTCAAGTGTTATGCTTGATTTAACAAGCGGTGCATCTTCGTCTGTTTTGATAACAGCATTGTTATAAACCTCAAGCACCTGAGCAACATCGCTGATGACATTTTCGCCGAGCACAAACTCGGGAGTTTTCTCGCCGCCGAGACCGAAGATGCTCATAATCGACATAACGAACGACATAAAGAAGGAAAAGATTTTTGAAAAGATTGCCATAAATATGCCTCACTTTCTTTATTAGGTAATTTAATTCTATCACTTATGATTCATAATGTCAAACAAAAAAGACAAGGTTTTGCACCTTGTCTTTTGTTTTACTTTTCTGAATATTCTTTTTTATCGCCGACGAAAAGCGGATTTCCGTCAGGAGAGCAGATATCGATTGCCTTATTGATAACCGAGAAACGGACATCTCTGTGCTCGCCTCCGTATTCGCCGTCAAGAGTCCATTTTTCAGGCTCTCTGAATACCATTCTTGCTCGTTTTGTCTTGAGATAGACTATCTGATCGCAGTTAAAATCACCCTTGCTTACCTTGGCAAGAAGTTTGAGCACATCAAGAGGGCTGTTGACTCCGCGGATAAGAAGCACTTCAAACAGACCGTCATCAAGTCTTACATCGTTTTTATCATATTTGAAAGTGCCTGCAACCGTAGTCGCGTTTGAAATCGCGCCGAAATAGAAATCATCCTCAATAAGACCGTCGTCATACTCAAACTTCATATGAATAGGTCTGATTTCCTTGATAAGTTGGGGCAACTTAAGGATTGCTCCGTCAATAACATAAGCCGCGTGACCGAATAAATTCTTCATCTTCTGCGATGTGCCGTAAGAAAGAGAGATGCCGAAGCCGAAGGATGCAACATATGTAAAGAATTTATTATTGAAAAGACCGATATCGTAGCCGTTAGTGTTGCCGTCAATAATAACATCGGTTGCCTTTCTGAAATCGCCGATGGGAAGACCGATTGTTGAAGCGAGATCATTGGTTGACCCTGCCGGAATGTATCCGACAATCAATCTGTCAGGAAGTTGCATTACGCCATTGATTGTTTCATAAAGAGTACCGTCGCCGCCGCAGCAAACAACCATATCGTGCTCCGCGCCGTGATTGAGAACAATTTCGGTTGCATCATTCGGACCTGTTGTTGTTTTAACAGTAAAATCATATTCCTCTGATGAGAAGCGGTCAACAATATCAAATGTACCTGCTCTTGTTTTGTTTTTTCCTGCGCAGGGATTAACAATCAGGAGCACTTTTCTTTTTTCACTCATAATATTCCTCTTTTTTCATTATTGTCTGAAATTATAGCATATAGTTTTCTTTTTTTCAATATTGTAACTTATTATATTGTGTTATTGTTAAACATATGTTATAATATTTTAAATTTTTATGAATAAACTCATGAAAGGTCTTGTTAAAATGAAGTTCAGAAAAATGCTCAGCATCATTCTTTCTGCCTGCATTCTTATCTGCGGCTGCGCAGTGCCCTCAATTGTTTCGGCAGAAGAAACTCAGCACACCCACGAATGGTCATCCGAATGCAAAACCGATTGCAACGGTGAATGCGGTGTCAGCCCCGTTATCATTGTTCACGGCATTATGCAGTCACAGGTTTATGTTCAGGATAAAGAAGGCAATGACATTATGACCAGCGACGGTTTCCCGATTGTCGAAGGTATGGATATGGCATTTATGTTTGATACAGTTGCTCTCGGCGAAGCTTTCAAAGCAGCAATCGGCGAAATCCTTCTTTCAATCGCAACAGGCAACAAGGATGGTCTGCTTGACACAGTGCTTGAAATTCTTGACGAAAGCTTCTCGAGCCACTATTTCAATGCTGACGGCACAAGAACAAACGGCGTTGCAGTTGACGAATACTGGTATTCTCTTGAAGAATGTATGACAAAGCCCGATAAATCATACGGCTATGCAAAGGGTTACGGCAAAGACGAAAACGGCAACACTCTGCCCACCACCAAATATGAAACCGAATTCGATTTCATCAAAAGACAGGTTGACATCACAGGTTTCTGCGAAGATTACGGCTATGACCACGCATATTACTATGCATACAGTTCATTCGGTGACACTCTTGAAGCCGCCGCAAATCTCAACGAATATATCGATATGGTAAAGGCTCAGACAGGTCACGATAAAGTAAGCCTTGTTTTCATCAGCCTCGGCGGTACAATCGGCAACGCTTTCCTCTCCGAATACTGCGACCCCACAGAGGTTGACAGAGTTGTTTTCGCCGCCGCTGCAGTTGACGGCTCATATCTTCTCGGCGACCTTATGGCAGGCAACTCCGTACTTAAAGACGGCAACACAATCTATAACGAACTTATCCCCAACCTCATCGCAATCCTTGCAGAGGAATATGAAGCTCTCGCTTATGTAGGCAACGCCGTCGCAAGAGCAATCCCCCAGCAGCTTTTCAGCGATTTCATCAACGAAGCTCTTGAAAGAGCAGTTAACGAAGTCCTCGGTAAACTTATTCACAACTGTCCCTCAATGTGGGCACTCGTTCCGAGCGATATGTATCCCACACTCAGTAAGGAACTCATTTCCGACGATGCTCATAAGCTTCTCAAGGAAAAGACAGATAAATACTACAACATTCAGAAGAATGCCGCAAAGACCGTTCAGGAAATGACAAATAAAGGCGTTGACATCTTCGTTATCTGCGGTTATGACCTTGAGCTTCTCGGTCTTGTTGAACATTATCAGCTCAGCTCCGACAATGTTATTCAGGCCGCTTCAACCTCAATCGGCGCAACATTTGCCAACGCAGGCGCAACTCTTCCCGAAGATTACAAACCTGCAATCGACAAAACATATATCAGCCCCGACGGCGCTCTTGACGCAGGCACCTGCGCTCTCCCCGACAGAACCTGGTTCATCAAGGGTCAGAGCCATCTTAAACTGCAGTCAAGCATCAACGATGTTATCGAGCTTTGCATCCAGCTTATTTCAAACTACGAAATCACCGATGCAAGAGAAAACAACGGCGGCTACGAACAGTTCATTGATTACAGAAATCTTTCCAAGATTGAAAGTATGATGTATAAATATAACGAAGCTGACCTTTCAAACATCCCTGCCGCAGAGCTTGAAGCACTCAATGCCGCATATGCAAAGGCAGAAGAGCTTCTTGCAGACAGAGATTGGGATGCAGACGAAACTCTCGAAGTTGAAAAAGAGCTTTACACTGCAATGTATAACGCAGGTCTTCTTTCGGACAGCGACCAGTCCCCCTTCGTTGTTTACACTCTTATGCCCATCCTCAACAAGATTGCAAAAGCTGTAAGCGATGTATTTGAAAAGATTTTCGGCGGCAAGGATTACTGGAAATTCTCCGCAGGAATCCTTCTTGATATTCTCAACAGCATTAAATAATCAAAAAGAGCAGGAGAAATCCTGCTCTTTCATTTTTATATCAACATTTTTAACGGTTAATATTGAAAAAAATCCCCTGCGGTGTTAGAATAGCATTTAGTTTCAGCGAAAGGATGTCCTTTAATTGAAAAATCCGTTCAGACGAGGAATGCTTCACGGCTTACCGATTGCGCTCGGCTATTTTTCCGTTTCATTCGGATTCGGAATCGTTGCAATGCAATCGGGACTCAAAGCTATCGAAGCTGTTATAATATCGCTCACAAACCTCACATCCGCAGGTCAGGCGATGGGCGTTGCAATCATCGCGGCAGGCGGTACTCTGCTTGAAATGGCAGCAACTCAGCTTGTTATCAACCTGCGATATGCCCTTATGGCAATCTCACTCTCGCAAAAACTTGACGATTCATTCACAACTCCGCACCGACTTCTCGCCGCATACGGCATAACGGACGAAATCTTCGCCGTTGCCGCCGCTCAGGATTGCAAGCTTGTGCCGTCCTATATGTACGGTATGATTTCCGTTGCCGCCGCAGGTTGGGTCGGAGGTACGCTCGCAGGCTCTGTTGCAAATATGCTTCTTCCCGCTTCGCTCACCACCGCAATGGGAATTATGCTCTACGGAATGTTTATTGCAATCATCATTCCTCCTGCAAAAGCTGACCGCAAGGTGCTCTGCGTAATCCTTATCGCCGCCGCATTGAGTTGCATTTTCAAATATCTGTTACCTGCGGTTTCGGTTGGATTTGCAATCATCATCAGCGCAATTGTTGCCTCGGTAATCGGCGCTCTCCTTTTCCCGATTGATGAAGAAAAGGAGGACGAAGCACAATGAGTATTGCAATTTATATTCTCGTTATGGCAGGCGTTACATATCTCATCAGAATGCTTCCGCTTGCACTTTTCAGAAAGAAAATCAAATCAAGATTTTTCAAAAGCGTTCTCCACTATATCCCCTACGCCGTACTCAGCGCAATGACCTTTCCCTCGATTTTTTATTCAACGGGAAACACCGTTACAGCGGTTGTCGGCACAGTTGTTGCCGTTGTGCTTGCATATTTCAAGCTTCCGCTTATTGTTGTTTCGGTTGCAGCGTGCGCCGCGGCATTCGTAACAGGATTATTCATCTAAAAGAAAAAGCTGTCTTTCCGAATCGGATTGACAGCTTGTTTTTTTATTCAAATAAAGGAGTGGAGAAATATCTCTCCGCTGTATCGGGAAGCACAGTAACAACCGTTTTACCCTTACCAAGCTTCTTTGCAAGTCTGATTGCCGCCGCAACATTTGTACCGCTGCTGATGCCGCACATAATGCCTTCTTTTGAAGCAAGGTCTTTCGATGTCTGAAGAGCTTCCTCGTCGCCGATGATGCAGACATCATTGAAAATCTCTGTGTTGAGAATCTCGGGAATAATACCGTCACCGATACCCATCTGAATGTGGGTTTCGATTGCGCCGCCCGAAAGAATCGCGGCATTTTCAGGCTCAACCGCCCAGATTTCGATATCGGGATTCTGCGCCTTGAGTGTTTCGCCGATACCTGTAATCGTTCCGCCTGTGCCGATGCCGGAGCAGAAGCCATGAATCGGGCCGCCTACCTGACGGAGAATTTCTGCGCCTGTTGCCGAGCGCTGAATTTCGGGGTTTGCAGGATTCTCAAACTGCTGAGGAACAAAAACATTGGGGTCCTCTGCTTTATATTTAAGAGCAAGCTCAAGGCATTCCTCGATGCATTTACCGATATTGCCTGCATCGTGAACAAGAATAACCTCTGCGCCGTAATGCTCAACAAGCTTGCGTCTTTCTTCGCTGACGGAGTCAGGCATAATAATTTTTACTTTATATCCCTTAACAGCACCGACAAGAGCCAGACCGATGCCCTGATTACCGCTTGTGGGCTCAACGATGATTGAATCCGCATTAAGCAGACCCTTGCTTTCGGCATCGTTAATCATATTAAGCGCCGTACGGGTCTTGATTGAGCCGCCGACATTCAGTCCCTCAAACTTAACAAGAATTTCTGCATCTTCAGGGGAAGTCATATGCTGGAGTCTGATAATCGGAGTGTTGCCGATTGCATCCAAAACTGTGTTACAAATCATTGTGAATAAACCTTTCACTCTATATTACAATTTCATTCTATGTCTGTCTGCCATTTTATGTTCAATGTATTATATCACAGAGAGCCTCTCATTTCAATTCATCAAAATCGAAAAAAACAAGAATTAATCGAAATATAATTGTTCATTTTATATATTAAAAAGCCGCCCGAAGGCGGCTTCAGATTTACCAATAGAGAATTGCGGTTATCGGAGCTGAAAGATTCTTAAGAAGAAGATGGAATGCACCGAGAGCGTTCCAGAAGAAACCTGCAAAACGGCTTGTATCCATATCGGAAGCAAAATCCTTGTCCTTCATTACAAGCTCGTTAACGGTAAGCACATCGCTCTTTACCTTCCAGGGATCGTCTTCCTTGATTGTAATGAGTCGGCTTCCTCTTGTGAACTGTGTTCCGTATGAATGATAGGTAGGTGAAGGAGTATTAATAATCTCAATACCTTTATATTTGACTTCAAAGGTGTTTATATGGTCGTGAGCTGAATAGATAGCTGTAACATCGCCTCTTTCAACCATTGCATCAAACTGACCATAGTTATATACACCGGGTGAAGGAGCTTCAAAAAGATAGCCCTTGAATTTGCTTGTGTCGGGGCAAATGATGGGATAGGGTTTGCCGTTGTTATAGCTTTCGGTCAAGGGAGAGAGAGCAAAAAGAGCATTGGGGAAGATTGCTTCGTAAATTTCGCCTACAATAATGTGCTGGAATGCCATTGAAGGTACTTTTGCGCCTTCCTGCTTTTCGAGTGATTCGCTGACTTCTTTATACCACTCAATCTGGTCAGTTGTAACGCAGTCATAACCGAGTCTTTTCTTTTCAGGGTCATTATCTTCGTAAACATAGTTTCCCGAATCAAAAAGCCATACATTGAACTTTACACTGTCACCGTTTGAAGCATAAACAGGCAGATTATGGGTTGCTGTGCCGTGAAGCTCGGGGACTGCATCATACGCAAGGCAATATTTGCCGCCGTACTTCTGGAAATACTTGAGAAGAGTTTCTTTGTCAACACCCTGCTCGTGGTCGTGATTACCGAAAACGAGAGTGAAATAAACCTTATTCTCAACAAAAATATCTACAAGCTCTTTAACTTCCTGCTCCTTTGTCTCCTTGGGACCGATTGAATTGTCACCGCCAAGAATTACGAGGTCAGGCTCATACTCTTTAAGTACATAGTTGATATAAGTAACCATCTTTTCTTCGAGAGGATAGTTATCCTGGCAATCGCAAAGATGAAGAATCTTGAATTCGCCGTTTTCATCGAAACGAAGAATATCTGATTTTCTTGCCGCAAAAGCAGGAATCATCATTGAGAAAACAAGAATTACTGCAATGAATGCTGAAAGAATGCGTTTTTTCATTATTAAGATCTCCTTTTATGAATTGGGCTGAGCGAATTCGTGAGGAACATTCTGCTCAACTGCAGCAAGAAGCTCTTCTGCAGGAATGACTTCAACATTGTCACCGAGCTGACTTACAAAATATGCGAGGTCATCGGGACCGACTGTCCAGGGATGAACATTGATGACGGTGTAGCCGTTGATTGTTGTGATATCGGCAGGCTTTGCGTTGATAGCTGCTGCCTGCTCTGCAAGCCATTCGTTTGTTACCTGCGATGCATCGCCGCTGTCGTGCCAGAGGCTGAAACCAACAGTTACAAATGGCTTGTCATTAACAAAATAGACTCTGCCGCCACCGCCGGCGTAGTTATTGGGGTCAAGCTGAAGAATACCGCCGTCAATATTGTCATATCTTGCGAAATACTTGAGTCTTTTCTGCATATCCGAATCGAAATTGTTTCCGTTAATTTCATCAAGGAAGGTCATAACTGTCAGACCTGATTCAAGCATAATTGATGCGGTATAATCAGAGAAAGCTGCAAGCTCCTTTGAATTCATCTGGGTAACTCTTGCATAACCGCCGCCCGAAGGTCCTGTGATAAATGTTGCGTTGTCATTGGCGGCGTTGAGTGTTCTTGCGATATCAACATCTGCAAGCTCTGTTGCAATGGGAGCAATTGTCCAGGTTACAGGCACATCGGAGTTGTAGCTCTGCCAGGTGTGATATTCGCTGAAACCGTTCTGAAGCCACTGAAGATTGTCACCGTCGCTGTAAACAATTGCAACATAGTGTTTATTGGGGTCAAGTTCAACTGTACCCTCATATGACTGAGCCAACTTTTTATCGGTTGAATCGAAAGAAGAAAGAATGCACAGGTTATATGAATGGTCTGAAGGGATAACACTATGTCCGTAACGGGATGCAGACAAGGTGAATTTAATCTCATACTGACACCAACCGAAGATTAAAGCCGAAGGCTTAAGGTCGCGCATAACTTCATCTCTGAAAAGTCTGCCTGTATAATCTTCATCTTTAATATAAAGCACAAAGATATTCTGCTGAACTGCAAAATCTCTCATACCGCGTGCGTAATAATACATATGAACAAGCGAATCCTTGCGGAAGCAATCCTTGTATTCTCTGTAGAACTTTTTGAGATAAGCAAGGTCGATTGTATCGCCGCTGATATCAGCTTTCTTTTCCATTCCGAGATTAATAGCCGCCTGCTCAATATCTGCAGAAACAGGCAACCAGCCATTAATTGTTGCAAGATTGGTAGCGGTGTTAAGCTGACCGTGGTCCTGCACTGTTGCATAAAGGATATATCCGTTATCTTCGATATATGACTTATATTTTTCAACAATTGTAGAAAATTTCCAGGGATTGCCGTCAGCATCTGTGTAAGAAATTTCATATCCTGCCTTTTCAAATTCAGCAATGGCATCGTCATTTGCGGCGTAGCCATGGTCAATGAAAAGTGAGGGCTTTTCTTTTGCAACAAGACCCTGAAGAATAATAACCGATTGAATTTCCGAGCTGGTAAGATTTGATGATTTGATAACGGTTATTTCGTCATCAAGCTCATAAGTATCAAATCTTCCGTTCATTTCAACAAGCTCTGCTTCAGTTTTTGCCGCAGGAGGATTAAAGAGCAAGCGTGCATCGATTGTGTTGAAAAGAATCGAGAACATTATCATTACGAAAGAAAGCGCCATTTTGAGTGTCATAATTTCATCCACCTTATAATTTTTGATTTATAACTCGGCAATTATCTGCCAATAATCATACGAATAATATTTTGTCAGTCTTTTCAAAGCATCATCAATGCTCTTGAAATATTCCTTATCAAACTTGCCCTCGGGGTCGGCATAAAGTCCCCAGGATGCCGCTTCGCTGACACTCGGAAAATATTTATCCCAAAGAAGTTTTCCGCCCGAATTTCTGTTGAAATTCAGATATTGCCAATCTTCTTTTAAAGAATCGCGCGTTGCAACATAATCGGCAATCAATTCGTCACGCTCTTTTTTAGGGCATTCCCCTGCCGAAAAATATTCTGCGCGGATTTTTATACTTTCGAGCATTGCAATATATTTTGACATACGAAGAGCAAGCTGCTTATCAGTCAGTTTTTCAAGCTTTGTCATATCATCACCATTCATCGCTTTCGTCAAGCAATACCGCGTGAGCGCAGCGGATACCGTCAACGCCTGCAGAAACAATTCCGCCTGCATATCCTGCACCTTCACCGCAGGGATAAAGTCCCCTGATATTTGCCTGATAAAGCTCATCGCGAAGAATTCTGACGGGGGATGAGCTTCTTGTTTCGGGCGCGGTCAACACACCGTCGGCAAGAGCAAAACCGTTAAGACTCTGATCCATTTTTACAATTGCCTTCGCCATAATGTCAGTTACCTTTTCGGGTAACACCTTGCGGATATCCGAGGGTGTTACACCCGTTGCAACCGTCGGCTTTACATATGAAAGCTTCGTTGAAGGTCTGCCTGCAAGAAAATCGCCTATAGTCTGACAAGGTGCACTGTAATCACCGCCACCAAGCTCGAATGCTTTTCTTTCAATTTTCCTCTGAAGCTCGATGCCTGCAAGAGGATGGTCTGAGCCGAAATGCTCAGGCTCAATTCCGACAAGCAATGCAGCATTTGAATTCTCGCCGTCACGCGCATATTCACTCATTCCGTTGACAACAACAGAATTCTCTTCAGAAGCAGCGGCAACAACCGTACCGCCGGGACACATACAGAATGTATATGCTCCCCTGCCGTGCTCGGGATGGCAGGCAAGCTTATAATCTGCCGCACCGAGTGCGGGATGCCCTGCAAACGAGCCATACTGAGCTTTATCAATCATCTCTCTGGGATGCTCGATTCTGACACCGACAGAAAACGGCTTCTGAATGATTTTGATTCCTTTTTTATAAAGCATTTCAACCGTATCTCTTGCCGAATGACCGATGCAAAGAAGCAGAGTAT
Organism: Acutalibacteraceae bacterium; assembly: GCA_045634985.1. Classification (GTDB taxonomy): domain Bacteria; phylum Bacillota; class Clostridia; order Oscillospirales; family Acutalibacteraceae; genus CAG-177. Next base: position 151,547 of record JAZRBF010000015.1, on the reverse strand, counting down.
CAGTTTCGATATCTTCGTATCCGCCGTCAGGTCTTTGACAGCTTATGCCCTGAATCACTCCGTTGGCAATAATAAGGTCTGTCAGTTTCCAACCGAAACGGACTTCACCGCCAAGTGAAATAATTTCTTCGCGGAATGCCTTTACAACAGCACCGAGTTTATCCGTACCGATATGCGGTCTTGAAGAATAGCTGATTTCAGGCGGCGCGCCATGAACAACAAGCTCATCAACAACCTTTCTGCAAAGGGGGGCTTTGATGCCTGTTGTAAGCTTACCGTCAGAGAAAGTTCCTGCTCCGCCTTCGCCGAACTGAACATTGCTCTCTGTATTCAGCTTTCTGCCTGTCCAGAATGCGTTGACATCCTTTGTTCTTGTATCAACGTCTGCGCCTCTTTCAAGCACAATCGGTCTGAATCCTGCTCTCGCAAGAATCAGCGCGGCAAAAAATCCCGCAGGGCCGAAACCTGCAATAATGGGACGCAAAGTGCTTGTCCTTCTGATTTCAGGCATCTCATATTTATAGATTTCAGCCGCCTCAACGCGAGGATTCTTCGCGTGAGCAATCAGCGATGCCTCATCACCGTCAACCTCTGCGATAACATTATAGACAAAGAAAACATTATCTTTTTTTCGCGAGTCTACTGCTTTTTTTGATATCTGAATTGATTTGATTTTTTCCTCTTTGCAGCGCAGAGCCTTCGCCGCGGCACGCAAAAGCGCACCTTCATCGCTGTCAAGAGGCAATTTAATTTCACTGATTTTTATCATAAATCTTCTACCTTATCAAATATTTTCGCCGGCAAGCAAACCTGAAGCAAACGCCCACTGAAGATTGTACCCTCCGCAAGGTGCATCAACATCAAGTATTTCACCAATCAGATACAGTCCCTTACACAAAGTTGATTCCATTGTTTCAGGATTGATTTCGTCCACAAAAACACCGCCGCTTGTAACCTGAGCATTGGCAAAGCCTTTTGTACCTGTGATTTCAAGCTCAAAATTCTTGGTTTTTTCAGCCAGAATAACTAAATCTTTGCGATTAAGCTGAGATATTTTCTTTTCTTGTTTGTAAAGTGAACAAGCTTTACAAATCTCTGCACCGATAGCTTTCGGAAGAATTCCCGAAAAAACCATATCAACCGGACAGTATCCCTTGATATTCTTGACTTTCAGCAGATAATCAAAAAGCTCATTCATTGCCATATCAGGCACAAAATCAACAAGTGTAAAGGGTTTGTGCTTTACAGTTGCGAGAATTTCCTCAGCTGCTGATGCAAGTTCCATCGCCGCAATTCCCGATATACCTCCGTCTGTAAAAAGCAATTCTCCTCTTGTTTTTTTGATTACCCTGTCTGATTTAAGGGTAAGCTCAACATTTCTTGCCCTGACACCCTTAAGCGGCTTGACATTTTCTCTGACAGTAAGAGGTACGAGCGAAGGATAAAGAGCGCTGATTTTATGACCAAGCTGTTTCGCAAGAGAATATCCGCTTCCGTCCGACCCCTGCGACGGAGAAGATTTTCCGCCGGTTGCAATTATCAGTTTTCTGCAAGAAATATCATTGTTAATCTCAAAAACGCCGTTTTTCTTTTCTGCTGCAGTAACAGGCATATCGCAGATAACATCAATTCCGAGTCCTTCAATTTCAAATCGGAGAGAATCGAGCACGGATGCCGCCATATTGCTTCTCGGATAAATCCTGCCCTCGGAATCAGCATAGGTCATCAGACCTGTTGATTCAAAAAATTCAACAACTTTCCGAGGCGGGTATTTCTTAAACACCGATTCAACAAACGCAGAATTTTTATAATCCGATGCAACTGCACCGAGATTTGTTAGATTACATCTGCCGTTACCTGTTGCAAGAATCTTTTTGCCGATTCTCGGAAGTTTTTCTATTATAACAATATTCAGTTTCGGGTTAAGTCTTTTTGCGTTTATCGCCGCCACCATACCTGCCGCACAGCCGCCGACAACCGCAACATCATATTTTTTCATAACCGTAACCTCAATTTTATTATCAATCATTTTATTTTACCGCTATTTGCACTGAATGTCAATTATTAATAACCTTGATATATATTAATTATTGTGATATAATAGCATCAAATCATTTTGAAAGGATGTTATCCAGATGACAGAAATCACAAAAGACATGAAAATCGGCGAAATCCTCGATGCACACCGCGAACTTGCTCCCTTCTTCCTTGAAATGGGTATGCATTGCCTCGGTTGCCCCTCAGCAAGAAGCGAAAGCGTTGCTCAGGCTTGCATGGTACACGGCGTTAACGCAGATGAGCTCATTGCAAAGATGAACGCATTCCTTGCAAATGCTTAAGCTCTCCGAAAGAATTATGATGGCGGCGGAGATGGTGCGTGACGGCAGCATTGCCGCAGATATCGGCACTGACCACGCATATCTCCCTGCCTGGCTGATTTTGAATAACAAATGCCCCTCGGCTCTTGCGTGCGATTTGCGTAAGGGTCCGCTTGATAATGCAAAAAAAACCGTTGAACAATACGGAATTGCTGACAAAATAACGCTTCGTCTTTCTGACGGTTTCGATAAAATTGAGCCGTATGAGGCTGACGATTTCGTTATGTGTGGTATGGGCGGCACACTTATGACCGAACTTGTTTCAAGAACACATTGGCTCAAAGACCCACAAAAACGCCTGATTCTTCAGCCTCAGTCACACGCTGAAGATATCAGAGAATATCTTATCAGCAACGGTTTTGAAATCATAAAAGAAAAAGCTTGCACTGACGGCGGCAAGCTCTATTGTGCTCTCTGCGCCCAATGGACAGGTGTAACCGAAAAATATACAGACGGATATATATATTACGGCAGACTTCCCGAATGCAACGCTCCTGAAGCGAAGCAATATCTCATCAAGGTTGTTGACAGACTCAAGACAAAGCTTGACGCTGAAATAAAACACGGTACGGAAGAAAAAGCAGAATACCTGCGCAGAATCATTTCCGAAACGGAGGAAAAAATCGATGGTATGCAATCTGACAGTTAAGGATGTTTTTGATTATATCGATACTCTTGCACCATTCTCAACTCAATGCGAATGGGATAACAGCGGTCTGATTGTCGGCGAAACCGATAAATCTGTCAAGAAGATAGCAGTTGTGCTCGATATTACCTGTGAAGCAATAAAAAAAGCGGTTGAAATGAACGCAGACCTTATTGTAAGCCACCATCCCGTTATTTTCAGAGCGGTCAGAAGTTTTACTGATAATGACCCTGCTTTTCTTCTTGCAAAGCACGGCATTTCGGCAATCTGTGCTCACACTTCGCTTGACATTGCAAAAGGCGGCGTTAATGATGCACTTGCATCCGCACTCGGTTTTGAAGCAATCGCTTTTGCTGATGAAGGCGAGCTTTCGATGATTCGTGTTGCTGAAATCGATGACACAACCTCACAGGAGCTTGCAAAACTCTGCGCAGAAAAGCTCTCAACAGGTTTGCGTATTGCTGACAGCGGTAAAATAATCAGAAAAATTGCTGTCTGCGGAGGTGCAGGAGCTGATTTTATGAATGCAGTTACCCAAGCAGGATGCGATGCATATATAACAGGCGATATCAAACATCACGAATTTCTCGAAGCAAAAGCACTCGGTCTGACTCTCATTGATGCAGGCCATTTTGAAACAGAAAATCCTGTTGTTGCCGTATTGGCAAAAAAACTTAACGATAAATTTGACATTGAGGTTGAAATCATTCCGCAGACCTCTCCTGTCACTTACTACTTTTAATTTGAGGTTGAATTATGCCCCTTGACGGAATTACACTCAACCTGCTCAAGCAGGAGCTTTCCCGATACATTATCGGAAGCAGAATAGAAAAAATTCACCAGCCGTCAAAAGATGAGCTGGTGTTTCATCTGCGCTCAAGAGAGGGTGCTTACCGACTTCTTCTCTCCGCAAGCGCAAACAGCCCCCGACTTCATCTGACGGCAAATGCGCCCGAAAACCCTGCAACTCCGCCGATGCTCTGTATGCTCTTCCGAAAACATCTGACAGGGGCAACAATAACCGATATCCGTCAGCTCGGTCACGATAGAGTTATCTTCCTTGACCTTGCAGGCACAAACGAAATCGGTGACGCTGTAACATTCACGCTCTGCGTTGAAATTATGGCAAAACACAGCAACATCATCCTTGTCAATTCAGACGGAAATATCGTCGACTCTGTAAAGCGAATTGACTTTACACAATCAACTGTGCGCCAGATTCTGCCGTCATTCAGATATGAATTACCCCCCCGTCAGAACAAGCTTAATCTTGCTGAAAACGATGCTGAAACAATTGCGTATGCAATAAAAAAATGCGTCGGAAAGAGACTTTCAGGAGCGATTCTTGAAACTGTTGAAGGCGTTTCTCCCTTGATAAGCCGAGAGATTGCCGCTTATGCAAGTCCCGATGACGGTCTTGCCTGCGAGATAACAAATATTGCATTTGACCGTCTTACAAAAATGCTTTCAGAAATCAAATCTGCGCTTGAAACAGGCAAAGGCATTCCTACTATGTTAATCAGAGAAGGTGTAAAGCCTTATGACTTTACATTTATGGATATTACACAGTACGGCTTCACAGTTTCAGCAAAAGAATTCGAAAGTTTTTCGCAGCTTCTTGATGATTTTTATTATGAAAAAGACCGCTTTGAGCGTACAAGACAGAGGAGTTTATCGCTCCTTAAACTGCTCCAGAATGCCTCTGCAAGAGCCGCAAGAAAGCTTCAGAGCAGAAAGGCTGAACTTGAGGCATGCGCGGACAAAGATGCATTACGCATCAATGCGGAGCTGATTCTCGCAAATCAGTACCGACTTAAAAAAGGTTCTTTTTTCTATGACCTTGAAAACTTCTATGATGAAAACAAGGTTATCCGAATTCCTGCAGACCCTGCACTTTCACCCTCTGCAAATGCACAGAAATATTTCAAAGAATACCGCAAGGCAAAAACTGCGGAAAGTATGCTCGGCGAGTTGATTGAGCAAAGTGAGCAGGAGCTTGCGTATCTTGAATCGGTTATTGACAGCGTAAACAGAGCAGACGGATACACAGAGCTTGCAGAAATCAGAGCGGAGCTTTATGAGCAGGGATATCTGAAAAGAGCAAAAAACGAAAAAGGCAAAAAGCCGAAGCCCCTGCCCCCTCTTGAATATATTTCAGATGACGGATATACAATTCTTGTCGGACGCAACAATGTACAGAATGATATTCTCACATTCAAAACCGCCGCAAAAGATGATTCCTGGTTTCACACCCAGAAAATACCCGGCTCACATGTTGTTGTTATCGGCAACGGTGATATCATCCCCGAGCTGACCTGCCGACAGGCGGCAATCCTCGCCGCATATCACAGCGGAGGCAGAGAATCTTCACAGGTTGCAGTTGATTACACAGAGGTCAGAGCTCTCAAAAAACCAAGCGGAGCGAAACCTGGCAAGGTCATTTATCACACATATAACACAATGTGGGTAACTCCTGACAGAGAGCTTTGCGAAAGATTAAAAAAGAAATAACCACAAAAATTAAGCGTGACATCGGTTGATGCCACGCTTTTGCTTTATTTAAGTAATTCACAGATACTGTTGACAATAAAAGCACTGTCGCTGTATTTCTTTGCGCCTGATTCAAAAATTCCGACTACCAAATTACCATTTGCATCAATACCTTCAAGCATCGGAGGCTGACGGAGATTGGAAACTCTGCGGCTGTTTTTCAGATGATATACGGGAACTTTTTCTTCACCGTAAACAAGCTCATAATCAGCCTCATCCGAAGTTGCATCTTCATAGACAGGCATAAATGAATCGTTATTTCTGCCGTAAGATACACTCAATACGAATCTTCCGTCATCAAGTCTTGCAATTCCCTGCACCCTGTTGGGAGTTGTCAACGCAAAATCGGGAATAAGCTCGCCACCATCAAAAGCCGCTTCAAAATCGCTCAATTTATATGCATTGCAACGGGCATAGTTTCTTTCAAAAAGCGAAACAGAAACATGATGTGATGCATCCGTATCATAACTTCCGTCAAAATCAAAGGTATAAAACTCACCTGCGTAGAGATATTCGCCGTCACTGTTGATATATGAGCATTTGACATCCGTCTGCACACTTTCGCCGAGAGAAATTTCTCCGCCGTTTTCAGCATTTGCGATATCATCTGAAGATATTCTGTAAATCTTACTTCCGTGGCAGATATAAAGCCATCCGTTTTCCTGCGCAATGCCGCCTGCGTGACCTGTGAAATCCTTACCGCTTGCTGTTTTGAGATTAAGGATTTTTTCACTCTCGCCTGTTTCAGCATTCACAAAAACAATAATTGATGCTTTTTCACTGTGATAATAAGAAACGATATAGCTTTCGCCATCTTCAGCGATACAGAAACCCTGCGGTACGTATCCGTTTTCTGTTTCAGGAATATCGCAAAGCTCGGTATAATCAGCGTAATTCTTTCTGTTTTCAATCTTTGAGCGTATAAGTCTTTCTGCGTTTTCAATCAAGCCGTCAATTGTTCTGATAATGTTACTTACACCTTTTGCATTCTTACCCGATGCAGCGTATGAAGGCATCGCACATCCCACTGCGATAACAATAGCAAGAATTATACTTATTAATCTTTTCATTTCGTCACCTTTCAAAAATCAAGGGCGGTTATCAGCCGCCCCTTTTTAATATTATTCAATCGGGAAGTGCGTTGAGCATTTCACACATTTCAAGATAGAATTCTCGTGTCTTTTCTTTATCAGCAAACAGACCGATTGCCGTTCCGTGGTCGCCCTCGCTGACGGGCATAACATTCCATACACCCTTTTTGATATTATCCTCATCAAAATCTGTATACGGCTCATCAAACGGATATTTTGCGCTCTCCGTATTTACAAGCGCATCGTTTGCAAGCCAGGATTCATCATAAACAAATCCTGTTTCAGTATCCTCAAACTTCAGAACACCCATAACCAGCGCCGTAAGAAAAATCACAGGGTTGGTTTTAAGCTTCGGAACTTCGATTCCAAGAGCATCAACAGGTTTTGTTGTTGAGAACGGGTACGAAAAATAATAGACATCCTCGCTGATTTCAATTTCTTCATTGAGTTTCAGCGTACCTTCGGGAGTAAGGTCATATGAGCTTGAATCTTCCTTGTTTGCGAGCACATTTTTTATAGCCTTGAACAAACCGATTGCTCCGTCTCCGCCGGGTATCTCCGAAAGGCCGTATTGCTCCATATGAAAATCAACCAATTCTCCGTTAAGAGCGCTTCTGCCGAGAACTCCGATATAAATATAGCTTGCAAAAGCAATGACATCTATAAGACCAAGAGCATCAAGCGGATAATATACAGTTGCACTGTTGTGCGGAGTGCAGATTGCAGTTGCACTCTTTACCCATTCAGCTTTTCCTCCGGTAAAAAGACCCGAAATACTGTCGGAAGATGTGACAGCCATTTCTTCGGAACTGCCTTCTGTAAGAAGCTGGATAAGAAGTCTGACGGTTGTTCCGCCGAAACTGTGACCGATAAGATGAATCTGATTGATTTTGCCCGATTCATCAAGTTTGCCCCAATCAGGCACAAGCGCATCATAATATGTTCTGCCGTATCGTTCGTGGTTGTACTTTTTTGAATGTGCTTCGCCGTAGTCAACCGTTGCGCCGATAATCTGAGCATAGAGCTCGCAGGCTCTGTCCCACGCGCTGTTAACAGGACCTACCGATGCCGAATAGCATTCGTAGCCCTCATACTGCAGATAGCGCATAAGGTCGCCCGTTGTTGCTCCCCAATAAGGGATAATACCGTCAATGCCTTCCGCTCCGCCCCAACCGTTAAGTCCGTGAACAAATATAAACGGAGCATCATTTTTAGGCTTGCTGATGTTATTCTGCGCAGAAACGCCGACACTGCACACCGAGAAAAGCATCACCAATGCCATAACAAAGCTGATTACTTTTTTGATATTCATTTTGTCACACCCTTTTTATACAAAAACAATCCTGCTGACTGTTTATTTTGCGATTCTTCTGATAACCGCCATACAATCCTCAAGGTCCATAATTTTCGGAACGGGATAGAGAGGATTACCTTCCTTAAGAGCTCTTTTTGCAATTGTGGGAATATCCTTTTCGAGAATATCAAGCTTGTCGGGAATATTCATCTTCTTATTGAATTCCTTTATGGATTCAATAAAGAGCTTAGCTTTCTGAGCTTCGTTCATACCTTCGCTTGTGATACCTGCGATATCAGCAAGTTTCGCAAGAGGTGCATATGCTGTTTCGCCGAAATATTCAAGAACATAGGGAAGAACAACTGCATTTGCAAGGCCGTGAGGTGTTCCGTACATACCGCCGAGATTATGAGCGATTGCGTGAACATAGCCTACATATGCTCTTGTGAATGCGATACCTGCAAGATAGGATGCTTCAAGCATATTTTCTCTTGCTTCGATATCCTTTCCGTTTTCGTAAACCTTGAGAATATTATCAAAAATCATCTTGGTTGCCTTTTCAGCGGCAGCAGCGGTGCTCTTGGTATTGCTGTGGCCGATATAAGCTTCAACTGCGTGAGTAAGAGCATCCATACCTGTTGTTGAAGTGATGTGAGGAGGCAGACCGATTGTAAGCTCGGGATCAAGAACTGCATACTTGGGACGGAGAACGGGATCCTGAAGAGCATATTTTTCGTGAGTTGAAGGATCGGAAACAACGGCTGCGATTGTTGTTTCGGAGCCTGTACCTGCTGTAGTGGGAACTGCATAAATTGTGGGAAGCTTCTTGAGAATCTTGAGAGTGCCTCTCATCTGCTGAACAGTTTTCTTGGGTTTTGCAATTCTTGCTGCTGCAACTTTTGCGCAGTCCATAGGCGAACCGCCGCCGAAAGCGATAACTGCAGAGCAATTGTTATCCGCATAAAGCTTTCTTGCTTCTTCGATATTATCGATTGTGGGGTTGGGCTGTGTGCCGTCATAAACAAAATATTTTACGCCAGCCTTTTCAAGACCTTCGAAAAGACCGTCAAGAAGATGCAGACCCATAAGTCCTTTATCGGTTACAACAAGCACTCTGTCGTGTCCGTTTGCCTTGACTACTTCAGGAAGCTTTTTAACGCTGCCTGCGCCCTTAACGAGCTGAGGCTCTGTCCAGTCAAGGAAATTAACTGCAACTCTGAAGATACCCTGATAAGTTCTGCAGAATGCTTTAAGAAAAATTGATGCTGCCATAATATCTACTCCATTCTGATTCCTGATTAAGGAAATTTTATTTACTGATATATTTTATCACACATCCTCGACAATGGCAATAGCTAATCATACAAGATTATACAAACTGGCAGCAAAAAAACGGTTGCAAACAATCTTTATAGATGCTATAATAATATAAATATTGAAAAAAATATATACCGAGAGGTTATTGAAATGAAAAAAATAACAACATTCAAGCAGAAGTTTATCGACTCCGACGGAAGAGAAAGAATCTTTAACGGCGTCAACCTTTGTGATAAGGGTTATAACAAGGACGGCGCAGAAGAAAGAACTTATGACCTTCCTTTTGATGAAAATCTCATCAGAAGTCTGAGTCAGAACGGTTTCAACCTCGTTCGTCTCGGCATAACCTGGGATGCAGTTGAACCCGAACCCTTTAAATACAACGAAGAATTCCTTGACAGACTTGAAAAGGTTGCAGACCTTTGCGCCAAATACGGAATTTATTTCTATCTTGATATGCATCAGGATCTCTATGCCGGTTTCAAGGGTATGGCCGGTGACGGAGCACCCAAATGGGCATGTCTGACCGACGGCGCAAAATTCCAGAAGACAAGATTTGTCTGGGCTGAAGGCTATTTCTGGGGCAAAGCAACACAGCGCTCTTTCGACAATTTCTGGAACAACGCTGTTTATAACGGTATTCCTCTTCAGACATATTTCTGCAAGATGTGGCAGCATGTTGCTGAAAGATTCAAGGACCATCCTGCTCTCTTCGGTTTCGATATGCTTAATGAACCCTTCCCCGGCACAGACGGCGGCAAGGTTTTCAGAAAGCTTGTTGCAAGCATTGCAAAAACAGTTCTTACCGATAAGCGCTGCAATATCGGCTGGATGGCAAAGCAGATTCTTTCAGGCAATGCCATCAAGGTACTTGAGCCTTTTGATGACCCCGATCTTTTCCGCAAGGTAACAAGTGCCGCAAACGGACTTATCTATAAATTCGATGTCGGCGCATATTCGCAGTTCCTCAACAGAACTGCAAAAGCCATCCGTAATGTTACAGACAACGGCATTATGATGATGGAAAACAGCTATTATTCAAACCTCGGTATTCCTTACAGCACCCCCGTTATCAACTATAACGGCAAGCGTGAAGAAAAGGTTTGCTTCGCTCCCCACGCATATGACCTGATGGTTGACACACCTGCATACAAATACGCAAGCAACTCCCGAGTAGGCTCAATCTTTGATCAGCACAGAAAGTCACAGCAGCGCCTTGATGTTCCCGTTGTTGTCGGCGAATGGGGCGGTCACTCCGAGGGTACCGAATGGCTTCACCATATCAGATTCCTTCTTGACAAGTTTGATTCAAATCGTTGGAGTAACACATACTGGGCATATTACGACGGTATGCTCGAGAATCCGATTATGGATTGCCTTAACAGAACATCTCCCATCGCAGTTTGCGGCGATATCGTTGAATACAAAACAGACCGCGAAAATGACACATTCACTCTTATCTTTGAGCAGGATAAGGAATATGATGTACCCACCGAAGTTTATCTTCACAAGAAGGCAAAATCAATCGAATGCACTTCCGAATATGAACTCGAGCCGATTGAAGGCACTGATGCTTCAATCCTTAAAATCAACGGCAAAAAAGGCACACAGAAGCTCGTTATTAATTTCTGATAAAAACAACAGCGGCAGGATTCACATCCTGCCGCCGATTATTATTTAAATAAAAAGTATCGCATATTTCTTGACCGACGCAAGCGAAAGCACATCGGTATTTGCAACGATGATATGGTCAACAATTCTTATTCCGCATTTACGGAAAATGGCATTCATTTCGCTTGTTGTTTCTATGTCGCGCATTGATGGTGACGCAATACCATTAGGGTGATTATGCGCAAAAATGACCGTATCCGCATTGCTTCTGAACGCCGCTTCAAGCACAATGCGCTTATCTATAACTACGGTTTCGGGGTTGCCCTCTCCGAGTTTACAGCAATTCAATAAATTACCGAGAGCATCAAGACAAAGCATATAGAAAACTTCTTTTTTCTCTCCGTAAAACTTTGATTTGAGATACTCAATCACATCTTTCTTTTCGGAAAGATTGATTTTCTTCTTCTCCGCGCTTTCAACATATCTTCTGCATATGCCGGGAATCAACGAAATAAGAAGAGCTGAATTTTCACCCATTCCCTCAATATCGAGAAGCTGTTCATAGCTTGCATTGAACACTCCGTTGAGCGAGCCGAACGCCTCAAGCAGATTGTGCGCAATCTCATTCGTATCCTTTCTGGGAATTGAATAAAACAAAAGATATTCGAGCAGGTTAACATCAGGAATATTGCCGACTCCCGTTTTCTTTATTGTTTCCCTGACTCTTGCTCTGTGATTCTCATGAACATTTTTCTTTTTGGTTGTTTCCTTATTCATTGAAATTCTCCTTGCATATTTGAACATTTATTATTATACACAAGTTACAGCTTTTTTCAACCATATATTATTCCGAGGTGATAATTTGAAAAGCTTTCAGATTTCAAAAAACGATTCCGGTCAGCGACTTGATAAATTCATTTCAAAAGCAGTGCCGAATCTCCCGCAATCGCTGATGTATAAATATATCAGAATGAAAAGAATAAAAGTCAACGGCAAAAGAGGCGAGATTTCGCAGAAACTTGCTATGGGTGACACCGTTGATATGTACATAAACGATGAATTCTTCGCTCCTGTTGCCGAGCATTACGATTTTCTGCGTGCCTCAAAGCATCTGGATATCGTTTACGAAGACGAAAACATACTTCTGCTTGATAAAAAAGTCGGTCTGCTTTCCCATCCTGATGAAACCGAGTACGTTGATACTCTTATTACAAGGGTCAAGCGTTATCTTTATGAAAAAGGAGAATACGACCCAAAGGATGAGCATTCATTCACACCTTCGCTTGTCAACAGAATTGACCGCAACACAGGCGGCATTGTTATCGCCGCAAAAAATGCAGAGAGCCTGCGCATTCTCAACCAGAAGCTCAAGGACAGAGAACTTGAAAAATATTATCTCTGCGTTGTGCATGGTACAATCCCCAGAAAGCACGGCACTCTTGAAGGCTGGCTCGTTAAGGATGAAAAGAAAAACAAAGTCACCGTTTATCCGCAAAAAAGAAACGGCGCAAAAGAAATCAGAACAAAATATTCCGTTAAGGGTGAAAACAAAGGGCTCAGCCTTGTTGAAGTTGAACTTCTTACAGGAAGAACTCATCAGATAAGAGCGCATTTCGCCAGCATAGGCCATCCCCTGCTCGGCGACGGAAAATACGGCACCAACGAGCTGAATAAAGCTCACGGCGGCTATAAAAAGCAGTTTCTCTATTCCTACCGTCTGAAATTCACCTTCACAACCGACGCAGGTATACTCAATTATCTTAACCAAAAAGATTTCGAAGCACCTGAAGTATGGTTTAAAAAAGAGTTTTTAAGCGGAAATTTATAACATTTTATATGCTTATCGATAAAAATTCATAAAAAAAGGCTTGTAAAATTATAAAAAATAGTATAAGATATATACATTATGCCGACGCACATCGGTTGGCATTTAATTCTCTTAGAAAAGGATGAACACAAAATGGCTAAAAATGAAAGCTCCAAAAGCAAAGCCGAACTCTACCGCGAGGAAAGAAAAGAAAGGTTAGCTAAGGCAGCAAAGAAAAATAGCAAAAACATCAAGGCTCGCACCACCGCAGTTGAATTTGCAAAGAAAGCAATTTCAGTTCTTGTTGTTGCTGCAATCGTTGTAGGCCTCGGCTGGGCAGTTGTTGACCACTTCGGCATCGTTGAAAAGTACTCAACCGCTCTCACCGTAAACGGCGAAAAAGTTTCCGTTGCAGAGTATAACTACTACTATTACATGGCATATCAGACCTATGCCCAGAACGAATACAGCTACCAGCAGCAGGGCATTTCAACAGGCTTCCCTCTTGACAAGGCTCCTGACGAAGCTTCAACAGGTCAGAAGGATGCTGACGGCAACATCGTTTACTACGATGAAATCATTGCCAACTACGCAACAAGCCTTGCATACCAGCAGTTTGCAGTTTATCTTGAAGCAAAAGCAAACGGCTACACTCTCAATGAAGAAGAGCAGAAGCAGATTGACGAAGCTATCGATTCACTCCGCGAGCAGGCAAAGAGCAGCAGCTACTCTCTCAACGCTTACATCAGAGCAAGCTACTCAAACGGCCTTAACGAAAAGGGTCTTCGCAAGCTCCTCGAAATCGAACTTCTTGCAACTCGTTTCAACACTGCTATCGAAACAAAGGCTGACGAAAGCGTTACAGATCAGCAGATCACAGACGAGTACAACAAGGACACCAAGATTTACAACTACGCTGATACCCGTTACTACTCAATTACTCTTGATGCCCTCACAAAGGCTACTTCCGAAACAGACGAAGAATTCAATGCAAGAAAAGCTGAAGCTGATAAGGTTCACATCGACGCAGCAAACGCTATTCTCGAAAAGATTACAGACGGCGAAACCTTCAAAGCTGCTGCACTTGAGCACAAGAACAGCAACCTTGCAGAAGGCACAAAGCCCACAGAAGCTGATCCCACAGTTGAAAACTCAGGTTCAACATATTCAGCTCTTTCAACAGCAATTTCCAAGGACGCTGCAGACTGGATCTTCGCTGCTGACCGTAAAATCGGTGACAAGAATGTTTTCACAACTGACAAAGCAGTTTACATCGTTCTTATCAACAACCCCGCATATGAAGGCATCAGCTCAGATGTACGCCAATGCCTGATTAAGTTTGATGTTGAAGAAGGCAAGGATGTTACAGACGAAATCAAGATGGCTGCAAGCAAGAAGGTCAACGAAGTTAAGGAAGAATGGCTTAAAGCAGGCGGCACAGAAGATGCTTTCAAGGCAATCGTTACAAAGTACAATGATGATACCGCTTCAAACGAAAAAGGCGGTCTTTACGAAGATATCAGACCCAACTCAAGCTATGTTGAACCCTTCAAGAAGTGGGCAACCAACACAGCAAGAAAGACCGGCGACTACGAAATCGTTGAAACAGAATACGGTTATCACCTTATGTACTATGTAAAGAGCAACGGTCCCGATTGGCAGCTCACAGTTCGTGAGAAGCTCCAGGAAGATGCTTACACAGCCGAATTTGAAGCTCTCCTTTCAGAAGAAGGCGGCAAGTATCAGATCGTTGAAAACGAAAAGAACATCGATAAGGTTTCAAGTGATTTCTGCGACAGAATCAGAAGAAACATTGCTCAGCAGGGCTGATTAACTCAATAAACAAAGCCGTCGGAATTTCCGACGGCTTTTAATTTTATCCGAGAATCTTTTTAAGATATTGTCCTGTATAGGATGAAGGGGTGCTTGCAACCTCTTCGGGAGTGCCTTGAGCAACTATTTCGCCGCCTCCGCTTCCCCCTTCGGGGCCAAGATCAATGATATGGTCGGCAACTTTGATTACGTCAAGATTATGCTCGATAACAAGCACCGTATTGCCCGACTCAACAAACTGCTGAAGGACATCAATGAGTCTGTGCACATCTGCGGTGTGAAGACCTGTTGTCGGCTCATCAAGAATATAAATCGTTTTACCTGTTGAGCGCTTCGAAAGCTCTGTTGCCAGCTTTACCCTCTGCGCCTCACCGCCCGAAAGCGTTGTTGCAGGCTGACCGATTTTTATATAGCCAAGACCGACATCATAGAGTGTTTTGATTTTTCTATGAATCTTCGGGATATTTTCAAAGAAATTCATCCCCTCTTCAACAGTCATTTCAAGGATATCGTGAATCGTCTTGCCTTTATATCTGACCTCAAGAGTTTCTCTGTTATATCTCTTACCCTGACAAACTTCGCAAGGCACATAGATATCAGCGAGGAAATGCATCTCGATTTTAACTATACCGTCACCCTGACAAGCTTCGCATCTGCCGCCCTTAACATTGAATGAGAATCTGTTTGGCTTGTAGCCTCTCTTTTTAGCATCAACCGTTGCGGAGAAAAGTTCTCTGATATCATTGAAAACGCCCGTATATGTGGCAGGGTTTGAGCGCGGAGTCCTGCCGATGGGAGATTGGTCAATATTGATAACCTTATCAAGATATTCCGTACCGCTTATTTCATCGTGTTTTCCTGAAACAGTTTTCGCCTTGTTGAGTACAGCGGCAAGATGCTTGTTGAGAATTTCATTGATGAGCGAAGATTTACCGCTGCCCGAAACACCTGTTACGCAAATGAATGTGCCGAGAGGAAACTCAACATCAATGTTTTTCAGATTGTTTTCCCTCGCGCCGTAAACAACAAGCTTTTTGCCGTTACCTGCTCTGCGTCTTTCAGGGACAGGAATAAACTTTTTACCGCTGAGATACTGGCCTGTGATTGACTTTTCGCACGCGATGATATCATCAACAGTACCGCAGGCAACAATTTCTCCTCCGTGGATACCTGCGCCGGGGCCGACATCAACAATATAATCAGCTTCCTTCATTGTATCCTCGTCGTGCTCAACAACAATCAGCGTGTTACCGATATCGCGAAGATGCTTGAGGGTTGCTATCAGTTTCTCGTTATCCCGCTGATGAAGACCAATGCTCGGCTCATCAAGGATATAAAGCACTCCCATAAGCGAAGACCCGATTTGCGTTGCAAGGCGGACTCTCTGCCTTTCGCCACCTGAAAGACTTGCCGATGAGCGCCAAAGAGAAAGATAATTAAGACCGACGCTTGAAAGGAAGGTAAGTCTGCTTCTGATTTCCTTGATAATCATATCCGCAATCATCTGCTCGCGCTCGGTAAGAGCAAGAGTATCGAGGAATTCAAGCGCATCCGTTATGGATTTATTAACAAATTCGTTGATATTGATTCCGCCAACCGTTACTCCGAGCGATTCCTTGCGAAGCCTTGCGCCACCGCATTCGGGGCACAAATCGGTTGACATATATCCTTCGATTTCATTTCGTGAATAATCGCTTGTGGTTTCCGCATAACGCCTTTCAAGGTTATTGATAACGCCCTCAAAATCCGTCATATATGTGCCTGAGCCATATTCACTCTTACGCTCAAGCTTGATTTTCTTACCTTTTGTGCCGTAAAAAACAACATCCTTCGCCTTTTTTGAAAGTTCATCAAACGGAGTATCGAGCGAAAAATCATATGCCGCGGCGATGCCTTCAAAATACATCTGCGCAATTGTGCCGCCGTCACTTTTGCCCCATCCACTCGCTTTGATTGCACCTTCTCTGATTGAAAGAGTACCGTCAGGCACAATAAGATTCGGGTCAATATGCATAAACACTCCGAGTCCGAGACATTTCGGGCACGCACCGAAAGGATTATTGAAGGAGAATGAACGCGGCTCAAGTTCTTCAATGCTGACTCCGTGCTCGGGGCAGGCATAATTGAGCGAAAAAAGAAGTTCTTCACCGCCGATAACATCAACCATCAGAAGTCCGTCTGTCAGGCTGACTGCGGTTTCGATTGAGTCTGCAAGTCTTGAGCGGATGCCTTCTTTGATAACAAGGCGGTCTACGATTACTTCAATATTGTGTTTGATATTTTTATCGAGCTTGATTTCTTCAGTCAGGTCATAGACAATCGAATCGACCCTGACTCTTGCATATCCGCTCTTGCGTATACCTTCAAGCTCCTTTACAAACTCTCCCTTTTTGCCTCGCGCAATGGGGGCCATAATCTGAATCCTTGTGCCCTCATCAAGCTCGAGGACCTGATTTGTTATATCATCAACGGTCTGCCTTGCAATCTCTCTTCCGCATTCAGGACAATGAGGAATGCCGATTCTTGCATAAAGCAGACGCAGATAGTCATAAATCTCCGTAACCGTACCGACGGTTGAGCGGGGATTTTTTGATGTTGTTTTCTGGTCGATTGAAATAGCGGGAGAAAGACCGTCAATGCTCTCGACGGCGGGCTTTTCCATCTGACCGAGGAACTGCCTTGCATATGAGGAAAGCGATTCAACGTATCTTCGCTGTCCCTCTGCATATATCGTATCAAAGGCAAGGGACGATTTGCCGCTGCCCGATAAACCTGTAAAAACAACAAGCTTATCTCTGGGCAAAACAACATCAACATTCTTGAGGTTATGCTCCCTTGCGCCCTTGATTGTCAGGTTTTTTATCGCCATTTTTATTTACCTCTTCTGAGCTTTTCAATTTTGTCACGCAAATAAGCCGCGTGCTCAAATTCAAGAATTTTAGCTGCCGCTTTCATCTCTGCAGTAAGCCTGATTATCAACTGCTCTCTTTCTTTTTTGCTCATCTTGGAAATCGCCTTATCATCATCGGATTTTGCTGAAATTTCAATGATCTCTCTGACATCCTTGACGATGGTTTTCGGAATTATTCCATGCTCTTCGTTATATTTCATCTGCTTCTCGCGGCGGCGGTTTGTTTCCGTAATCGCTCTTTCCATTGAGGGTGTCACGCTGTCGGCATACATTATTACCGTACCTTCCGCGTTTCTTGCGGCTCGTCCGATTGTCTGAATCAGCGACGTTTCAGAACGCAGAAATCCCTCTTTGTCAGCATCAAGAATTGCAACAAGCGATACCTCGGGAATATCAAGACCCTCGCGAAGAAGGTTAATTCCGACAAGCACATCGAAATCGCCAAGACGCAGACCGCGGATAATTTCCATTCTTTCTATCGTATCGATATCGTGATGCATATAGCGCACCTTGATATCAAGATTTTCAAGATAATCCGTCAAATCCTCCGCCATTCGCTTCGTAAGAGTTGTTACAAGCACTCTCTCACCCTTCGCGGTGCGGATATTTATTTCGGAAACAAGGTCATCAATCTGACCTTCAACGGGTCTGACAGATATTTCGGGGTCAAGCAGACCTGTCGGTCTGATAACCTGCTCTGCCGTATGCTGACTTCTGCTCTTTTCGAATTCACCCGGAGTCGCGCTGACAAAAATCTTCTGACCTGTTCTCTCATAAAACTCATCAAAAGTAAGCGGACGGTTATCGTATGCAGAAGGCAGACGGAAGCCGAATTCAATAAGGCTGTCTTTTCTCGCCTTATCGCCACCGTACATCGCTCTGACCTGCGGCAAAGTAACATGAGATTCATCAACAAACAGAAGAAAATCATCGGGAAAATAGTTAAGAAGCGTAAACGGAGCGGAACCGGGCTCTCTGCCCGACATAACTCTCGAATAGTTTTCAATACCTTTGCAGAATCCTGTTTCGCGGAGCATCTCGATATCGTATTCAGTGCGTTGTCTGATACGCTGAGCTTCAAGCAGTTTACCTGCCTGCTCAAACTCCTTGACTCTGTCAAGCATCTCGCCATAAATATGGCTGATTGATTTTTCCATTTTTTCGGGTGAAATAACATAGTGCGAAGCAGGATAAATCGCAACATGCGACACAACGCTTTTCACCTGACCTGTCAACGCATTTATCTCGCTGATGCGGTCAATTTCATCACCGAAAAACTCGATTCTGTAAGCATTTTCATTGGAATATACGGGGAATATTTCAACAACATCTCCCCTGACTCTGAATTTATTTCGGCTGAAATCGATATCATTTCTCTCATACTGAATCGAAACAAGCTTTTCAATAAGCTCATCCCTGCTTTTTTCCATACCTGTGCGCAGAGAGATAACCATACTGCGGTAATCAATCGGGTCGCCGAGAGTGTAGATGCACGAAACGCTGGCAACAATAATAACATCCCTGCGCTCCGACAACGCGGAGGTTGCGGAATGGCGCAGTTTATCAATTTCATCGTTGACTGCCGAATCTTTCTCGATATAAGTGTCCGTTGTCGGAATATACGCTTCAGGTTGATAATAATCATAGTATGAAACAAAATACTCAACTGCATTCTCGCGGAAAAACTCACGAAACTCGGAGCAAAGCTGTGCGGCAAGTGTTTTGTTATGAGCCAACACAAGTGTAGGTCTGTTAAGCTCTGCAATAACATTCGCCATTGTGAATGTTTTACCCGAGCCTGTTACGCCAAGCAAGGTCTGCTCGGTGTTACCCTCTCTGATTGATTTGACAAGCTCCGCAATAGCCTGCGGCTGGTCGCCCGTCGGCTTATAAGCTGAATGAAGTTTAAAACAGTCCACAAACAGACCTCCTCTCGTAAAAACAAATGTTCAGTTTATTATATTACATTATTTTTTAAATGTAAAGATTTTTCTTATCTCTTTTTATGCTATCAACACATTTCATAAAGATTACACTATTGTAACCTTTATTTGTTTGACATTTTGAACAAAAGATGGTATTATAAGGTTTATAAATAAATGAAATCAACTCAATCATTATACAGCTTTATCTGAAATGGAGTGTGTTTGATGAAAGGTATTATTCTTGCAGGCGGCTCTGGCACAAGACTCTATCCGCTGACTATGGTTACCAGTAAACAGCTTCTTCCCGTTTACGATAAACCTATGATTTATTATCCCCTTTCAACGCTTATGCTTGCGGGCATCCGCGAGATTCTTATTATTTCCACCCCAACCGATACACCTCGCTTCAAGGAACTTCTCGGCAACGGCAGACAGTTTGGTCTGAGCCTTTCTTATGCTATTCAAGAGAAACCTGAAGGACTTGCACAGGCTTTCATCATTGGCGAAGAATTCATCGGTGACGACGATGTTGCAATGGTACTTGGTGACAATATTTTCTACGGAAACGGTCTTGGCCATATGCTCCGCCAGGCAGCAAAAAACAAGGGCAGAGCAACTATTTTCGGCTATTATGTTGATAATCCGCAGAGTTTCGGTGTTGTTGAATTCAACGAAAACGGCATCCCCGTTTCAATTGAAGAGAAACCCGAAGTTCCCAAGTCAAACTATGCGGTAACAGGTCTTTATTTCTATGACAACCGCGTTGTTGAATATGCAAAATCGCTCAAGCCCTCAAAAAGAGGCGAACTTGAGATTACAGATATCAACCAGATGTATCTGCAAAACGGCGACCTTGACATCAGACTGATGGGCAGAGGCTTTGCTTGGCTCGATACAGGAACGGTTGAAAATCTTATGAATGCCGCAAACTTTATTCACACTGTTGAAAAGCTTCAGGGCATCAAAATCTCCGCCCCCGAAGAAATTGCATATAATATGCGTTGGATAAGCCGCGAGGCTCTTCTGCGCTCCGCTGAAAAATACGGCAAATCCTCATACGGTCAGCATCTTCGCGCTGTTGCAGAGGGTAAGATTCTCTATTCTGCCGACAGACCCGGTGCAAGACCCTGCTGGGGAACGGAGGAACAGCAATGATTTTTGAAAAAACAGAAATCGAAGGCGTTATCATTGTTGAGCCGAAGATTATCGGCGACAACAGAGGGTGGTTTTGCGAAACCTACTCTAAAAAAGATTTTGAAGAAAACGGCATTTTCTCTGACTTTGTTCAGGATAACCGCTCATTCTCGGCAAAAGCAGGTACTCTTCGCGGACTCCATTGCCAGAAAGATCCGAGATCACAGGCAAAGCTTGTTTCCTGCACAAAGGGAAAGATTATCGATGTTGCCGTCGACATCAGAAAAGGCTCACCCTCTTATTTAAAGTGGGTTGCAGTTGAGCTTTCGGAAGAAAATAAAAAGATGCTCTTTATCCCCAAAGGATGTCTTCACGGATTCCTGACAATTTCGGATAATGTTGAGCTTTCATATAAGGTTGACGATTTCTATTCACCCGAAAATGACAGGAGCATCTGCTGGTGCGACCCTGAAATCGGAGTTGAATGGGGCATCGAAAATCCGATTCTTTCTCAAAAAGATATCGCCGCCCCTCTTTTTAAGGACAGCGATGTTTCGTTTGAATTTTAAAATTTTCCAATTCTATCAGGCATAACTGAATGGTTTCAGACCATACTATCTGTGAAATGCAAAGTAAGGAGTTGAAACCATGCTTGATAAAATTTCACTTGCGCTTGTTATCGTCGGCGCTCTTAACTGGGGCAGCATCGGTCTTTTTCAGTTTGACCTTGTTGCCTGGATTTTCGGCGGTCAGGGCGCGATTCTCAGCAGAATCGTTTATACTCTTGTTGCCCTGGCAGGTATCTGGTGCATTTCTCTTCTTTTCAGAGATACAGAAACCGCCGTTGTCCACACTGATGACGATATCAGAAACTGAAAAAAGAAAAAATCCGCTCTGCATTTTGCAAAGCGGATAATTTTTTGTTTAATTACTGCTCAACAGCGTAAACGCTGACCTTCTTGCGGTCCTTACCCATACGCTCGAACTTAACTGTACCGTCGATGAGTGCGAAGAGAGTATCATCGGAGCCCTTACCAACGTTGTTGCCGGGATGGATGTGTGTGCCTCTCTGTCTTACAAGGATGTTACCTGCAAGAACGAACTGACCGTCAGCTCTCTTTGCGCCGAGTCTCTTGGATTCGGAATCACGGCCGTTACGGGTTGAACCCATACCTTTTTTATGAGCGAAAAGCTGTACATTTATCTTAAGCATTCTTTACACCTCCGTAAATTACTTTAATGTTGAGTGGATATTGCTTTGAAAGTTCGGTTAAATGAAGCTCAAGGCCTCGGAGCACCGCTTCGGTTTTTTCGTTTGTTTCGCTCAGATGAAAAATCATCAGGCCGCTTTCAGCCTCTGCCCTTGCGGGAGTGCCGATAATTTCAGTAATCGTATTAGCCGCCATAAAAGCTGCTGACGAAACTGATGCACAAACGATATCCTGACCTTCGGGAGCTGTCATCGAATGACCGCTGATTTCAAAGCCGTGGAGTCGGTTGTTACCGATTGAGAACTTGACCCTTATCATAAGGGCTCAAATTATGCGTTGATGGCTGCGATTTCAACCTTAGTGTAAGGCTGTCTGTGACCCATCTTACGCTTGGAGTTCTTCTTGGGCTTGTAGGTCATAACTGTGATCTTCTTGCCCTTGCCATTCTTAACTACCTTGGCAGCTACGGTTGCGCCTTCAACATAGGGAGCACCAACCTTGATGCCGTCATCGGTTCCAACTGCGATAACCTTATCAAAGGTGTATTCGCTTGCTTCTTCTGCGCCAAGCTTTTCGATGTAGATAACATCGCCTGCTTCTACCTTGTACTGCTTGCCGCCTGTTTCGATAATTGCGTACATTCGGAATATCAATCCTTTTCTTTAGACTCGCTATTCTTGTAACACTTATAAATGGGTTACCTGAGGCACAGAAATCTGTTTTTGGGCATAACTAACCCGCCCCGAATATGCGGCATATGGAATTATATCACAACGTTCAAGCATTGTCAAACGTTTTTTGATATTTTTTTGAAAAAATTTTATTAAATATGTGCGTCGGAAATTCTGATTGCAATCAGTCCTCTTCAGGCATAACAAGCGCTGCAATCAGATAGATGATTATAGGGCATCCGAGAACAAAAATTGACAGAAGAACATAGATTATTCTGAGAATTGTTGCATCAATGCCGAAATACTGAGCAAATCCACCGAGCACACCGAGCACCTTTTTGTTTGAACGGCTTCTGCGAAGTTTCTTTTCCATAATACAAATCTCCTTTTATAATAACATTTTATATATTGTTCTGCTCTTTGCAGGCAGTAAGAGTATTCTGCATAAGCATCGCAATAGTCATCGGACCTACACCGCCGGGCACAGGTGTTATCATTGATGCCTTTTCCTTAACAGCTTCAAAATCAACATCGCCGCAAAGCTTGCCGCTCTCAAGTCTGTTAATACCTACATCAAGCACGATTGTGCCTTCACTGACCATATCCTCTGTTACGAAGTTGGGGATACCTACTGCCGCAACAAGGATATCTGCCTGCCTTGTAATTGAAGGAAGGTCAACTGTTTTTGAATGGCAGATTGTGACGGTTGCGCTCTTTGAAAGCATAAGCATTGCCATCGGTTTGCCGACAATATCACTTCTGCCGATAATTACGCAATGCTTGCCTGCAGGGTCGATTCCTTCATATTCAAGCATCTTCATCATACCCATAGGAGTGCAGGGCATAAGCTTGCCCATTCCTGTTGAAAGCAGACCGACATTTTCAGGATGGAAGCAGTCAACATCCTTCTGGGGAAGAATTCGTCTGAGCACAGCATTCTTATCAATATGTTTGGGGACGGGAAGCTGGCAGAGAATACCGCTGACAGTTGCATCCGCATTAAGTTTATCGATAAGAGCAAGAAGCTCGTCTGTGGTTGTTTCTTCGGGCAATGCATACTCGAGAGAGCGCATTCCGACTCTTTCGCAGGCCATCTTTTTATTATTTACATAAACTCTTGATGCAGGGTCTGAACCGACGATGATAACTGCAAGAGCAGGCTCAACGCCTTTTCCCTTAAGCTCGGCAACCTCTGCCGCAATCTTATCAAGATTAAATTCTCTTATGGTTTTACCATCAATAAGCTTTGCCATTTTTACACCTCTTCTGCCGCTTTCTTCTTTTCTTTTGCGGCTCTTTTTTCTTCAACATCCTTATCAAAATAGTCAACACCTTCAATTGGTTGCGGATTCTTTTTATACTTGATGAGAAGGACAATAAGAAGCACCGCACAAACAACAACAATTGCCGCAGAAAGAGCCTGCGAAGTTCTTATTGTTGTGCCTGCAATATAAAGGCTGTCTGTACGAAGACCTTCAACAACCATTCTCTCAAGGCCGTACCATATTCCGTAGCAAAGGAAGGTCTGACCGCTGAATTTGCGTGCTTTTTCTGTGATTATGTAAAGCACAAGCACACCGAGAAGACACCAGATTGACTCATAAAGGAAGGTCGGATGGACGAATTTATCGGGGTCAACAGAAAAACCGTTTGCCGCGAATTCATCCTGATGCGCAACAATATAGTTATATACCTTCGGACTCCACATACCCCAGGGCATATCTGTGTTGATGCCGAAAGCCTCCTGGTTTGTGAAGTTACCCCACCTGCCGATGCCCTGCCCGATAAGAAGGCTCATACCTGCAATATCAAGCAGATTCCAGAAATTGAGTTTGCGCACCTTACACACAACAAACGCCGCAGCAATACCGGCGATGATACCGCCGTAAATGGCAAGACCGCCCTCCCAGATTTTCACGATATCCTCGGGATTAGCCGAATAGTAATCCCATTTTGAGAATACATAGTAAAGTCTAGCGCCGATGATTGCGGCAATTGTGCCGTAAATAAGCACATCCACCATCTTATCAAGGCTCATTTTCCATTTATAAGCCATTCTGCCGCCGAAAAGGACAGCAAGGGTGAAGCCGAAGGCTATAATTGCGCCGTACATTTTGATTGAAACAAGATTTCCGAAAACAGTAAATTCAGCAAGGACGCTCGGCACTTCAAAAATATGCTCAATGCCCTTGAATGTTACGGAAGTAAAACCTGACATTCTGTTTCCCCTCCTTATGAAACGGGGCTGATAACTGACAGCGCCGAATATTCATCCTTGATTTTTGCAAGTCTTGCCTGAGCCTTTTCAAGCGTTATGCTCTTGCATACTTCTATTTCCGCAAAAGGCTCATAGCCGTTGAAATAAAGATTCATAAGCATATTGGCAGTGTCATCAATATCGTTATAATTCATAACCATTCTGCCATAGAGCTTGCGCTTTGCTCTCTCAAACGCCTCGGGATTAATACCCTCTAGATTAAGTCTTGCAAACTCCTCTTTAATGATTGCGGCTGCTTTTTCGGGGTCTTTACTTGTGCCGCCGAGCATTACGCAGGAGAATCCGAAGCCGTTGAAAAGCTCCGAGCTGAATGCCATATCGATAAGCTCCTCATCAAGCAGCTTTTTGAAAAGCGGCGATGATTTGCCTGTAATTGCTTCAAGCATAATCTGCGAAGCAATCTCATCCTCAAGCGAAAGCAGAGGCTCCGAAATATCTTCCTTGAAGCCGAGCATAAACTGCTTCTGCGCAACAGAAAGTTTTTCTTCAATATAACTCTGAACAGGAACGGGATTTTCCTTTTCAAACTTGCGTTCACATACCGTTCCCTCGGTTTTTTTGATGTTCTTTTCTACAATTTCCGCCACTTTTTCGTGGTCAATTCCGCCAACAACGCAGAGCACCATATTGGCAGGATTATAGAAATTATCATAGAGTCTGTAAAGCAAATCCGCGTCGATTCTTGCAATTGAATCCTGCGTGCCTGCGATATCGATTCTTACGGGATGGCTGCTGTAAAGCGCCTTGAGCATATTGAACATTACCTGCCAATCGGGCAAATCCTGATACATACGGATTTCCTGACCGATAATGCCCTGCTCTTTTTCCACAGTCTGCTGTGTAAAATAGGGATTCTGAACGAAATCAAGCAGAATTTCAAGGGATTCTTCAATTCTGTCTGACCCCTTGAAAAGATATGCAGTTTTTTCAAAGCTTGTATATGCATTTGCGCTCGCGCCTGTTTTTGCAAATCGCTCAAACGCGTTCAGGTCTTCGCTTTCGAAGAGTTTATGCTCAAGAAAATGAGCTGTACCCTCGGGAATTGTTTCGAATTCACCCGAAGCATTTTTGACCGCAGTATCAATCGAGCCGTATTTGACTCCGAAAACAGCATAAGCGGAGTCATATCCCTCTTTAGGCAGGACTCTGATTTCAAGACCCGACGGATGCTTGCCGCAATATACGGTTTCGCCAAGCTTTTTATCGGTAAACTTCTTAAACTTCATTTTCTGCCTCCTCCTGCGCCGAAAGCATAAATATCGTATCAACAGAGAGCTTTGTTGCCGCTTCGCAGACATCCTCCATTGTTACCTGCTCAATGCCTCTGACCATATCCTCGGGAGTGAGGATTTCATCGCTGAGCACCTGAGCTGAATACCAGCCGAGAATACCCTCGGGAGTGGTGAAGGTGTGTCTTTCACGCAAAGCGCGTTTTGAAGATTCGAGCACTTCAGGATCTGTCTTTCCGATTCTTAAATCTGAAAGCTGACTGAGCACCTCTGCCGAAACCTTTTTCTCTTTATCTGAATCAATTCCGCTTTCAACAAGCACGATACCCTTGCTTGCAACAAGTCTTGACCAGCAATAATAAGCAAGACTCATCTTTTCGCGGATATTGGTGAAAAGCTTTGAATATGTGCCCATACCGAAAATATCATTCATAACAGTATAAGCGAAAATATTATCTCTTCTGTGTGTCATACCTGCTCTGAAACCGATTACAAGTTTACCCTGATTAACGGGAAACTTCTCTTCAAAGCGGTTGAAATGTCTGCTTTTCTGAATAAACACAGTCTGAATTTCCGCAGGAGTGCGCTCGATTTCTGCAAAATTCTTTTCAAAAACAGAAGCAACTTTTTCCGCATCAGCCGCACCGACAACGGTAATCTGGAAAATTGCGGTTGAAAGCATATTCTTCCACGCCGCAAACACATCAGCCATTGTAACCGCTTCGATTTCCTCAACTGTGCCGTATTTATCCTTACCGAAAGCTTCATTTTTGCACATATAGCTTATGCATTTATTAAAAGCATAGGTGCGTTTATCATTGAATTCTTCTTCGATTCTCTGAATAAGAAGGCGTTTTTCGGTTGCAAGAGCATCATCGCCGAAAGAGCCGTTTTTAACATTGGGTTTAAAAATGATATCGGAAAGAAGCTGTGCCGCTTCAAGCTGAATGCTCTCATTTTCAAGCGCAAATTTATCAGCAAGGCAGGTAATGCTCAGGGTTAACACCTGCGATTCGCCGTTTTTGCTGACCGCCGCACCGAGAAACGCACCGTAAAGCTCATCGAGTCTGCCGCTCAGAAGCGAAAAATCGGGATAAGCCTCGCAGGAGCGTTTGAGAAGATAAACGAGCAATGAATTCGCCGCCATTTTCTCATCCATAGGTAACGCCATCGAAACAGAGATACAACCCGTTTTGAATTTATCGGTTGATTCCGAAACAAGACGGACTCTGTCTGCCAACATTTTAATATCAGGCATTAAATCACTTCCTTGAAAAATGTATTAATCAGATATCGCAGGAGGCAACCATTTCATAGGTTTCTCTTTTAACAACGATTCTTGATTCGCCGTCTTTTATCATAACGACGGGAAGCTTGGGAATACGATTATAGTTTGATGCCATTGAGTAGTTATATGCGCCTGTTGAAAGCACAGCCAGAATATCTCCCGGCACAACGCTCTGAAGAGGTGCATTTTCCTGAATCAGGTCACCGCTTTCGCAGCATTTACCTGCAACGGTAACTGTTTCGGTTTTATCTTCGTTTGCCTTGTTTGCGCAGATAATCTGATAATCAGCTTTATAAAGAGCATATCTCGGATTATCAGCCATACCGCCGTCAACTGAAACATAGGTGCGGATATCGGGAATTTCCTTTACGCAACCGACAGTATAAAGAGTCAGACCTGCAGCGCCGACAACGGAGCGACCCGGCTCGATGAGAATAAACGGTATTTTCAGACCGAGCTTTTCAGCCTCGGATTTAACAACGGCAGAAACATTTTTCATATATTCGCCGTAAGGAATCGGAGTGTCTCCGTCAACATATTTGATACCGAAACCACCGCCGAGATTGAGTTCACCAAGCTCAACACCTGTTTCGTCCTTGATTTGTTTATAAAGATTCAGCATAACCTGAGCCGCAAGTTCAAACGGGTCGATATCAAAAATCTGCGAACCGATATGGCAATGCAGACCGCGGAGTTTGAGGTTAGGCATTGCAATCGCGGCTTTTGAGGCTTCAAGTGCCTCGCCTGTTTCAAGAGCAAATCCGAATTTTGAATCAATCTGGCCTGTCTTAATGAAATCGTGAGTATGTGCGTCAACACCGGGCTTTATGCGGAGCATAATTCCAACAGTTTTTCCCGAATCGGAAGCGATGCCGTTAAGAGTTTCCAGCTCGGTAAGATTATCAACAACAATTCTTCCGACGCCGTTTTCAACAGCCATCATAAGCTCATCGCGAGTTTTGTTGTTGCCATGGAAAACAATGTTTTCTGCAGGGAATCCGACGGAAAGAGCAGTATAAAGCTCGCCGCCCGAAACAACATCAACACCCGTACCCTCCTGCATACAGATACGGTAAATCTCCTTGCAGCTGAAAGCCTTGCTTGCATAGCAGACAAGACCGTTGCCGCCATAATATTCATTAACAGAGTCCCTGAAAGCGCGCAGATTGCCTCTGATTTCGTTTTCGTCAAAAACATAGACAGGTGTGCCGTATTCCTTTGCAAGGTCAACGGTATCTGCTGAGCCGATTGTCAGGTGACCCTTTTCATTTATCGAAATGCAATCCGATACAAACATTTACATCCTTCTCTCATTCAACCGCGGAAACGATTTCCGCCTTTATATCTTCAACGCCGATACCCTTGACTGATGAAAACTCAATCATTCTGATATCCGCATAATCCGCAAGCTCCTCTTTGATTTCTTCGCGGCGCTTTTCGGTTTCTGATTTGTTGAGCTTATCACATTTTGTAAGCGCAATCACAAAAGGAATTTCCATCTGACGAAGGAAATAGAGCATATCCATATCGTCAGCAGACGGAGCGTGGCGCATATCGATAAGCTGCACAACGAGCGAAATATTTCTGCCCGACTGGAAATAACCTTCCATAAGGTCTGCCCAGCGTTTTTTCTCGCTCTGCTCTCTTTTGGCATAGCCGTAACCCGGAAGGTCGGCAAAAATAACGCCGTCACCCTTGAAAAAGTTTACCGTTATGGTTTTACCGGGCATTGAGCTGACTCTTGCAAGATTTTTTCTGTTGAAAACCTTGTTGATAAGCGATGACTTGCCGACATTTGAACGACCTGAAAAAACAATTTCAGGAAGATTTGACGGCGGAAGCTGTTTCGCTGTGCCGTAAGCGGCGGTGAACTCTATTTTATCAAATCTCATTTTAATCAATCCTGTTTTTTATTGTGTAATGGAAGGGCGCTTACCTGCATTCTCCGCAACGGGAAGAATATCTTTTCCGCCCTTTTCTTCCTGACTCTTTTCAAGAGCAACATCCCAAACTGCACTGATAGTCTTAACGGGAACAAAGGTGATTGCTTCCTTGACCTTGGGGTCAACCTCATCAAGGTCTGCGATATTGTCATAGGGAATAACTACGGTTTTGATTCCTGCCCTGTAAGCCGCCATTGACTTTTCTTTAAGACCGCCGATGGGAAGCACCCTGCCTCGAAGAGTAATCTCGCCTGTCATTGCAACATCCTTGCGCACCTTTCTGCCCGAAAGAGCTGAAACAAGAGCTGTAGCAATCGTAACGCCTGCAGAAGGGCCGTCCTTCGGAGTTGCACCTTCGGGCACGTGGATGTGAATATCCTTGTCTTTATAGAAAGTTGCGCTTACAGGAAGGTCATCTGCCTTCGAGCGGATGTAGCTGACAGCCGCCTTTGCACTCTCCTGCATAACATCGCCGAGAGAGCCTGTGAGTTCAAGCTTTCCGCTTCCCTCAAGAACAGCGGCTTCAATTTCAAGCATATCGCCGCCGACTGCTGTCCACGCAAGGCCGTTGACAACGCCGACTTCGTTTTCTTTGATTATCGTGTCATTTCTGAATTTGCGTGAGCCGAGAAGATTCTCAACATCTTCGGGTTTTACGGTAACTTTCAGCGCACCGTCGGAAACAATCTGCATTGCCGCTTTTCTGCAAACAGATGCAATCTGCTGCTCGAGAGCACGTACACCTGCTTCTCTTGTGTATCCCTCAATGATAAGAGCAAGAGCCTTGTCCGTAATTTTAAGCTGTTTCGCTGTTAATCCGTGGCGTTTTATCTGCTTGGGCAGAAGATGTTTCTTGGCAATCTGAAACTTCTCTTCAAATGTGTAACTGCCGAGCTCAATGATTTCCATTCTGTCCTGCAAAGGCTCGGGAATATTTGACCTTACATTTGCGGTAGTGATAAACATAACCTTGCTCAGGTCATAGGGCAACTCAATATAATGATCTCTGAATGAATTATTCTGCTCGGGGTCAAGCACTTCAAGAAGAGCCGATGTGGGGTCGCCCTTATAATCCGAAGAAAGCTTATCAATTTCATCAAGAAGGATAAGCGGATTGCTTGTACCTGCCTGTTTGAGTGCATTGATTATTCTGCCCGGCATCGAGCCGATGTATGTTTTTCTGTGACCTCTGATTTCAGCCTCATCTTTGACGCCGCCGAGAGAAATTCTCGCGTAGCTTCTGCCTGTTGCTCTCGCAATTGAACGCGCAACCGATGTTTTGCCGACACCGGGAGGACCGACAAGGCAGATAATCTGACCCTTGATATCAGGAGCAAGTGCTCTGACCGCAAGATACTCAAGAATTCTTTTCTTGACCTTTTCAAGGCCGTAATGGTCATTATCAAGCACCTTCGCAGATTTCTTCACATCGGAATTCTCTTTACTGAAATTGCCCCACGGAAGCTCAAGGCAAGCCTCGATATAATTTCTGCTGACCGCAGCTTCGGGTGAACTGGGTGAATATTTCTCAAGCTTATCGCATTCCTTGAAGAGCTTTTCCTTGACTTCATCGGATGCATTAAGATAAAAAATCTTTTCTCTGAATTCGCTCAGTTCTTCTTCGTGAGAAGCACCGCCGCCCAATTCCTGAGAAATAATCTTTATCTGCTCGCGAAGATAGTATTCTCTCTGATTCTTATCAATTGCTTCCTGCACCTTGTCGCTGATTTCTGCTTCAATTGAAAGCAGGTCACTTTCGTTTGCAAGGAGCACACAAAGCTCTTCTGCTCGTCTGATGGGATTGATGATGTCGAGGATACGCTGTCTGTCCTCATATTCAAGCATAATGTTGCCTGCAACATAGTCCGCAAGCTTACCGGGGTCTGTTTCCTGCATAACATTGGTTATGAGATCCGCAGGCATCTGGGGTGCAAAATCCGAATAAGCCGCAAAAACATCCTTTGCGTGGCGGACAAGTGCCTTCGCATAATCAACCTTGTCTGCCCTGATTGACGGCTCTTTGACAGGGAAAATCAAAGCCTTGAGATGGCTGCCGTTTGACGCAACCATACCTTCAACGAGCTTTGCTCTGTAAAGACCCTCAACCGCAACTCTGACATTACCGCTTTTGCCCGGAAGCTTGAGCACCTGCTTGACACTTGCAACAACGCCGATTTCATAAAGACCGCTGAAATCGGGGTCATCCTCGGACACATCTTTCTGGGTAATAAGGAAAATTTCCTGATCGGTATCCATCGCTTTTTTGAGCGCATTTATGGACTTTTCTCTGCCTACATCAAAATGAATGAACATCCCGGGAAACACCACAAGTCCCCTGAGAGCCACCGCAGGCATAAGTCTTAAGCTTTCATCTTTCATACTCTATATAACTCCTTATTAAGAGATAAATATTTAAATAAACATTTGGTTAGTTTATTATTATATAATATTATATACAACCCGTCAACAGTAATAAACACACAAAAATTATGAAATTGAAAACTTAATGTTAACAAATACGGCATTTTGAGTTTTATAAAAGAAAAAACGGGCACTCAAAGCGCCCGTTTAATTTATTATTTATTCTGAAGCCTGATAACCGTTACCGAATAAGCAGGAACGGTATAATTGAAGTTATCCGAGAAGCCTTCAACGGTCATTTCTTCAATTTTGCAGTCCTCGGGCTGACCGAGAATGTTATCGTTTGCAAGGCTGTCACCTGCCACCTGCATCACCTTCGCAGAGGATGCGACATCGGCATTTTCAACATTAACCGCAAGAGTTCTTGACTCGCCTGTAACATTGACAATCTTCACAATTATATCGCCCGATTCATCGGTGCTGACAACCTGATAAGCCTGAGCTTCAGCATCCGATGCGGTATCAAAATCAACATAAAGTTCGCCATCGATATAGCACTTAACCTGAGTTCCGCTGACAACAACTTTAAGCTGATATGTCTGACCCTCCTGCGCAGTAAAATCTCTTACCGTTCCGAGGATTTTATTGGACTTGATGCCGTTTTCAATCTGCTGAAGGCAGGAAACTGTGTTATCCCAGCCGCCGATATTCCAGAACCAGCAATTATCGTGATCCTTGACAGCAAAGGGAATTATGAATCCTTCGTTGCCGTTTATCTTTGTTGCATCAACGGTGAAGGTATAATCCGTCCACTCATCATAACCTGTATACGCGACCGAGCCTGTCAGACTGTAGGGCATATATGTTGCATCGTTAATAAGCTGACCGTTTTTGACGGTTATTTCGCCGTCATTTGCCTTATTCCAGCTCCATGCAAGCGAATTGACGGAGAAATTATCCTTACCGAGAACTTTACCCGTTGCGTTATCAACAACAAGAACATTATCAAACGCGGCGGTTGTGTACCACGCACCGACACCAACTCTGCCGCTCAGATTCTCCTGCGGAATATTTGCACCGTTCAAATCCGAAGCGAGCAGGGTTGTGCCCGCATTGATTGAAAACAGTTTCTGGACATAATAACTGATTGAGCCTGTTACCTGATGATTATTGAACCAGATAAGGTCAGGCGACCAATGAGTTGCGGTAAGATTGCTGAAAAGAGGAGCATAAGCCGCCATTCTGACAATATCGCCGTTTCGCTCAAGACCTGTCATATAAGCCGCCTCGGCAAGAGCCGCACGCAATGTGTTTGACCTTGCGGCATATTCGCCGAGAAACACCTGCAGAGCGCCGCCGTAGATTGAATCGGTCATACCGTCAACATCTCTGCTGTAATTATCAGCATCATAATAATCGGCATTTTTAAGAAACCATTCGGGGTCATTATAGTAATGCTGGTCGGTTGCTCCTGCAAAATCCGATGCCAAGCCGTTGCCTATCTGCTCTTTTGCATATTCATAAGAGGGAAGATAATTTTCACCGTGGGTTGCATCGAAAGCACCTGCGGAGTAAATCAGCTCGATTCCCTCATAAAGCTCGGGATTCTCTTCTTTGGCGGCATTGAAGGTTTCAAGGAAAGCCTGATAACGCTCAAAATAAACCTCGCCCTCATTTTCATTGCCGATGCAGATATACTTGAGTTCAAACGGCTCTTCGTGGCAGAGAGAAGCTCTCACCTTGCCCCATTTTGTTTCGGCAGAACCTCTGCAGAATTCAACAAGGTCAAGCATATCCTGAAGATATGCTTCAAATTCAGGAGTATACATTTCAACGGGACCCATACCTCTCATCTGACAGTACAGACCGCAGTTGATAACAGGCACACCGAGCGCACCCATATCCTCGGCAAGAAGAAAATACTCATAGAATCCGAGTCCGTAACTCATAAAGCTCGGATAAGGGTCATCGGTTGCGGCGAGATTTGTCCAGAGATTCGTGCCCTGTTTTCTTGCGGCAACATCTCCGTAAGTGCCGTTGAATTCAAGCGGCTCACCATCCCTGCCGACACCGACAGAATCCTTCCAATTATAAGCGGTTTCAGCATCATAACCCTCTATAATGCATCCGCCGGGGAAACGGAGGAATTTCGGTTCAAGAGCCTCAAGCATTTCGCCGAGGTCTTTGCGCATACCGTTTTCGCGGTTTTTATATGTATTTTCAGGGAACATTGAAATCATATCAAACGCCGCCGAGCCGTTATCAATCAGCACAGCAAGGCTCACTCCCTGAAATGCAGTTTCAGAAGCGGTCAGGGTGATCTCGTATTTATTCCATTCGGA
The DNA here is from genome assembly GCA_045634985.1 of Acutalibacteraceae bacterium. Taxonomy (GTDB): domain Bacteria; phylum Bacillota; class Clostridia; order Oscillospirales; family Acutalibacteraceae; genus CAG-177. The sequence continues at coordinate 117,727 of JAZRBF010000015.1, read as the reverse complement.
GTTTATCTGCTCGATTTCACCTTCTGCAAGAGTTTTTTCTCCGCAGAGAATCTTTACATAAACATTTCCGGCATAACCGTCCGAAGCTTTTGCATAGAAAGAAATGTTATAATTCTCCCCTGCTTCAACGGAAATTCCGTCAAGAAAGCCTCTGTTTGCAACGCCTGCAAAAATGCTTCCCGAATTGATTATCTCAAGATAATTCGGGTTGTTTTCGTTGAGTTTATCCTCTGCGTTTTCAACAACGGTAAGCTCTGCGCCGTTAACAGAAGACCAGCCGTAAAGCGCATCGTCCTGCGCAACATCGGTAAACTCAAACGAGCGGTTAACGATTTTTTCAGCATAAAGTCCGCCGTCTGCGGCAAAATTGATATCTTCAAAAAAGATACCGAAAAGTAAATCGCTGATATCATAAAGTTCATCCGAAACATCGATATCAAGACTGTAATCCGCCGCTGAAGCATCATAAGCCGTTACGGTGTTTGCATCAGGTCTTGCAGGCGATTCATCACTCGGGAAAAGCATTCCCGAGAAAGCCATAATTGCCGAAAGTATCGCCGCAAATGCCTTTCTGATTGCCGAAAATAAAATATATCTCATCGGTAAACATCCTTTTTCATTCATTAAGATAAAGCTTCCGCCCAAGGACGGAAGCTTTGTTTTTATGCATTCTGTGCAATATCCTTAAGAATCTTTACGCATTCATCAATGCCGACAAATGAACTGTTAAGGCAAATATCGTAGTTACGGCTTGCGCCCCAGTCCATATCGGTATAGTGATGGTAATATGCAGCTCTGCGCTTATCTTTTTCGCGGAGTCTTTTGACGGGAGCGTCCTCCATTTCGCCATAAATATCAACAATTCTCTTTGCTCTTGCATCAAGGTCTGCAAAAACAAAAACCTTCATAACATCATCTCTTTCGCGCAGGATATAGTCAGCGCATCTGCCGATGATAACACAGGGACCTTTTTCTGCAAGTTCTTTAATAACCTTACACTGGATGAGCCAGATTTTGTCTTCGTTGGTAGGTCCCGTATAAATGCTTCTGTTTGTAAGAAGGCTCATAAGAAGGCTGGGATGAGTGTATTCACCCTTGTCCTTGACATATTCTTCTGCAAATCCGCTTTCGATTGCAACCTTTTCGATAATCTCGCTGTCATAGCAAGGAACACCGAGTTCCTCTGCAAGATGCTTACCGATTGTTCTGCCGCCGCTGCCGAATTCTCGGCTGATTGTGATAATTTTCTTCATATTTGTTTCTCCTTTCGGTCAGTTGAATTCTGTATAATCAAAGCTTTGACTCAATGTTTCTTTCATAATGGCCGCTATTCTGAAAACCGTTTTCAGTGCGGATACATTCACCCCATTTACGGGCGATTTCTTCATAACTGTCAGTTTCTATTTTAGCTCTCTCAAAACCATCCTTACTGCCTCTCAGACACCAATCGCTGCTCCACATACCGTGGCCCGTCGCCTTATATGTCCAGAGATACCAGCTATAGCCGAGTTTGTCAAGAGTTTTGAAGCAATTTTCCCAGGTGTTTGTTCCGTGAGGGAAGAATTCACCCATCATCATCGGAACATCAAAGAAAACAAGCCAGGGAAGAATCGCCATAAGGTTGAATGAAGCTGCCGAGGTGTCATACAGATGCACCTGATACACAACATTTTTCCATCCCATAAGAAATGCGTTGGGCATTGCAAGAGCCGACCAGATGCATTCCATTGTTATGATATGCTCCGAATCAACGGCTCTGACCGTATCATAAAGGCGGTCATAGATGAAGCTGTTGTTCTTTCTTCTGTCAAACTCGCCGCCGGGCACTTCGCACATAGGCTCATTGAGAAGATCATACATCGCAACGGCAGGATTGCCCTCGAATCTCGTTGCAATTTCTCTCCATAAATCGTCAGTAAGCTCTCTGTATCTCTCACCCTGCTCGGTATCATCATAAAGACCGCAGGAGCCTTTCTTACCGCTGTGAGGTGCATCGCTCTGATAACCTACTGCTCCGTGCATATCAAGCACAACATAGAGTCTGCGCTCCGAGCACTCCTCAACAATCCATTCAAGTCTGCTTAAATCCCATTCGCCGTTTTCATCAAGAATCTTTCTGCCGTCATCGTCATAATAGAAATTTCTGAACCAGAACGGGACACGCACGCTGTTGAAACCCATCGCCTTGATTTCATCAAGGTCATTTTCTGTTATCCAGTTATCCATATAGGTGTTCATCAGCTCATATGCTTTTTCTTCGCCGAAACGCTCGGTGAGCTTTTCGAGAATATCATAATGGTCGGTTGCCTCTTCGTAGGGGCTGAGCCAATCTTCCCATATCATCCACGAGCCGAGATTGACACCTTTAAGAATGATTTTTTCACCCTTCTGATTAACAATCTTTCTGCCCTTTGTTGTAAGAAAATCGTCTGAAGTGAATCCGCCTGAAACTTCGGTTGATTCAGCAGATGAAACTGACAAAACTCCGACGGAAGATATCAGAATCGCAAACGCAACAATAACGGAAACAATCTTCCTGAAATTCATTCCAATCATCTCCCTTTAAAAATTATCTACCGAATCCCACTCGGCAACCTTGCCTGTCTTTGCCCAGAGAAGCTCGGCTTCCTTTGCCCAAGCTTCGTAGCCTTCGGGAGTATCGGGATATTTTTCGTAGTGAGCTGTCAGTTTACCGCTTGTGACGATTGCATCAATAACAGCCTTAAGCTCGGCAGGTTTGATATTACCTGTAACAAGACCGACAACAATATAAATCAGAGTCTTTGCATAATCGGCAAAACTGAGCTGAATTCCGTTACCCATACTGCTCAGAAGCTTGCAGCTGAAAATAACATCCTTTTTGAAGAGGTATTCGTTTGCCTTCGCGCTGTGTCGGATAATCGAGCCGAGAAGCGCCATAAGGCTCGCAAACTCTTTACCCTGAGTATCGTTATATTTTTTATTGATGCTCCAGAGAGCCTCTCTTGTAGGATATTTGCCGTCTGCCATTGCAACGCAGGCAACATCAACCGCGATATCCTCAAGCACAAGCGATGCAGTACAGCCTTCGCCGCAATTAGGCTTCGTAAGACAAGCCGCATCACCCATTGCAATAAATCCGTCCGAAACGAATGAATACGGCGCTCTGTGGTATGGAGTCATACCGTTTTCGATTCTTGTCACCTTATGTGCAGGAAGTTTAACGGTTTTTTCGAAAAGTTTATAAACCTTTTCAACCGTTTCAAAACCGCCGCAAGCACCGATGCCGATAAGTGCGTCGCTTCCCTCGCTGGGAGCAAGCCAGGATTTGAAATAAAGCCAGAAATCCGAGCGGAGATAACGGCTGCTTCTCTTTTCTTCAAAATCAATGTAACGAAGAGTTACATAAAAGATATCTTTCGGAGTAAGCGCAAATTTCTCAATGCCGTAGTTATCAGGCAAACTGCGTCTGACAACAGCAGGGATACCCGAGCAATCAGCAACAAGTCGGCAGGAAACGGTTTCTTCGTTGCCGTTTACTTCGTAGACAACACCGTTAATCTTGCCGTTTTCGTTATATGTAAGACTCTTGAAGGATGCTTCATAGATAATTTCTGCACCTGCTTCAACCGCCCAATCATTCATCAGCACACAATAATCGTGCTTATGCATACCGACAACCTTGAGCTTTGAGGGCTTCGGATGGTTGCCGTAAACCGAGCAGATTGCAGAATCTTCAAATTCGAAGGCATATATTCCGTCGCCTTCCTTAACCCCGGGCAGACCGTGCTGCTCCATTTCTTCTTTTCCCATATGGAAAATATCATATGACGGGCTGAGCTTTTCTCTTGCATCTTTTTCGAGAAGCAAAACCGAGAAGCCTTTTTCTGCCATTCTTCTTGCAAAATAGCTGCCTGCGGTTGATGCGCCGACAATTGCAACATCATAATTTTTCATTATTTCACCCCATTATCAAGGTTAAATACCGCATTGTTATCGGAAAACCCCTTGTTATTTGAAACTGTATCAAGCAACATATCGGTCAGATTGACTTTTATGCCGTTTTTCGAGAGTTTCGGCTCAACTTTTCTGATTATGAAACCGAATCTTTTGAGCACTCTTGCTATTGCATCGCCCTCGGGAGTGCCCGCACCGTAAGGCATATCGCCTTTGAATATCGCGATACCGATATTCCCTGCCAAATCAATTAATTTTATTTTACGGATTGATTTATCGGTTTTAATCCACAGCAATCTGCCAAGACATCCGACGGTAATCTTGCCGACGATTTTTTTACCGAGTTTTTTCATCATCCCTGCAAAGCCTTTGCCTCCGTCAAGTGCGCCGAGAATGCGATTCTGAATCGAATAAATAAACTGTTTGTCAAAAAACTCCTGCAAAGACTCTCCGTCGGTTTCAGTCCTGAATTCGGGAGTATCAACCGACTCGACTCTGAGGACATTATCTTTAACTGAAATCTTTCTGTATTTTGCAGGACTGCCGACAAGACAGGCCGTGCAGATATCAATTATCTTGTTACCTTTTTCGGATACATATTCATTGATGCTCTGAATATGCATATGCCCTGTCAGAATAAATTCAACACCGTTATCGGCAAGGAATGATGCAACTCTTCGCCAATCCTTAAGCTTCGCATCCCCTACCAGGTCAAAAATCGGAACGGAGGGTATGAGCGGATAATGACACATCGCAATTACGGAGCAACCGTCTTTTTTTGCCTCATCAAGCCGGATTTTTATCCAGCCTTCAAGCCTTTCGTCAACCGCGCCCTTCGGATTGCCGTAACTGTCGCAATTGATTGCAAGAAGTCTTACCTTCGGCGCAATCTCCGCGATATATGAAAGCGTTTGCTCATCAACTGCAAGCGCCTGCGAATAACCGTAATCCGCATAAATCTCGCGAAGCGAATCAAAGGGAGTGCCATCAACATCGATTCTTTCATCTCCGATAAATGCGCTTGATTTTTCGCCGTAATCGTGACCTGCGGTAATAACAAAAATCTTCTTACCCGAAGAGCTGAGTTTATCAAGCTCCTTGACAAAACTTCTGTGGCTCTCTATTTCACCGTTTTTTGAAAGGTCGCCAGGAATCAGCACCGTATCAACGGATGTATCAGCGGCTATTTCCGCAAACGCAGCCTTTACGATATCGCTGCTTTCCGCCATAAAATATTGTTCTCTTTTCATATACTCATCATATGCGGCACCCTCACAGCCGAGAGATGCATCGAAATAATGGGTATCAGTCACAAGATAAAAGTTTACAGGATTCATAAACTCTCCATTATTTTTATAATATTAACTATATTATCATAAAATATAGACTAATTTCAACTAAAGAAACAATGTTTTTTAATATTTTTTTGTAAATTTTAACTCTTTTTGCACATCGGATATTCAAAAAGCAAAAATCTCCCGAAACTCATATGAGCCTCGGGAGTATTTTTTATTTAAGATATTCTGTATACTGATAGTGTCTTACATAGTCAACAACAAATTCTGCAGGCCAGTTTTCTTCGGGTGTTTTGCTGATTTCGCCCGTACCGTGTCTGTCAGAATGCTGAACGCCGTCTGAACCTGCAAATTCGCAGGAAACAAGAAGATATTCGGGATTCTGCGAAACGCCGCCTGCATTGAGTCTGCCTGTTTCATAGCCGTTGATATAGAAGATGTATTCATCCTTATTCCACTCAACACCGTAGGTGTTATATTCTTCGTAAGGATTGCCCTCGATGAAATACTTGCCGATGGATGCATTCTGAATCTCGGGGCCGTAGCCGTCATAGATTATGCCTGTTGTAACACAGTCATTGCCCCACCAATGGTCTTTATAATAGAACGACTCAAAAACATCAACCTCTGTGCCGTCCTGACCCGAGCCGTCAACATTTGTTACATCGCCGTTCATCATCCAGAATGCGCTCCACATACCTGTTGCGGCAGGCAGAATGCATCTGATTTCAAAATATCCGTATGTAGGCTCATATTTGCCCTGAGTGGTCAATTCGCCTGTATACCAACCTGCTTTATATTCCTTGAAATTGATTGTATCGTGCCACTTATCGTAGTAGCGGTTTTCGAGCGGCTCATCAAGATACATCGATGTGATGATAAGATTACCGTCTTCAACGCGGCACATATCCTCGTGCCAATAACCGCCCTTGCGCTCGGTTACCCACCAGGAAGGAGCCCATTTTGTTGAATCAATCTCTGTACCTTCAAACTCGTCTTCCCAGACAAGCTCAAATTTGCTCAGGTCAATCTGCTTATTCTTATCGGGCATTTTGCCGATATCAAGCAGGGTGAGAAACTGCGGATTGATCACCATAATGATTGAAATAAAAAAACTGAGAATTGATTTAATCATTTTTATTCACCTCTTATCTAAAAATATCACAGCAGAAAAATATTGTCAACTCAATTGCAATTAATATATTGATTTAATCTCATACAGGTTGTATAATCTACACATTACAACAGTAAAGAGATGATTTTATGAAAATATCCGAACTTCTGAAAAAAGATACACCTATGCTGTCATTTGAGGTTTTTCCGCCCAAAACGGAAACTGCATTTGAAAGCGTCAAAACAGCAACTGAAGAAATCGCCAAACTCAAACCCTCATTTATGAGCGTCACTTACGGTGCAGGCGGCGGCACAAGCCGATACACCCTCGATATCGCAAAGAATATCAAGGAGCGTTACGATGTACCGAGCATTGCTCACCTGACCTGCGTTTCATCAACGAGAGAAACTGTCAGAGAAAAAATCGGCGAAATCAAAGCTGCAGGCATTCGTAACATTATGGCTTTGCGCGGAGATATTCCTGCGCATCTCGAAGGTGCTGACAGAAGCGGCTGGTATTACAGATATGCAACCGACCTCATCCGCGAGCTTAAGGAAATCGACCCCGATTTCTGCATCGGCGGAGCTTGTTACCCCGAAATTCATCCTGAAAGCCGCAACCAGAAAGAGGATATTCTTCACCTCAAAGAAAAGGTTGACGCAGGCTGTGAATTCCTTACAACTCAGATGTTTTTTGATAACAATCTGCTTTATAATTTCCTTTATAAAATCCGCGAATCAGGTATCACCGTACCGATAATTCCGGGTATTATGCCCATCACAAACGCAAATCAGATTGAAAGAGCCATCAAGCTTTCAGGCTCATTCATTCCGCAGAGATTCAAGAGCCTTGTTGATAAATTCGGCTCTGACCCCGACGCAATGAAGCAGGCAGGTATTGCCTACGCAACCGACCAGATAATCGACCTTTACGCAAACGGAATCACAAATGTCCACGTTTATTCAATGAACAATCCCGATGTTGCAATGAAAATCCAGAGCAACCTTTCGGCCATACTCGGTAAATAAAAAAACAACTGCCTGCAGGGAAATTCCTTGCAGGCAGATTTTTTATTTTGCGGCTCTTTGCTGTGAATAAGCAACATCGATGCTCTTCTTGAAAAGCATATAATCATACTGCGGACGCCAGCTTGTGCCGACCTCAACAGAATCCTTGAATGCCTCTTCCGAAACTGCAACATTGATAACAGTTACGCCTTTAAGTGCGCCGTCTTCCTTATAAACGGTATCCCAGAATGCGTGGTGACCGATGAAGGTTACACTTTCGGGAATATAGATATAATTCATCGACTGGTTATAGCTGAATGCATCCGAGCCGATATACTCAAGACCTTCGGGAAGTGAAACATAAACTTCCCCGAGAGCAGCCTCTGAAGTGAAATGAGTGTCCGAAACTGTTACTCCCTTGTAGCTGTAAACATTTTCGAGAAGCGGAATTTCAAAGAATCCGAGTGTTTCGATAGTCTTAAGACCTTCGGGAAGATAAACATTTTTCAGGTTAGCATAGTTGAAGCAAAGCTCTCCGATTTTATTGACCGACGAAGGCACAACATAGGTAAGAACATCATTCACATACTGCGCATAATTTGCATCTTCAGGCTTGGGCTCGATGAGATAGCCGTTTTCGTCATACTTTGCATAACCGTATTTTTCGGCAAGATAAGCATCGTAATCGCAGGGTCTGCAGATAATCGTTGTCTTATCCTTATTGAAAAGCACACCGTCAACATCGCAATAATTGGGGTTATTTTCATCAACCTCAATTCTCTGCAGTGCCCAGCAGGAATAGAATGCCTTGGGGTCAACGAAATCAACGCCTGCGCCGATATTGATAACTTCAACCTTTTCGTCGCAGTTGAGTGCATACGGACCTACCGATGTTACCTTTTTTGTTTCATCCTTGATGATGGTAAAATTGGTGTTTACATCGGGATTTGTTTCATCATATTCAACGCTCGAAACAAAATCGATATCAAGCGTTGTGACGAAGCCTGTGTTACTGAATTTTGAAAGCTGAATGCCCGAATTAACGGTTTCGTATTCAAAGGTATCTTTCTGGACAGTTCTGACGCTGAAATACATTGAAAGCGAAACCGCGACAATGATAACAAGGGCAAAAATAACCTTTTTAAGTCCGTAATGCTTATAAGGTTTGTTTATGTGGGGTGCGGCAAGACCTTCAACGCGATAAGTCCATATTTCATCCTCGGGAATATCAAGCTGAATGGGCTCTTCATATTGATTTGCCATCTTCTTTTCTTTTTTGCTCATATCATTTCACCTCACTCAACCTGTATAACCGCCGGAAACGGTTTCGCCCTCTTCGGCCGCCTTCTTCTCGGTGACCTCTGCGCGGCGCTTGAGAACTTCCATAACCATATTCTGCTTCTTGCTGTCGTAATCCCAGAAGAGATAAGGAATCGTCATCAGGAAATAACCGATAACGTCAACAATAAGCGGAACAACGATTATGCTTCTTCTTGAAGCATCGATAAAGAGAACGTCCCAGTTGCTGTTGAAGCCGTATTTGAGAAGCAAAAGAGGAATGATAAGACCGACAAATGAGGTGATGGGACCTGTAAACCAGCCGAAAACACCTGAGAAACTCTCAAGACGCTCGCCTGAGAGATACATCTGATAGTCTCTGATTCGGACATCCATATCATGACCTGCAGTTGTAGGAACAGTCTTTGTCATTTCCATAAAGAACATAACAACAACGCAGATTGTACCGCAAAGGGTAAGATTATCGCCGCAGAACCACATTGCAGCGGCTATAAGTGCGTTACCGATAGCTCTTGTAAGCTGATAGAAAATCATAATCTGCTTATACGAGAACCTCTTAAGGAAATAGGGCGAAAGCAGATCGGGCGGAGTTCCCGCAAACGAAATGAGCATAACGATAAGGCTGTAAGGCAGACCGCTCAGACGGAAGGTATAGAAATAAAGAATCGTTGTGAACGGAAGCATACCGTTACCGAGCGCATCGATAAGGTCTTTGATAGTATTGATAAGCAGATACTTGTTATGAAGAACACCGAACATACCGTCCCAGAATTTGATCTGAACTTTCTTTTCAACGGGAGGCTGCGGAATTCTTTCCTGAATTTTACCTGCAAATTTCATAGTGAAGATTGCAAGGATGATGAATGTGATCGGAATTACATATCTGTAAACATTGATATCTGCCCATTCATATCTGAGCATACCGATAATTGCAGGCATAATTATGCCGACAATGGTGTTGAAAAAGTGCGAAATTTTAACAGGATAGCTTCTGACAAGAATTCTTTCCTGGAGATTGGGGCTGATACTCTTTGTGCAGGTTTCAAGGTTATTGGCAAAGCCGAAAACATTATATGTGGCAAAGAGAAGGTTTGCGACCCATACTCTTGTTGCAACATCGGGAATGTTATAAACAGGAAGCCAACCGATAAGGATAACCATCACACACTTGGGGATAACATCGCAATAGAGCGAATACTTATATCTGCCGTATTTGGGCAGAAGCTTCTTGCGCCAGAAGATGTTTCTTGCGCCGACCCAACCTGTATAAAGGAAGTGCGTACCGAAGGTTTTGAAGCATGCCGTTGCATTCATACCCTCAAGTCCGTTGAGATATCTGATAAATGAACTTGTCTGGTCAAACAACAATGAATAGTCAAACAAAATCGTTGATATGCCGAATATCATCATCAGGGCATAAACGAAATAAAGCTTTCTCTCTGTTTTCTTCGGAAGGAAACCGAGATTATCGCATACAAACCACCATATCAGCGCCGATATGTAACCAAGCGGCATATTGAGAATACCGATAACCGAGAAGGTAAGATAAGGCAGTTTATAATGGTGCATAATGAGATAGCAGGATGACCAGAATCCGATATACTCAAGCACCTTTGAGCCTGCATAGTTACTGCCTACGGCAAAAACAACATCCTTATACTCCTTGTAGGGCACATACTTACCCTCCGCAGGAGTATGCCAATGCGTTTTGATTTCGGTAAACAAATCTTTGGCTTTACCAACCAATTTACTCATTTTGAGCATCGCCTCCTTTATATAAAATCTATGATAACATAAATACAGAATTTTAACAACAAGTTTTTGCACATTTTGATTTTATTTTTATGCAATATTGTTTAATCTTCTGAAATATGATATCATATTTCAAATCGATTCAAAGGAGCTTATTTTTATGCTTACACTTTACAGATTTTTCTTTTCGTTATTCACAACTCTTTCGATTGTTTTTACTTCGGTTTTTTCACCTGTGCAACTGAAAAATCCGAGCGAAAATTTTGATTTTTCGTTTCTTGAATATCCTGCAGAATCCGTAAAAACTCTTGAAGAAAGCGGTCTGACTCCCGAAATCCTCTCCGACAGAGCAAAAGATTCAAACGGAGGTCTTTATTTTGAAGCTCAAGGCTACGACGATGTCAGCGGCATTGTTATCTCACCGTATTACAAGGCAAAAATCGGCGACACCTCAATCCCCGTTTATGCCGCAACCGTTTTCGTCGGCACTACTCAGGCAGGTGCGCTCCATTCATTCTCTGAAATTTATATCGATAAAGACACCGATTTCAGCTTCAACATTGAAATAATTTCCGACAGTTACAAAATCCGCAACGCAATCGTGCTTCCCGAATCACTCGGCACAGGTGTAAAATGCGCAAACGCAACGGCAACCGCCTCAATCAGCGATTTCGGAATCTACACCTTCCTTTTTAACGGCGCAGAGCAAGAACACGCATTCACGCTTTTCGTCAGAGAAAGAATCGATGAAGATGCTGAAATCGAGAATCTCATCGAAGAATACGGCGAAGAAAATGTCACAGTTTTTGAAAAAGGTGTTCACAGAATTGATTACCTCAATTTCAAAACTGACAACAGCATTCTCTACCTCAAAAACGGCGCGCATCTCATCGCAAACCATAAATATGATATTATGAGTGAAGATGACGAGCTTCTCTATTGGGAAGACGATGCACTCACCTCAAATGTTATCGGTCTTACAAGAGTTCCTTTCATCAATTTCTTCAACTGCAACAATGTCAAAATTCTCGGCTCGGGTGCAATCGACCTCACTCCCCTTGACCGACGCGAGCGCAGAGGAATTGTTTTCAACCTCTGCAACGGCATTGAAGTGCGAGGAGTAAAAATCATCAACTGCCCCGAATGGTCTTTCATCACCTATCAATGCGAAAATGTTGACATCAGCGAAACCGATATTTTCGGATACAAACAGAATGCCGATGCCTACGCAATCTGCAACTCGCAGAATGTCACCGTTTCTGATTGCTTTGCAAGAACCGGCGACGACCTTTTTGATGTGAAAGCTCTCGGCGGCGCAGAAGGTGTTATAAGCAAAAACATTGTTTTCTCGGGTTGCGTTGCCTGGGCAGGTAAAGCAAGATGCTTCGGCATCTGCGGCGAGGTCAACAGAGAAATCAGCAACATAACCTTCAGAGATTGCGCGGTAATTTACAAAGATGCTACCTGGGATAACGAGCGAATCGCCTCCCTTGCAATCATAGTTGAGCTCGACGACGGTTTTATCGACAACATTCTCTTTGAAAACATCGAAATCTTCTGCGATGACGGAAGAGCTATCGGATGCAGAATCTACGATGAAGAAATCGAGAATTTCTCCGCAACAAACATAACCTTCAGAAACATCAATTACACAGCTTGTGTGCCTGCAGGTATCGCGGCGGCAAATGAAACAAATACGGTTGATGTCACTCTCGAAAACATCACCGCAAACGGCAGAAAAATCAATTCGGCAAACAGTCCTCTGCTTGATATCGACAAATACGCAACCGTTGAGGTTAAATAAAAAAGACAGCAGCAAGGCTTCCTTGCTGCTGTTTATTTTTTTGATTTATTTGAGCATTTCAAGAATCTGCTCTTTCGGTCTTGCACCGACTGCATAGTTTACAACCTTGCCGTCCTTCATCGCAACAAGCATCGGAATGCTTGAAACTGAAAATGCCGCCGCAAGCTCGGGCTCGTTATCAACATTGATTTTACCTACAAGATACTGCGGATTTTCCTGCGCAATTTCATCAACAAGAGGTGAAACCATTCTGCAGGGACCGCACCAATCAGCATAAAAATCAAGAAGCACAGGCTTTTCGCTGTTTACTACCGATTCAAAATTCTGTTTATTTACTGCAAGCACTGACATAATCATTACTTCCTTTCTTTTTTATTGCAGTTATATTATACCTTGTTTTGTCCGTATTTTCAGTGACAAATGTCACAAAAACATCTCTCCGAACAAATCGCATCGGATATCGCTGATGAATTCGGCAGAAATCCTTTGTCCGTCAGTCATAACAATACATTTATCGATTTCATCAAGCTTTTTTATTTCGCCCGAAACGGTGATATATTTTCCGCCGTCCTTTCTGCTGTCAGGCTCAAAATATACAATTTCAACCGCAGGATGTTGCAAAATCAAATCGGAAAGAAATCTCAATTTTTCATTGATAACAGATTTTTCATATTCATCAAGTGCTCTGAATTTTTCCGTAAGACGCGCCGTTTCCTCTACTGCCGAATCGTGACCCGTCAAAGCGGCGAAAGGGCTGAATTGCGCGGCTCTGTCAATCATTTTCATTCTCGGACGCTTCGTTGATATATGATGAGGAAGATTTATGATATCGTCGTAATTATCGCTCATGCTTTGTGTCCGCCAATCTGACCGTTTCTTTCTCTGGCGGTTGCTCCTTCCCTGAAATTCATACCCTTGAGGACGGCATTTTTGCCAAACTTCTCTCTGAGCTCAACAAGGGTTTCAAGCATACGGTGCTCCCTTTCAAGCGCCGCATCCTCCTCCGATTTCTTGCGCTCTTTTTCCTCGTAATCCTCAAAAAAGCTCAACTGCTCGGGTGTATTATCCGTTTTTATCTCGCTCTCGCGTATAACATGGTTTGCGGTAATGTTGATTCGTCTTACCGTCAGTTTTTTATCAACGCATTCATCAAAAGCTCTCATAACAGCTTCGGAAATAAGCTTTGATGACGATGTGTATCTGCCAATATTTATCGTTGCTCTCGCGTGCTTCGGCACAGCTCTGCCGTAAAAATCCGTCTTTATCTCTCCGTCATATCCACCTATTCCGCCGACATTGCTTATATCATAGCCGACAACAAGAACAATTCCGTCTGTCACAAGCTTCTTCGCAACAAGATCAAGCGCAAGAGAATCAGCCATTTCGTGAGCAACAAGTTTCGCCTTTTCAAACTCATACGGCTCCTGCAAAACCTGACCCGAACTCAGGCAATTCGTTGATGGGCGGTATGCCTTGATATCCGCAATTCTGCAAGGCTCCCAACCCCATGCATGGTCAATCAGAAGCTCTGCATTGATGCCAAAAAGTCTGTAAAGCAAGTCTTCATCATTTACCGAGCATCGCGCAACATCACCCATCGTCAGCATTCCGTGCTGCTCAAGTTTCTTTGATATTCCCCTGCCCACTCGCCAGAAATCCGTAAGCGGTCTGTGATTCCACAGTTGACGGCGGTAACTCATCTCATCAAGCTCCGCTATGCGCACGCCGGCCTTATCCGCAGGTATATGCTGTGCAGTGGTATCCATTCCAACCTTGCAAAGATAAAGATTCGTGCCGACACCTGCAGTGGCGGTAACGCCTGTTTCAGCAAGCACCTCTTTGATAAGCATTCTTGCAAAATCGCGCCCCGACTTTCCGTTTGTTTTCAGATAATCGGTTGCATCGATAAACACCTCATCAATACTGTAAACATGGATATCCTCGGGCGCAACATAGCGCAGATAAACCTGCAGAATCCTGCTGCTGTATTCAATATAATATCCCATCTGCGGAGGAGCAACAATATAATCAAGCTCAAGCGACGGATTCGCAGCAAGCTCGTCCGCATCAAAAGATTTACCTGTAAACTTTTTTCCCGGAGCTTTCATCCGACGCTCGGAATTGACAATTTTCACCTGCTGAATAACCTCAAAAAGCCTCGGCCTGCCGGGGATTCCGAAGGCTTTCAGACTCGGCGAAACCGCAAGACAAATCGTTTTCTCCGTCCTTGAAAGGTCAGCTACAACAAGATTTGTTTTCAACGGGTCAAGATTTCTTTCCATCGCCTCAACGCTGGCGTAAAATGACTTGAGGTCAATTGCGATATATTTTCTGTTCTGACTCATTTCCACGCCTCCGTTTCGCATTAATCCGCTGATATTATATCACACACAATGCGAAAAATCAACATTTTATCGAACATTTGTGCGAGGTTTTGCAATAAAAAAACGGACAACTGTCCGTTTTTGTTATCTGTCCAATTCAGAGAAGACAATTCTTTTATCCTTGAAATAAAACTCTCTGTCGTGCTCATTGATTTCGCGAAGCACCCTGCAAGGATTACCAACCGCAACAACATTCGCAGGGATATCCTTCGTCACAACACTTCCTGCGCCGATAACTGTATTGTCGCCGATTGTTACACCAGGCATAATCAGAGCGCCTGCACCAATCCAACAATTCCTGCCGATATGAACAGGCATATTGAACTGATACTGTTTCTCGCGCAATTCGGGCAGAATCGGATGACCTGCCGTTGCAATAACAACATTCGGCGCAATCATTGTGTAATCGCCTACATAAATGTGGCTGTCATCAACAAGCGTAAGATTGAAATTCGCATAAACACATTTACCGAAATGGCAATGTGCACCGCCCCAATTCGCGTGAAGCGGTGGCTCAATATAGCAGTTTTCGCCGATTTCAGCAAACATCTCCTTGAGCATTTCTGCTCTTTTGTCAAGCTGAGTCGGGCGGGTCATATTGAAGTCATAAAGCCTATCCAGACATTGAAGCTGTTCAGCCATTATGTCCTCATCATCGGGCAGATACAAATCACCCGAAACCATTTTTTCTTTCTGGGTCATTATAAATCGCCCTCCGACGGTTTGAATGCAGGCATAAGCTGAAGCTTGAAGAGATTCATTGCGTGAAGTCTGTCAATACGAGCCTTCTTTGTTTCGTCTTCAATAACGCCTGTTCTTATATACTTATCAAGCTCTGCATAGGTAAATCCGAGATTATCTTCGTCAGACTTTCCGCACAGGCCGTCAATCGGCACCTTATTTACAAGCACATCGGGAAGACCGAGAAGCTTACCGATTTCCTTTACCTCTGCAACGGTGAGATGGGACATAGGGCTGAAATCACCTGCGGCATCGCCGTAACGGGTTGAATATCCGACCCAATCTTCAGAAAGATTGCAGGTGTTGCAGACTCTGCCGTTGCAGCATTGCGAAATCGCATAAACGGTTGACATTCTTATTCTCGGAGGCAGATTCATTCTTGCCTGCGCAGTAACCTCAAGATCTTCGGGAAGATTACGGAGAACTCCATCAACGGCATCCTTGATGTTGACAACATAGTGCTTGATGCCGAGATGGTTCACAAGCAGATGTGCCATATCAATATCGTGCTGCTCACCCTGAGGCATAAGCACGCCGATTACTCTGTCCGCACCAAGAGCCTCAACGCAAAGTGCGGCAGCAATTGAGCTGTCTTTACCGCCCGATATACCAAGCACCGCATTGCAGCCTTTACCGTTTTCTTCAAAGAAATTTCTTATCCATAAAACGCATTCGTTTTTTACTTTTTCAGCATTGAACATCTTATTCACCCTCCACATTAATCTGACACATCTTCATCGTTGCAAGAGCCGCGTTATGGGTTTCAACAGTAACTCCTGCGCAACAGGATGCATCAACATACACTTCCTTTTCGGGGAAGTTTGCCTTAAGAATAAGCGCGTTGGAAACCACGCAGATATCGGTGCAAAGACCGATGAGCGTGATATCGAAATCTTCATCGCCAACCGCATTTTTTATAAGCAGAGGAAGGTCAACGGAGCCGAATGTGTTTTTTTCAACCGCTGTGTACCTCTTATCGGCAAGTGCCTGCGCAACGGTTTCGTTAAGCTCCCATCCTGCGCTTCCCTTTATGCAATGCGGCACAGGAAGCTTCGCACCCTCTGAGGTTTCCATATAATTTTCAAAATGAGTATCATATGTGACAAAGATATCGCCGTCAAACTCTTTGATTTTCTTTGCCGCGTTATCAACTATCGCAAGAGCCTCTTTTGTGCCGAGCGCTCCGTCAACAAAATCCTTCTGGATATCAACAACAATCAATAAATGTTTCATAATTGCCTCCTGCAGTATTACTTTTGATCAGATATCACATTTATCGTTCCACAACCCTGCGATTGAAAATCTCCTGTTTCGAGCACCAAGAAGCACTTCCTTATCATAACCTGAAAGTCTGATTGCTTCATCGGTAAAGCCGCATATTTCCACCTTCTTATACGAAGTGCAAAAACCGCACTCCTCCTCGGATACATATCGGATATCGGAAAGTGAATTCCCATCAAGCTTTGCAACAAAAAACCTGTGCGCAACTCCGTTTTGCTTTTTTCTGAAGAAACCCGAAAGATAAATTTCTCCTTCGCTTATCTCCACGCAGGACAGCATCATATCCGTTTCATCGGAAAAAAGTCTGTTTTTCAGCGTAAAATCCTTTGTATCATAAACGGAAAGAGCGGTTTTGCATCCGTCAATATGCCTTTCGATATTATAAAATTCCTCTCCGTCAGTCGAAAAACAAAAATTATCATCCTGCATTTCCGCAACCTTTGAAAATCTGAATTTTCTGATAAGCCGAGGCTCCTGCAGAAAATACACGGCAAGTCTGCCCTCGGTCGTCTTGACAACAAAAATATCACCCTTGGGAGAAATCGCGCAGTCATAGGCATACGGTAAGTCCCTGAATTTTGCGATTTCGGCACCGTTTTTATCAAACACATAAACCATTTGACCCGTACAGCCGACGCTGTATTCACCGTTACTGACAAGGCTGATGAATTTTTTCACAAAAACCACCTCTGCATCAATAATATCATACCTAAACCGCTATTTCAAGAATATAACCACAGGTTTAATTTTTTCCATATTCATATAACCGATACAGTTTTGCAG
The DNA here is from genome assembly GCA_045634985.1 of Acutalibacteraceae bacterium. Taxonomy (GTDB): domain Bacteria; phylum Bacillota; class Clostridia; order Oscillospirales; family Acutalibacteraceae; genus CAG-177. Next base: position 100,331 of record JAZRBF010000015.1, on the reverse strand, counting down.
AGAAAGAGCCTGCATAGAGTTTCTTGAAGATGCGTTTTTCAAATCCGCTCAGCTCATCTGTGTATTTTCGCGGTGTCATCGTATGCTCTTTTACAAAAACGAATTCATCACTCTGCAAAAATTCGGGACTGTCCGTACCGTAAACCTCGGTTACACCGACATCATTTATCGGATTCCTGTACTTTGACATTTTCGCCGCCAAAACAGTATAGCAATCCGTCAGCAACGCAATCTGCTCAAAATGAGCGCACAGCCTTTTTGTCAGCACGCACAAATCCTCGGAGCTGAGGTACATACTCACACCTTCCATAACAACAACCGCGCGCTTGTTTTCGGGAATGCATTCCAGCCATCCGTTATCCCTTGCATCGCCTGCAATCATCCGATAATCGGGCGACTCCGAATAATACCGTTTTCTCTCTTCGATAACTTCAGAAAAATCCACATCATACCATTTGCGATTCTCTGCACCAACTCTTAAAATACGGCTGTCCATTCCGCATCCGATATGAATCACCGCTGCATCCTGCCATTCAAGCATCTTCCGCCTTACCCATTCATCAAACACTGCGGAACGGATTGCCATATAATAGGCTAACCATTTCGATTTGGATTTCCCCTTGAGTTGAAAGCCTTCAGCTGCCCAGATTTCCTCTGCTTTTTTATCATCAAGGATTATCCCTTTTTTGCTTACATATGCCTTGCCGTACAGAGGGATATATAAAGTTTTGTTCACATTATTCATTTGCTCACCTGCAAATCATAAATTATCCGTTTATTGCCTCATTGAAAAAGTTTATATAATCACCGATTACCTCTTCGAACAATTCATTGCGCCTCCTGTGTTTGTTTCGGCAAATATGAATTATTGAAACCTCATATTCCAAAATGTATTATCCATTTGTTTTCTGAAAGTGCTTTTTTAAACAAGTTTTTCAGTTCATTTAATTCCGCAATATCATTCATAACCGCTATAAAAGCCTGCTCGGATGTTGCGGAATAAGCGTAACACCTGTGTATGCAATTCCTTTTGCAGGCACATCAAGCGTATGCCAATAAAAATCTATGCTGTTCAGACCGGCATCAATTTTCTCTATGTAATCATCATCAACAGAGATACAATTATATTTATGCGGTTCATATTCATCATATCTTTTTCTCGGTTCAGGAACGCCCTGCATAATTCCGAATTCGTGCTTTGCCAACATCTCACCGCCTTTGTCAGATTTTTCAAAATAATTATAGCACCATAAAACAAAAAGAGCAAGGCAGAGCCTTGCATATCATCAATTTAAAGATAATAAACATAAAAGAAAAGACAAGTCTTCCGACTTGTCTTTCTTTTTCTGTGTTTACAACTTGTTTTTGTCAAAAATTATACACGTAAAAACAGCGTGATATTGTTTATTCATTTTTATCTCTGAACTCATTCCAGTCATCATTAAGATTATTATCCTCTACAAAATGATGACACGCAGTGATAATCTCTTTATCTGTCATATCTGATATCTTTTTTAATTTATATCTATACACTTTCTTTAATTGTAAAAATTTTTTAGAGCTATCTAAAAGAGGGGCATATACCGAATTTTTCATTTTAAATACTCCTTATTTATTCAACTTGCTTTTAGCTGTATTTATTGAGGATATAAGCAATTTCTTAACCTCAATACACTTATCAAGAATATCTCTGTTATCGTAATATCCGCTTTCAATTAAAAGCTCCAGCCAATATTCACTTTCGCTGCACTCTTTCAGGGCAATTTGAAGCTTGGCAATAAAATCAGCAGTTCCGTGTCCGTAAAATGCTTCGCGAATATTTGCACCAACTGATGTCCCTGAACGAACAAGCTGATTTGTAAGTACAGTTTCTTTTTTAGTTTGTTTTATAAAGTTACAAACTTTAATTATCTGCAAAGCAACTTCTTTTGATTTTGTAATCAACGGACTATCTGCCATAACATTACCACCCTTCATAATAAAACTATATCACTTCAAAATAGAAAACACAAGGCAAAGCCTTGCAAAAAAAACTTATTACTTCTTACCTATTACTTATTACTTTCCAAAAAATCCTGAATGCAAATTCAGGTAAGAGTGAAGAAGTAATAGGTAATAAGTAAAAATCCTGAACGCTGTCGCATTCAGGATTTTTTGGAGGTGCCACCCGGATTTGAACCGGGGATCAAGGTTTTGCAGACCTATGCCTTACCACTTGGCTATGGCACCGTACTATTAATTTATGCGATATTTTTAAAAAAATACCAAAAAAAAAATGGAGCGGATGACGAGGCTCGAACTCGCTACCTCCACCTTGGCAAGGTGGCGCTCTACCAGATGAGCTACATCCGCACCTGTTGGTGCCTCCGGTCGGAATCGAACCAACGACACGTGGATTTTCAGTCCACTGCTCTACCAACTGAGCTACAGAGGCATAGAAATGACCTGTAATTTTCATTACAGGTCACTCAATGGCGACCCGGAACGGGCTCGAACCGTCGACCTCTAGCGTGACAGGCTAGCGTTCTAACCAGCTGAACTACCGGGCCAAATGGTGGGAACAACAGGGCTCGAACCTGTGACCCTCTGCTTGTAAGGCAGATGCTCTCCCAGCTGAGCTATGCTCCCACGTTGGCGTTGCTCTCGTCAAGCAACGTACTGTATAATACACTACTTTTCCGAAAATGTCAACCCCTTTTTTGAAATTTTTTTAAAAATTTTCAAAAAACTTTATTATTCTTTTCAAGAACAATAATTCCGCGTTTCAGAAGGGTTGAAATTGCCTGCAGATATCCGCTCTGCAGGCAACATAAATCCGATTTATTCAGCAAGCTTGAGAATCTCCGCAGGAGTGAATCTGTACTTCTTATCGCAGAAGTGACAGCTTATCTCCGTTACAGGGTCGCCTGCCATCTCCTTAAGGTCATCCTTACTGAGAGTCAGCAAAGCCTTCGAAACTCTTTCCTTTGAACAGTTGCATTTATATTCAGGGCTTGAAGAATCAAGCATATCAAGCTGGAAGAGTTTAAGAACACTTCTGCAAATTTCTTCAGGAGTCATACCGTCTGTCAGCATCTGTGTTACGGAGGGAATTCCCTTGATGCATTCTTCAACCATATCAATCGTGTCATCCATTGCTGTAGGCAGAAGCTGAATCATAAATCCGCCTGCCGCTTTGATTGAAAGATCAGGATTGACAAGCACACCGAGAGCACAGACTGTGGGAGTCTGCTCACTTGTTGCGTAATAGCTTGTGATATCCTCTGCGATTTCGCCTGATACAATCGGAATCTGACCGATATAAGGCTCTTTCATTCCGAGGTCTTTCATAACGGTGAGAGTACCGTTTGTGCCTACAGCACCTGCAACATCGAGTTTACCCTTATCATTAAGAGGAATCTCAACAACGGGATTTGAAACATAGCCTCTGACATTACCCGAATAATCGGAAACTGCGATAACCGACCCTGCAGGGCCGTCGCCGTTGATACGCAGGGTTACGCTGTTATCAGCACCCTTAAGCACCGCGCCCATCATTGATGCGGCGGTGAGCAGTCTGCCGAGAGCCGCCGAGGTTACCGCCGAGGTCTGATGAATCTGCTCCATTCTGTTAATCATATCTGTTGAATCAACCGCCATAATGGTAAGCGTGCCATCAACTGAAATCATTCTTACAAGTTCACTCATTTTATCACTTCTTCTTTGCTAAAAATACTGCGCGCTCCGTTTCGGGATGCACACTTTCTGTTGTCATATCATCATATATTCCGATAACTTCAAAACCTGATTCCTCAAGCCATTTCTGAATGTCGTCAAGCTCATATGCTTTTTCGGTAAAGCTTTCGCCCGAGCGGTAATATACACCGTCCTCTTCTTCAAAAAAGTCAAGTGAGATATCAACGCTGCCGTCAGCTTCATTGAAATTATTCTGCCAGACGCAATAAAGCTCATCGAGGTCATAGACAAATGAATTATCGGCAAGGATATTTTTATGTTTATATAATGTGTTTACATCAAAGGCAAATGCACCGCCCGGATTCATAAAGAGGGACACTTTTTCAAAAGTGCGTTTCACCTGCTCCGAATCCGACAGATGATTTATACTGTCAAGCACACATACTGCGCAATCAACAGTACCGAAAAGGTCGATGTCATCCATACTCTGATTGAGCAGAAGAATCTGCTCACCGCTTTCGTACACTTTCTGCCTTGCGGCGTTAAGCATACCGATGCTTGAATCAACGCCGATGACATCAAAGCCCTTTTTCGCCATTTCAACCGAAATGCTGCCCGTACCGCAGGCAAGGTCAAGCATAATGCCGCCGTTTATTCCGCACAATGAAAGAAGCCTGCAAAAATAATCTGCACGCTTCTTATATTCAACATTATCTGTCAGCAGGTCATAAAATCTGGAAAAATCTTCGTAGGACATTATTCTTCCATCCTCTTGAAAATCTCTTCATAACCGTTGCAACCATACTGCAATGAACGGTTAACGCGGCTGATTGTTGCTGTGCTTGCACCTGTTTCGCTGACAATATCGCTGTAAACTTTCTTATCACGAAGCATCTTGGCAACAACGATTCTCTGCGAAATAGACTTGATTTCGGTTACTGTGCAGAGATCTTCAAAGAAATCGTAGCATTCCTCCATCGTGCGAAGATTAAGGATTGCCTCAAACAGAAAATCAACATTCTTGTCTTTAATTTTATCGCTCATTTTAAAACCGCCTTTCAGTATTGCGCTTTTACACTTTAGCATTTTAACACACGAAACGCAAAAAGTAAAGACTAAACCGCAAAAATTTTAATTGAAGCAACCGCAATCAGCGCGCACATCACCGCAAAGCAGGGATATACGGTTGCAAATGCAGTTGAATTCATCAGATACTTCGCATTCTTCCCCTTCTGTTTGTTTTCCCATACTGCCCACACAAGCTCCGCAATCATATAAGGCACAATACTGCAGATTACAATAATAATGGGCGAGCAATAATCAGCGAAGCAGAAAACAAAAGCCAAACCGCATACTACCGCGGAAACAATCTGTCCGACAGGCAGAAGCTTCGATTTTTCAAATCTGTCAAGCACGCACTTGACCGCACATACAAATATAAGCATAAAAGCCGTCATAAACTTTGCGCTGAATGTTTCACCGATAAGCACGAGAATCATCGGAATAACATTATAAAACGGTCTCTCAATAAAATCGAGCAGATATGAATTGACCTTTTTGCCTTTTTTATCGCAGATAAAAGATATCAGATTGATTACAAAAATACCTGCGACGCAAAGGGCACAGATTATCGGAGCAATTTTCGAAACCCATTCGTCAACAAACTGTATACCTTCAACTCTGGATATCATTCTGTATCCTTTGATATAGTCATAACCGAAAAGATAAGCAAGTGCAAGACCCAATCCGCCGAATGCACCGAGGAGAAATTCCATCAGTTTCCATCCGTCAATTACACCCTTTTCGCAAAGTTTGCCGAAGAAGTATTTTCCGTTTTTCATCGGAAACAGAGCGATAACAAACGCCTTCATACCGACAAGCCAACCGATTGCGCCAAAAATCAATCCGCCTGCAACAAGCATAAGCGTAAAGTGATCAGCCTTTACAACCGCCATTATCACAATGGCAATCAGCATAAGGAAATTGCCGCCCCATTCTTCGCGTCTTGTTTTCGAGAAATATATTTTAGGGAATTTATTTTCATTTTTATTATAAGGTCGGTTGAATATAAGCTGACCGAGAATCTGCATTACGGGAATCAACAGGCAGAAAATAACAATATCTCTGTTGGAATATATTCCGCGTGAAAGTGCAATCCCGAGAAACGCACCGCAAACCGCAAACCACAATGCACCTTTGAATGCAAGGCCGATATACCCTCTCTTCGGATTATAGTCATCCTTACCGCGATGAAGCACAAATCCGATTGTTTCGCCATAGGGCTCAACACCACCGAAAGTCATACCCATCAGACCTGCCGCCGCTGTTGAAAGGATTCCGTAGCCCGAAAACCAGCCAAAAGCAAGACCGATTAATGCACCGGGCAACATCGCACCTTTTTCACCGCCGATAACTGCACCTCGCATTCCCCAACCATAGCTTGCGCACAAAACGGTAAACAACACAAATATCAACGCCGTCTGCATATCCATTCTTATCACCTCAATGAGATGATAACATATATTTTATAAAAAGTATATCATTAATATAATTTAACTCTTGCACAATGGTAATAAAATGTATATAATATGATTATCCTTTAAAAGAAAGACGAGGTTTGATATGGCAGACTCATATATCAAAGCTTTGATTGATTACGCTGTCAGAAACGGTCTGATTGAAGAAGCAGACAGAGCTTACAGCGCAAACGCAGTTATCGCTCTGCTCAAGCTCGATTCATATGACGATTCCTGTGAGGCAGCAAGCGGAGAAATCAACGAGATTCTCGATAAGCTCTGCGACATTGCCGCCGAAAAAGAAATCATCATCGATTCGATTACATACAGAGACCTTTTCGACACCGCAATTATGGGTGCACTTACACCCAGACCTTCCGAGGTTATCAGAAAATTCAACGAGCTTTATGCTCAATCGCCCGAAGCCGCAACGGATTATTACTACAGACTCAGCGGAGATACAAATTACATTCGCAGAGACAGAATCGCAAAAATCCTCAAATGGCAGCAGACAGGCGAATACGGTACAATCGACATCACCGTCAATCTCTCAAAGCCCGAAAAAGACCCCAAGGCAATTGCCGCAGCAAAGAATGCACCGCAGTCGGGTTATCCCAAATGTATGCTTTGCAGAGAATGCGAGGGTTACGCAGGCAGAGTTGACTTCCCTGCAAGACAGAATCACAGAATTATCCCCATCACAATCGATAATTCTCCGTGGTTTATGCAGTATTCACCCTATGTTTACTACAATGAGCATTGCATTGTTTTCAACAGCAAGCACACACCGATGACAATTGACAAATCGGTTTTCGCTAAACTGCTTGAATTCACCGCAAGATTCCCCCATTATTTCATCGGCTCAAACGCTGATTTGCCGATTGTCGGCGGCTCAATTCTCAGCCACGAGCATTTCCAGGGCGGCAGATTTGAATTCGCAATGGAAAGAGCGCCGATTGAAACAAAGGTAACTTTCAACGGTTTTGAGGATGTTGAAGCAGGTCTTGTCAAGTGGCCGATGTCAACAATCCGTCTGCTTTCGGATAAACCTGAAAGACTCGTTGACCTTGCCGATAAAATCCTCACAAAATGGAGAGGCTACAGCGACGAATCCGCATTCATTTTTGCAGAAACAGAAGGCACACCTCATAACACAATAACACCCATTGCAAGACGCAGGGGCGAAAAGTTTGAGCTTGACCTTGTTTTGCGCAATAACATAACAACAGATGAGCATCCTATGGGCGTTTACCATCCCCATTCAGAGCTTCATCACATCAAAAAGGAAAACATCGGTCTTATCGAAGTTATGGGTCTTGCAGTGCTTCCGCCCAGACTCAAGCCCGAGCTTGAAGCTCTTGCTGATGCAATTGTCAGCGGCAAGGATTTGCGCGCAGATGAGCTGACCGCAAGCCACGCAGATTGGGCAGAGGAATTCATCAAGGAATATGATGAAATCACAGCCGAAAACGCTATGAGCATCATCGAAAACGAGGTTGGCAAGGTGTTTGCAACCGTTCTCGAACACGCAGGTGTTTACAAGAGAACCGAAGAAGGCAAAAAAGCTTTCCTCAGATTCATCGAATCAGTTTAATATGGAATCTATGCCGATAAGGCATAACAATAATTTTTTCAAAGGAGAAAAAACCATGAAGAAAATTCTCGCAATCATGCTTGCAGTTGCAATGCTCTTCTCATTCGCAGCTTGCGGCGGCAAAGACGAACCCGAAACCACAACAGCTCCCGTTGAAGAATCAACAGAAGCTCCCGCAACAGACGCTCCTGTTGCAAACGACCCCTCAGCAGCAGATCCTTCAGCAGTTGACCCCTCCGCTCCCGTAAGCGGCGCTATCACAGCAGCTCCCACAACATCAGAAGAAATCCTTGCTCTCTACAACAAAACAATCAATGATGCTGTTGCAGCAAAAGTTGGTTTCCACAAAGAGCGTTACACAGATAACGAAGCTCTTAATGCAGGTTTCCTTCTTAAGACTTTCGGCGACCTTATCTATCAGTTCATGGGTATCGGCGCTGAAAACAAGTATATTATGGATGTAACAAAGGGTGACTGGGCAGACGACCTTCCCCACCAGTACCTCCGCAAGAGCACACTCACAACAGCTGACCTCACAAAGGATGCTGCTATCACAGAAGCTAACGGCCAGTACACAATCGTTCTCAACGTTAAGGGCGGTAACAGCAAGGCTGACAAGAACGGCACAAGCAACAACTCCCCCATCGATAAGTGCGGTATCTGCGTTGGTGACGCAGACAAGAGCTACTTCGACCACAAGACAGCTCCCGTTATCTACAGTGCAGTAGGTCAGGTTGTTAAGGGCGCAGTTATCTCCGAAAGCTACAAAAATGCAGTTGTTAAGGCTGTTATCGACGGTGCAACAGGCCGCCTCGTAAGCCTTACAGTTGAATTTGACATCAGCGTTGTTATCGATGCAGCAGGCGGCGGCAATGCAACAGGCAAGACCCACGTCTTCTACAAGAACTTCGTATATTAATCAAACCAATACATAAAAACTTCCCCTGCACTTCGGTGCAGGGGATTTTTCGTTATGCCTGTGAAATTCTTTCTCTTCGGCGGTCATTATTATCACAACAGGTTTTGCAGACAAGAATCGTATCGTTTCCGATAACATCGATATCCTCCCAGCAAATGCGGATTCTTTCTCTTTTTCCGCAGATACCGAAATATTTCGGTCTGCCGTATACAATCAGTGCCACTACCCTGCCGCAACTTTTATCGACCTCAATATCGCTCACAAAACCAAGCCTGCATCCGTTTGATTTGTTTATTATTTCCTTGCACCGCAGCTCGGTGATACAGCAATTATTCATCCTGACCCTCCGATATGTATTTATTGTATTATATAATATGCAACATACAATAAAACAAACACAAAAAGACCTCCGATTATCCCGGAGGTCTTTGGCTTATCATTCAAAAAGATATACTCTTGTTTCGTAGGGCTTCGTTACAAATGTGTTAAGAGTGTTATCAGCAACATCATAGTTTGAAAGCACCAGCTTGCCCTTGCTCAGGTCAAAGCCTGCAGGAGCGGTGAAGTTGACGGGCTTATCAGTAAATGAGTTGATAACGAGCATTCTCTTGCCCTCGTAATTTCTCTCGTAGACAAAGAGATTGCGGCTTCTCTTATAATGAAGCTTGAAATCGCCGTAGATACAAACTTCGTTTTCCTTGCGGAATTTAAGAAGCTTACGATAATAATTAAGGATTGAATTCTCGTCTTTTTCAGCCGCTTCAACATTGATTTCAGTATAGTTGGGGTTAACTGTAAACCAGGGTTTATCAGCGGTTGTGAAGCCTGCATTCTTCTCTGCATTCCACTGAACGGGAGTTCTTGCATTGTCACGCGATGCGCGGTTTGCAACCTTGAGGAACATCTTATCCGAGAATCCGAGCTTCTTGAAGAGCAGATATGTGCTCTTGACCTGAGTATCGGTGTAATCATCAACGGAATCGAAATGGATATTTGTCATACCGATTTCCTGACCCTGATAAATAAAGGGTGTACCGCTCTGGCAGATATACATTGTTGCAAGCATTTTGCCGCTCTCAACTCTGTAATTCACATCACCGTAACGGCTGATGATTCTGGGCTGATCGTGATTTTCGATATAGTTTGCATTCCACGCAATGCCGTAAAGCTTATTCTGCCATCTGGTGTAAGCTTTCTTGAGCTTATTGAGGCTGAAGGGCATCGGCACCCAGCTGACCATAAAGCTGTCCGCTTCCATATGCTGAAAATTGAACATCATATTCAGAGTCTGCTTGGGACCTTCCTTGATAAATCGGAGAGCAAGCTTCGGAGTCATCATCGGAGCTTCGCCGACGGTCATACAGTCATAATTATCGGTAACCTTTCTGAATTCGGTAAGATATTCGTCAAGTCTGGGGCCGCATTTATAATGCTCCATACCGCAGGCAACAGGAATCGGGAAGCCGTTGGGCAGACCGTCCTTCTTTGAAATGAATGTAATAACATCCTCGCGGAAACCGTCAACGCCCATATCGAGCCAGAAACGGATAATATCCTTGATTTCTTCGCGCACCTTGGGGTTATCCATATTAAGGTCGGGCTGCTCCTTGGCAAAGAGGGTGAGATACCATTCGTCAAGATTTTCGTTATAATGCCAACCCGGACCGGCAAAGGTTGAGAGCCAGTTGTTGGGCGGTTTCTTGCCGCCGTCCTTCTTACCCCTGCGCCAGAAATAATAATCGTGATAAGGATTGTCCTTGCCTTTTTTGCTCTCGACAAACCATTCGTGCTCATCGGAGGTATGGTTGATAACAAGGTCCATAATTACCTTAAGACCCTTGCTGTGCGCCGCGTCAAGCAATTCCTTGAATTCCTCAACCGTACCGTATTCGGACGCGATTGATTTATAATCAGCAATATCGTAGCCGTAATCGTGCTGGGGTGATTTATAAAGAGGCGAAAACCAGATTGCGTCAACGCCGATGCTCTTGATATAATCAAGCTTTTCCATAACGCCCTTGATGTCACCGATTCCGTCGCCGTTGCCGTCGCGGAAGCTTCTCGGCCACACCTGATAGACCGCCATTTCCTTATACCAATGCTTTTTAATCTCTGCCATCAGTATCTTCCTTTCATATATAGAAATTATATATTACCTAAATCAATCGTTTCTTTTGCCGAAACGGTAAGCTCAAACGAGCAGATTACATCGCCAAAATAATTTCTTGCAACCGCAACACCGCTTCCTGAGGGAGCAACAAACGAAAAGCTTCCGTCATTCAGAACTGTATATTTTGTGCCTGCGAATTCGATGTATTCCGCGGTATCTGATGTAACAACACCCTTTACATTACCGACAGTATCATCCGTCCGTCTGATTGCCTCTTCAACAGCAAGCTTTGCATTGAGCATCGGATACTCATAAACATCGAGGTCATAATAATACGAATTGAATTCATTTATCTGAGCAACCGAATCCGTTGAGTTGACAATAATTTCAGCAACCTCCGCACCTGTAAAAGAGGGATTTACCGACCAGACAAGCCCTGCAACGCCTGTTACACAAGGCGCTGACATAGATGTGCCTGACAGATGAATATAATCGCCGTACCAGGGGTCGCAGCAACTGAAAATATCTGTACCGGGGGCGGCAATATCAACATATCCGCCGACATTAGAATAGCCTGCAAGATAATTCACGCCGTCCAATCCGTTTGTTGTTGCCGAAACAACGAGAATTCTGTTAAGGATATCCTCTTTCGAAACATCGTGTTTACCTGTGTAAACATTATTTTCAGTTATTGATGTGAAATGACCGTTATTGACCGAGTCAATCGGATCGCCGTACGCATTGCCGTTACCTGCCGATTGCACAACAACAAAATCATAACCCTTGCTCAAAAGCGAAGCCATAGCGAGCGACATCGCTCTTGGTTTTATCTGACGGTCAATGAATCCTGCTCTGTCGCCTGTAATCGATGATGAGATGCCGAGAGAAAGGTTAACAACCTTTGCACCTGCCTGAACAACCTCTGTGAATCCGTAGTAAATTGCAATTTCCGTAAACCAGAACTGAAAAACATCGGGATTCCAATCGACGCAGATGAGGTTTGCATTATCACATATTCCCGAAATTCCTGTTGCATTGTTTCGCTCGGCGGCAATAATACCTGCCACGTGGCAACCGTGAGCGGATGTGCGGTTTTTATTTGCTCTCTTGGTATTAGGGAAGCTTATCTTACCCTCAAGCTCGGGATGGGTGAGGTCAAATCCGCTGTCAAGCACACCGAGATTAACCTCCTGAAAATAAGCTTCATAATCCCACGCTTCTCTTGCGTGAATCGCTTCAAGCCACCAGTTTCTGCCGTATGGATGGAGTTCATCCCATACAACGGGAGATTCCATATCGAAGACTTCGTCTTCAATCTCATAATTAAACGGGTCATCTGGGGTAAACTGCTCTTCAACCTTGCTCAGGTAAAGAGGCATTGCAAGAGAAATGCCCTCTGTTGCCTCGATTTTTTCGCATTTTGCAACCGCTTCATCGTGGGTCATTCCGAAAGTTCTGATAACATAAAGTTCTGCAGGTGCGCACCAACCGACAACTGCACCGCCGCAGGATTTCAGGACATTCAGCCTTTCAGAAAAACTCAGGTCGGGATCAAGAAAAACTGCAAAAGTATCCTTGACATAGCCTGTTTCATCATCAATGAAGCCGACATTTTCAGCCCCGATTGCACTCAAAAAATCGTCTTTTACCGCCGATGCGGTGTAGGGTATGCCGCAGACAAGCTCAAAAACACTGTCAATCGCCGCACCGACAAGGCTGAAAGCCGAGCCCGAAACGGACATAATGAATGACATCACAAACGCGATTATTCTGCCAAGCATAACAACAACTCCTTATTTGAATTTTCAGCCTTTCTTCTTTTTAAAATCGAACCATTCCTGCGGAAGCTGAGTAAGAATAACCGCTGCAAACATAATAACGCAGCCTGTATAACCTCTTGCATCAAGCTTCTGGTCAAGAATCAGCCAACCGAAGATAACGGAAAATACCGATTCAAGGCAAAGAAGAACAGATGCAACCGTAGGATTGGTGTATCTCTGACCAAAAATCTGCGCCGTAAAGGCAACACCGCAACTGAACACACCTGCATAAACAAGCGGCAGCCACGCGCTGATAATCTCATCAATTTTCGGTTCTTCAAAAATGAACATACATATAACCGAAACTATACCTGCAAAGAAAAACTGTGCGCAGGAAAGCGCCATACTGTCAACCTTCTGACAGAAATGATCGATAACAAGGATATGCGCCGCGAATGCAAAAGAACAAAGAATTGTTACCAATTCGCCTGTGCCGACGGTGAAATCACCAGGCTTGATGCTCAGGAAATAGAGTCCGACCACACCAAGCGCAACACCTGCCCAGATGTTGATTTTAAGCTTTCTTTTAAGGAAGATTCCGAAAAGCGGCACGATAACCATATAAAGCGCCGTAATGAAACCAACCTTTCCGACATAGAGATAATTAAACGCGTGCTGCTGAAGGTTACCGCCGATAAAAAGCGGAATACCGCAACAGATACCGCCGATAATTACATCCTTTATCGGAAATTTCTTTTTCTCTGCAACGGGTAAAGCTGAATTTTCTATTTTAAATCTGAATAAAACAAGCGGAAGAAGAACAATTCCGCCGAGAAGCGTTCTTAATCCATTGAAAGTAAACGTACCGATTGATGCACCCTCGCTCTGCGCAACAAACGAAAGACCCCATACAACCGCGGCGAGTATACAGTAAAACGGGCCGAGAATTTTTTCTTTTTTGATAACTAACACTCCAAACGAACAACCGCCCACAGAGAAAACTGCGGGCGGCGAAAAAAACTTAATTATTCTGCAGCTTCTTCTGCAACTTCTTCAGCAACTTCTTCTGCTGCTTCGGGCTCGATGAGAGCCCGGATTGAAAGGCTTACGCGCTTCTTATCATAGTCGATGCCTGTGATCTTAGCTGTAACCTTATCACCGGCCTTAAGAACATCCTGAGGCTTGCTGATGTGTCTGTCAGCAATCTGTGAGATGTGGATAAGACCATCGATACCGGGGATAACCTTTGCGAATGCGCCGAATGTTGTAAGACCAACGATTTCGGTTTCGATAACTGTTCCTTCGGGATAGTTCTTCTTAAGGATTTCCCAGGGATTATCTTCGTCTCTTCTGTAGCCGAGAGAAATCTTCTTATTCTCAGCATCGAGAGCCTTGATGTAAACTTCAACTTCCTGACCGATTTCGAATACCTCTGAAGGATTCTTGATTCTCTTCCAGGACATTTCGGAAATATGTACCATACCGTCGATGCCGCCGATATCAACGAATGCACCGTAGTTTGTCATTGACTTAACAACGCCGCTGTACTTCTGGCCAACTTCTGCCTGTGCCCAGAAAGCATCTGAAGCTTCCTTCTTTGCTTCCTTGAGAACTGCGCGAACTGAACCTACAGCTCTTCTTCTCTGCTTATTTACTTCGATGATGCGGAACTTAACTGTCTTCTTGAGAAGGCTTTCAAGCTCTTCGTCACGGCGCTCTGTTGCAAGAGATGCAGGGATGAATACGCGTACGCTGTTTGTAACAACGAGAACGCCGCCCTTGATAACCTCTACAACTGTTCCTTCGAGGATTCTGCCGTCTTCTTCTGCGTCAATGATATCAACCCATGCCTTCTGAGCGTCAAAACGCTTCTTGGAGAGCATAACGGTTCCTTCTGCATCGTTTGTCTTCATGATGATAAGGTCAAGCTCGTCGCCTACCTTAATCTCTTTTGCTGCGTTGGCTGTGGGGTCTGCACTGTACTCATCCATGGGGATGTAACCGGCGTGCTTTCTGCCGATATCAACCTGGATTTCTGTGGGTGTGATACCCATAACAATGCCTTTGACCTTCTGGTCTGTGCTCATGCTGCTGAGTGATGCCTCAAGAGCTGCTGAAAAGTCCATTTCTTCGGTTGTCATTGCTTCAGAAGGCACCTCCTCTACCTGCATATTTGTGGTTTCGTTTACGATTTCGGACATTTCTAAAAGTACCTCCTTAATTATTGCGGAAGGGGTTGACGCCCCTGCCGTCACACCGATTTCGGTGTATTGGGAAAAATCTATGGTCCTGAGCTCGTCGGCTCTTTCCACCAAAAAAGTATCGCAGTTTTCACTGCACACGGCTTTTAACTTAACCGTGTTTGAACTGTGTCTGCCGCCGATGACAATCATACAGTCGCTTTGCTTCGAAAGCTCCGCGGCCTCTTCCTGCCTTTTTCGGGTAGCAGAGCATATTGTATCAAATATTTTCACATTTGTACAGTATATTTTTATTTTTTCTTTTATTTTTTTCCATTCATTTTGTGAAAAAGTCGTTTGCGACACCGCGATAATTCCTTTTTCGCAAATTGAACTGTTTTTAACAAAAAACTCTTCCGCTTCTTCCGCTGTGCCGAAAACAAAACACTCTCCTGCGCAATAGCCTGTTATTCCGATAACTTCGGGGTGATTCGGGTCGCCGCCGATGATAACGGGGATGTCCTGCGAGGAATTTTCTTCAACAATATTGTGTATTTTCTTAACAAACGGACAGGTCGCATCGCAAACCGATGCACCCATATTTTCAAGCTCGGTATAAACACTTTTCTTCACACCGTGCGCTCTTATGACAACGATTTCACCTGAAGAAGCATCGCAGGGATTTTCGATAACTCTCATTCCCTTCGCCTCAAGGTCATCCGTCACCGTCGGATTATGAATAAGCTGACCGAGAGTGACTGCCCTGCAACCTTTTTCAGCAAGGTCATATGCCATATTGACGGCTCTGTCTACACCGAAACAGAAACCTGCGGTTTCAGCAAGTTTTATTCGCAATGTCCTGCCTCCCAGAGCTTGACAATTTCATCCATTATGTAGTTTGCAGCATCGGAGAGAGTCTGCTTTGTGCAGTCATCGCCGCCGATTCCGAGCTTCTCAAAAGGAATGATTTCGCCGAAGCGGACAGTCAGCTTTACACCCTTTGACATATCGGTTTCTGTATAAATTGAAACAGGAAGAACATCTGCTTTTGCAGCTCTTGCAATAACGGAGATTCCTCTCTTTGCCTTTTTGGGTTTGCAATCCTTGGAGCGTGTGCCTTCGGGGAAGATTCCGAGAATATGACCTTCCTTGACTACTCTTGCGGCATAGTCAAGAGCTTTCGTGTCAACTGCTCCTCTTGCAACGGGGAAGCCGTTTGCCTTTGTGAAAAGATAGCCGACAAGCTTATTTTCAAAAAGCTCTTTCTTACCCATAAAATGAAGCTGTCTGTTTAAAATACCGCTGCCGATGATTGCAGGGTCAAGAGCATTCATATGATTGCTTGCAAGAATAAAGCCACCCTCTGCAGGGATGTTTTCAAGACCTACATAAGTCACCTTATATCTCTTTTTATTGAGCAAAGGAGCAAAAGCTCTCATTTTATCATAAAACTTGCTGTTTGTTATCTCTTTATCGTAGTTGAAGCCTTTCATTGAATCTTCTCCTTTATAATGTTGATAATTGAAGCAATCTGATCTTCAAGAGAAACGCCCGTTGTATCAAGCACAACGCTGTCTTCAGCAGGCTTAAGAGGAGCAATTTCGCGATGGGAATCGTTATAATCCCTCTCGATAAGCTCATCGAGCACAGACTGATAGCTGACAGCTGAGCCCTTTGCCTGAAGCTCAACGAATCTTCTCTGCGCTCTTTCCTCAGCGGAAGCAGTAAGGAAAATCTTAACCTGTGCGTGAGGAAGCACAACAGTACCTATATCTCTGCCGTCCATAATGCAACTGTTACGGGATGCAATATCTCTCTGCAAATCAAAAAGGAATGCTCTTACAGCAGGCACAGCCGAAACATCGGATGCCGCCATTGATGCGGGAGGAGTTCTGATTTCTGACGAAACATCCTCACCGTTGAGAAGCACTTTCTGCTCACCGTTTTCAAAAACAAGGTCAACGGAAATTCCTTCAATGCTTGCGGCAACCGCATCAGCATCTCTGGTGTTTATATTGTTTCTCAAAGCATTCACACCGACTGCTCTGTAAAGCGCACCTGTATCAACATAGATGAATCCGAGTTCTTTTGCGGCAGCTCTTGCGGATGTGCTTTTACCTGCACCGCCGGGGCCGTCAATTGCAACATTGATAACATTATTGTTCATATTAAACCTCCTCTGCGGCACTCAGGCCTGCAAGTCTGCCCGTCGAGAACGCAATCTGAAGATTGAATCCGCCTGTATATGCGTCGGCATCAATGACTTCGCCTGCAAAATAAAGTCCCTTAACGAGCTTTGATTCCATTGTTTTGGGGTTAATCTGTGAAATATCAACACCGCCCGATGTAACAATCGCTTCCGCAACAGGGCGGAAACCCGTAACGGTGACGGTAAGATTCTTAAGGAGAATCGCCAGATTGCGGCGTTGCTCTTTTGTGACCTGATTTACCTTTGTTGAAAGACCGATTCCGCTGAGCTTGACTATGACAGGTACAAGCTTTTTGGGGAGAAGTGAATTAAGAGCGTTGATGAAATTCCTGTTGATATTCTCCGAAAAATCGCGGAGAATTCGTGCATCAAGCTGCTCAACCGTCAACGCAGGTTTAAGGTCGATTGAAATTTTATATCTGCCGCTCTCCATCTCTCTCATATGCGCGCTTGCGCTGAGAATTACGGGTCCCGACACACCGAAATGAGTGAAAAGCATTTCACCGAAATCAGAATAAATTTCTTTGTTGTTTTTCTTTGTATCGATAACCTTAACGGAAATGTTTCGAAGAGAAAGTCCCATCAGAGCGCTACAGAAACCTTCGTGGATTTCAAGGGGCACGAGCGACGGTCTGATTGCCGTTATCTTATGCCCTGCCTGCTTTGCAAGCTCATATCCGTCACCTGTTGAGCCTGTGCCGGGATATGAAAGACCGCCTGTTGCGATTATCACCTTGTCAGCAAGAATTTCTTCTCCATCCTCAGTGACGCAACCCTTGACTGCGCCGTCTTCTGTTAAGAGTTTAACAGCTCTGCCCTTGATTATTTTTGCCCTTTTGCGAGCAAAATCCGTCAGAGCATCAACAATTTCAACAGCATTATCCGAAACAGGGAATACTCTGTTGCCTCTTTCGGTTTTCAGGGCAACTCCCCTGCTTTCAAAAAATTCCATTACATCCGCAGGCATAAATCTTGAGAATGCGCCGTAAAGAAATCTGCCGTTTTGCGGTACATTTGCAATCAGGGTTTCAAGCGATGCGCAATTATTCGTAACATTGCATCTGCCCTTACCTGTTATCATAACTTTTCTTGCAGGGCGGTCATTACGCTCAAGCACAACCGTTTCCGCACCCGATGCCGCCGCAAAGCCTGCCGCCATAAGACCGGCCGCTCCGCCGCCGATTACAAGCAAAGAGGTTTTCATTCTTTATCCTCCCTGTCTGTGCTGTAGACTCTGTATTCATCCCAGATATCCTCAAGCATTCTGAGATTATCATAAACAAGGTCTTTCTTTTCCTTTGCGCAGGCGGCAATCAAAGCGTTAATTACACTCAACGGTGCAACAAGAGAGTCAACAAACGAAACCATACTGCTCTTAGCAACAAGCAGATGAGTTGCAAAAGGAGCAATCGGTGAAGATTCGCCATCGGTAACGGAGATTATAGTTGCGCCCCTCTTCTGAGCAAAAGAAAGAGCGTTGATAGTCTGATTTGAATATCTCGGAAAACTGATTGCAATGCACACATCGTCGCTGCCGATCCTGAACATCTGCTCAAACAATTCGCTTGATGACGATGTATCAATCAGCACAACATTGTCATTGAGAAATCTGAAATAAAATGCCGCAAAGCTTGCAATTGCCGCCGAGCTTCTGACTCCGAGAATATATATCTTTTTCGCTTTGTTGATTGCTTCAACACTGCCCTCAAAAGCTTCTCTTGAGATACTTTCGCGGGTCGCTTTGATAAGCTCCGCATCCGAAGCAAACACCTTGTCAACGAAGTCGCTTCCCTCATATCTTGTTGCGGCAACCTCCATACGCTGAACGCTTGTAAGATGGCTTTTTACCATTTCCTGAAGGTATTTCTGCAATTCGGGATAGCCGTCAAAACCGATATTGGTCGCAAAACGAACAACCGTTGATTCACTTACTCCGACTGTTTCGCCAAGCTTTGCCGCCGTCATAAACGATGCTTTCTGGTAATGGTTGATTATATAGTCTGCGATTTTCTTATGACCTTTTGAAAGAGTACCGTAAATCGCTTCTATTCTGGTTTGAAAGTTTTCTGCCATAAATGACACCTCTGAAGACTTATATGTAGTTTATTTTACACCAATCGGCAATAAAATGCAAGTATCATTTATCCGAATTGCAAGAAATAATTCATCCTCGGATGATTGACCTTACAGAAATGATGGTGTATAATACACTTAATATTGTTTTGAAAAAGGAGATTTCCTATGGCTAACACATCAGTTTTATGGTACACCGCACCTGCAAAAGCATGGACACAGAGTCTGCCCATCGGCAACGGCGTTCTCGGCGCAATGATTTACGGCGGTGTTGAAAAAGATATCATCTGCCTCAACCACGATCAGCTCTGGACAGGAACACCCAAAAACACAATCCGCGAAGGTGCTCCCGAATCATTCAAAAAAGCGCAGAAACTCGCTCTTGAAGGAAGACTTCACGAAGCTCAGAAGGAACTTCAGGATAATTTCCAGAGCGTTTTCACAAATGCTTATGTTCCCTTCGGCAATCTTGAAATAGTTATGCAGACAAAGGGCAGAGCAAAGAATTACAAGCGTTCACTTGACCTTGAGACTGCAATCGCAACAACCGAATACACCTGCGGCGGCGTAACATACAAAAAAGAATACCTTGCATCCCATCCCGATAAACTCATCGCAATCCGTCTTACAGCAGAAGGCGGCAAGATGACATTTGAAGCTCAGTTTTCCACTAAACTCCGCGGCTCCTGCATCGTTTCCGAAAACGAAAGCATCGTTTATCTTGACGGCGAATGCCCCGGCGTTTCCGATGTAGAAGGCTACGAAGAAAATTTCGGTTATTCCGATGACCCCCAAAAAAGAGGTATCCGCTACAGAGGCGGTATCAAGGTTGTTTCTGACGGCGATATCCGCAGAATGGATAACCACCTCATCGTTAAGGAAGCAACATATGCAGAGATTTATTTCACTGCAGAAACAAGCTTCAACGGTTGGGACAAGCATCCCTTCCTCGAAGGCAAGGAATACAAAGCTCCCGTTGATGAAATCCTCAAGAAAGATTATGACTACGAAGCTATCAAGGCGGCTCATCTCGCAGATTACCGCGAACTTTACGGCAGAGTAAAGCTTGACCTTGAAAGCAACGATGAAGATATTCCCACAGACAAGAGACTTATCCGTTTCAAGAGAAAGAAGAACGATGACGGTCTCATCGAGCTTGTTTATAACTACGGCAGATTCCTTTCAATCACTTCTTCAAGAGAAGGCTCTCAGCCCTCAACTCTTCAGGGTATATGGAATGACAAAACAAATCCGCCCTGGCGTTCAAACTATACAGTAAATATCAACACCGAAATGAACTACTGGCCTGTGCTTATGTGCCGTATGCCCGAGGTTAACCTGCCCCTTATCGAAATGGTAAAAGACCTCAGCATCAGCGGCGAAAAAACCGCAAAGGGTCAGTATGACGCAAAGGGCTGGACAAGCCATCACAATGTTGACCTCTGGAGACAGTCAACTCCCGTTGCAGGCGATGCACAGTGGGCATCCTGGCACGGCTCATCAGGTTGGCTCTGCGAGCACGTTTTCCAGCATTACGAATACACAAACGATATTGAATATCTCCGCGAAACCGCATATCCTCTTATGAAGAAAGCGGCTGAATTCTATCTTGATATTCTCGTTGAATATAACGGCGAGCTCATTCTTGCTCCCGGCACATCACCCGAAAACACCTTTGAATACGAAGGCAGACGCTGCTCCGTCGGCAAATACGCAACAATGTCTATGAGCATCACAAGAGAGCTCTTTGAAAACTGCGTAAAGGCTTGTGAAATCCTCGGAATCGACGCTGACTTTGCCGCAACTCTCAAGGAAACCATAGGCAAGCTTGCTGATTTCAAGCTTGGCAGCGAAGGTCAGCTTCTTGAATTCGACGATGACTATCCCGAGGTTGAAATTCATCACAGACACATTTCTCACCTTTATGCTCTTCATCCTGCAAATATTATCACAGTTGACGGCACACCTGAGCTTGCCGCAGCCTGCCGTAAGACTCTTGAGCGCAGAGGTGACAACGGCACAGGCTGGAGCCTCGGCTGGAAAATCAACTTCTGGGCAAGACTCTTTGACGGCGACCACGCTCTCAAGCTCATCGAAATGCAGCTTCGCCCCGTAAAGAGCGTTGGTATCAACTACACAAGAGGCGGCGGCACATACGAAAATCTTTTCGATGCTCATCCCCCCTTCCAGATTGACGGTAACTTCGGTTTTGTCAGCGGTATCACCGAAATGCTTATGCAGAGCCGCGACGGCAGAATCTATATCCTTCCCGCTCTTCCCTCAAAGTGGAAAAACGGCAGCGTAAAGGGTCTGCTCGCAAAGGGCAATGTTATCGTTGATATCGAATGGAAAGACGGCAAATTCGCAAGCTGCACTCTTGAAGGCGAAGGCAACTTCACCCTCATCATTGACGGAAAGGAAAAAGCCGTTTCCCTCAACGGAAAGAAGAAAACGGTTAAAGCATAAATGAAATTCGACCTTTACGATTTTGATCAAACGGTTTACCCTGTTGATTCGGAAACTGTGTTTCTGTTTTACTGCATTGCAAGGCGACCTTATCTGATTATCCTTGCACCCTGGCTTTTGGTGAATCTGATTCTTTATTTTCTCGGATTCGGCGACAGTTTCAAGGGCAGATGCTTCTCATTTCTCCGCTTTGTTGACGGCGAGAAAATGGCAAGGGAATTCTGGGAAAAACAGCAGAAAAACATCTATCCGATATTTGAAGAAAAAAACAGAAGCGGCAGACCCGTTGTAGTCTGCTCCGCTTCTCCCGAATTCTTTCTTAAACCGATTTGTGAAAAATACGGCGTACACACTCTGATTGCAACCCCGATGAATCCGAAAACAGGTAAAATCAACGGCAGAAACTGCAAGGATAAGCAAAAGCCGTTAAGACTTGCCGAAGCCCTGCCTGATGCTGAATTCATCAATGTTTATTCGGATTCATTCAAGAATGATATTTATATTTTTGAATTGGGGCAGAGATGTTTCCACGCAAGAAAAGGCACTCTGACCGAAATGACAATTGAGGAAATCAGAGCAAAAGTTAAACGATGAAAGAAGAGGATGCAGCCCGAAGGTTGCATCCTCTTTTTGATTTTTTGCATATACGGTAAGCTTCAATTCTTATCAGGCGGGTAAGCCCAATTTGGTGAGTAATCCCTATTAACCTCTACCCTTCCGTCAAGCTGAAACGGAACGTCAAGCATAGTATAGCTGGCATCGGCTGTTTTTATATCTTTACCTACGGCAACTAAAGCGGCAGCATAGTTAATAATGTCGGGATGAACGCCTTGTTCGTGAACTGTGTAAAGCTCAATTTCAGCCTTGTCCCCTTTTTCACAAACATCCGAAAAGCAAACTCTGTATGCTCCGCTTGAAAGCGTTGTTATCGCAACAACGAGATTGTTTCTTTCAAAAAAGCTTTCATCAACAGCTATATCAAAATACCTTGAAAGTTTCCAGTTGCCGTTATCCCTGAAATCCGACCAGCTTTCGTAATCTTCAAAGATGAAATCCCCCTCAAAACAGCCTTCGTTTTCAGGATAATACGGAGCAACGGGATCAGCCTGCGCAATGCTGAAAACAGAATAATCTGTTTCTGCAGGATAAAAATTCAGATACATATCCTCTTCCTTATATATTTTCACATTGCGAACAGCTTTATCAGCTAATATAATTACTGTTTCATATGATATAACAGAAGCCGAAACATACGGATAACTTACCCTTGTGTAGTGAACTTCAAGCGTTCTCCTGTCTGTGAAATCAGCAGAATTGAGATAAACCTTGTATGACAGGTCGGGCACCTCTATATTGAATGCAACAACGCAGTAATCGTCAAACAATTCTTTGTCAAACAAATTTACATACCTGTCAAGTTCTTTGCTGTTGCTCGCTTTGCAGAACATCCCAAACTCAATATAGCTTCTGCAGATAACAGGAACACCGACAACACTTCTGTAGCCTGAACCCGTTGAGATAACGTCACCGTAAGAAGGCAACGGATAATCATCGGCAGGCGGAAGAATGAAGCTGAAAAGCGACATAATCAGCGCCATTATTGCGGAAACGATTTTTTGTAAAATTGCCATAATGAAGCTCCTTCCGATGATGATTTATAAACTCTGTACCGCGCCGATAAAAATCGGTGTGCCGCTTGTTGTGTCTATTATAGCATAGATGAACGGTCTGTCAAAGGTCAGATATTCGATTTCAACGGGTGCACTTTCTGCATCAAACTGCACAACCGTTGCCGCACCTGCCTTCGTGCCTTTTTCGTCATAACGGATAAAGGTGTTATGACAGACCTTGCCGATATAAATATTACCCAAGGGAGAAACACCGAGGTCAGTAAAATCTGCAGCTGATGAGAATGCCGTCGGCATACCCATTGACTTAAGCGGCTCGTTAAGCTCAAACTTACATTCAAGATTAAATTTCGGAATGTTCACAACGACCTTCATCGGTGTCGGATTATTGACCGCATCAACAAAATCCTGTCCCGTAAACGAAGCAAGTGCATCGCTGACCGCTACACCTTCATCGGGAAGAAGTCCCACAAAAGCATAGTCACAATCTTTATATCGTTTGATGAATCCCTTTGTTTTGCCGAGCTCAACAAGACCGTATTCGCCCGAAGAAAGCATAGTCACCTTCTGCTTCGAGCCGTCTGAATTGGTGAAATTCTGATTCTTTCTGACCGCGTTATCTGTATAAGGATTCTGCCATTCCGCTTCAAAAAGAACTGTATTGATAATATAAGAAACAGTTGATGACGGAATCTCTGAAAGCATATTTTTGATTTCGCCGTCTGTATTTTCGCTTATCCAATAATTAATTTTATTCTTGGTAGAATTGTTGAACGGCTCGCTGAAAACATCGGCGCCGTAAGCGGTAACCGTTCTTTCAACGAAATTTTCATTAACCTGCAAAGCACCGTCATTGCGAAGCCAGAGGGAATTGGCAAACCGAAGCTGTTCATCAGAGTTTGCGGGATGAACATAACCGCCGATATTCTTGCGAAGATTTTCGTTTGTCATTCCGAGAACGGTTTCAATTTCAGCAAGAGTCTGTCCGTTTGCGCCGTCTGCGGTCATAGCGAGAGCCGCCATAACCGAAACGGGCGAAACAAGCGCATTGCCATCCGATTCAAGCGCATATCCGAAAAGCTCAAAACCGAAATCTGCCGTTGCATCGGCGATGTTTTTGTTGTCAACTCTGTAACTGAGAGGTCCGAGAATCGAATCCTCATCCTTATCTCTGCCGAGAGGGTTGAGAACAACCTTTTCTGTTGCATCCGTAATCTGACTGATTGCATTTGAAATATCAACAACCGCTTTTGTTATTTCATTCGATATATTGTTCATATCCGCTTCACACGATGCAAAAATGAACAGCAAAGAAAAAATGCAAATAGCTGCAACAAGCTTTTTCATCAAATCAGCTCCTTATCACATGAATCACATTTAAATCCGAATCAAGCTGAACTTCAATATGCAACGCCTTTGAAGGGTCGCCACGGTCAACAACAGTAAAATGAGCCGAGAATATCTGCGTGCCGTCAGCATATCTTTTGACAGTTGCAATCGCATCATCTTTATTTAATTTCTGTTGCTCCTCTTCGGAAAGTGCGTTATATGCCGCTTCAACAATCTCTTCGATTGAAGGCATCGGCTTCTTTTCGGGTTGCGATACCGCAGGGGCTGCAGAATCTCCGCCCGAATCAGGAATTTCGGGAGCATATGCCGTTTCGCCGTCAACAACTCCTTCGATTGCTTCCGTCACAACTCCGGTCAACACCTCAACTATCGGTTTCTTGACAGAGCCTTCGTTCTGAATTTTCTCCCCGTTATTTTCCGATGCAGGTTTGGTCAGCTTTGTATAAGACTCAATCAAAGGATGGTATTCGTTATCCTCTGCAAAGGCGGTTGTTGATTCTTCCTCACTTCTGTCGGCATTTATAACCTCTTCATCCTTTACAAACGAGCCGAATTTCCTGATATCGTTATATAATTCTTCAACCTTTTCGGGACTCTTCGCCCCAACAGCACCGGCCACAGCAACAACGCATATAATTGCACAAGCAACAGTTGCTATAACCGAATTTCTCTTTTTTCTTTTTTTAATCAAATCATTCCGTTTGGAATAAATACCTTCAATGAACTCCTCATTGCTTTTCATCGGAGCATCGCCTCCTTTTCAAGCTCTTTTCGCAGAGCTTTTTTCGCTCTGTAAACAATATTTTCCACCTGTTTTTTATTCTTCTTCATTACCGCGCCGACCTGTTCATTGCTCATACCCTCAAAATAAATCAGGTGCAGGACCGTTGAGTAATCCTCAGGAATTCTGCCGAGAGCTTCGTGAAGCTCCCTTTTTTCTTCTTCGCGGATAAACTCATCCTCCAGCATAACCCTGTCCTGTTCATTCTCGATGAATTCATAGGCACATTCGGGTTTTCTTGCGCATTTTCGGACATAACTGACCGCAAGATTCCTGCCGATTGTGAAAATATAGGCCTTTAAAGATGCTTTGAAATTGAATCTCTTTTTATGAATAAGAAGTTCAACAAAAACATCCTGCGCCAATTCCTCCGCAACGGCAAAATTATTAACATAGCGGTTGATGAAGAATATTAAACTATCCTTATAAGCGGTAACAATTTCGCCAAAAGCGTTTTCGTCACCGTCAAGGAAACGGCGGTAGCTACTTTCACCGTTATCCATAAGTTTTAACCTCCGTGTCAACACTTCACCCTTTATTCGCATAAAAGCTGAAAAACACTCACATTATTTTGAAAAAACCTGCACGATGCCGTAAGTTTCGTGCAGGTTTTGTGCTTTTTAATATTGTCTGCTGAGTTTGCTTTCGGCTTCTTCGCGGCTGATTTTGCCCGCGTTACAATCTGCCATAATCTGAACATCCTTATCATTAAGTCTGTAGAACATCCAGCAAAGATATGCAAGGAAGCAACCGATTGCAGGCACCATAACATAGCTGAACCAGAGAACATCGAGAGCGTGCTGACTCTGAACAATTCCGAGAGTCTGAAGTTCCTCAAAACTCTGCACCTCAACGGTAATCCAGCCTGTTGACTTAAGACCGAGGATACCGATGCTCAATGCGCCCGATACAGCGGCTGTGAGCTTGACCATAAAGGTCTGGATTGCAAAAGTGATACCCTTTGCTTCAATTCCTGTTTTATATTTGCCGTATTCAGCGCAGTCGGGAGTGAAGATAAACATAACAACGCCGATAACTGAAAGCGGAATGGAACGAAGAACATAGAGAACGATATGGAGAATGAGATTCTGATAGCCTGCAACCCACATAATCACGCTGAGCACAACCGTAAGAATTGCGCAAAGCTTATAAATCTTCATCTTATCGAACTTTCTCATAAAGTTGGGAACAAGAAGCGCAGCAATAAGCGAAGGAACTGTACCGCAAGCGCCGACAACGAGCGAGAAAAGAGTATCGTTGAAAAGATAATAGGAAACAAAAAGATTGAGCGCACCGCTGATATTTGCGGCGGAATAGAAGAAATATCCGAAATAATAAATGAGAAGATATTTATTTCTGAAAAGATAGCTGAACATTCTGCCGAGAGTAAAGCTTTCCTCTTCTTCGGGAACGTGACGCTCTTTGAGAGTTTTAAGAACGGGCACCATTGTGAGAACTGCAAAAATCGCAACTGCGAGAGCGACCCAACCGTAGCTCATACCGACGTGTTCGCTGACGAGAACTGTTCCTGCAACGGTGATGAAAACCATACCGACGCCACCCCAGATGCTCTTATATGAAAGCATTGAGTTTCTCTCGTCAAGATTGAGTGTCATTGCAGTAACAGAGCCGTAAATCGGAACATCGCAAAGAGTATAAGCTGTATCCCAGACGATATAAGCGATTGCAAACCAGATAAGTTTGACGGTTTCGTTCGAGCCGTTCGGAATGCAGAAAAGAAGAAGAGTTGCCGCAGGGGTAAGCGCAGTTGAAATCTTAAGCCAGGGCAGATATTTCTTGCCGCTCCTGAATTTCACCGAGTCAAAAATTGCGCCGAAAATCGCATCGTTGATTGCGTCCCAGATTTTGACCGCAAGCATAACCGCCGCTGTTTTGAGCGGATTGATGCCGAGGAAAATCAGGTAGGTATTAAGATAGTTTGCGAGCAGGAAATAAATCGCATTCTGACCTGCAAAATAGAGATAGTAACTCTTTCTCTCAATCGGAGAGGTTTCCCACCCTTCGGGGTTATGTCTGAGTTTTTCAATAAGATTCATATTTATCCTCCGTTAAAAAGCGAACATAAATCTGCCGCCGGGAGCGACATCGCCGTTCTGATAAAAATCCATAATATCGCCATCGGTCTGCATATTATCCGAAAGCTTGAAATTGAAATGAACTTCGTCAGCCGCTGAAAGACCGAGAGCACTTCTCGGAACACTTATCTGCATAACATTGCCGCTGACGGTATATGATGCCGCGCCTGTTTCTTCAAACGCCCATCCACCTGTCGATTTCTCAATCTTCAGAGCATCAGCCGTTGCTGAATCGCGGTTGATAACATACTCAAAGCCTTCCCAGTTTGCGCTCACACCTGTTGAATCGGTGTCTATAAGAATTCTCATCCACGCAGAATCGGTATAAGGCGAAATATCATCCGCAGTTTCGATTCTGAAATAAACATTATCGCTGTCATATGTTACCTTCACATTTGTGAAATCATTTCGCATCGTGTCATTTTCGTAGTGAAGACCAACCCAACCGTCGGCATCTCTGTTACGGGTACTGCCTGTATAATG
Organism: Acutalibacteraceae bacterium; assembly: GCA_045634985.1. GTDB lineage: Bacteria > Bacillota > Clostridia > Oscillospirales > Acutalibacteraceae > CAG-177. The sequence goes on along the minus strand of JAZRBF010000015.1, from coordinate 72,491 downwards.
AAAATATTCGTTTGAAACCGAATCCCATTGACTGTCCGCACCATATATATCAATTGTCTGACCGCCGACAGTTTCCATCGGCTCGCTGACACCCTTGAATCGGCGGATATTGGCGCAAAGCTGATAATAATAATGGTCTTGCATCGCGCCTGCTGACGGCTCGATATCGCGGCTGTATTCATCGCAGAATTGGTCGGGAAAAGCGTTTTCTGTCCCCTGCCAGGTATCGTGCCTGCCTGCAATCCATTCATTCCAGCCTGTTACGAAGATGAAATCGGGGTCGCACGCAATCGCATAGTCCCATTGCTGCTGAAAATTGAGTCCGTAGAGCATTGCGTCTTCAGTTGATGCATTAACGGTCACATATTCTCTGCCGTTGAAATATTCGTATGAATAGTTTCCTTTTGTGAAACTTCTGCCCTGAACATTTCCGCCGTTATTCATTGCGACGAGCTGACCGTCAGCCGCATTCTGCGCAACGGAAACGCACATCTGCTCGGGTTTACCGAGAAGCGAAGTGCCGTATTGGGTCTGCGGATAGTCACTGCACCAACCCCAGGTTTCGTCTGAAACACTGTAATTGCCGTCAAAATATGTCGGATTATTCCGCCTGAAGGTGAAGAAATCATAAATTTCTTTTTCATAAGGGTCTGATTGGTCAAGTGCATCCGAATGAGCCATAATGAGAGGCTTGCCCTCCCACATAAACCAGAGATGCTGATATCTGCCCTTTGAATAAATATTCTCATAAAGGTCGCGAAGTGAAGTCTGCGCATCGGAGGATGAATTGAAGGGAAGCATAAAAGCAATCTGCGGAACATTGACGCCCTCTGCAATCGCTTCGTCAAACACCTTGAAGAGCACCTCATATGCAGGCTGCCAGGTGTATGTACCGTTTGTGCAATCGAAGATGATAACATCAACTCCTGCATCGGCAATCATCTCGGCGTGCTTTCTTACAACATATTCGTCAAGATTCTGATAATAACCGTAAAGAGGCTCATTCCAATGATATGGTTTGCCGCTGTGGGTGTTTTCCCACACAGGATTTGAAAAATCACGCACCGCTTCAGGATTCTTTGAAAGAATTTCCGTTACATTATCCGCCTCAAAACCCGAAGCAAAATTATAATGCCATATCCAATAGAAAAGACCGACAAACTTCTCCTTATCAGTTTCACCGACTTCGGTATAGGTCGGCAGGCTTCTGCCAAGACCGTCAACCGCGACCCAGGTATCGGGTCTTACCTGACCGTATGTATTCTGATTTATATTTTTTGTGCCGAAAAGATAAACATTCAACATAGAAGGAAGCATAAAAATTGCCGTAAAGAAAGACAAGATTGCTTTGATGACCGATGACACAAAACCACCTCCGTTTGATACTTTTATTATAAAATTTCTCATATAAAAAGTCAACAAAATAAAAAGGCGGTTTTCACCGCCCGTAAAGTTTTGTGATTGATAGCAATTCATCTGCAAGGTCGGTTGAAAAATCGCTCTTTACCGCGCGCCATTGCCAGTTACCGAATGCCGTTGAAGGAATATTCATTCTCGCTTCGCTTCCGAGCCCCAACAAATCCTGCATTGTAAAAATAACGGTATCAGCAACGCCGGACATTGCGGATTTGATTACCCCTCGCACAAAGCCTTCCTCAACATTCAGGCGCAGATATTTCTTGGCATATTCCACATCCTCGGCAGGGGCGTTATCAAGCCAACCTGCGAGGGTATCGTTATCGTGAGTGCCGATATATGCAACGCAATTTCTGCCGTAATTATGCGGAAGATAATCGCTCTCTTCTCTGCTGTCAAACGCAAACTGCAGGATTTTCATTCCCGGAAAACCTGTTTTATCCATAAGGTCACGCACACTGTCATCGATAAATCCGAGGTCCTCTGCGATGATATCGGGTTTACCGATTTTTGATTCAACCGCTTCAAAAAGCTCTGCAGAAGGGCCTTTTCTCCAGAATCCGTTAACCGCATTCACACTCCCTGCAGATACGGAATAATAACCCGAAAAACCTCTGAAATGGTCAACTCTGACCTTATCAAACATCTGCATTGAGTGTCCGAATCGCTTTATCCACCAATCATATCCGCTTGCACGCATATATTCCCAATCAAAAACAGGATTACCCCAGAGTTGACCCTCTTTGCTGAATCCGTCAGGCGGCACACCTGCAACATTGATGGGATTCCCTCTTTCATCAAGCTCAAAAAGCTTCGGATTGCCGATAACATCCGCACTGTCACGCGAAACATAAATCGGCAAATCGCCGATTATCTCTATCCCTTTGGAATTCACATAATTTTTCAGTTTATACCATTGAGAATAAAAAAGAAATTGCAGAATTTTATAAAATCTGCAGTTTTCCTCAACGGAATCAAAGAACACCTCTTTTTTTGCCATAAACAATGCATAATCATCGAGCCAGAATGCATTTTCATCGCAAAAACGCCTGTATTCTTCTGTTTCGCGGAATCTCGGAAAAATATTTTTCAAGACGGCTGTTCGGTTTCTGAAGATTTTGCCGTAATCCACACATCGCTCATTGATTCCCCAATCAATGAGCTCATACTCTTCTTTTTTCAGCAATCCTTCATCGCAAAGAAAATCAAGGTCAATCATATAAGGATTGCCTGCAAATGCCGAAAATGCCTGATACGGAGAATTGCCGAAGCCTGTGTGTCCGACAGGGAGAATCTGCCATCTTTTCTGACCTGCGCGCTCAAGAAAATCAACAAAATCATAAGCCGCTTTTCCGAGAGTGCCGATTCCGTAAGGCGACGGAAGAGAGGTTATATGGAGCAAAATTCCGCTTACTCTCATATTCTGCCTATCGCCTTCGATGAATCTTTATCAAAAAAATGCGCCAAATTGCAATCAAGAAGAAGTTTCACCGTTTCATCCGAAGCAATTCTTCTGTCTGTACGGATTCGTGCAATGCATTGTCGGGAATCAATATCAAAATAAACATTAACTTCGCCGCCCGTCATTTCGGCAATCTCCGTCTTTACGGTCAGAACGCAGCCTTCCTTCGTTATTTCGCCGCCTGTATATTCGGAAATATGCTCGGGACGGATTCCGAGAATAACGCTTCGGTTTTCATACGGCGCAAGATTCTTCGCCTTTGCCGAAGGAATTCTCATTTCTCCGCCTGAAAACTCCGCAAAAAGCTCTTCTCCTTTTTTAACTATCATACAGTCAATGAAATTCATCCTCGGCGAGCCGATAAAACCTGCCACAAACATATCCGCAGGCTCGGAATATAACTTCTGCGGCGTATCAAACTGCCTGATAATGCCTTTATCCATAACAGCAATTCTGTCTGCCATTGTCATCGCCTCGGTCTGGTCGTGGGTAACATAAACGAAGGTGGTCTGCAGGCGTTTGTGAAGCATTGTAATCTGGCTACGCATTTCGGTGCGAAGCTTCGCATCGAGGTTTGAAAGCGGCTCATCAAGCAAAAAGACCTTCGGATTTCTCACCATCGCTCTGCCGAGAGCAACTCTCTGCCGCTGACCGCCCGAAAGAGCACCGGGTCTGCGATTGAGATACGGCTCAATATCAAGAATTGAGGCTGCCCAACGGACTTTTTCGTCAATTTCTTTTTTGGGTATTTTCCGAAGTTTAAGAGCAAACGCCATATTTTTATAAACACTCATATGAGGATAGAGTGCATAGCTTTGAAAAACCATCGCTATATCCCTGTCTTTCGGCGCGATATCATTAACTTTCTTTTCATCAATAAAAAGCTCGCCGCCCGAGATATCTTCAAGCCCTGCAATCATACGCAGAGTTGTTGATTTGCCGCACCCTGACGGCCCGACAAGCACAACGAATTCCTTATCCTTTATTTCAAAAGATAAATCGGGAATTACTGTAACCTTGCCGTCATCAAAGCTTTTGACAACGCTTCTGAACTTTATTGAAGCCATTCGTTCACCTACCCTTTTACAGCGCCTGCCACAACGCCCTTGATAATATATTTCTGGCAAAAAAGATAAAATACGATTATCGGAACGATTGCAAGCACAAGCATCGCCATCAGCGCACCCATATCCTTGTTACCGTAGCCGCCTGTCAGAGCCATCTGCACCGCAACGGGCAGAGTCCTGTTTTCACCCGAGCCGAGCACGAGATACGGCAGAAGATAATCGTTCCATACCCACATAGCATTAAGAATCGCAACGGTTATTGCCGTTGGTCTTAATATCGGAAAAACAATCATAAAAAATGTCCGTATCGGGTCACAGCCGTCAATCACCGCCGCTTCTTCAATTTCAGTCGGTATGCTTTTGATAAATCCGCTGAACATAAAAACTGATAATCCTGCGCCGAAACCGAGATAAATTAAAACGATTCCGTAAACATTGTTCAGATCAAGTTCAAATGCAAGATAGGTCATCGTATACATTACCATCTGAAACGGCACGATCATACTGAATGTAAACACATAATAAAGCAGTTTTGTAAAACGGTTTGAAACCCTGACAATATACCACGCCGCCATCGAAGTAAGAATGACTATTCCTATAACAGATAAGAGAGTTATCACCGCGGAATTGACAAACGCCGTAAAAAAATCTGATTGAGTGAAGCCTTTTATGAAATTATCAAATCCTGCGAATTTCTCACCAAACGGCAACGAAAACGGCTCATCGGAAATATAGAAATTCCCTTTGAATGAATTCATCAGAACGATAAAAACGGGCGAAAGAAACAAAGCCGTCAGAATAAGGAGAACGGCATAAATTGCAGGATTTTTTCTGTCTGATTTTCCTTTCATCAATGCTCAATCTCCTTTCTGCCTGTTATCCGAAGCTGAACAAACGCGATTGCCGCCACAAGCAAAAAGAAAACAACCGCCTTTGCCTGACCCGTACCGTGCCATTCGGCAAGACGAAGCCCTGTATGATCATAAAATGTTTTATAAATATCCAGCGCGAGAAGTGATGTATCCGCCGTTTTACCGTTAAGTGCAAGATTCTGGTCAAAAAGCTTGAATGAATTGGTCAGCGTAAGAAAAGTACATATTGTAACCGACGGCATAACCATAGGAATTGTTATTCCGAAAAGCTCTCTCGCAGGGGATGCGCCGTCAATGGCAGCCGCCTCGTGAATATGCTCGGGAATATTCTGCAGCCCTGCAATATATATAATCATCATATAACCTGTCATCTGCCAATTCATCAGGACAACAAGACCCCAGAAGCCGTAGCTCGGGTCATAGGTGATATCTACGCCGAAAATGCCGAGAACTCCGTTGATAATCAGGCTCCATATATGGCCGAGAACGATTCCGCCGATAAGATTCGGCATAAAGAAAACCGTTCTGAAAAACCCTGTGCCCTTAAGCCCTTTTGTAAGCAGAAGTGCAACCGAAAATGCGATAACGTTGACCGAAACAATCGAAACTGCGGTGAATTTAACCGTCAGCCACAGCGAATTCAGAAATGTTTTGTCCTGAGTAAAAACTCTGATGTAGTTTGCGATACCTACCCATTCGCTCGAATCAACCGTTCTGAAATGGGTGAACGAGAGATAAATACCCATCAGAAACGGCACGGCAAACGACACAGTAAATGCCGCAAGAACAGGAACAACGAAAACGGGAAAATATTTTTTTAACGATTTGTGCATTCAATCATCTCCGAAAATCGGGAGCCGCACGAAGCGACCCCCACCACTCAGATATATTATGCTCCGAATTCCTTCTTCCATTCGTTAACGGCGTGTTTTTTGACCTCGTCCCAGGTCATCGTTCCCTGCGCATAGCGAAGCAGAGCATTGCCGAGGCTGTCCTTATAATTCTGGCTGGGGAAAACAGTAAAATTCCAGGGAATATTGGTCACGCCCTCTTTGCTCATCCAGCGCATTACTTCCCTTGCGAGAGGGTCATCAGGAGTATCGTTTTCGGTGAAGGTATCGAAGGGGGCGATAAACCCAAGCTCATCGCTGACAAACTTTTTGCCTGTTTCCGAGCTGAAAAGCCACCAGAGAAAATCTGCAGCCGCCTGCTGCTCCGCCTCGGTTGCTTTTGCATTGATACAGATGAAATTCTCCGTACCGATTGCAAGACCGTGGTTTTCTTCGCCTGTTGCACCCGTATAAATCGGAATGAATGCAATATCCTCCGCCTTGACGGTGTTGCCCGAAACTCCGAGAATCTGCGATGCTCCCCAGTTTCCGTTTTGCACCATTGCACACTTACCGAGCGCAAATTCCGCCATCGATGTTGTCACATCAACTGTGCCGAGTTTTGCTTTATCGGCGGTGGAATTATTGATATACAAATCAAAAATGTTTCTGAAATTATCGGAATAAGTGAAATCGATGCTCTTGTAACCGTCACCTGTAAGGTCGGTATTCTTATCAAGGAATTCAAGAGTAACAGGGATATTCATCAGATGAGTCTGCCAGCGCCAGTCCTCACCTGTCTTAAGAGATGTTGACGCGAAAACGCCGTCAATTCCGAGTTCACCCTTATGCGCCTGCATATCCTCGGCAACCGCTTTAAGTGCGGCGAATGAATTAATTTCATCGATTGAGGTATAAGGCGTTTTCTTTGTAGGCAGAGCAAAATATTTTGCAAAAATCGCCTTGTTGCAGATAATTCCGTAGCCTTCAACAACATAGGGGATTCCGTAAACCTTACCGTCTGACATAACGGCAAGAGTTTTGTCTTTAAGGTGTTTATAAAGCTCTGTGTTGCTCAGGTCAGCGCAATAATCCGACCACGATGCATAACCGATAGGGCCGTTAATCTGGAAAATTGTCGGCGCTTCGTCGGTTGCCATACGCGCAGTCAGGGTTGATTCATAAGTTCCCGAAGCGGCGGTTTCGACAACAAGTTTAATTCCCGTTTCTTTTTCGTACGCTTCGGAAACTCTCTTATAAACTTCGGCTATCTCGGGCTTGAAATTGAGATATCGGATTTCCTTAACGGTTGCATCGGGACCATCATCGTTGCCTGACGGCTTTGTACGGGTGCAGGATGCAAAAACACCTGCGAGAATCACAATTGCGGCCATAACAGCAAAAATTCTTTTTTTCATAAATTACCTCCGTAATTTTTCATTCAGAATTGCTGTTATTATGCGCACAAAAATTGTAAATGATACATAAAAAATGCACCGAATTTCTTCGGTGCATCAAATTTATGTTATTCAGTTGTTGAATCTGCCGTCAAGCCAGCGTGCGCTCATCTCTACCCAGCATTTAAGATGGGTATGATAATCCACATATTCTTTTTTGTCAAAAACGGAACTGTTGGCAACGGAGAATCCGTGGAATCCTTTTTCAAAAACATGAAGTTCAAAAGGAATTCCTGCCTTTGCAAGAGCTGTTGAATATGCAAGAGAATGCTCAACAGGTACACAACCGTCCTCTGCCGCGTGGAAAATGAATGCAGGAGGTGTTTTTTCATCAACCTTTTCATCAAGCGAAGGCACAGGCTCTGCAAGAATATGGCTGATTGACTCAAGAATACAGGGATAGCCGAGGACAACGGCGGCAGGTCTGATTTTACCCATTGTTGCAAGAGCGGCGCAAAGATGACCGCCTGCAGAGAAACCGATTGCCGCAATCTTATCGGTATCAACATTCCATTCTTCCGCATTGTCGATTATGGTTTTCATTGCAAGGTCAGCATCCTCAAGAGGTCTGGGAAAAGCCGCCGCACCCTTGCCTACGGTATAACGAAGCACAAATGCATTGTAGCCCTGCATATTATATGAAAAAGCAATCGGCTCAGCCTCTCTGTCAGAGCACATCATATATGCTCCGCCGGGAAGCACAAGCATTGTGGGACGCTTTGCCATATGCTTCATTTCGGGTGACTGCTCGGGAAGATATGCCGTCAATGTAACGCCGTCATCGGTAAGATTAAGAGTAAAATTTCTCATACAATTCACCTTTTAATAACTTATTTTTAAAGTTTTGATTTCAAACGGTCTGAATTCAAGAGATTCGCCTTCAAATGCGGATTCAACCTCTTCAAGCATATTGGTTATCTCAACCCTCTTTGCTCCGTCAAAGAATCTGACGGGACAGGTTGTATATGTACCTTCTGCTTCGTAAAGACGGACAATGAATGCTTTTTCGTTATCCTCGCAGGGTTTGACTGATTCAACGATTACATTTGCCGCTTCGGGCACGATGAGTGCAACCGCATCAAAATCTCCGTTACCTGCGATAACGGGAATATTAAGCTCATATGCAGGTCTGATAACACTTTCTGCGCAGAAACCGCCGATATGAGGCAGGAATGAATAAACGGTTTTGTGGATACCCTTGTCACCCTCAAAGTCAGGTCTTGTGCCGCCCTTATGAAGTGAAAGACGCATCTGACCTCCGTTGACAGAGATACCGTACTTGCTGTCATTGAGAAGAGCGACGCCGAAACGGGTTTCTGAGAGGTCGGTATATTTATGGTTAACAACCTCAAACTTCGCCTTTTCAACGGAATCGTTTCTTGTTGTGGGTCTTGTTACATTACCGTACTGAATCTCAAATCTGGCAAAACTGCTGTGAATATTTGTATCAAACGCAGTCTTGAGGAAACGGTGGTTATCCTGCCAATCCATAACGGTATCGAATCTGATTTCGGGTGAATCGGCAAAATAAATTGCATCCTGTGTGACTGTTGATTTATCGGTAATTTTATAAACGCTTCTGATAATGAGAGCCGCCGCGCCGTGAGAAACAACCTCGCGGCTGATAAGCTCGGATTTATCCTCAAATTTAACATCGAGGTCTGCATCGATATCCCAGTTATCCCAGGCTGCAGGCAAATCTTCGGCAATAATGAAGGTGTTGAGCGGATAACCTTCGCCCTTGACCTGTCTGCCGTTTCTCTTATCGACAAAGGATTTCATATAACCCTTTTCATCAAATTCAATTTCTGCAAACGGAGTTGAAACACCCGAATCGGTTACGGAAATTTCGCTTGATGCATCGGTTGTACCCTTGACGAGATTGATAACAAACGATGAGAATGCAGGTACGGTCACGCCGCTGATAACAAGAATATTCTTGCCGTCAAGGTTTTTGTAAGCCTGCTGTTTGCAGGGAATATCGGCAACAAGCCCCTCTTCGCATTCGATGAAGATTGCATCGTTTCTGTCAAATGAAAGAGTATTTGTAACGGAAACTCTCGCTTTGCCGCTTCCGACGGTTTCTGCGATATACTCTGCCGCTTTTTCGAGGACTTCGCCTGTTTCTTTAAGGGCGAGTTTATGAGCGGAGGGAATGCAGGTGCCGGGGAGAATATCGTGGAACTGATTGAGAAGGAGCTTTTCATAGAGAGGACGGATTCTTTCGTCGCTCGCAACTTCTCCTGCTCTGATTGCCTCGCTGACTGTCAGATATTCCATATCGCGAAGGGCAAACTCTGCCTTGCGGTTATTATGCTTGATATTATGCTGGTTTGTGAGCGTACCTCTGTGAAGCTCGAGATAAAGCTCACCCGAATATGTGGAGGGATTCTTTGCGTCGGCTTCAATTCTCTTCATAAAGTCGCCGACAAGTGAAAACTCCGCTTTTGCGCAACCGTTGAGGTCTTTGATTCTGCGTGCGGTTTCAATCATCTCAAACTGCGGTCCGCCGCCACCGTCACCGTGACCGAATGCGCAGATACGCTTTCTTGTGACGCTTCTTTCGCTGAGAGTATGATGCCCCTCGTTTCTGTCACCTGTAACGGAATAGTGAAGATCCTTCGGAGCAGGCCATGCAGGAATTCTGTTGAAATGAGTGAACACCTTTGTTCCGTCAATGCCTTCCCACCAGAATGTATCATAAGGGAAACGGTTGGCATCATTCCAGTCAATTTTTGTTGTAAGGAAATAATCAACCTTGCAACCCTTCATAATCTGCGGAATTGCGGCACTGTAGCCGAATGTATCGGGCAGCCAGAAGCAATTCGAAGTAAAATCAAAATATTTTCTTGTGAAACGCTGACCCCAGAGGAACTGTCTTACCATAGATTCGCCCGAGGTGATATTGCAATCGCACTCAACCCATACACCGCCGTTAGGCTCATATCTGCCCTCGGCTACTCGCTTTCTGATATCCTCAAAAAGCTCGGGATAATGCTTACGCACCATATCGGAATGACAAGCGGAACTCTGAACAAAAAGGAATTCAGGATACTGCTCCATCATTGAAAGTGCGTTTGAATATGTTCTTGCGCACTTTTTGATTGTTTCGGTTGCTTTCCAGAGCCAAGCGGTATCAAGATGCGAATGACCGATTACGCAGGCTTCTGCAGCTTCGGGGCCGTTTTTAACGGAAAGCATTTCCTTGAGATAGGGACTTGCGGATTTAAGCGCTTCGCGGAAGCTTGCCTCATCAACATCATCGGGTGCATAGTAAATTCTCTTATGCACTTCATAGAGGGCGTTGATAATGTCGCCTCTTCTGAATGAGCTTTCGGGAAGAGTATCAACAAGCTCGTTGATAACCTTGAGGTCAAAATAGAAATCATTGATAAGCTCATCTTTAACGCAGATATCCATTCCGCCGAAAAGATATCTGTATTCCTTGATGAGTCTGTTTGATTCAAAAGGCTGTGTGCCGAGATGGGTGTGGCCTGCATAAACTTCAAGAGCAATATCGATTTTTTCTCCTGCCTTGACATTCATTTTCAGAAGGTCGCAGTAATGGTTGCCGTGACCTGTGAAAACAATCTTTGTGCAGAATGTGCCGAAGGGTTTGCCGTTGACCCAGAGCAGAGTTTCATAGCCCTGAGTATGAGGCATAAGGAAAAGATTCTTTCCGTCAAGCTCTTCGGGGACGGTATAATCTGCTTTAAACCAGCAGAAGGATTCCTCCGCGCCCCAGACCCAGCCGCTTTCAACAGGGGTCATCAGGGAAGAATCGGGAATTTCATAAAGTCTGTCAAGCGTTTCATAGGCAAGAGCCGAATCAATTCGGCCAACCTTTCTGAAAAGCATAGGATTGAGTGTATCCTCAAATCTTCTGAGTTTATCGAGCATACGCTCAATTTGTTTTTCGGTAAGCATAGTTTTCTTTCATCCTTTGAGTGGGGGTTAATTTTATCTTTTATTCATCGGGCAGACTCTCATACAGATTCCGCAAACAGAGCCTCTGCCGATTTTCTGAAATGCCGTTTTCATATAGTTACTGCAGGCTTCGGGGTCAAATATCTCTTCTCTCGGAATACCGGGATACCAATCAACACCTTTGATAGCCTTTGCAGGACACGCCTTCACACACAAATCGCAACCGTTGCAGATATCCTTGATTTCAACATCCGAAACATCGAATTCACAATCGGTAAAAATTGTTCCGAGGCGAACATAGCTGCCGAATTCACTGTGAAGAAACAGAGAATTCCTTCCTATCGAGCCAAGACCTGCAAGGCAGGCGGCTTTTTTATGGGAATATCTTCCCGAATAATTCCATCCGTCTTTGTTTATGCTCTGCGAAGCGGCAACGGTAATATACTTATATCCCTTTCTCTGCAGAAAAAGTCCTGCCTGCAGAAGCATCGCATCGATAAATGCATTGACATTGCGGTAATGATTGAAATAGGTGTGCGTGGGCTCGTCCTCAATTTCGTCGATTATTCCCTCGGAAAGTCTGACGGCAATGCTCACTCCGAAGGGAAGCGGACCGTCATCAGCGGCAAAGAAACCGACATCCGAAACACCTTTTTCAATCAGAAATTCTTTAAGTTCATCCTGAATACGCATCAGCTTTTCACCTTTGTTTCAAAGCAGAGCCATCCGCCGCTTTCGTGACGGGCGATAACCTCAAGACCGTTCTTTTCAAATGCCGCAAGAACATCATCTTCGCGAGGCACAATGATGCCCGAAGTAATGAATACTGCATCGGGATTCATATAATCCTTGATTGTTTCGCAGATGATAACGATAATATCCGCTACGATATTGGCGGCAATAATATCGAATTTTCCGCTGACCTTATCGGTCATTGAGCCCTGCAAAACGGTAAACTGCGGCTCGGTGAAGCCGTTTGTTGCGCCGTTTTCTTTTGCAGTTTTGACTGCGAGAGCATCGATATCAACGCCGATTGCAGAATCAGCGCCGAGAAGCAGACCTGCAACGGAAAGAATACCGCTTCCGCAACCGATATCGAGCATTTTCTTGCCCTTTTCAGCATAATTCTCGATGCTTTCAAGGCAGAGTCTTGTTGTATCGTGAGTGCCTGAGCCGAAAGCAAGACCAGGCTCAAGATGGAGCACAGCTCTGTTGCCTGCTTCAAATTCCTGCTCCCAGATGGGACGGATGAGAAGGCGATTGCCGACGGGCATAGGCTTGAAATATTTCTTCCAGTTATTCTCCCAGTCTGCATTTTTGCAAACTGCTTCGTCAATTTCGTAGCCGATGCCTTCCGCGGCAAGTCTTTCCGAAAGGAAAGAAACTGCTTCGGCAGGATTCTCTTCGGGAGAGATATAAATATGAACAATACCCTTTGTTCTGTCTTTTGCAAGCAAATCCTCATCGATAAGGTCGATTCTTGCAATCTGCCAAGCCTCTTCTTCAAGAGTTCTGTAGTCTTCTATATAAATACCGTAGGGCACCGCCATATGAGCGATATCCCCTGCTCTGTCAACATCATCTGCGTTGACGGTTATTTTGATTTCTGTCCAATCCATACTATTCTCCAAATTAATATTTATTATGAACATCCTCTGCAAAGCAAAGCATATCCTTTACCTCGATTACTTTTCCGTTATCAAGCACAGCCTTACCGCTGAGTCTGCCGAAAACCTGATGCTGGTCGGTAACGATAAACTTGATATCGATTTTTGCGGCTCTGTCGATAATGGGAACGAAATCCATTTCGAATCTGCCGTTATTTGAAGTGAACTTCCACGGCTCTGTGTAGCTGTTTTCGGGAATGTGGAATTTAACCTCATCAAGCTTATGAGCAACGCCGTCATAGAAAAGAATATTTTCGCTTGCGGCGGTTGTGTCACCGAAGCCGTAACCGATATTGAAGCCGAATGAATGGCCGTCAATATCCATATTGCCTGAGCCCCAGTACCATGTGTTATCGTAAGTCCATACACCTCTGCCCCAGTCAAGAGTACCGAAGTCGGTTGAGGGGTCGAAAACATATTCCTTGCCGTCAAAAACAGCCTTACCGCTTGCTCTCATACAGTTGATTTTCTGATTATAGTAGAAAGCAGTTTTCTTCTCTTTCCAGGGAGTTGCGATAACCATTGTGTCCATATCGGGCTGTGCAAGAGTGATATCGCAGGAGAAAGGCTTGCCGTCAAGGAAATTCTTGAAGTTGCAAACGATTCTGCGCTGACCCTCGGAAACTCTGAATTCCATATCAAGACGCTTATCGTGATAAACTGTGTCACCCTTTTCGCTGGTGGGAGGAAGCTTGAATTTGCCCATCGGCAGGAAATTGAGAATTGTTTCTGTATGCTCCCAGGGTTTTGTGAAATCGAGAAGGCTTACCGACTGAAGACCGATATAGCCATCATCCGAAATTGTGAATGCAACACCGAAATTATTCTTTGCGGACAAAACAAGATAATAGTCCCATTCCTTGATTCTGAATTTGGGAGCTTTGATTGCGTTGCGGTCATAAACCTGGCAGAGTCTTCTTGACCAGCCCGGTTCTCTGAGGCTGCCGTCTTCCTTAAGCAGGGGCTGAACCTTTGTTACTTCGTGGTTTCTCATAATTTTTCCTCCTGTATATTCAGAATTATTCTTCAATAAGATTGATGCCTTCTCCGGCACTTCTGCCGTGATTATAAAGATTTCGGTTTTCAAGTGCCCACTGACGGGGAGTGAATGCACCGACCTCAACCTCGCTGACAGCGTGATTCATTTCATAGAGCCTTGCATCGAGAAGGTCAAGCTGTGAAAGAAGCTCCGCTTCAATAAACATAGGCATTTTTGCCGCGCCGAATTCGGGTGTGCCGTGGTGAGAAATAAGCATATGCTCAACGAGGGTAAGTGTTTCCTCAGAGATTCCGTTTTCTCTGCCGATGCGGTCAATGTTGATTGCACCCATAACAAGATGACCGAGCAGATTGCCTCTGACGGTATATTCGCCAGCGATACCTGTTGAAGCAACTTCAAGCTCCTCAGTTTTTGCGATATCGTGAAGAATCGCGCCCGTGCAGAGCAAATCATAGTTGACATAGCGGTAAATCACGCAAACGCTCTTTGCAAGGCGGAGAATTGAAAGAGTATGCATCAGCAGACCGCTTCTGACTGCGTGATGAAGATTCTTTGCCGCAGGCCAGTAGAGAAGCTTTTCGCGATAAGCTTCAATAACCTTTGTGACAAGGAGTTTCAACTCTTCATTCTCGAATGAATCAACGATTTTTTCAACCTCGGCAAGCATCACTTCACCCGAAAGACAGGCTGAAGGCACATAATCCTCGATTTTAACATTATCCTCAGGCATAACGCAGCGGATTCTTTCAACACGGAATTGAATCGTATCATTGAAAGGCACATAACTGCCTCTTACTTTGACAAAATCAAACTTTGCAAAAGTGTTTGAGGGCGATTCTTTATAATCCCAGAGCTTTGCGCTGATTTCGCCGTCATTATCAGCAAGAATCAGGTCAAGATAGGGTACGCCCTTTGCGGTCATTTTCTTTTCGACGGTTTTAATCAGACAGTAGCCTTCGTGCGACTGTCCCGAGCCTATTGCAGTAAAATTCATATATTTTCCTCCATTACAGAGTAATAATTTATAATTAAATATATTTTAACATAGTTATATAAAAATTACAAACAAAAAATCTTCAATTATCCAATGAAATTTAGCATAAAACTATTGACAAAAAGTTGCGTCAGTTTATAATGAAATTAATAATTCTCGGGGCGGGGTGCGATTCCCCACCGGTGGTAAAGTCCACGACTCATCGAAAGATGACTGATGCGGTGAAACTCCGCAACCGACGGTTAAAGTCCGGATGAAAGAGAATGCCGATATTTCGACATTTGCGCTCTGTGTTTCTGCAGAGCGTTTTTTTGTTTTTCGGCACTCCGAGCAAATGGAGGTTATTTTATGAAGAAAAATCAGACAGTACTCAAAACAGCCATTATGGCAATGCTTACCGCGGTTTCAATTGTGCTTGTTTATTTCATTCATCTGCCGCTGATTCCGGGTTTTGCATTCCTCGAATATGACCCTGCAGATATCCCCGTACTTATCGGCGCGATGATGCTCGGCCCTGTTTCGGGAATCGTTATTCTTCTTGCGGTTTGCCTTATTCAGGCTCTGACCGTCAGCGCCGCAAGCGGATGGATTGGCTTCGTTATGCATTTCGTTGCATCAAGCGTCCTGATTCTTATCCCCTCAATCATCTACAGAAAGAAAAAGACCGTAACGAGCCTTGTTGTCGGCCTTATTCTCGGCGTTATCGCAATGACCGCGGTTATGATTCCGCTGAATCTTGTTTTTACAGGCATTTTTATGGGCACAGGTGTCAAGGCGGTTGCTTCGCTCCTTATCCCTGCAATCATCCCCTTCAACCTTGCAAAGGCCACAATAAATGCCGTTGTTACCTTTGCTGTTTTCACACCCATTTCAAAAGTGCTTGAGAAATATATAAAGATATGATTATTCATCCCATTCCTCCGCTGTTTGACAGCGAATCAAAAACACTCATTCTCGGCTCGTTTCCCTCTGTCAAATCAAGAGAAGCCGCATTCTTTTACGGTCATCCTCAAAACAGATTCTGGGCCGTTGCCGCCGCAGTTATCGGATGCCCGAAGCCCGAGACGGTTGAAGAAAAAAAGAAGATGATTCTTGAAAATCACCTTGCAATGTGGGATGTCATCGAATCCTGTGAAATCGAAGGAAGTGCCGACAGTACCATCAGAAATGTAACCGCAAACAATCTCTCTGTTATCCTTGAAAACAGCAAGGTTGACAGGATAATTGTCAACGGCAAAACTGCCGAAAAATATTATAACAAATACACCTACCCGAAGACGGGAATCAAAGCAATTTGTCTGCCTTCAACAAGCCCTGCGAATGCTGCGTGGAGCATCGAAAA
This sequence comes from Acutalibacteraceae bacterium, assembly GCA_045634985.1. Lineage (GTDB taxonomy): Bacteria > Bacillota > Clostridia > Oscillospirales > Acutalibacteraceae > CAG-177. Next base: position 56,457 of record JAZRBF010000015.1, on the reverse strand, counting down.
GCTTGTTGAAGCGTGGAAAATTATATTATAAAACACAAAAGGAAAGAGAAAAATGATTGAAATTCTGAAACGCATTATCAAATTTTTCCCTGCGCTCATCTCAACGATTGTTGCGTTTGTTTCGGTCTTCTCGGTCAGTGCAGAAAGACTCGACGAAGAAATTGTCGAACAAATTCAGCGCATTTCGGAGCTTGAATCTGCATATGCAAGCGGCGAAATTGCACCCGTTGATGAAGCTTCATTCTTCGACGGTGACCTTCAGGCAGAGCTTGAAGCAGGAATCAAATTCAACGAAATCGCATTCCTCGCAACGCACAACAGCTATCAATCCGAATCAACAGAAACCACAAAAAAGCTTTACAGAAGCCTCTCCGACCTCACTTTCGGTCTTGTTTCCGAAAAGACCGCCGATTTTGAAAGCGAAACGCTGACAAATCAGCTTGAGAGCGGCATAAGAAGTCTTGAAATTGACATTGAGGTTTTTGACCGCGAAGGCGATGTTTCATTCACCTGCATGCACAGCCCCAACATAGAAATGACAACCACCTGCTATGATTTCAAACTTGCGATGAAAGAAATCGCAATGTGGTCAGATAACAACCCCGACCACCTGCCGATAACAATAATCATCGAGCCGAAAAGTACTTTTATTCCGCTTGAAGATATGAAGAAATTCAGCATCGATTATGCCGACGAATTCGACACCGCGCTTCGCGAAACCCTCGGCGACAAGCTTTTCACTCCTGCAGATATGCTCCGCGATTATTCGTCATTCGGAGAAATGAGAGCCGCCGATGACTGGTGCAAAGTCAAGGATATGCTCGGCAAGGTTGTTATTCTTCTTCACGATTGCGGCGCAACCGAGGAATATATTGCTCTTGACCCTTCATTCGGCACACAGGCAATGTTTCCGATGCTCCGCGAAGAGGATATCAACCGCGATTGCGCTTCATTTATCCTTATGAATAAGCCTGCAGAATTACTCGAAATACAGGACACAATCCTTGAAGAAAAGCTTATGGTGCGCACCCGTACGGATAAATTCACCGAAATTACCGAAAAGAGAAAAGCAGATGCACTCTCAAGTTGCGCAAACATCATTTCAACCGATTTCCCGCCGAGGACAGACAATACCGACGAAAGTTATGTTGTTACCTTCAACGGAAAAACAATCAGAAAAGCCGTATAATACAAAAACACCCGCCGATAACCGACGGGTGTTGATTTTTTATCTGATTACTTCTGCGCTCCAGGTATAAGCAAAGGTTTCGCCCTCTGCGAGTTTCTGGATGCCTCTCTTTTCGGAGATGTCGCTCTTCACTTCTCTGCCGTCATTTACGCCGTACCAAGGCTCAATGCAGACATAGGGTGCGCCGGGTTTTGCCCAGATGCCGAGGAAGGGACACTTACCGAAGGTGAATTCGATTTCATTTTCGCCTTTGATGCGGAGTTTTTCGGACTCCATACCTGAAAGAATGAGTGCATCTGCCTTGAAAATTTCTTCTGTGATTTCAATCTCTCTGCTGTTTTCAAGCAGGGGGAATTTTTTATCGATGATAAGGCTGTCGCTGTCGATTCTTTCTGTGGGGATTGTTTCAGGCTTTTCGAATTCAATAACATCGCCTACAGAGCAGTTGAAACCGGGATGTGCGCCAAGTGAGAAATACATATCGCGGTTATTCTTGTTGATAACTGTCATTGTGTTTCTGAGTGCCTTGCCGACAAGTTCAAATGTCATAACAAGTTCAAACTCAAAGGGATATTTTGCAAGAGTTTCTTCGTTGCTCTCAAGAGTGAAAACTGCTTTTGCGCCGTCGCACTCCTTTACTGTAAAGGGATATCTTCTTGCAAGACCGTGCTTGGGCATTGAGTATTCCTTGCCGTTATAACGGTATTTTTCATCGATAAGCTGACCGATAATGGGGAAAAGAACAGGAGCCTGGCCGTACCAGATTTCCTCTCTGCCGTACCAGATATATTCCTTGCCGTTTTCCTTTGAAATAAGCGAATGAAGCTGCGCACCCATATCGTCGATTTCGCAGGTAAGAAATTCGTTTTCTATCTTATAATACATTGTGATTTTCCTTTCTGTTAATGATTTCTTTAATATTATCACATTTGCGATATATATTTCAACTATTTTTCTTTTGAATATTGCCGATAAGGTTTGATATATGATATAATATTTTCATTCCTTAAGAGGTGATGATAAAATGAACCGTATTTTCTGCACAATTCCCCTTCCTGCAGGTCTGCCTTACCGCGAATATAACTGCGGTGACAACACATATATGCTTCTTTATTCCGATGTTGACAGGAGCGTTTTTGATAATCTCTGCGCCCGTTTCGAGTATGAGCATTTCAGACTCTACGATTCCTCTGATATCGAAAAGACAAGCTACCGAACTTATATTTCGGGAGTTATGGCTCACATCAGCTACTGCGCGGTTGAAAATGCGCTCCGAGTTGTTGTGTCGGAGAAATTCGAGAAGTATCCCAATAAACCCGTAAGCTCCGCAACCAACGCAACTCTCTGGCAATTTGAGGTTGACCATTCGCTGATTGACTGCGGAATGTGTTACATAATCAAAGCCGCAAACGGCAATTTCTTTGTCATCGACAGCGCACATCCCTATTCCGTCAGAGATGATTTCAGAATAGTTGAATTCCTCAAAAAGCATTCCGACGGCAGAAAGCCTGTTGTTGAAGGCTGGTTTATTTCTCACGGACACGAAGACCACGTCGGCAAGGTGAAGGATGTTCTTTTATATCACAAAGATGAAATAGAAATCAAGGCGTTTTACTACAATCTGCCTTCGCTTGAATTACCTGAAAGCAAGGGCTGGGGTGATGCAGGTAACAACATTATGCTATCCTTTACGGAAGCACTTGAAAGCCGCCCCGAAATCAAAAAATACAAGATGCACGCAGGTCAGAAATTCTATATCGATAACCTTGAGTTTACCGTACTCTGCACTCACGAAGATGTTTTCCCGAGGTCTCTTGAAAACTTCAACAACACCACAATTTCGGTGATGATGAAGGTCGGCGACTGCAAGGTTTCTTTCCCCGGCGACAGTATGGGCGAAAGTGACAAGGTCCTTATCAGAAGATATTCCGAAGAAACACTTAAATGCGATGTTATGCAGATGTCACATCACGGACACGAAGGCACATCGCCCGAATTCTATCGCAGATCAAACGCAGAATGTCTGCTTTTCCCGATAACCGAAATCAAGTTTGACGAGGAGCTTCCGCGACAGGAATCAAACCGCGTTGCAATCGATATCGCAAAAGAATATTACATCGCATCAAACGGTGCGGTTGAAATCCCTCTGCCCTATAAATTCGGTCAGACAAAGGTTCTGCCCGACGAAACCTTTGAGGATTTCAACGGAATTTATTGGCTCTGGTGCTACGAATACACCGACGAATATAAAGAGAAGCTTTATAAAGAGTTTCTTGAGAGAAAAGGATAAGAAAAGCAAAAATCCGCTGACTTTTTCGGTCAGCGGATTAATTTTATTTTCAGATGTTTGCGGCAGCCTTGATATCCTCAACTCTGTCTGTTCTTTCCCAGGGAAGGTCAACATCTGTTCTGCCGATGTGACCGAGAGCTGCAATCTGCTTATAGATGGGCTTTCTGAGGTCAAGAGCCTTGATGATGCCTGCAGGGCTGAGGTCGAAGAGCTTCTTGACGATTTCTGAAATATCTGTATCAGCAAGTTTGCCTGTGCCGAATGTATCAACAAAAACGGAAACGGGCTGCTCAACACCGATTGCATATGCAAGTTCAACTTCGCATTTTGATGCAAGACCTGCTGCAACGATATTCTTTGCAACATAACGGGCTGCATATGCTGCGGAACGGTCAACCTTTGTGGGGTCCTTGCCGCTGAATGCGCCGCCGCCGTGACGAGCATAACCGCCGTATGTATCAACGATAATCTTTCTGCCTGTAAGACCGCTGTCACCCATAGGTCCGCCTGTTACGAATCTGCCTGTGGGGTTGATGTGGAAAATTGTGTTTTCGTCCATCATTTCAGCAGGAATTGTTGCCTTGATAACCTTTTCTGCGATGTCTTCTCTGATCTGCTCAAGAGTAACATCTGCAGCGTGCTGTGAAGAAATAACAACAGTGTCAACTCTGACAGGCTTGTTGTTTTCATCGTATTCGATTGTTACCTGGCTCTTACCGTCGGGACGGAGATAAGCAAGAGTGCCGTTTTTACGAACTTCTGTAAGCTTTGCACAAAGCTTATGAGCAAGTGAGATGGGAAGGGGCATAAGTTCGGGAGTTTCATCGCAAGCAAAACCAAACATCATACCCTGGTCGCCTGCACCGAGTCTGTCAACACCCATTGCGATATCGCCTGACTGCTTATCAAGGGCTGTCATAACAGCGCAGGTGTTGCAATCGAAGCCGTATTCAGCATTGTTATAACCGATTTCATCAACGGTTTCTCTGACGAGCTTGGGGATATCGATATCAGCGGTTGTTGTGATTTCGCCCATAACGAGCACCATACCTGTTGTGCAGCAGGTTTCGCAAGCAACTCTGCCCATGGGGTCCTGTGCAAGAATTGCGTCAAGCACTGCGTCGGAAATCTGGTCGCAGATTTTGTCGGGATGTCCGCCTGTTACGGATTCGGATGTGAAGAAATAATGTGCCATAGTGTAATTTTACCTTTCTCTTTAACTATCAACTGCAGTCCTCAAAAAATAACCGCCGAAGGAGTCTTCAGCGGTTGAAAACACCTTATTTTCCGGATGAACTCCGCAGGAATTAGCACCTTGCATAACACAGGTTGCCGGGCTTCACAGGGCCTGTCCCTCTGCCTCTCTTAATAAGGACATATTTTATTGACTTAATAATTATATATCGGTGACGGAGTTTTGTCAACACCCGACAGATTGTGCAAACATAGAATTATTGCAGACAATCCGCGATTTTTTCAGGCGAATCGACGATAAATTCGGCATTATTTTCCTCAAGTACCGCTCTGCTTCTGAATCCCCAGGTAACGCCGATGCAGGGCAGACCTGCGTTATGCGCGGTCATACAGTCAACCTCGGAATCGCCGATATAGACCGCCTTATCTCTTGATACGCCGAGTTTTTCGAGAGCAAGCCATACGCCGTCGGGCTCGGGTTTCTGCGCTACGCCGTCAATCTGGCCGATGATAACATCTATCTTATCACCGAAGAAATCGGTGATAATTTCGATTGCCGCATCCTGAATTTTATTGGTAACAACCGCAGTTTTATAGCCTTCAGCCTTGACCTTCGCGAGCATATCCTGAATGCCTGCGTAGGGTGCGGTTTTATTTTTGGAATTGCCTTTATAGTGCTCCTTGAAAATCTCAAGGCACTTTTCGCTCGTTGCCTCATCTGTTCCTTCGGGTACGCTGAGATAAACGAGTCTTTTTACTCCGTTGCCGACAAAAGAACGGATTTCATCAAGATTTCTTGACGGAAATCCAAACTTATCGAGCGCGAAATTCACGCTGTCCATAAGGTCATCGAGAGTGTCGATGAGTGTACCGTCAAGGTCAAAAACAATTGCATCAAATTTCATAATTATCACCAAAAAGCCGTGTTATTGAAACACGGCTGAATTTTATTTCTGATTTTTGAATTTATCAAAGAAACCGCTTTTCTTTGAGTTCGGAGCCGCACCTCGCTGAACTCCCATTTCCTTTTCAAGTTCAAGCATAAGTTCTCTCTGACGCGGAGTAAGATCTCTGGGCACTTCAACAATAATTTTGATGAGCTGGTCGCCCCTGCCTCTGCCGTTAAGAACGGGAATTCCCCTGCCCTTAAGGAAGAAAACAGATTCAGACTGTGTGCCTGCAGGCAAATCAAACTTAACATCACCGTCGATTGTGGGGACGACAATGCTGTCGCCGAGTGCCGCCTGAGTAAAACTTACCTTCTGCTGATACCAGACATTATATCCGTCACGTTCAAACTGCGGATGAGGTCTGACAAAAACAGCAACCTTAAGGTCACCCTTGGGCCCTCCGTTTGAGCCTGCGTTGCCTGCGCCTCTGATGGTAAACACCTGTCTGTCATCGATACCTGCAGGTATGTTGATTTCAATCGAAGCCTTGCCCGAAACTCTGCCTGCGCCGTGACACTTTGTGCAGGGGTCGGTTATAATCTTACCCTTTCCTGAACAACGGCTGCAGGGTCTCTGCGATTGCATCATACCGAAGGGTGTTCTCTGCTCAACAGTTACATAACCTCTGCCGCCGCAATCGGGGCAGGTGTTTGCGCCTGTGCCTGCTCTTGAGCCTGAGCCGCCGCAATCGGGACAAACATCAACGCGGTTGATATCAACCGTTCTCTTGCATCCCTTCGCAGCTTCTTCGAACGAAATTGTAACTCTCGTCTGAGCATCTTCACCTCTTCTGGGCGCATTGGGATTGGACTGTCTTCCTCCGCCGAAACCTCCGCCGAAGAACGAGCCGAAGATATCGCCGAGGTCAAAGTCGAAGCCGCCTGCACCGCCGTAACCTCCGCCATAACCGCCGCCACCTGCGCCGTAGTTAGGGTCAACGCCTGCGTGACCGTACTGGTCATATCGGGCGCGTTTCTGGCTGTCAGAAAGCACTTCGTATGCTTCGTTTACCTCTTTGAACTTAGCTTCCGCCTGAGCATCACCGGGATTGAGGTCGGGATGATATTCCTTGGCTTTTTTTCTGTATGCTTTTTTTATCTCATCCTCTGATGCACCTTTCTGCACACCGAGGACTTCGTAATAATCTCTTTTATCTTGCAAGGGAGTTTCCTCCTTTTAAAGTGTCACTCCTGAAAGTTATCGGGCGGCACAAGGCCGCCCTTGTATTTAACTTGTTAATTATTCGCCGTCAACATCTGTGAAATCAGCTTCTGTGTAGCCAGAATCTGCTGCAGGACCGTCTTCGCTCTGTTCACCGGCAGCTCCCTGAGCAGCCTTATAAATCTTCTCGGAAATCTCATAGAACTTCTGGGTAAGTTCTTCCTGACGGCTCTTGATGAGTTCGATATCCTCGCCCTTGAGAGCTTCCTTGAGAGCTTCAATCTTTTCGGTAAGAGCAGCCTTATCGTCTTCGCCGAACTTATCGCCTTCTTCGCTCATAAGCTTCTCGCACTGATATACCATCTGGTCTGCGTTATTGCGTGTGTCAACTTCTTCGCGGCGCTGCTTATCTTCCTGAGCAAATCTTTCTGCCTCTTCAACAGCCTTTTCAATGTCTTCCTTGGACATATTGGTTGATGATGTGATGGAGATTGACTGCTCCTTCTGTGTGCCGAGATCCTTTGCAGAAACATGAACGATGCCGTTTGCGTCGATATCGAATGTTACTTCGATCTGGGGAACGCCGCGGCGTGCGGGCATAATACCGTCAAGGTGGAATACGCCGAGAGTCTTGTTATCTCTTGCAAATTCTCTTTCACCCTGAAGAACGTGAACTTCAACTGAAGGCTGATTATCAGCAGCAGTTGAGAAAATCTGACTCTTCTTTACGGGGATTGTTGTGTTTCTCTCGATAATTCTGGTGTTGATACCACCCATTGTTTCAATACCGAGTGAAAGAGGAGTAACATCAAGAAGAAGGAGACCCTTAACCTCTCCGCCGAGAACACCGCCCTGAATTGCTGCACCGATTGCAACGCATTCATCGGGGTTGATGCCCTTGAAAGGCTCTGCGCCGAGATACTTTTTGATAGCTTCCTGAACAGCAGGAATTCTTGATGAACCGCCTACCATAAGAACCTTATCGATTTCGCCTGTGCTGAGGCCTGAATCGCTCATTGCCTGGCGAACGGGACCCATTGTTGCTTCAACAAGGTCTGCTGTGAGTTCGTTGAACTTTGCTCTTGTGAGAGTCATTTCAAGATGCTTGGGACCTGTTTCGTCAGCAGTGATGAAGGGAAGGCTGATGTTTGAGGTTGTAACGCCTGAAAGCTCAATCTTTGCTTTCTCTGCAGCTTCCTTGAGTCTCTGCATAGCCATCTTATCGCCTCTGAGGTCGATACCCTGATCAGCTCTGAATTCGTCTGCAAGCCAATCGATGATTCTCTGGTCGAAATCGTCACCGCCGAGACGGTTGTTACCTGCAGTTGCAAGAACTTCCTGAACGCCGTCACCCTTTTCAATGATTGAAACGTCGAAAGTACCGCCGCCAAGGTCATAAACCATAATCTTCTGGTCTGCTTCCTTATCGATGCCGTAAGCAAGAGCTGCTGCTGTGGGCTCGTTGATGATTCTCTTTACTTCAAGACCTGCAATTTTACCTGCATCCTTTGTTGCCTGACGCTGTGCATCGGTGAAATATGCAGGAACTGTGATAACAGCCTCTGTTACCTTTTCGCCGAGATATGCTTCAGCATCTGTCTTGAGCTTCTGAAGAATCATAGCGGAAATTTCCTGGGGTGTATAGCCCTTGCCGTCGATTTCTACTCTGTAGTCTGTGCCCATCTTTCTCTTGATGGAAGCGATAGTCTTATCGGGGTTTGTGATTGCCTCTCTGTTTGCTACCTGGCCAACCATTCTGTCGCCTGTTTTGCCGAAAGCAACAACAGAGGGAGTTGTTCTTGCGCCTTCTGCGTTAGCAATAACTACGGGCTCGCCGCCTTCAATAACTGCAACGCATGAGTTTGTTGTACCTAAGTCGATACCGATTACCTTTGACATAATTTTTTCCTCCTGTATGGTGAATGATATTTTTAAACTGATTTATGAATTTGCTACCTTTACAACAGCTTCGCGGATTACTCTGTCGCCGATTCTGTAGCCCTTTGAGAACACTTCTGCGATGGTGTTTTCGCCAAGATTTTCATCCTCAACAATCATAACTGCGTTATGGATATTGGGATCAAACGCATCTCCGACCTCGCCGAAGCTTTCAACGCCGTTTTTCTGAAGAATATCGGCAAACTGCTGAAAGATAAGTTCAATTCCTTTTGAATAAGCTTCGATACCTGCATCTTTGTTGCTTGCGGCTCTGTCAAAATTATCGAGCACGGGAAGCAAATCTTTGAAAACATCTGCTCGCGATGAAGAATAAATATCCTGTTTTTCCTTCAGTGAACGCTTGCGGAAATTATCGTATTCGGCGCAAAGACGAAGAAACTGATCATTTTTCTCATCGAGTGCCTTCTGAAGCTCTTCTTCCTTTGAAACCTCGGGGGTTGTTTCTTCCTTTACCTCTTCAGTGGTATCGGGAGTCTTTTTTTCTTTTTTCATTATGCATCCTTTCTGCCTCAGTCATCCAAAGCCTGAGTTATCAGCCTGCCGACAAAATCGGTCAGATATCTGACGCTGGGTATTATATTCTCATAATCCATTCTGGTAGGACCGATGATACCGATTGTTCCCGTATCAGAGCCTCCCAGGGAATATTTTGCCACAATTACGCTCGAACTCTCAAGCTGACGGTAAACATTTTCCTTACCGATTTTAATATTGAGAGGTTCGCTTGTATCGTTCATCACTGCGGAAATCGGCTCTCTTCTGTTAAGGAATTCGATAAGCTCAACTGCTGATGAGCCGTAGTCCTTATGCGAGAAGATATTTGAACTTCCGCCGAGAAGAATTCTTGATTCCGCCGTACTTCCTGCAAGCTCACAGACCGCCGCAATCAACGGAAGCATTGCAAGGGGGTCGCTGTCAACCGAAGCGGCAATCGTCTGCATCGAGACAATGCTTATATCCGAAGCGGATTTTCCGATAATCGACGATTCAACAACATTATAGAATTCTTCGATTATTTTCACATTAAGCTCGCTGTCAAGTCTGCACAAACGGCTTCGGAGAAAACCGTTTGAGGTCAGCAAAACGAGCATTGCGGTATGAGTACCGACAGGCACAAGCTCGATTTTGCGGATAACGGTTGAGTCACCGCAATTCGTGGTCGAAACACACGCGCATTTCGTAAGGTCTGCAAGCACCTCACCTGCCTGAGCAATGAGTCTCTCGGGGTCGCCTGCGGCAGAAGAAACGCCTGCCTCAATAAGTCGTTTGTTAATCTCATCAATTTCGCGGTTTTTCATCAGATTATCAACATAATAGCGATATCCCTTCTGCGAAGGAATTCTGCCTGCCGATGTGTGAGGCTGTTCGAGATAACCTAATGCTGAAAGCTCGCTCATTTCGTTACGCACCGTTGCCGAGGAAACCGACATACCTGTGAGCGCAAGAAGCTCCTTTGAGCCGACGGGCTCGCCGCTTTTGATATACTGCTCAATAACAGCAGCAAGAATAATCTTTTTTCGCTCGCTCAATTCTGCCATTTCCTCACCGCCTTTTTTGCGAGTGCTAATTTTAGCACTCAAAAAGCACGAGTGCTAATCGTTGATATTACTATACCCCTAAAAACTCGATTTGTCAATATTTCAATTGTAAACACTTTGTTAAAATAAGGAAAATCTGATTGAAATAAAAACAGACCTTTGCCGAAAAATCCGACAAAGATCTGTATTATGGATAATTTATTTCTTTTTATCGAGTTTTGATATGATTATCGAAAGCAAAACAATAACAACGCCCAACAATCCCGATAAAACGCAATGGGCAATTTCAGCCTCCTGAAAAGGATTTTAGAATGCAAGTTGCACGCAGATGCTCCGAGCCCTGCAATATCAGGATTGAAAAAAGCAAATAAATATGATATTATTCCAAATAACAATAACAGCGGAGGTCTTTTCAATGAACGGTATGACAAGAAGAGAAAGAGAAATCACTGATATTAATGAAATAATAAAGATACTTGATGAATCCAAGGTTTTGCATCTCGGTCTGGTTGACGGCGATGAGCCTTATGTTGTGCCGATGAATTACGGTTACACCCTTGAAAACGGCAAACTTACACTCTGGCTTCACGGCGCAAAAAGAGGCAGAAAGCTCGATGTTATGAGAGCAAATCCGAAGGTCTTCTTTGAGATGGAATGCGGAATCACTCCCTTCGAAGGCGAAATCGCCTGTAAATACGGTATCACATACGCATCAGTAATGGGAAAAGGCATTGCAGAAATCGTTGAGGATATTGAAACAAAAAAATCCGCGCTTTCATTCCTGATGAAAACACAGACAGGCAAGGATTTTGAATTTGAGGATAAAATGGCTGATGTTGTCAGCGTTATCCGTATTGATGTTTCCGAATTTACCGCAAAACACAGACCTGCACCCCAAAAATAACAAAAGTAAAGGGACTGTCCGATTAAGGCAGTCCCGATTTTATTATTTATCTTCCTTTGAATCAAGATGCTCCTTGAGAATGTAAACAGGTCTGTTTTTGACCTGCACATACATCTTTGAAAGGTATTCGCCGATAATACCGAGGCAGAAAAGAATGAGTCCTCCGATAAGAAGCAACAAAGTAACAAGCGTTGCATAGCCGGGCACATCTATTCCGAAGAAAATCTTCTGCACAACGACGACAATCATATAGATTATCGAGAGGAATGAAGAAAACAGACCGATGAAGGTTGAAATCTTAAGAGGCATTGTTGAGAATGCAAAAATGCCCTCAAGCGCATATTTCATAAGCTTTCTTACACCCCATTTTGATTCGCCGCTTTCTCTCTCGGCAACAACATAGGGGATATATTTGGTATTGAAACCGACATAGCTGAAAATACCCTTTGAAAAACGGTGAAATTCAGTCATTGAAAGAATTGCTTCAACCATTGAGCGCTTCATTAGTCTGAAATCGGACGCACCGTTAACAAAATCAACATCGGAAATTTTATTGATTGTTTTATAGAATGCGGATTTCACAAATGAAATCACCGCATTCTCTTTTCTTTTTTCCTGATATGCAGTTACGCAATCAAGCTCTTCATCGGAATTGAGCACGTCAAGCATCTCAAGAACAACTTCGGGTCTTTGCTGCAAATCGGCATCGATAAGACAGACAAGGTCACCTTTCGCCTTCGTCAGACCTGCATAAATTGCGGACTCCTTGCCGAAATTACGGCTGAAGGTAAGCACCTGAACATTATTTTTTGTATTAAGCTCACTGTGAATATACTTGAGTCTTTTGTGTGTGTTATCCGAGCTGCCGTCATTGACAAAAACAAACTCATAATCCTCAACCTTGTTTTCAAAAACGCGGTTGACCTCGCTGAAAAACTTTTCAACATTACCCTCTTCGTTATAGCAGGGTACAATAAGAGATAATTTCATTATTTTGTCACCTCTTTATCAATTTACAGTTTGTATCCGAATAAAAATTCAAAAAGCAATTTGAATATCGCTGTCTATACAAAATATTTTATTCAATTCATAATCGATTATAACAATATTATATATAAAAGTCAACCGCAGACCCACGCAAAAAAGCAGAGCATCCAAGGACGCTCTGCTCAAAAATTAATACCAGAGGAAACCGAGAAGAAGGATGCGGATTATAGTCTGCCACCAGGCGTAGGAAACGCTTACATTGAAGGTCGTCGAAGTGCCGTTATATTCAACGGTCAGCTTCTGATTGCCGATTTTCTTTGAATCGAAGCCTGTAACCTTCATTTCTGATGTATCGGTAACAATTTTCTTTTCTCCGTTTTCAGCAGTGATTTCAAGTTCAAGACCGCTGATATCAAGGGTTTCCTTGTAATAATATCTGGTTTTTGAAGGAAGTGTTTTGATTGATGTGCCTGATTTGATATAAATGTCAAACACGCCGAATTTATCCGCAGAGAAGATAATTTTTCCGTCAGAAACAGTAAAATCAATCTTCTCATTGCCGTTACGCATAAGAGCAAAATCTGTTCTGCCTGCATATTTTTCGGGTACGGGAATGCTGATTGTTGCCTTGCCGTTTGTCGGATTTACAGAAACACCGTTATTCTCGAATCCGATTTCGCATTTTGCAATCTGCTTATAGTTTTCGCCGCCGAAATCAACTCCGCCTGACTCTGCAGAAAATGATTTTGATTCTGCTTTGAAGCTGATTGAATTTTCATTGCTTCCGAAAATTCCGCCGTCAAAATCTGCGGTAATTCCGCCTTCTGAATCGAAATTATACTTCACAACTGCGGTAAAACTGAGAGAATTATCGGGCATTTGGGCAGGAATCTCGGTTTTGTTTCCGCTTTCATCAATCCAATAAAGAATCTCAAGTCCTTCAATATCGCTCAGATCAGGCTTGGGAAGCTCACTTCCGACGGTAACATCATAACTGAATTCTTCACCGCCGACATAATATTTCAAAGTATGGCTTTTTACAAGCCACATTGCGGATGCGGTTGCATCGCCTTCAGTCATAATAACCGAAGCGCCTGCCGCATATAATCCGCCGTTGAAACTCCAGCGGACAAACTTATAGCCTTCTCTTTCGGGAAGAGGAAGAGTATAGGATTCGCCCTTGCGCAAATATACGGGGTCAATGGGTGTGCCGCCGTTTACATTAAAACTGAGTTTATATTCCTTGTAATTATCTACAGTTGCACCTGTGTTGATAAAATCAACCTCATATTCGGAAAGCGAAGCAACATCGCCTACATATCCGCCCTCTTCACCAACAGGAACATTAATTATTCCCTTGGGACTTTCGGGTGTCATAAGTGCGCTGTCAAGAGCCTTGACGGTGCTTGACTTTTCGGGAGCATTACTTTTTACTTTAAGCTCAAATTCAGTAATCCATTCATCAGCATCAAGAGTTGTGCTTCCTGCTGAAACAGGGAATGAATAGTTGATTTTAACGAATTTATACTTCTGCACATCATCTTCAGAAATGAAGCCGTAGTCGACCATTCTGGAAACTGCACCACTCTCCGATGAATGGAATGCAGCGGTAATATCCATACCTGAAAGAGAGGGATAATCATCATTTGCGGCAAACTCCTGAATCGCATCTTCCTCATAATCCGCCTCAAAGAAATCGGCATCATAATAAAGCATCAACGCGCCTGTATTGGTAGGATAATCTGTGCCTATATACACTCTCACTTTGACTGTATCGCCGTTTTTAACGGTTTCAACCGCGGTCAGAGAGCCGTCAATCTCCTTTAAAATTTCTGTTCTGATTTCAAGACTTCCTGCTTTGGGTGCCGCGAGAGCAACAGTTACCGCCGAAAGAATCATAGCAACTGCAAGCAAAAGCGACAGTAATTTTTTTGCTGAAATTTTCATAATTTTCTCCTTCACGAATCAAATTCCGATATATTATATCACTTGCTCTGCTGAATTTCAACTTATTGTTTCTCCGAATCAAAATCATTTATAAAAAACTTGACCTTGTTTATATAATTTGTTATTATAAAGTGATATAATTTTGAAAAGAGGAGGCTGATTATGGGATTAGGCAGTAAAATCAAGGAAATCACAGGGTTTGAAGGCAATGTCAAAGAAACTCTTCGTCCGATGTGCAACTATACCTGCGCCAACATCACAATCGGCGGTGCAGGCTATCCGATTAACCAATTCCACCAGCAATTCCTTGCCTATGTTGAGGGTATGAAAACAGGCGCCGCAGGTAAGATTTCGCTTATCGCAGGTCTTTGGGACGCAATCAGTGACCCGATAATGGGCATAATCACAGACAGAACAAAATCAAAAATGGGCAGACACCGCCCTTATCTGATAATGTCCGCTATCCCCTTTGCAATTGTCTACATTTTCAAATGGACTTCATTCGGAATTTCGGGCACAGGCAACGAGAGCGCAACCTGGTGGTGGTATCTTTTCTCCGCCATTATGTACAGCACATTTATGACAATGATGAGCATTCCTCATACAGCTATGCTCCCAACGGTTGCTCCCACATATTTTGAACGCTCACAATACCGAATCGTTGAATATATGATGAATTCCGTCGGTCAGGTCACATCCTATGTTTTCGCGGGACTTGTGCTCAGCGGATTCGATGTCAAAACCGCCCTCGTCGGGTTGCCCGTCCCATCGCCCGATGACCGCTCGAAATATACCCTCGTAGGTATCGTGCTTGCGGCGTGGTTTTTATGGGCTCCGATTCTCAGCTTTTTCAAGACAAAAGAGCCTTCGTCAATCGACCAGGTCAACGAGAAGTTTGACTGGAATCATTTTATCAACGAATACAAGCTCGTTTTCAAGAGCAGAGCGTTCAGACAATATTTCATTATGTCGCTCTTCTTCTCAATGAGCCGATATTTCTGCAACTACGCTGACCAGTACTTTATGACGAGCGTTACCGACACCTACAACCTTTTCATTTCAATGAACATCGTTGCAGGTACATCGGAATTCTGCGGCTCGCCGATTAACTATGTGCTTTCCCGTTACAAGGGCAAGACCGCAGGCGGTAAATTACTTGGTCCTCTTATGGTTTTCGGTATCGCAATCAACGCATTCATCAATTACACAACACCGAAGCCGATAAGATATGCCGTTATCGTTCTTTCATCAATCTGCTATAACATCGGTTTCTCGGGTCCCGGCTTTGCAATCGATATCATTCAGCCTGACATCACCGATGTTGATGAATTGATAACGGGCAGACGCCGCGAAGGTGTTATCTCAACCTTCAGTACCTTCTGCAAAAAAACCGTCAGCAGTCTGATGGGATATTCCGTAGGCACTGCGCTTGAATGGTTTGGTTATAATCCTGCCATCAAAGCTCCCCACCTTCAGCCCAGACGCACAAACATCGGTCTGAGGGTCTGCTATTCGGTCATCCCTGCAATCCTCGCTCTCTTCTGCGTTATCTCGGTTTACAGATATTCGATGACAAAATCCGACCACGAAGAAATCAAGAGAGTTATCAAAGAAAAACACGAAACAGGCTCGTGCAGCATATCCGACCGCGACAAGAAGCGAATTGAAAAAATCGCAGGTCAGAAATGGGAAGATATGTGGATAGGCAAGAGCAATGTTGAAAGAAATATTGAACAATTAGTATAAATTAGGAGAATTACATTGGCTGTTTCAAAAGATAAAATCCGCAATTTTTGTATTATTGCGCACATCGACCACGGCAAATCAACCCTTGCCGACAGACTTCTTGAAAAAACAAAATCCGTTGCTCAGCGCGAAATGACAGCTCAGCTTCTTGATAAGATGGACCTTGAAAGAGAAAGAGGCATCACAATCAAGGCTCACGCGGTCAAGCTCAACTATCTTGCAGAGGACGGCGAGGAATATATCCTCAACCTTATCGACACTCCCGGTCATGTCGACTTCAACTACGAGGTTTCGCGCTCTCTTGCAGCTTGCGAAGGCGCGGTACTGATTGTTGATGCATCGCAGGGCGTTGAAGCTCAGACACTCGCAAACACCTACCTTGCACTTGACCACAATCTTGAGATTGTTCCCGTTATCAATAAAATCGACCTTCCCTCCGCAGAGCCTGACAGAGTTGCTTCTGAGGTTGAAGAGGTTATCGGTCTTGATTGCGCTGACGCTCCGAGAGTTTCGGCAAAAACAGGTGTCAACATCGAGCAGGTACTCGAAAGCATCGTTAAAAACATTCCTGCTCCCGAAGCAAACGATGACCTTCCTCCCAGAGCCTTGATTTTCGACTCTGTTTATGACAGTTACAAGGGTGTTATTGTTTATGTAAGAGTCAAAGAAGGCAGAATCAAGCCCGGCGATACAATGAGAATGATGGCAACAGGCGCAGAATTCACAATTGTTGAAACAGGCTATATGCGTGCAACAGTACCCGAGCCCTGCGACGAATTGACCGCAGGTGAGGTTGGTTATATTACCGCTTCTATCAAGACCGTCAGCGACGCAAGAGTCGGCGATACAGTTACAATTGCTGAAAATCCTGCATCCGAGCCGCTCCCCGGTTACCGCAAGGTTAACCCGATGGTATTCTGCGGCGTTTATCCTGCAGACGGCGCGGACTACGAAAATCTGCGCGATGCTCTTGAAAAGCTTCAGCTCAACGATGCCGCTCTTACCTATGAGCCCGAAACATCGGGTGCTCTCGGTTTCGGTTTCCGTTGCGGTTTCCTCGGTCTGCTTCACCTTGAAATCATTCAGGAAAGACTCGAAAGAGAATACGACCTCGACCTCGTCACAACCGTTCCGAGCGTTATTTATAAGATTTATCTCAATGACGGCTCAATGGTTGAAATTGATAACCCCACACATTATCCCGACCCTGCTCACATCAACTACTGCGAAGAGCCTTTCACCGATGCTCACATCTATTCACCTGCTGAATATGTCGGCGCGATTATGGATCTTTGTCAGGAGCGCAGAGGTATTTTCAAGAATATGGACTATATTACTCCTGACAGAGTTGATATCCATTATGAACTTCCCCTCAACGAAATCATCTATGACTTCTTCGATTCTCTTAAATCAAGAACAAGAGGTTATGCTTCGTTTGACTATGAAATCTCCGAATATCGCCGCTCAAACCTCGTGAAGCTTGATGTTCTTCTCAACGGCGATATCATTGATGCGCTTTCATTTATCATTCACGTTGACAAGGCAAGAAGCAAATCAAGAAAGATTGCCGAAAAACTCAAGGATAACATTCCCAGACAGATGTTTGAAATTCCGATTCAGGTTGCAATCGGCGGTAAGGTTATCGCAAGAGAAACCGTTAAGGCAATGCGCAAGGATGTTCTTGCAAAATGCTACGGCGGTGACATCACACGAAAGAAAAAGCTGCTTGAAAAGCAGAAGGAAGGCAAAAAGAGAATGCGCCACTTCGGTACGGTTGAAGTTCCGCAGGAAGCATTTATGGCCGTTCTCAAGCTTGACGACAATGACTGATTCACTCAAACCTATCGGACTTTATCTTCATATCCCGTTTTGCAAGGGCAAATGCCCTTACTGCGACTTCTATTCCGTAGCTCCCCAAAAGGGAGTTACGGATTCTTATGTTGCGGCTCTTTGCAAAAAAATCGACGAAGAAAACCGCATTTATGACACCGTTTATTTCGGCGGCGGCACTCCGTCCTTACTCGGCGCGGATAACATTGCGCACATACTCTCTCACATCCGAATGACCGACAACTGCGAGGTTACGCTCGAATGCAACCCATCTGACACAGGTGCAGAAGACTCTGCCTTTGACTTTGAAAAAGCGGCAAAAGCAGGAGTCAACCGCATTTCGCTCGGATTGCAGAGCGCGGTTGATAGCGAGAGAAAAGCTCTCGGCAGACGCGGCGGCTGCGACGATGTTGAAAGAGCAATCGCAAGAGCCAAAGCGGCAGGCATAACAAATATTTCGCTCGACCTGATGCTCGGAATCCCCAATCAGACAAAAGAGAGTCTGCTTGAATCCGTTGAATTCTGCAGAAGAAGCGGAGCAACGCACATAAGCGCATACATTCTCAAAATTGAGGAAGGTACATTCTTCTATAAGAAAAAAGACTCACTCATTCTCCCCGATGAGGACGAAACAAGTGAGCTTTATCTTGAAGCGGTCAACGCACTTGAAAACGCAGGTTTTGCGCAATACGAGATTTCGAATTTCGCAAAAGAAGGTTTTGAAAGCCGCCATAATCTCAAATACTGGCAGTGCGAAGAATACCTCGGAATCGGTGCGGCGGCGCATTCCTTTGTTGACGGCAAAAGATTTTATTATGAGCGAAGAATTGCGGATTTTGTTGACGGCAAACCGCCCGTTGATGACGGCGAAGGCGGCGACGAAGAAGAATATATTATGCTCACTCTCCGTCTTAAAAACGGTCTGAATTTTGCAGAGTTTGAATCACGATTCGGCAAATCAATTCCCGACAGCATTATAAACGAAGCAAAATTGCTTGAAAGACACAATCTTGTGACCGTTGACAGCAAAAAAATCGCACTCACGAAACAGGGATTTCTGCTTTCAAATTCCGTTATTTGCCGTTTGCTTGAAAACATCGGATAAATATGGTATAATTCATTTGCAATCAGGCGAATGATATCCGCCCCTGCACATAATTACAATTAAAAATAAACGGAGGTAAACAAAATGAAAAGATTTTTAAGCATCCTTCTTGCGGTAACCGTTATGATGACTTCAGTTTTCTGCGTAAGTGCTTTTGCCGCAGAAACACGCAAAGCAGATGCTCTGCTTGACAGATTCGAAACCGAAGACGAAGTCCTTGTTACAATCAACTCGGGTAAAACAATGCTTTTCGGCTTCCTTTCATCAGACATCAAAAATACAGTTGCCGTTAAGGATAATGTTGTAGCATATGAATACACCGCAGGCGTTATCAAAATCAGAGTTATCGCATCCGAAACAGGCATCTACGCTTTCTTCCCCTCGCTCCCCTATTTCTATGTCAAGCTCGACTTCAACCCCTTTGCAAGCGCTGACATCTGGGAATTCATAAAGGATGCGGCAAACCTCACACAGGGTCTTACCCAGTTTGTTGACAGCTACAGCGAAAAGGTTGACGGCAAGGAATACTATGTTGAGGAATATAATGACAGAGAGTTTGTAACAAGCAAATTCTATTTTGACGGCGAAGAGCTTGTTATGCTCAAGGTTACGGATGTATCAACCCTTTCTGTTCAGTACACATATTTTGACGAAATTTCATTTGAAGTTGAGGATGACTTCTTCAAGATTCCCAAGGGTGCATTTGACCTCTCACCCATCCTCACCGCACTGATTATCTCCCTCATCGCAACAGCATAAAACCAAATAAACAACAAAGGCAGAGAGCATCAACACTCTCTGCCTTTATTTTTTCCTCGGATACGGGGATTTTTCATCTGTAAGCTCCGCAAGATAATCCATGCTCGTATCAAGCGCAACCGCTATTCTCTTGCATTGTTCAAAAGTAAAATACCTTTTACCGTTTTCAATCTTTGAATAATCACTCTGGTCTATCCCTGTAAGACACTGCATCTGAATCTGCGTTAAGCCTTTTTCTTTTCGTAAATCCTTCAATCTGCTCATACACATCACCTGTGTATAATTATGGCAGAATGACCTGTGATTTTTAGGGTTATTTTGACCTATATGAATGTAAAAAAATATAATATAAAAATCATAAGAAAAATTTTAATGAGATTGTAAGAGGCTGAACAGTCAGCCTCTTACTACTTTTTATTTTATACAGCCTTCATCTGAAGCTTGAGGTTGTCGCTTATCATTGCGATGAATTCGCTGTTTGTGGGTTTTCCTCGTTCATTCTGAATTGTGTATCCGAAATAGGAGCTGAGCACATCAACATCTCCTCTGTCCCACGCAACCTCAATCGCGTGGCGGATTGCTCGCTCAACCCTTGAGGGAGTTGTTTTGAATGCCTTCGCAACCGTCGGATAAAGAATCTTTGTGACCGAGCTTATCATCTCGCTGTTATTGACAGAGAGAATAATTGCTTCGCGCAGATACTGATAACCCCTGATATGAGCAGGCACGCCAATCTGATGCATAATACGGCTGACAACAACCTCAAGGTCTTTTACGCCGTTACTAGCTGAAGAAGAATTATGAATGCTCGCAAACTGAATGATTCTCTCCGCAAGCATTGCAGGATTATACGGCTTGAGGAAATAATAATCAGCTCCGTTTGAAAGAATCTCACTCTCGATTCTTTCGTTATCCGCCGAAGAAAGCACCATTATCATCGGTCTTTTTTCAAGCCTCATTGAGTTTACCTCGCGAAGAACACCGAGAGCATCAAGTCCCGACATAAATCCGTCAATAAGCATAACATCGGGTTGCTCCCCCGATTTAAGCCTTTCAATAACCTGCGTTCCGTTTTTGAAAACGGTTGAAACCTCGCAGTTATTCGCGCGCAGAATACCTGCAAGCTCGTGCAAGGTTTCGCTCCCATCCTCCGTAAGCATTACCTTCAGAATTTTTCTCATGATTTTACCTCCGTAATTTTGCGTGACAAAAGTCAGGCAGAATTTTACCGCAAGTTCGACTCTTGTCACGCTTTCTTCACGAAGATGTTACCATAAGCAATAAAAATTGTCAATAATTCCCAATTATTATTTTACCATTTTTGCCATTTTTCATCGCACTATCCGACACACTATCCTTTTTACCCCTCAAATAGCGTTATTATCAGCCGCATTCACGCCGCTTCTTGGTTTGTTGCGCCAGTTAAAGCATCCGCGGTTTCGAGCATCCGCTGGGCAAAAATGCCGTAACCCTGCGTCGGGTCATTGACAAAAACATGGGTCACCGCGCCGACAAGCATCGAATCCTGGATTATCGGACTGCCCGACATTCCCTGCAGGATGCCGCCTGTTTTGGCAAGCAATTCCTTATCAGTGATTTTTACAATCAGATTCCGTTCTTCGTTGCCCGATGCAGGATAGATTTTTGTTATCTGCGCATCATAATAACGAGCGCCGTTGCCGTCAACCGTTGCAACAATCTGCGCGTAACCCTCGTGCACCTCGGATTCAAGTGCAACAGGCATTTGTCTGGCGGAAATTTTTTCGTTTAATTTTCCGAAGATACCTGTTGCCGAATTAACACGAAGGTCACCTATCACCGATTCCGAAAAAACACCGCAAAGCTCACCCGGGTCACCCGGACTGCTTTTATAGAATCCGTTTACCGTTGCCCTGACCGCTTCACCGCCCGAAAGCGGCATAATTCTGCCTGTATCAACATCGCACACGCCGTGTCCGAGACCTGCAAAAAGCTTATTCTCGGAGTCATAAAAAGTTACCGTGCCGATACCTGCCGAGCTGTCCCTGACCCATAGACCTGCTCTGTAGCCTCCGTTTTCAGAGGGATTCGGTGTGAGTTTAAGATTCAGTATTTCCCCTTCTCTTTCAACCGTCAGAGAAAGCTCTTTGCCCTGTGAGTTTTTTACAAATGAAATAAAATCATCTGCATTAACGATAACAGAGCCGTTAATGTGAGTAATACTGTCGCCGCATTTTATGCCTGCAAGCTGGGCAGGAGTCTGC
Source organism: Acutalibacteraceae bacterium (assembly GCA_045634985.1). Classification (GTDB taxonomy): domain Bacteria; phylum Bacillota; class Clostridia; order Oscillospirales; family Acutalibacteraceae; genus CAG-177. Next base: position 34,655 of record JAZRBF010000015.1, on the reverse strand, counting down.
ACACCCGTTGACACATCAAGCGAATCTGTTTTGACTACAATTACACCTTTGGTATAAAGTTTTATACCAAATACTTCACCGCCGACTCCGACATATCTTCGCTTAACGGAATTAAGATTCACTTCTTTTACGGGAAATAAATCAAACGCCATAAGCTGAGCTTTGTATTCGCTGTCCGAATTTGTAAAGCCCGAAACCTTTACGGCGTTATCATTTTTTACCGATAAGAATCCGAATCCGATATCCGCCATTCCGTTAACGCTCTCAACGGAATCCGAAACAGTTGAGTCAGCGTAGACAATAACAGAAAAAACCAGAATGCCTGCCGCAGTCATCACTGCACTCAAAGACCTGAAAAATTGCTTCATTCTTCACCTCCGCGCTGTTATTTGCTCCGATTTTCAACCTCGGAGCAATAATACTTTACCCTTTGCGGCAATAAAAAAACGGCGGATAAATCCGCCGTAAATCATTTTCAAAAATTCAATTTTATTCAATAATGATTTTTATTTCAGACTCGCTTTATATTCGAGCGCTGCTTTGCAGACTGCTTTATATAAATTCTCTCTGCAACAGGCAAGGATTTCAGCAAGCGGTTTTTCTTTTTCTTCTGAAAAATACATCTGCGAAACTCCGCATTCAAGGATTTTCTCCGCGCCGACTCCCCTGCATCCGCAAACGGCAATCACCTTTTTATCGAGCTTTTTTGCTCTCTTTGCGATGCCCGAAATAACCTTACCGTCTGCTGACTGAAAATCGAGTCTGCCCTCGCCCGTTACAACAAGGTCGCAATTCTTTGCAATTGAATCAAAACCTGATTCATCGAGGATGATATCAATGCCCTTTTTCAGATTTGCATTAAGAAAAGCAAGCGCGCCTGCACCCATTCCGCCTGCGGCACCTGCACCTTTTTCAAAAGAAATATCCTTGCCGATATCCTTTTTTATTATCCCCGCAAAGCTTCGCAACCCCGAATCAAGACGGCTTACCATTTCCTCATCCGCACCCTTTTGCGGCGCAAAAACATATGCCGCGCCTGTTTCACCGTAAAGCGGATTCTCAACATCACAAGCTGCGGTTACAGGCAAATCAAAAGGTTTTTCAGGAGGAATTATTTTTTTGATTTGCGAAAGACTTCTGCCGCAAGGGCTAACCGCATTACCGTCACCGTCAAGGAATTTCCAGCCGAGTGCCGTTGCCATACCGATTCCGCAATCGTTGCTTGCGCTTCCGCCGAGACCGAGCAGAATCGCTCTTGCTCCGTTTTCCTTTGCGTGAATCATAAGCTCGCCGACTCCGAGGGTTGTTGCCCTCTCGGGGTCTTTGTTTTCGCCTGCAAGGACAAGACCTGCGCACGAAGACGTTTCGATAACTGCGATACCGTTTTCAAGTAAGAAATATTCCGCGGTCATTTTCTCTCCGAAAACACCCGAAACAACTGCCTGAATGCGTTTTCCCTTCGCAAACCCCTCAAAACAGGCACAAAGCCCCTCGCCGCCATCGGCAGCAGGGAGCTTTGTTATTTTAACATCATTTAATGTATCATTGAAAGCTCTCTCCGCTATATCGCACACCTCTGCCGCTGAAAGTGTACCTTTGAAGCTATCGGGTGCAATTAAAACGGAAATCATACAATCACGCTTTCAAAATTATTCTGCTGAAGCCTTTCTTACATACTTCTTGAAGAATGAAACCGCAGGCTCAACGGCGGATACAGGAATTCTCTCGTTTGTTGCGTGAGTGCAACGAAGAAGCTCAACGCTGACCTTATAAGGCGAATAACGGAAAATGTTTTCGCAAATGGGTTCATAATAACAAGCATCTGTGCCGCCCATAACGAGATAAGGAACAACAACTGCATTCTTGTTATCCTGGCAGCAAAGCTCCTCAATGATACCGAATGCTCTGGAATCTGTGGGAGAGAAGCTCGATGCTTCCTTTGCTTTAAGAATCTTGATTTCAATTTTCTTATTGCGGCAAACCTTACGGATATGAGCAACAAGGTCATCAACCGTTGTGCCTGGCATCTGTCTGAAGTTTACAACAACGCTTGCCTTCTGCGGAAGAACATTCGCTGCAGGGCTGCCTTCAGCCATTGTAACTGCGGTTGTTGTTCTTACAAAACAAGCAGTAAACGGAATCTTTGTCATACCGTATTTAACAATCGGATCCATATAGGGAAGATTGCAGGTGAAGAGTCGGAGCGGATATGTGCAACTCTGACCGAGGCTCTTTATCATATGCTTTGCGAAGGGCATAAGTTCAGCCTTGAACTGATTGTTTTCAAGGTCTCTGATAACCTCTGCAAGTTCACCGAGCGCAGAATGAACGGGAGGCTGAGATGAATGGCCACCCTTTGCGGTAACGGTGATTTCGATATCTGTATAACCCTTTTCAGCAATACCGACGCCGATAAGCTCTTTATTCTGAATAACGCCCTTGACATCAAGAGGAATGATTGCGCCGCCCTCATCGATTACGCTGTCAAGATGGATTCCTCTTTCTTTGAGAAGGAGCATAATATTCTTTGCACCGCCGTTGCCCGAAGCGACAACCTCTTCATCCTGACCGAAAAGAAGATAAACATCTCTTTCGGGCTTGAAGCCTTCTTCAAGAAGAGTTTCAACAGCTTCCATAACAGCGATAAGATGGTTTTTCATATCAAGAGCGCCTCTGCCCCAGATGAATTCACCGTCGTTATATCCGCTGAAGGGAGGATTTGTCCAGTCACCTTCTGTACCTGCCGAAATCGGAACAACATCCTGATGAGCAAGCAATGCGATGGGGTCAAGGTCGCTTCTTGTGCCCTCCCACTTATAGATAAGACTTGCTTCAAGGACAACCTCTTTGGCGAGATTCTTATGAATAAGAGGATATGCTTCCTCGAGGAATTCGTGGAATTTCCTGAACTGCTCAAAATCAACCTTTTCCTTTTCGGGATAGCTGACTGTAGGAATCGAAATAGCTTTCGAAAGATTATCAAGCGCTCTCTGAATATTTACATTTTCAGGAATTGCCTCTCCGAAATCTTTCTTTTCGGGAACAAATTTCGCAGCTCTGATTGCGGTGATTCCTGCCGCAACACCTGCCGCAATACCTGCAGCAATTGCAACTTTCTTGTTCATTTTTTATCGTCCTTTCAAGGCGTTAATGCCTGTTAATTATAAAAAGAATTTTCTTTCAAGCCAAGCTTTCATTCGCTTGCTCTTTTCAAGCACAATGAAGAATATCATCAGCGAAACACAGCACGCCGTCATAACAAGCGAAACAATAATCTGGGGAGTGTTTGTCAGAAACAGGCTGATTGCTATTTCGCTGACAAAGGTCATAACGTTGATTGCACCAAGCACCGCAACCGAAATGGCGCATTTGCTTCTTTTTTTGCGCAACCACAGCAAGAAAATATTGACGATTGCCCAAAGGATAATTACAACCGGCATCGCAATGCCGTAAACCCAGCCCGAATCGTCGCCGCCGAAACGGTAAAGGTAGAAATACGCCATCAATGCAAGTGCATCAATCGCAACAAGCACTGCGGGAATCGGCTTTTTCCAAAGAAGCGGAAAAATAAACCATATCCACGCAACAACGAATCCCGAAATGATATATTTCAGAACAGGATTGCCGAAAATGAATGCATTAAGAATTATCAACACAAGCGAGGGAATCAGGATTGCAAAAGAAAAAACAAAGCTGATATATAACTTTTTGGTTGATTTCGGGATGGATACATCCTCCGGATATGCCGGAATGGATTTTTCATCAGGCTTTTCTTTCGGATTTATAACGGGAGTATCGCAAAGCGGACAGGCTTTGCAGGATTTTTCAAGCTCCACGCCGCAATTTACACAGTATGACATCAGCCTTCACCTCCTGATACTGCACTTCTGTTGCTTTCAATTTTAACAGGTATTCCAAGCTTCACAAGGGTTGTGAAAAGTTCTCTCTGCACCCTTGTATTATCATAAATATTGGTAAGAGTCAGGGCAAGCGTTCCGTTATACGAAACTGCACCGCAACGCGCCGCATTGACCATTCCTCTTGCAAGAATCAATGAGATTCTGTCGATATATTGCTCCATTTCTTTCGGAGCCTTGATTACACCGATGTTGGAAATCAGCGAGCTTGTTGATTTTTCACCGGTAAATTTATAAATAACATTTATTCCGAAGTCCTTGACGAATGACGGAATCACACGCATAATCGGATTTTTTTCAAACCCTGCATTGCCGTTCATCATCGCCTGAAGGGTTTTTTCGTTATTGATATAACGCAGATAAAGCGAAAGCTGTTTCAGAATTTCTTCAAAGGTATATTCACCCATTTTAGGGTCAATCTGGAATGAATAGCAGAGCATAAAGTTGCGAAGGGTATCAGTATCAAAAAACTGACGGACATTGACGGGAATCTGCACTCCGACAGGCTTTTCTCGGTTGAATTTTTCCTGCTTCTGGAGGTTATACATAACCCAGACAAGCAAACCTGCGATATATTCGGTTATCGTTACCCCTTGCTCCTTCGCCTTCTGCTTAAGGATATCAACAGGCATATATCCTGTTGTTACGGTTGTGATATGCTTGGGAAGTCTGCCGTCTTTTGCCTGATATGCAAATTTCTCGATGCGCTTTGCTTTTGCTTTTGACTTGACAAATTTAAGGTAAGCATCCTCTTTTTCACTTTCGTGAGGGTCTTCGTCAATATCAAGCACTGCATCTCCGCAAGGGATATCCTTGCCTGTCAGACGCAGATAAACCGCAAGAAGAGTCATAAAAAAGCGCGAAGCACCGAAACCGTCGGTTATAACATGGTAAAACTCAACGGAAATTTTGTTTTCATAATAGAATACCCTTACAAGATAACCTTTGTTTTCTTTCCATCTGACGCGCAGACAAGGGTTAGCCGAATCGGGAGTAACCGGCGGCGCACCGTTAGGGTTTTTCTCGAGATAATGCCAGAAGAAGCCGTTTCGCATTCTTACATCGAATGACGGGAAACGAGGCATTGTTTTTTCAACTGCTTTCTGAAGCAGCTCGGGGTCAACCTTTTCCTTCATCACCGCCGAAAGACGGTAGACATTGGAATAGGATGACGTGTTCTGACCCGGAAAAACCTTTGCCGCATTATCGAGCTTAAACCACGCTCTCTGATGGATTCTGATTTTCTTTTCTGCTTTCATTTTAACTCCTTGGTTGATTAAAAGAAGCTGAGCTGCGTTGATTTGGGTAGCGAGCCGAGCGCTCCGCCCTCTTCAAGAGCTGTTATGATTGACCTTGAAACGCCCGAGCGAATCTGCAAATCATCGATGGAAAGGAATTCTCCTCCGCCGTCATTTCTTGCATCTTCAAGGCTCTGCGCCGCACTTCCTCCGCAACCTGCAATTGCCGAGAAGGGAAGTCTTATCTTACCATCCTCAACAACATATCTGTTTGCGGTTGATTTATAGATATCAATGGGCAGAAGTTCAACGCCTCTTGCCATCATTTCGTTGATAACCTGGAGAGAAGTGAATGTACCTTCCTCCTTGGCTGTTGCAGTCTTGTTATTCATCTTGACTTTGATTTCGTCCATCTTTGCCTTAACCGCAGCTCTGCCGCCGAGAATAGCAACGGTATCAATATCTTCGCCTCGTACCGTCATATAAGTTGCGTAATATTCAACGGGTTTATACAGCTTGTACCACGCAAGACGCATAGCGGCGCTGACATATGCCGCGGCGTGAGCCTTGGGGAACATATACTTGATCTTCATACAGGAATCAAGATACCACTGCGGAACGCCGTTATCCAGCATTGCCTGCTTGTGTTCATCGGTGAGCAACGAGGTCGCCTTACCCTTACGGACAATTTCCATAATTTTGAATGCCATACCTTTTTCAACACCTTTGTTGATAAGGTAAACCATAATATTATCTCGAGTACCGATAACTTCTGAAATTGTGCAGGTACCGTTTTTGATAAGTTCCTGTGCGTTACCGATCCAAACGTCTGTGCCGTGAGAAAGGCCCGAAATCTGAAGCATATCCGAGAAATTCTTGGGCTGAGCTTCGATAAGCATCTGACGAACAAACGGAGTGCCAAGCTCAGGCAAGGAAAGAGTACCTGTTTCGCAGTCGATATCCTCTACGGTAACACCAAGAGGCTCGGGAGTTGTCAGAAGCTCATAAAGCCTCGGGTCGCAGATATCGATTTTCATAACATTTGTGCCCGTCATATCCTCGAGATGTTTATAAAGTGTGGGAACATCATGACCGAGGTTATCGAGCTTAAGAATCGTATCGTGAAGAGAATGGAAATCGAAATGAGTTGTTCTGTGGATTGATTCCGCATCATCCGCAGGGTGCTGAATGGGAGTGAAATCCTCCGCATCCATATCGGCAGGCACAACAACCATACCGCCGGGATGCTGACCGGTTGTTCTCTTGACACCGACGCAGCCCTGAACAAGGCGCTCCTGCTCTGCCGCTGAAAGGAAGAGTCCCTTGTCTTCCATCCATTTTTTAACGAAACCGAAAGCGGTCTTATCAGCAAGAGTGCCGATTGTTCCCGCTTTGAAAACATGGCTCTTGCCGAAAAGCTCTTCGGTATATCTGTGCGCATAGAACTGATATTCGCCCGAGAAGTTAAGGTCGATATCGGGCTGTTTATCTCCGTAGAAACCGAGGAAGGTTTCGAAGGGAATATCGTGACCGTCGCGGTGCATATCTTCGCCGCAAACGGGGCATACCTTGGGAGGCATATCATAACCCGAGCCGTATTCACCTTTATAGAAGAACTCGGAATGCTTACATTTTTCGCAGATATAGTGCGGCACAAGAGGGTTAACCTCCGAAATACCTGCCGCAAAAGCAACGAACGATGAGCCAACCGAACCTCGGGAACCGACATAATAGCCGTTATCCATTGAGTTCCAGACAAGCTTCTGCGCGATGATATAAAGAACGGCGAATCCGTTTTTGATGATTGATTCAAGCTCTTTATCGAGTCTTTCTTTAATATATTCAGGCAAGGGATTGCCGTAATATTCCTGCATTCTGTCATAACAGATGCGGCGAAGCTCTTCATCGGAGCCTTCGATTTTGGGAGGATAAGTGCCATCGGGGATGGGTTTGATTTCTTCGCACATATCCGCAATTTTATTGGGATTTTCAACAACAACTTCGTAAGCTGTATCCTCGCCGAGATAAGCAAATTCGCTGAGCATATCCTCGGTTGTGCGCAAATAAAGCGGAGCCTGCTCGGAAGCATCGCTGAATCCCTGACCTGCCATAAGAATTTCTCTGAAAATCTTATCGCTCTCATCAAGGAAATGCACGTCGCCCGTTGCAACAACGGGTTTGCCAAGCTCATCGGCAAGACGGATTATCTGTCTGTTTATTTCGCAAAGCTCTTCAACAGATTCAACCATACCGTTTCGCAACATAAACGCGTTGTTTCCGTTAGGCTGAATTTCAAGATAATCGCAGATATCCGCCATTTCGCGAAGTCTTTCTCTCGGTTTGCCCGAGAAAATGGCCTGATAAAGCTGACCTGCCTCGCAGGCACTGCCGACAATCAGACCCTCTCTGTGAGCAAGAAGTTCACTTCTGGGCACTCTGGGATGGCGGTAGAAATATTCAAGATTTGACTTGGTTATAAGCTGATAAAGATGCTTCAGACCAACCTTATTCTTCGCAAGAATAATCATATGGTGAGTCGGAAGTCTTTTGGGATCAGGCTTGATTTGTTCGTTGATATCGGCAACTGTTTCGATGCCTTTTTCAATCATAAGCTCGGTAAGTTTGCCGAAAATACCTGCAAGCGCACCTGCATCCTCATCCGCTCTGTGATGATCAAACTTCGGAAGCTTGAAGAAGCTTGTCAGACTGTCGAGTTTATAATTCTTCGCGCCTGTAACAAGACCCTGAGCAAGAATAAGGGTATCGATATGAGTGTAGTTATATTCAATTGAGTTTCTTTCGCACGCCGCCTTGAGTATATCGGTATCAAAGGTTGCGTTGTGAGCAACAAGCACAGCATCCTCACCGCAGAATTCAAAGAATTTGCGGATTGCTTCGCCTTCCTTCGGCGCATTCGCAACCATATGGTCATCAATACCTGTAAGCTCGGTAATCTTTTTTGGGATAGGTCTTTCGGGGTTAACGAAAGTCTGGAATCTTGATTTTTCCGCGCCGTCAACAATCTTGACCGCACCGATTTCAGTAAGACGGTCAAAGCCTGTACGAAGACCTGTTGTTTCAGTATCAAATATAATGAATGTGCCGCTTAAAGGCATATCGCTGTTGCCCGTTACCGCCTTGACGGAATCGTCAACATAATAAGCCTCCATACCGTAGATGACCTTTATGCCGCTTTTCTTTGCGGCTGCCGCGGCTTCGGGATACGCCTGGACAATGCCGTGGTCAGTGATTGCCACAGCCTTATGTCCCCACTTTGCGGCTCTGCTTACAAGTGCGGTTGCGCTTGAAAGACCGTCCATAGCGGACATATTTGTATGCATATGAAGCTCAACGCGCTTGACTTCGGCTTCATCCTTAATGGGCATTTCTTCAATCTGAACGATTGAATGAGCCTTGATTACATCGCCGCCCGAATACTTATCGGTTTCGATATGTCCTCGGATAAGAAGGGCGATTCCGTTGGTAAGATGTTTTATAAGCTGCTCGCAGTTTACCGCCTGCTCAAAAATCTTGACGGTAAATGAATTGGTTTTATCGGTTATATTGAACTTGATGATTTTGAATTTGCCGTCCTTCGTGTCGCGGATTTCAAGACCGAAGGTTGTACCCCATACTGTGACATTGCCGTCTTCCATCTTGATAGTATTAAGAGGTACGGGTTTGGACTTAATCTGACTGCCGTAAATAATCTTTGCATTCGTGAGCGAAATCGGCAGGTCATCATATTCCTTCTTGGGTTTCTTCGGCTCTTTGGGCTCGGGTTTTGGCATTTCGATTTTAACGCTTTCCGCCTGCATCTTCACATATTCGGGCGAATCAATGCTGATATTAGCCTGACCGCTGATGATAACCTTCACCTTTGTACCGAAACACTCAGCAATATATCTTTCAAGAAAATCGGGTGCACCTGCTTCCTCAAGAATCGATGCGCCGTCATTAAGCTCAAACTTGATTTCTCCCTGCGAAACGCTGACCTTTGCGTTTTCAAGGTAGCCGTTTGCCGCGGCAATATTCTCCTTGAGTACGCGTAAAAACAACGGCACGCATTCGTCGGAAAGAGCTGTTGAGGGATATGTACCTTTAATTGTAACCTTATTGATGCCGAGAGAATTTTTTATTTCATTTCTCGCCATAAGGATATATTTATCGTCAAAATAACGGTCAAACTTTGCCGTTATGAAGAGCTGCAGAGTATCGTCATCAAAGCTGATTTGCGTTACCTCGCCGCCCGAAAAAACCTCACGCAGACCTGCATTGAGGTGTTCTCCTATAAAATATAAAATTCCTTTACCTTGCATTATTTTTCTCCGTATACTACTCCGTCAGACAAAATCAACCGCTCTTATGCGGTTGGATTTGTTGTTTATAAGCTTTCGATTTCTGCCATAAGTCTGTCGACTGCTTCATCCTCGGGTACTTTGCAGATTGTTACACCTTTCCTGAAGATGAGCGCACAGCCGTCACCGCCTGCGATACCGATATCAGCCTCTCTGGCTTCACCCGGCCCGTTGACAGCACAGCCCATTACGGCAACTTTGATATGTTTTTTGCAGCCTCTCAAACGCTCCTCAACCTCGGTTGCAAGAGCAATGAGGTCAATTTTTGTTCTGCCGCAGGTGGGACAGGCAACAATATCAGGGCAATCCGTTTTAAGACCGATTGCCTGCAGAATATCATTTGCTGCCTTGACTTCCTTGACAGGGTCATCCGTCATCGAAACTCTGATTGTGTCACCGATTCCTTTAAGAAGCAATGAGCCGATACCGATTGAGGATTTGATAAGCGCCATATTATGAGTGCCCGCTTCGGTAACACCGAGATGCAACGGATAATCGCATTTCTGAGCCATAAGCTCATATGCTTCAACCATTGTGGGCACGGTTGATGATTTGATTGAGATAACAGTATTGCCGAAATCACATCTTTCAAGAAGCTCAACATGCTTGAGTGCGCTTTTAACAAGTGCCTCTGCACAGGGTGAGCCGTATTCGGCAAGAATTTCTTTATCAAGAGAGCCTGCGTTAACGCCGATTCTTATCGGCACTCCTCTGTTTGCGCAGGCATCGGCAACCGCTTTCACGCGGTCAATGCTGCCGATATTACCGGGATTGATTCTGATTTTATCAACGCCGGCATCAACGCTTGCAAGAGCAAGTCTGTAGTCAAAATGAATGTCCGCAACAACAGGTACACTCAGATTTTCCTTGAGCTTTTCAATGAGTCTGACCGCCGCCATATCAGGCACAGCGGCGCGGATGATTTCGCATCCTGCTTTTTCAAGCTCAACGGCCTGCTTAACGCTTCCCTCTATATCAGATGCAGGGCGGTTAAGCATTGACTGCACCGCGATTTTTTCGCCGCCGCCAATGAAAATATTGCCGATTTTTACTTTTCTGCTGTTACGGATTGCCATTGAAATTCACCTATCCTTTGATAAGTTTCAGAATATCGCTGAAGGAAATCACAACCATCAGCAACAAAAGAAGTCCGAGACCGATTGCGTGAATCCATCCCTCATATTTTCTCGGGATGGGCTTTCTGAATATCATTTCGATAAGCAGGAAGAAAAGTCTGCCGCCGTCAAGTGCAGGCAGAGGAAGAAGGTTGAAAAGACCGATATTGATTGCAATAAGTGCCATTATCATAAAGAGAGTCGAAAAATCGGTTTGCGCAACTGCATTCTGCGCTGTATCCGCAATTATCGACACCGTACCGATAGGGCCGCTCAGGTCGCTCAATCCGTATTGACCCGTTACAAGGTCAAACAGACTCAGCCAGACAATTCTTGCAATTGAAATCGATTCAAGCACCGCATTCTTTGCAACTGTCCATACATTTGATTTTACACCGACGATAACAAAATCATAGATTATCGTGATTGTGCCGTCAGGATTCTGGATTGTATCAAACTTTACTCCGTTGACAGGCACCTTTTCGCCGTTTCTTTCAACAACAAAATCGATTACGCCGTCTTTATCCCTTGCCATAAGAAAGCTCAGGTCATATTCGCTGAAAACGGTTTTGCCGTTGATTTTTTTGATGATATCTTTTTCCTGCAGACCCTGATTTGCGGTTACTGCATTTTCGTGGAAAAAGTTAATCTGCGGTGTACCGATTAAATCTCCGCTTGTTGCAAGCATAATCGCAACAACAATAACACCCATAATCAGGTTTACAACGCCGCCTGCAGCGATGATAATGAAACGCTTCCAAGCCTTGATGTTGCAGAAAGCTCTTTCGTTTTCGCTGTCATCATCCTCGCCTTCCATACTGACATAGCCGCCAATGGGCAGAAGTCGGATGGAATAGAGGGTTTCGCCCTTTTTCTTTTTGAATATCGCAGGTCCCATACCGAGAGAAAACTCATTGACCTGCACCTTGAAGAGCTTGGCAAAAATAAAATGCCCCAGCTCGTGAAGCGCAATGATAAGACCGAAGAAAAGAATGGCAATGAGTATCGGCCATACTTTTCCCCAGACCGCCGCCGCGGTCAAGAGAGAAATTGCTTTCATGCAAACAACCTTTCTGTTTCTGTGCGAATCAGCCTGTCAATTTCAAAAACATCTTCGAGGCTGTAATTATCATTCTGCTCTGCGATTTCAAGTGCATTTTCAACCGCACGAGCAATATCAAGAAAACGGATTTTTCCCTCGCGGAAAAGCTCGTTTGCCTTTTCGTTAGCCGCATTTACGGCAGCAGGATATAATCCGCCCATTTCAAACGCCTTTCTGCATAAATTAATGCAGGCAAAGGTTTCGTAATCAGGTTTTTCAAAGGTAAGAGTGCCGAATTCAGTTAAATCGAGCTGCCTTACAGGGCTTATAAATCTGTCAGGATATGTCAGGGCATACTGAATCGGGATTCTCATATCAGGTACACCGAGCTGAGCAATAACGGAATTATCTGTGTATTCAACAAGCGAATGCACGATGCTCTGACGATGGACAACGATATCGATATCCTTCGCTTCCATACCGAAAAGCCACGCCGCTTCGATAAGCTCAAGACCTTTATTCATCATTGTAGCAGAGTCGATGGTTATTTTTGCACCCATACTCCAATTGGGATGATTAAGTGCCTGCGCAACGGTAACATTTTCAAGCTCTTCCTTCTTTCTGCCGAAGAAAGGACCGCCCGATGCAGTAAGTATCAAGCGCTTAATCTGCTTTTTATCAGCGCAACCCTGAAGTGACTGAAAAATTGCGGAATGCTCGCTGTCAACAGGAAGAATTCTTACACCCTTTTCCTTTGCAAGAGCCATAACAAATTTACCGCCTGCAACAAGAGTTTCTTTGTTTGCAAGGGCAATATCGCTGCCTGCCTCAATAGCCGCAACAGTAGGCGCAAGGCCTGCAATGCCGACGATACTGTTAAGCACACATTCGCTGCCGCAAGCCGCACATTTCCTTACGCCCTCCGCACCCGAAAGCACCTTTGTTGAGGTGTCCGCAATCTTTATCCTCAATTCCTCCGCCGCTTTTTCATCCGCAACCGCAACAACAGGCGGCGCGAATTCTCTTATCTGATTTTCAAGAATATCAATCCGACTGCCTGCGGTAAGCGCGTCGATTCTGAGGTTATGGAGTCTTGCAACCTCAAGCGCCTGCACACCGATAGAGCCTGTTGAGCCTAAAACGGCAAGAGATTTTATCATAACAAACCTTCCTTATGAAGCAATCGCAACCGCGATTGAAAGTAAAATATAGAGAGTCGGCATAACAAAAAGGAAACTGTCGATTCTGTCAAGCACGCCGCCGTGACCCGGGAAAAGATTACCGAAATCTTTTTCGCCGAAGTTTCTTTTGATAACAGATGCGGAAAGGTCACCGCACATACCGATTACGCAAAGTAAAATCACAACAGGGATAACCATCCAGACTTTGATTGTGTCATTTACAAAGAAAAAGACATCGCAGATAACATAAGCGATAACCGAGCTTACCGTTGTGCCCACAACACCGCCGATTGCACCCTCAACAGACTTCTTGGGGCTGATTTTGGGCGAAAGCTTTCTTTTGCCGAATTTGCTTCCGAAGAAATAGGCAAAGGTGTCGCAAAGCCACGCAGAAAACATTGCGCACAGAAGGATAAAAACTACCTGTGAGCGTTGAAAAAGCTCGGGATGCTCGGAGCAAATCTCATCAATCTTGTAAACACACATAATTGATGACGGAATCGCGAGCGAGCCGAAAAGAGCAAGCGCAACATGCTCAAAACGCGTATCATCATACCATTTGAGCATTATAAGCAACATTGCAATGACATAAGCCGCAATAAGCACACCTGTTGAAAAAGGCAGAATTGCACCGACATCAAACGCAATATAAAACGGTACAACCGCTGCAACTGCGCACGAAAAACCAACCAGCACCTTGTTTTTGCACTTGGAAACCCTCATTACCTCATATACGGCAATTGCGCCGAAAACCGCTGCAACAATGCTCAGAAACTTTATGTATCCGAGCCCGATGCAAACGAGCAGAGAGATTGCAAGAAGAGCGGCAAGAATACCGGTTATTATTCTTTGTTTCATTTAAAATCACACTCGATTCCGAATCAGACACCGCCGAAGCGTCTGTTTCTGCTGCAATAATCTATAATTGCCTTATCAAGGTCAGCCTCTGTGAAATCGGGCCACAGAATATCCGAAAACCAGAATTCGGAATATGCCGCCTGCCAGATAAGGAAATTGGAAAGACGATACTCACCGCTGGGTCTGATAATAAGGTCGGGGTCGGGCAGACCTGCAGTGAAAAGATTATCCTCTATATTTTTCAAATCAATATCCTCTGACTTAAGCTCGCCTGCTTCAACCTGCGCGGCGATTTTTCTGACAGAGTGAAGAATTTCATTTCTTCCGCCGTAATTAACGGCAATGTTTACAGTTGTTTTTTTATCCGCTGAGCCATCTTCGATGGTGTTAATCAGCGCAATGATGTCCTCGGGCAAGCCCTCGCGCTCACCGACATAACGGATGCGAAGACCCTTGGATTCATTCTCTTCTTCCCTATCCTGAGCCTCATTCAGATAATCTCTGAAAAGGTTCATAATTGCCTCAACCTCTTTTACCGGTCTTTTCCAGTTTTCGGTTGAAAAGGCATAAAAAGTCATACACTCAATGCCAAGCTCTGCGCCGTAATCGCAGATTCGTCTGAAGGTGCTCGCGCCTGCCTTATGACCTTCGCTTCTTTCAAGACCTCTCTGCTTTGCCCATCTGCCGTTTCCATCCATTATGATGCCTATATGACGGGGCAATATCAGCTTTTCACGCATTTCCTTTGTCATTTTGTGTACCTCGCTTGTAAAAAATTCATCTGCAGCAGAGGCAAATCACCTCTGCTGCACAATTGCGGAAAATCAGATTTCCATAATTTCCTTTTCTTTTGCTTCAGCAGCCTTATCAACATCCTTGATAAATCTGTCTGTGATATCCTGAAGCTTCTTTTCAGCTGTCTTAAGGTCATCCTCTGTGATTTCGGATGCCTTTTCCATCTTCTTAACCTTATCGATGCAATCGCGTCTGATTGAACGGATAGCAATTCTTGCTTCTTCAGCAAGCTTCTTTACATCCTTGCAAAGGTCGCGACGGCGCTCTTCTGTGAGCTGGGGAAAAACAAGACGGATGATTCTGCCGTCATTCTGGGGATTGATGCCGATATCGGAAGACATAATTGCCTTCTCAATTGCGTGAAGAGTTGAAGTATCCCACGGCTGAATTGTGAGAATTCTTGCCTCTGCAACTGCGATAGCTGCCATCTGATTGATGGGTGTGGGTGTGCCGTAATAGTCAACTCTGACCTTATCAAGAACTGAGGCGTTTGCTCTGCCTGCTCTGATTGAGGAAAACTCGTGACCGAGAACGCTTACGGTCTTGCCCATTTTTTCTTCTGCTGTTTTAAATACTGTCTGCATAAAATTAGCCCTCCTTGACTATTGTGCCGATATTTTCACCAAGAACTGCCCTTACAATGTTTTCGGGATCTTCAAGGTTGAACACAAGAATCTGAATATTATTGTCACGGCAGAGAGATGCTGCCGTTGAATCCATAACCTTAAGGTCTTTTTCAAGAACTTCGCTGTGAGTAACAACGTCATATTTGACTGCGTCGGCAAACTTGTTGAGATCCTTATCGTAAACACCGTCAACATTGGTTGCCTTGAGGATAACCTCTGCTTTGATTTCTGCTGCTCTGAGTGCTGCGCAAGTGTCGGTTGAGAAGAAAGGATTGCCAGTTCCGCTGCCGAAAATAACAACTCTGCCTTTTTCAAGATGACGGACTGCCTTGTTTCTGATATAGGTTTCGGCAATCTGATGCATCTCAATTGCTGTCTGAACTCTTACGGGAACGCCAAGCTGCTCAAGAGTATCAGCAAGAGCAAGAGAATTCATAACGGTTGCAAGCATACCGATATGGTCAGCACGGGTTCTGTCCATATTGCCGCCTGAACGGCCTCTCCAGAAATTTCCGCCGCCGACAACAAGTCCGATTTCAACACCGAGATCGGAAACCTTCTTGACCGCTGAGCAAATTGAGTTGATAACCTCAAAATCAAAACCGTGACCCTGACCGCCCGCAAGCACCTCACCGCTGAGCTTGAGAAGAATGCGTTTATAAACAGGTTTCATAAAAACACCGCCTTAAAATATTATTCGCATCAGATTATAAACAGACTATCGCAGTTTATAATTGTACATAGTATATTTTACTTTATTTATTGCCAAGTGTAAAGTGTTATTTTTGTAAATTTTCTTTATATTTACATATTATTTCAATGAATTATTCATTAATCAACATTTTTTCAAAAGACTTGCCTTATTTATTTATATATAGTATAATATTATAGTTTATAAATCCGAGTATATAGGAGCAGTTAAATGAAGAATCTTATTTTAAGAAACACACCCGAAATTGCAGATGCTTTTGAGCTTCGCACCATCGAGCCTGTTGACGGCAAAAACATCTTCGAGGTGTTTTGCGAAAATGATAAAATTGTCATTTGCGGCGACTGCAAAATCAGCCAGGCAATGGGTTATCACGAATATCTGAAAACCTATTGCGGTGTTAATATTTCACATTGCGGTAACAGAGAAATCCATGTCACCTCCGCTCCCCTTTTTGAAGGAAAACTCTCAAAGGTTATTCCTCAGAAGAAAAGAGCTTATCTTAACTACTGCACCGTCGGTTATTCCTTTGCATTCTGGAAATGGGATAAATGGGAAAAAGAAATCGACTTTATGGCAATGAACGGCATCAATATGCCTCTTTCAGTTGTCGGCACAGAAGCTGTCTGGTATTACACAATGCGCGATTTTACATACAGCGAAACAGGTGCTCTGCAGTTTCTTTCAGGCCCCGGATTCTGGCCCTGGCAGCTTATGACAAACATCACAGGTTACTTCAGCCTGACCGATGTCAAATATATCGAAAGCAGAGTTGAACTCGGCAAAAAAATCATTGACCGCGAAGTTGAGCTCGGAATGACTCCCATTCAGCAGGGATATACCGGCACAATCCCCCAGAGTATTACAAAGCTCTTTAAAAAAGCAAGACTTCGTCTTATTCCCTCGTGGTGCAACTTCCCCTTTACATTCCAGCTTGACCCCACCGACCCTCTCTTCAAGAAATTCGGTATGGCTCTGCTCGAAAAACAGCGTCAGCTTTTCGGCGCACATCATTACTATGCTTGTGACCCCTTCCATGAAAATGAGCCTTCCGTCAAAACAAAGGATTACCTTTTTAAGGTCGGCTATGCAATTGACGCGATGTATAAGGAATTTGACAAGGACTCTGTATGGGTTATGCAGAGCTGGTCACTGCGTGAACAGATAGTCAAGGCTGTTCCTAAAGACAGACTTCTCATTCTTGATATCGACGGCACAAAGCATCAGGCAACCGAAAACTTCTGGGGTTATGATTATATTCTCGGCACTCTTCAGAATTTCGGTGACAGAAACACTCTTCACGGCAATATCAAGGCCATTGCTGATAATAAATATCTCACCGAGGGCAGCGAAAACTGCGTGGGCACAGGCCTTTTTATGGAAGGTATTTTCCAGAATCCCATCTATTTTGACCTCGCATTCCATATGCTTACCGAAGATAAGGCTGTAAATCTCGAGGAATGGATGCGCTCATATGCATACCGCAGATACGGCAGCAGAGAGAAATGCCTTGTTGATGCATTGATGATGCTCACCGAAACCTGCTACAGTGAAAAATGCACAGGCAGAGAAACAGGCTCAGTTATTTGCGCAAGACCTGCAACAGACCTTCGCCACACTGCGCCCAACGATTTCAGGGAATTCCGTTATGACCGCAAACAGTTTGTCAAAGCGGTTGAGCTCTTCCTCAGCGCAGAAAACGCAACGAAAGACGGCTATGTTTTCGATGCCTGCGACCTTGTAAGACAGACTGTTTCAAACCACGCTTCATCACTTTACGATAACGCTATGTACGGCTACATCCACAAGGATGTGCGTATCTTTGAGCGCTCATCAAACGCTTTCCTTAAAATTTGCGAAGAGCTTGATGCACTTCTTCAGACCCGTCCTGAGCTGACTCTTTATGAGCATCTCAAGGAGGCAGGTGAGCTTGCATTCACCGAAAAGGAAAAGGAGAATTTCGAACTGAATCTCCTGACTCAGCTTACCGTCTGGGGTCCCTTCGGAAACAGCGTTAACTACGATTACGCCTGGAAAGAATGGGGCGGACTTATCAACACATACTATGTAAAGCGCTGGCAGAGCTTCTTCGAGCGCCTTGCATATGAATTCCCCAAGAAAAGACTTTTCTCAACTACCACAAGAAAGCAACACTGCGAAAGAAATCTTTACAGAGGAAACGATTTCTACCGCGCTTATGCAGACTTTGAGAAGAAATGGCTTTCAACAGCCAATCCCGAGCCTCCTTCAGAGGAAAACACAGTTGAGGCGGCACGCAGACTCTTCGATAAATATAAGATTGCGATGCTCGAAATATAAAACATACGGCAGAGGTTACCGAAAGGTTTCCCCTGCCGTTTTTATTAGTTCACAAGAAAAAGTTAAAGGGCCCCCGACCAAGGT
Source organism: Acutalibacteraceae bacterium (assembly GCA_045634985.1). Taxonomy (GTDB): domain Bacteria; phylum Bacillota; class Clostridia; order Oscillospirales; family Acutalibacteraceae; genus CAG-177. The sequence goes on along the minus strand of JAZRBF010000015.1, from coordinate 16,413 downwards.
CGGGAGCCCCGTTTTTATTTGGCTACTGTTTTACAGCGATAAATCAATACTCAATTTCTGCTGTTTCCTGATTGATGAAACCGATACCAAGAACATGCTCGTTGAGGAGTGACTTGTCAAGACCGTTTACGATCTCGTCTTCGCGAAGGTCAGCTGCCTTAAGGAGATAGTGTACGTATTCATCGAGGCCGTCAAGTGACCAGCTTGTTTTACCGAGAACTTCTTCGGACATAATTGAAAGGTCAACGCCGTTTGCAACAGAGTCGCCGTCAAGGTCGCCGAAGATGATGATTGTGAAGCTTTCAACAAGCTCACCGGTAACGTTATCGTAAACATCGATTACGGAACCTGTGCCATAGTAGCTGGAGTTATCCTTAATCTTTGTTACAACGATGGTGCCGTCGCCCTGTACGTCGATGTAGTCACCAAGGAGAATTCTCAAGGGGAGAAGTTCCTCAAGACCGTAAACATACCACTGGCTGTCTGCTGTGTAATCATCAACGGTAAGGCCGTTTCTGTCGATTACTGTTGTGCAGGTGTCATTCTTGGGAATGAGCATAACCTTAACTCTCTCATATGATGCATAGATATCAAGATCATCTGAAGGAGCTGTGATGCCTTCTTCAACAGGTGCACCGTTTGCATCTACCCAACCTACGAATACGTAGTTGTCCTCGTGACCCTGGATTACGGGATCAGCGGGGAATACGATTTCGTCACCGAAGCGATAATTTGTCTTCTGGTCATATACATATGTATGCTGACCTTCGGGAACTGCGGGACCCTTTTCGGAGGGAAGGTAGTTATAGAATGTTACGGTGATTGCTGCCTTTTCCCAAACTGCGATATAGGTGTTGCCACCTTCCTGCATCTTGCCGAGGTTGTCGATAACGGTTTCGCCGTCTGTTGACCAACCAAGGAAGTCATAGCCGTCCTTTTCAGGAGCGTCAGCAGGAGCTGTTACATTTTCAGCATAGGGAACATCTGTTGTATAAACGGATTCGCCGTTATCAAACATACCGTCGCCTGCATCGAATGTTGCAGTATAGCTGTTCTTATCGAACTGAGCAACAACTGTTACATCGTCATTGGGCATAACTGCGGGAACTTCGGGATTCCAGCCTGTGAAGGTGTAACCCTTCTTAACGGGATCGTCGATATCCTCAATGGAAGCGCCATAGTAATATGTTACTTCTGTGATTTCGCCGTCAACATCGATGTAGAGTGTATGCTGCTCTCTTGCAAAGTAAGCCTTGAGAACAAGAGTTCCTGTTGCAGGAATCTTACCTGTAAGCTCACTCTTTTCGGGAGTTTCGATTGATTCAACGTCAAGAACGAAGCCTACGGGGATTGTTGTTGTGACAGTTCTGTCATCGCCAACAACGCCGTCATTGAATTCGTAAGACATTGTGGGAGTTGAGGAGTATGTTCCGTCTGTGTTCATTTCGTAAACTTCAAGAACATAACCTACATTTGCGTTTGCTGTCCATACAGCTGTGAATTCGAGAGCCTTATCGGGCATACCTGCATAATCTGTAGGCTGCTTGCCGTCAGCATCAATCCACTGTGCGAAATGGTAACCATTCTTAGTGGGAACTGAGGGAACTTCGATGGGCTGACCGTATGTTGTAGCTGTGGGACCGTAATAAACTGCATCGTCAACTACGAATGTTACATTGTGAACATTGATTTCATATGTTGCATTGTAAACTTCGTCGTCTTCGGGCATTGTTGTGGGAAGCTCAACTGCATTGCCGTTTTCATCTTCCCAACCGGTGAATGTGTAACCGGGCTTATCGGTTTCGGGAAGCTGATCAGCAGGAACATCGGAGCCTACAAGACCCTCGATAACTGTGTCTTCACCGTCAACCGTAATTGTAAGCTTAGTGGTGTTAAGCTTGTAGTAAACCTTAAGAACTGTTGAACCGTCAGCAGCTACAACTGCTTCAAGAACTGACTTATCAGCGTCAACTGTGTAGTTTGCTTCATCAGCAGGAACTACAGTTGCTGTTGCGTCTGTTTCTGATGCAACGGTTTCTGTCTTATCGGGTGTTGCAGGATAGTTGCCTTCTGTATCCATATAGTAATACTCAACGGGAACATCCTGAGCTGCAGCGTTCCATACTGCTACGAAATCCATGCCTTCCTCTGTCATGATAACGTTGCCGTTTTCGAAATCAAGAGGAGTTTCGCCGTCTGTTGACCAGCCGCCGAATACATAGCCTTCCTTCTCGGGCTCTGAAGCGGGAGCTTCAACAGCGCTGTCGAAGTCAGCATTTGTGATATCATATGCTGTTGCGGAATCTGCTTCTTCGAAGAACTTTGCTTCATAGTTGTTAGCTTCGAACTTAGCATAAACTACGATATCTTCAGCAGGCATTGTTGCAGGGAATGCATATGTCTTGCCGGAAGCATCTGTCCAAGCCTTGAAGCTGTAACCCTTCTTAACGGGTTCGTCATCGATAACATCGATTTCGTCGCCGAAATCATATGTTTCTGTTGCGAATGTTTCGCCTTCTGCGATGTAAGTTACATCGTAGGAGTTAACTGTCCACTGTGCAACGTAGGTAACAGCCTTTGTTGCTTCGCTGTCAACTGCGGGTGCCCAACCTGCGAAGGTATAGCCTTCTCTGTAAAGGTCAGCATCTGCAGGAGCAGTTACGGTTGAAAGATAGAGATAATTCTCTGTAACGGTAGCTTCACCATTGATTGTGCCGCCGTTGCCGTCGAATAAGATTGCATATTCAACTCTGTCGAAGTATACCTTATAAACTGTTGAACCGTCAGCCTTGATTACAACATCCTTGCCGTAATCGCCTTCGTCTTCGCAGATTTCGAAGCCGTAAGGAGTAGCGATTGCAACATTAACAAGTGAATCAGTTTCGCCTGTCATAGGAAGAACTTCATCGGGAGTTGTTGCGTGGTTGCCTTCTGTATCCTGATAGTAGATTTCTACTGTGTAAGCAGTATCCTTTGCAGGATTCCAGATTGCTGTGTAGGTAGCATCTTCAGTGGGAAGAGTCTCGGGAAGAGCGGGTTCCCAACCGCCGAATACATAACCTTCTTTTTCAAGCTTTTCAACTTCGGGAGCTGCTACATCATCGCCGTACTTGCCTTCGATAACAATAGCTTCTTCGCTGCCGTCGTACTTACCGCCATCAAGTTCAAGAGTGATAGCGATATCCTTCTTCTCGAATACTGCTGTGAAGGTGAGGTCACCTGCAGGCATTGTTTCGGGAATTTCGCTATCCCAACCTACGAAATTGTAGCCGGGAACAACGGGATCTGCGGGAGCTTCAACATCGAGGCCGTAAGGAATATCATAAACTTCATATTCTTCGCCTTCAACGATGTATGTTGCATAGTAGGTGTTAACTTCCCAAGTTGCAACGAATTCCTGTGCTACGGAATCCATCATACCAACCATGGGTGTCCAACCTGTGAAGGTGTTGCCTTCCTTAACGGGGTTTGCGGGAGCCTTGATCTGCTGACCGTAAACTGTGTCAACAACAACATCAGCTGTGTTGCCGTCGATGTTACCGCCGTCAAGCTTGAATGTTGCAGGATACTTGTTAGCTACAAGCTTATAGTAAAGCTTGACTGTGTTTGCGGGCATTGTTTCGCCTGCTGCAAGAGCAGAATCAGCCGCAAATGTTGTATCCTTGTATGCAGCTGAGAGTGAGTAACCGTCAGGAGCTGTGTATCCGTGAGGAACAGGATTGATTACATCACCGTATGCTGCGGAAACAACTGTAACTCTTTCGTAGTTAAGTGTTTCGGGATTGAGTACATAATACTCAACATTGTATGTATATGTTTCGAAGAGGGCTGTGTAAGTTGTGTCCTCTGCGGGATATACATCAGGAAGCTCTGCATAGTAAGTGCCGTTTTCATCGAGCCAACCGGCAAGATACTTACCGTCTTCAACTGTTACTTCGGGCTTATCGAATGCATCGCCTGCTGTTACAACCTTTTCAATAACGGGTTCGCCGTTTGCAAGGTCGATTGTGATTGTTACTTCGTTAATCCAGAGAGCCTTGAGATAGAGATCGTCGAAGGGAATCTCTGCAGGAATTTCAACAACATCATCTACTGTAGGATCAGCAATGTCAGCGGGAACCCAACCCTTGAAGGTGTTGCCGTCGAAAGCAACCTCGGGAACTGTTGCTGCGTTAACGGGATCTGCGATGTCGCCTTCAATCTTGAAGGTTGTTTCGCCTGTTGCGAATTCGCCGCCGTTAGCATCAAAGTTGATGGAGCTGATTGTTGTTACGGGATGGCTTTCAACTTCTGTTGAAACATTAACTTCATAAAGAGAAACAGCGTCATTATCTGAGCCGCCTTCTTCACCAACGGGAACGTTGATGTAAGCCTTCTTACCTGTTTCGCTTGTGTTATAGATTGTGTCTTCAACTACAAAGAAATCGCCTTCGCCTGTAGCTGAATCCTTAACCTTGAGTGTCCACTCTGCGAAATAGTATTCGCCGCTGAGCTGCTGGCTCACTGCGGGGTTGAACTTATAGGTAAATGTGTAAGCTGTGTGAGTGTCAACGAAATCCTGAGTGAGGAGACCTGCTTCAACCATTCTCTTGATGAATCTTGATGTTGAAGCGATGTGTACATAAGTACCGCTTGCATCTGCGTCAACAGCAGAGCCTTCTGTTTCATTAACAACAAGGTCTGTGAATGAGCCTTCTGAGAAATCGGGATTTGCATCCTCGAAGAAGTCGTTATCATAGAAAACGAGAACGTCACCGGCGTTTGTTGCATAAGTTGTGTCGATATAAATTCTTGCCTTAACGGTTTCACCGGGGATAACCTTTTCGGTATAAACCCATTCGCCGTCATCGTTAAGTCTGTAGATATCGGTCTTGAACTTAAGTGTTTCGCCGTAGTTATCTGTTGAAGATTTCCACTGTGCAACATAAACTGTGTCAGCAGCAGGAAGAACTGTTACTTCAGCAGCGTTTGTTGAGCCTTCAACTGCCCAACCTTCGAATGTGTACTCTTCGCGAACGGGAGCTTCGATATCAATTGCTTCACCGGCTTCACCGCCGATAACGATTGATGTTCTGCCGTCTGCAAAAGCACCTTCAACTGTGTTGAATGTTGCTTCAACATAGTTTGCATAGAGGGTTACGGGGTTGCTGCTGACTGTTACATCAGCTTCCCAGTTACTCATATCAACTACGTTTTCGTTATAGCCGAATGAGGGACCCTTGGAGATGTTTGAATATCTTGTTTTGTTGGCTGTGTCTCTGAATGACTCAGCAAGGATGAAGAAATCGCCTTCATCGTTTGCAGGAGCGCTTTCATTAACTGTAAGATCAAATTCGCAGAACCACTGGTCACCGTCAAGAATGTTATTCTTCTTATCTGCCGCAAGTTCAAAGCTTACTGCCATGAAGTTGTGTGCATCTGCAAAATCGCGGTCGATAACACCCTGGGAAATAAGTCTTCCTTCGATGTTAACGGATGATTTTGAGCCGTAGAATGTGCCTTTGATACCATAGTTACCGCCTGCATAGAATGCGGGGTTAACTGCGAGTGTCTGCTTATCTTGTGTATAGCTGTCGGAGAAGAAGTCTGTGTTATAGAAGAATACAAGCTGGCCACCGCTTGTGAAATAATCGGTGCCAAGGTAAACTCTTGCTTTAACTATTTCTCCAGCCTTAACCTTATCGGTTTCTGTCCACTTACCGTCTACCATTCTGAATATCTTGGTAGTTACGTCAAGGGCAAAGCCGTCAGATACGGTTGCGTCCCATGCGGAACCGTCCGCATACGCAGCAACAGAAACTGAGCCGAGAATCATCATAAGGGCAAGGACAACAGCAACTAACCTTTTGACTTTTGTCATGAGAGAATCCTCCTTAATATTTCCTCTTTTTTGTGCTGGAAAAGAGGTTTTTCGGATCGGTGTGCTGTCCGATCCTGTTTGACATTTCTTTTTCAACTCCCTGTCGGGAGGGAGATGTTACTCTCCCCCCGACGGGAAATTAATTAAGGTTAGGAACGAATAAGTTTGCCTGTTGTCTGGTCGATTTCGGCAACGCCGAGAGTATGGTGCTTGATGATTGATACGTCGATGTTGTCGATAACAGCATTCTTATCAAGGTTTGCTGCGAATACGAGATATGCTTCGTACTCATCAGAGCCTTCAACTGACCACTCTGTGATCCAGAATGCTTCATCATCAGCGATTGAAACGTCAAGACCGTTTACAACAGAGTCGCCGTTAAGGTCGCCGAATACGATGATTGTGAAGGTTTCAACAAGGCTGCCGTCTGCGTTGTTATAAAGTTCAACAACTGCGCCTGTGCCGTATCTGTTTGAACCTGTGGGAGCGGGCTTAATTACAAGCTTACCGTCACCCTCATAGTCAAGGAAGTTGTCATCAAGAATCTTTGCTGTGAGAAGCTCTTCAAGGCCGTAGATGTAACCATTTTCTCTGTCGATGATGGTTGATGAGCCGGGAGCTGCTACAAGCTTAACTTCGATGGGATTGAATACGGGAAGAATTGTTACATCGTGGTTAGGCATTGTTGCAGGAACATCAGCCCAGCCTGCGAATGTGTAGAATTCCTTCTCGGGTGCTTCTGTGGGAACGGGAACAACTGCATCGAATGCTACTGAGTAGGATACGAATACGTCGCCGTTTGCATCAAGGTAAGTTACTGTGTAAGCAGCTGCCTTGAATACTGCGGATACAACAATGTTCTTAGCGGGCATTGTTGCGGGGATTTCTGCTGACCACTTGTCAAATACAAGACCTGCGGGAGCAGTTGTTACAGCATAAGCGGTTACTGTATCGCCAAGCTTGTATTCCTGAACGATTTCTTCATCGCCTACGATGTAAGTGATTGTGTAGATTTCATCTTCCCAAACTGATGTGAATGAGAGATTTTCTTCGGGCATTACAGCAGGAATTTCAGCGCTCCAGCCAAGGAACTTCTGGCCTTCCTTTTCAGGATCTGCGGGAACAGGGATAACTGCGCCTGCATAAACTTCTGTTACCTCACCGTCGAAGCTTACTGTGTAGAGGCCTCTTACGAAGTAAAGGTTGATGGAAGCTGAGCCGTCAGCAAGGATTACGCAGCTTGTGTTGCTTCTTGCTGTATCAAGAGTGCAGCAAGCAACTGTGCCGGGAATGATTGACTGAGTTGTGCCGATTGTTGCTGTTGCGGAATAAGAACCTGAAAGTTCTTCAACACCCTGAGTGTTCATAATGTAAATGTTTACAGTATAAACAGCTTCGTCGTTGTTTGCATAGAATGCTGTGTAAGTTACGTTCTTAGCAGGCATCTTGCCGTCGAAGTAAGTGTTGGTTTCCTTATCAAGCCAGCCTCTGAAGGTCATACCTTCGGGAGCTGCGGGAGCTTCAGGAGCAGTGATTGCTGCTTCGTATTCAGCAACAACATCTGTGCCTACCTGAGTGCCGTTTTCGAGTACAAACTTAGCTGTGAATGTATCCTTAACGATTACGGGAACGAAGGTTTCACCGCCCTTGATTTCAACGGGGAATGTGATATCGTTGCCTTCAGCGTCAGTCCACTTGTCAAGCTTGTAGCCGGGTTCTACGTCTGCAGCAAGGTCTGATTCCTTGATTTCTGTGCCGTAGGGAACTGTGATTTCCTTACCGTCAGCGGTGTACTTAACATCGTTTCTGGTGAAGTAGATTACGAGTTCTGTTGTGCCGTCGCCCTTGATAACTGCCTTTGTTACGGAGTTCTTTGTATCAAGAGTGAAGCCTTCGAATGTTTCGGTGTATTCAGCATATTCGCCTGCAACGCCGGATTCGAGTGTTGACTGAACATCTTCCCAACCTGAGCCGTCAGCCTTCTCGAAGTAAACATTTACAACATAGTCAACTTCAAGACCTGTGTACTTAGCATAGTAAGTTGCGTTTGCGTTGGGAACTGTTGTTGTACCTGCAACATACTTATCGCCGCCATCGGTGTACCAGCCGTCGAATTCATAGCCTTCAACATAGGGAGTACCGGGATTGGGAATAAGAGTTGTGTACTCAAGAGTATTAGTCTTTGTTGTGCCTGCAAGCTCATCGATGAATGTTACTTCGAATGAGAGGTTCTTATAAACGGGAGTGATAACAGTGTTGTTTTCGGTTACTGTGTAAGTACCCTTAACTTCTGCGCCGTTTTCGTCAACCCACTTATCGAATACCTTACCTGCATCGTCGGATGCGGGACCTGCGGGAACTGTGATTGTTTCGCCGTAGGGATATTCAACTGCTTCTTCGTCACCGAACTTAACGGTAACTGTCTTGCGGTCATAGTAAACTTCGAGAACTGTTGAGCCGTCGCCAGCTACGAGTTCGTCAACGATGGATGCATCTTCATTGTAGATGAAGCCTGTTACGTCTTCAACAACATAGGGAGCAACCTGATCGGGAGTACCATTGGTGTATTCCTTTGTATCAGCAAGTTCGTAGTCACCGTCAAGTGTTTCCTTGTAGATTTCTACAGTGTACTTAACGTTGGTGTGAGCTTCGAGAACTGCGTATACATTAACCTCTGTTGCGGGCATATTGCCGAGAGCGCCAACTTCTGTTGCATCTTCAGCAAGGTTCCAGCCGAGGAAGCTGTAGCCTGCGGGAACAGCTGTGGGTCTTACTGTTGCGTCGATAGCTGTTGTGTATTCTGTTGCAACAGTCTTATCAAGCTTGCCGTCTACGTAGTAGTAAACGTTGATCATTCTGTTCTTGTATGTGGGAATGATTTCAACGGGTGTACCGTCTGCTGAATCGGGAACAACATAAGGATCGCTTACTTCGTTACCGTTTTCGTCTACCCACTTATCGAATTCCTTACCTGCATCGGGTGATGCGGGGCCTTCATCGGGAAGGTCGATTTCTGAACCGAAGGGAACATCAACGGGTTCGTTGTCGCCAACTACAACGCTGATTGTCTTACGGTCATAGTAAACTTTAAGAACGGTTGATCCGTCGCCTGCAATAAGTGTATCAATTACTGATACCATATAGTTGTATTCGAAGCCTGTCACTTCTTCTACATCATAAGGTGCAGCTTCGCCTGCTGTACCGTTGTTGAATACCTGAGTATCAGCAAGTTCGTATGTGCCGTTAAGTGTTTCCTTGTAGATTTCTACAGTGTACTTAACGTTGGTGTGAGCTTCAAGAACTGCGTATACGTTTACTTCTGTTGCGGGCATATTGCCGAGAGCACCAACCTCTGTTGCACCGTCAACAAGGTTCCAACCGAGGAAGCTGTAGCCTGCGGGAAGAGCTGTGGGTCTTACTGTTGAATCGATAGCCTTGGTGTATTCGGTTGCAACAGTCTTATCAAGCTTGCCGTCTACATAGTAGTAAACGTTGATCATTCTGTTCTTATAAACAGGAGTGATTACAACGGGATCGTCTTCAGCTGAATCGGGAACAATGAATGTATCCTTAACTTCGTTGCCGTTTTCGTCTACCCACTTATCAAATTCCTGACCGGGATCTGAGGGTGCGGGAGCTTCGGGAACGTCAAGTTCTGTGCCGAAAGGAACGTCCTGAGTTTCATCGCCGAAGTTAACGGTGATTGACTTACGGTCGTAGTAAACTTCAAGAACTGTTGAGCCGTCGCCTGCAACGATTTCATCAACGATTGATGCATCCTCATTGTAAACGAAGCCTGTTACGTTCTGATTTACAACATAGGGAGCAACCTTACCGGTTGTACCGTCGTTGTATTCTGTTGAGCTCTTGAGAACATATTCGCCATCAAGAGTTTCTTCATAGATTTCAACTGTGTACTTGGTGTCGCCCTTTGCCTGAAGAACAGCGTAAACATTTACATCGTCTGCGGGCATATTGCCAAGTGCGCCTGCTGCTGTTGCATCATCTGCAAGGTTCCAACCGATGAAGTTGTAGCCTGCGGGGATGTCTGAAGCAGAGGGAATAACTGTTGCATCGATTGCTGTACCGAAAGCAACGTCTACTTCGTTAACTACATTGCCGTTAACAATGTAATTTACTTTGTAAACTTCAGCTGTGGGAACAGCAGTAACTGTTACTGTGCCGCCGTTTGCCATCTTGTTGCCGTCTTCGTCATAAGCGGGAACGGTATCAAGATCGATATCCCAAGCGAAGGTATAACCTGTTGCTGTGGGAAGAGCGGGAGCTGTAAGATCTGTGCCGTAATCTGCTGTTACGGAATCGATTGTTGCACCTGTGAGACCGTTTACATACTTAACTGTGTAAGTATTCTTCTTCCAATTGATGGTGATAATCTTTTCAGGCTCATCCATCATGTCAGGATAATCATCCCATGACTGGAAGGTGTGGCCTTCATATTCAGGAACTTCAGGATACATATCCTCTGTGATTTCATCCCAAACCTTGAGCTCAACTTCAACAATTGAGTCGCCGTTTGCGAATGTTGCACCGTTTGCATCGAAGGTAAGAACTGCATCAGCAGCTACGATGTCAGCAACGATTGTAACATCGTCTGTTACGGGGATAACGGTTGTGTCTGTGATGAGGTTGCCGTTATAGTACCAGCCGTTGAATACATAATAATCTTCAGCATAGAGATCATCCATTTCAGCCTTTGTGGGAAGGTCTGCAAGATAGATCTTTTCGCCGTAGTAGTAAGAAGCTTTGCATCCGAGAGCGTTGAGGTCAAGCTCTGCATTGTCGTGGCCGATAGCGATGAGTTTATATGAGTTTGTTGTAAACTGTGCATAAATATCGCCGTCTGCTTCAACAGCAGCACCTTCTTCAATATCGCCATCCCAGAAGTCGAATGTGTAACCCTTCTTGGTGGGTACTTCTTCGGGATATACAAGTGCTTCACCGTAGTAGTATTCCTGAGTTGTGAATACGTTGTTACCGTCTGCATCGGAATAGTAAGTAACTACATATACGTTTCTTGTCCAGGTTGATGTTACGGTAACATCAGCTGTGCCGACAGCACCGTTTACATCGCCTTCGATTACCCATTCGCCTACTTCGTAGCCGTTAACAACGGGAAGCTCGGGAAGAGTAACTGTGTCGCCGATATATGCTGTTACAGCAGCGGGAGCTGTATATTCAGCAGGAGCGCCTTCGTAAACGTAAGTAATTGTTCTGGGAATCTTTGAGTACTTAGCTGTGAAGGTTACATCGCCTGTGATTACTGTTTCACCGGCAACTGCCTTAACATCGCCGTTGTACCAACCGTCAAACTGATAACCTGCCTCTGCTGCAGGAGCTTCGGGAAGGGTTGCAAGCTTATCATAGTAAGCTACGTTAACAGTTTCGGGTGAACCGCCAACGAATGTTGCGGTATAATCAACAGCCTTGAATGTGACTGTTACATTTGCGCCTGTTGATGAAACAACGCCTGTTGCAGGAGTTGCAGTAGCAAACTCATAGTTTTCTACATCGAGGATTTCGTCGTAGGTGATATAAGTTGTGTTTTCTGCGGGATCTGCGGGAACTGTTTCAACGATAGCGTAATTGAAACCTGCAAGAGATTCCTTTGTAACTGTGCCTGTTACAAGAGCATTGTTGTTTGCCTTATCAACATATGAGTAGTTGATAATGATTGTTGCGGCTGCGGAAGCATACTGTGCTTCATATGTGCCGTCAGCAGTAAATGTTGCGGGAACTGTGGGATTCCAAGCTGTGAAGTTATGGCCTACCCAAGCAGCTGCTGTGGGAGCTGTGAGAGCTGCGCCGTACTTGCCTGTCTTGGTTTCTACTGTTGCGCCGTTTTCGCCGCTCTTGAATGTAGCGGTATAAACATTTCTGTCAAGGTAGATATTAAGTGTTTCTACTGTTGAAGCGGAAACTGTGATCTGAGCTGTGCTCTTTTCTGCATTTACTGTGAAGCCTTCGGGAGCTGCATAGTCAGCTGACTTGATAACATCGCCGCCGATTGCATCGATTTCTGCAGAATAGCCTGCGCTGAGAGTATATTCATCGTTTTCGATGTTCTGAACATAAACGTTCTGCTGATACTTTGCAGGTGACTGATAAACAGCTGTAAGAGTAATGTCTGAATAACCGAAGGTCTGAGCAGAAAGGTCAGCAATAAGACCTGCCTGATTTGCATTACCTGCAGCAGCTGCTGTTGCAGCGTCTACATAATAGATACCGTCTGCGGAATCATAATATGTGTTGCCGTCTTCACCGACAAATGCGCCTGAAGTCTTGTTCCAACCAAGGAACTTGAGCTCAGTTGCTGAATCGCCCGAGCCAACGACCTTTGTGGGGTTAGCAGGAAGAGCGATTGCATCCTTATCGGTAAGACCTTCTGCGTTAGCAAGAGTTGTTGCTCCGCCGATTGTACCACCGTTAAGGTTATACTTGATTGTGCTGGTAAGAGAAAGAGCTTCTTTCTCTGCGAGTTCTTCAAACTCTGCCTTTGCTGCTGCAAGCTGATCTGCAGAAGCACCAACAAGGTCTGATTCATAGTCAAAGTTGGGACCGCCGAGAATGTAGTTGAAATCCTCGTCGAAACCAAAGATAACGCCGAGAGCATATTCACCGCCGTCACCATCGGGCTGCTTTGCAAGGTACATCAATGACCAGGATCTGTCCATTGTGTCCTGAATACCGCCTTCGGGAACGAACACACCACCATAGTTCTTGGCATCGCTCTTAACGATAAAGTCAAATTCGCAAAGCCAATCAGCGCCATCATAAGTAACAGCACCTGAACCATAGTTGTTGAAAACATAGAACCAGTCATACTTTTCGTAATCTGATTCATCAATGCAGCCTTCAATAACAGGAATTTCACCTGCATCTACAGCTTCTGTACCCTGTGTAAACCAAGAACCTGCATACTCATATTCAACAGGAATGGATCCTGCTGCTGTATTCCAACGAGTCTTATAACCGCCGGATGCATTATCAGATGTATGGTTTGTGGGGTCAAATTCAAGGAATTCTTCGGGGTAGAACAGGAAGTATTCACTTACGCCTACCGCGTAGTTGGATTCAGCATAAAGTCTTGCCTTGATTTTATCGCCGGCTTTGACATTTGTTGCTTCAACCCAGACTTTTTCTGTGACGATATTACCGTCTGCATCCTTAACATAGTTTCCGTCTGCATCCTTTGTGGCAACATCTGCTTCACGGTAATACTTGAAATACATCTTCCAAGTCATACCGTCGTTACCAAGGTCAGCGGAAGCAAGAAGGGACACGCTGGTAAACACCATCATAAATGCAAGAAATAACGAGAGTGTTCTCTTAAACAATTTCATGCAATTTTGCCTCCCTTTTTAATAAAAAAATCTTTATATAAACAATCGGACTGCATAATCCGTTTATTGCCTATATCGTAGGGAATTTTTTGTTTTCTGACTCAACGGAGCAATGCTGACCGCATAAGCGGAATATAAAAGCTATGCCGACAGCATTGCTTCGTTAAGCATCGTTTCTCCGAGAGAAATCTTTGTTACCCGGGGGAGGGTTTCCCCTACCCCCGAGTTTTTTAAATTTAGTTTAAATTAGCTTGCCTTACCTGTCTGCTGATCAATTGTGTACTTGGAAGCAGCAACACCGATAAGAAGGTTAGAGTCAGAAGCGTTGATTCTTCTGTTGCCGTCAAGGTCAGCAGCCTTAACAAGATATTCAACTCTGTTGGGTGAATTTCTTACTGACCATACGGGTTTAGCTGCCTCAGTAGTAAGGATTGTTGAGTCAGCTGCGTTGATTCTGCCGTTACCGTCAAGGTCACCGTAGATAACAACATAGAACTGTTCAGCAACTTCGCCTGTTACGTTGTCAGTCAATGTAACAACAGCACCTGTACCGAGGTTTCTGTTTGAACCAACGGGAGTTACGCTGATACTACCGTCACCAACGATATCAACATATGTTGATTCAAGAACAGCCTGTGTAAGTGAAGGTCTGAGAGCGAAGCCTGTAAGGAAGAAGTCTGTGTAGCCTGTCTTGTCAGAGCCTCTGGTTACAACTGTTGTTGAATCAGGCTGTGCAACAAGCTTAACTGCTACTCTGTCGTACTTAGCGTAGAGGTTAACTTCGCCTGCGATCATTTCTGCGCCTTCAGCCCATTCGTTGCCATCTGCATCGTACCAACCTGCGAAGGTGTAGTATTCGATTTCAGGAGCAACGGGATGTGCGATTGCATCACCGAGACCGTAGCTTGCGCTTGTGTAAGCGATATAGCCGGGAGCAGGTGTGCCTGCAGGACCGTGATCTGACTCTTCGTATACGAAGTAGTTAACATCAAATGCTGTTACTGTGAAGATAGCTTCGAATTCTGCATCTTCAGCTGCTACAGTAAGAGTTCTGATATCAACGATATCTGTTGTACCCTTAACTGCCCAACCTTCGAACTTGTGACCCTTCTTGTAAGGATCTGCAGGAATATCATATTCGCCGCCGAATGTCTGTTCGTCGAAATACTCATAAACTTCGCCGTCAACATAGTATGTAACAACGATGCCATTGTTTTCAACCCAAACAGCTACGAAGTCCTTACCTTCATCATCCATGATGCCTACGATGGGATCCCAGCCTGCGAATGTGTAGCCTGTCTTTGAAGGAGCTGAAGGAGCCTTGATTTCCTTATCGAACTGAACATTTACTGAGTGGTAAAGCTCTGTCTTTGCGTCGTCAAGGTAGAAGTTTGCAGCGTAAGTGCCGATTGTTTCCTTAGCATAAAGGTTGATTGCCTGAGCGCCAACTGTGCCGGAAACAAACTTTTCTGTGCATTCGGGGTTGGTGTACCAACCGTCGAATTCATAGCCGAGAGGTACGGTATAGCCGATACCATCTGTGCGGATTTCGTCACCGAACTCTGCACCGTAACCTGTGAAGAACTTGCCGTTGATGTAGAAGTTAACGGTATAAACGCTTACTTCGTAAAGAGCGGTGAACTCAAGGTTTTCTGCGGGCATTGTTGCGGGAACTTCGGGTGTCCACATAACGAAGTAGTAGCCTTCCTTATCTGCTGCAACGGGAACTGTAATTGTATCGCCGTATACAACATCAACTGTTGTGCTGCCGTTTTCGTCAATCCATGTTACGGTGAATGTATCCTTATCCCACTGTGCGGTATAAGTTACTGTTGCGCCGTTTTCGCCAAGGTCGCCGATTACTGTGGGAGGTGTTACATCCCAACCTGCGAATACGTGACCAACCTTAACGGGATCAGCAATTGCTTCGATTGTGTCGCCGTATGTTACGGTGATATCAGCAATTGTTGTGTCGCCTGTGTTTGCGAATGTAAGTGTATAAGTTTCCTTAGTCCACTGTGCGGTGTAAGTTACGGTTGCGCCGTTTTCACCAAGATCACCAACTGTTGCGGAGGGAGCTTCATCCCAACCTGCGAATACATGACCTGTCTTTGTGAGGTCAGCAGGAATTTCGATTGTATCACCGAATGCAACATTCATTGTGATTGCGTCGCCTGCATCGTTTGTATCTGCAAAGATGATTGTGTAGTTTTCCTTTGTCCACTGTGCGGTGTAGGTTACGGTTGCGCCGTCTTCACCAAGGTCGCCGATATTTGCAGAGGGAGTTTCATCCCAACCTGCGAATACGAAACCTGTCTTTGTGAGGTCAGCAGGAATTTCGATTGTATCACCGAACTCAACGTTCATTGTGATTGCATCGCCTGCATCGTTTGTATCAGCGAATACAACTGTGTAGCTCTCTGTCTTCCAGATTGCTGTGATTGTCATATCCTCTGCGGGCATTGTTGCAGGAATTGTTACATTCCAGTCAACGAATGCATAACCTTCCTTAACGGGAGCTGCGGGAGCAACTACATCTGAGCCGTATTCCTGAGTGATAACGATATCATCAGTATTACCGTCGATGTTACCACCGTCAAGTTTGATTGTGATTGTGAATGTGTCGAGTGACCACTGTGCAGCAAAAGCAACTGTGTCGCCATTGTTACCGAGGTCAGCAACGGGAGTTGCGAGTGCATCGCCTGCTGCATTCTTCCAGCCTGCGAATACATAACCTTCTCTTACAAGGCCTGCAGGAACTGTGATTTCATCGCCGTACTTAGCAACGATGTTGTCAACTGCGTTACCGTAGAGGTCTGTGAAGGTGATTGTGTACTCTTCAAGAGCCCATTCTGCTGCGATATCGAGATCGGCAGCGGGCATCTCTGTGAGTTCGTTCTGCCACTTAACGAAGTAGTTACCTTCCTTTTCAGGAGTTACTGCTGCTGCAGGAATTTCTGCGCCGTAGTAAACTTCAACTGCTTCATTGCCTTCGTATGTGAGAGTATACTGAAGTCTGTCATAGTATACTTCAAGAACAAGTGTGCCATTTGCAGGAACTGTGCCTTCAAGGATTGATTCGTCTGCATTGAGTTCGAAGCCTGTTTCTGTTGCTGCTGCTTCATACTTTGCAACAGTATCAACAACACCTGCAAGAACGAGTGTCTTGGAATCATCTCTTGTGTATGTTAC
>JAZRBF010000014.1:0-25698 GCA_045634985.1 Acutalibacteraceae bacterium | reverse complement strand
GATATTCTGTTTTAACGGGATAAACAGGATAATAAACGGGATAAGCTATTGCAGATTTTACGCCTGCAAGAGTGGGACTGCCGAATGAAACGAATTCAACCTTCTTGTCACCTGTTGCAACAATGCAGTCAACGCCGTTTTTGCCTGTTGTAAACTTGCCGTCCTCTGTCATTTCGAGGAGATGAAAACCGCTCTCGGGGCCGATGACACCGAGGTCAGGGATGTTGATTGTTTTGTCAAGAAGCATAACGATTTCCTTTCAAAAAATAAAATTACAAATTATTCTAACATAATAAAGAAGATATGTAAATCATAAAATAAAATATTTTAAAAACTTTTTGTATTGAAATCTGCAGAATTTGGTGATATACTGTAATAGGTATAATTTGGTTATCTTTATACTTTGTCAATTTTACATAAAGAAAGGAAGATTAAGTTGGCAGAAATCAAAAATATGGACGCAGTTGCTGCTCTTGATGCAATGGATGCGCACGTTGACGATTGGCGTGACGCGGTCAAGGGTAAGCAGAGAGGCATTTTCTCTTTTGACGATGTTGTTAATGTAAAACTTAAGACACTCAAAAAGAGAATTTACACAGACATCGAAACCATTCCCGCATGGAAGATGAAGGAATGCATCTATAAGGGAATCGGTGATTATGAATATCTCTACGATGAGTGGAAAGAACTCAATGTAGGTGACCGCTGGGGTAACAACGGCTGGAGTGCTTTCTTCAAGAATTCATTCGATATCCCCGAGCGTTTTGCAGGCAAGAAGGTTACTCTTAATGTTTATTTCGGCGGTGACTCGCTTCTTTCTCTTAACGGCGAGCCTTATCAGGGTCTTGACCCCTTCCGTAACAGCGTTCTTCTTTCAAATGAAGCTGTTGCAGGTGAGCATTATGATGTTGATATTGAATCATACTATGTATGGCATTCAAACGAGTCAACAGTAAAGACTCTTTCCTGCTCATTCATCGGCGTTGTTGATCCTGTAATCGAAGAGGTTTACTGGGATTTCAAGGCAATCTTCAACGCACTCTTTATGCCTGTTCTTGACACAGGTCTTGCAGAGCTTATCAGAAGCGCACTCAAGGAAGCTTTCACATATGTTAACTTTGACACAGAAGGCGATGAGTTCAGAGCAGGTCTTCTTGAGGCTCAGAAAGTTCTCAAGGAAAGAGTATATAACAACCCCAACTATAAGACCGAAGGTCTTGTTTCTCTTGTCGGTAACTCTCACCTTGATATCGTGTTTATGTGGGCTTATAAAGAGTATGTTCGTAAGCTCGGCAGAACTCATTCAACAATGCTCCGTCTTATGGAGCAGTATCCCGATTTCATCTTCTCACAGAGCACAGCTCCCACTTATATCGAGATGGAAAAGAGATACCCCAACATCTTCAAGCAGGTCAAGCAGCGTATCAAAGAAGGCAGATGGGAATACATCGGCGCAATGTGGGTTGAACCCGATTGTAACCTTGTTTCCGGTGAATCCTTTGTCCGTCAGCTTCTTCACGGCGTAAGATATGCAGAAAAGACCTTCGGCATCACTCCCAAAACCTGCTGGGTACCCGACGTTTTCGGTAACGGTTATGCAATGCCCCAGATTCTCAAAAAGGCAGGCGTTGAATATTTCGTAACTCATAAGATGGGTATCTGGAACGATACAAACCCCTGGCAGTATAACACCTTCTGGTGGGAAGGCCCCGACGGCTCAAAGATTTTCTCAATCGTTCCCCCCACACACTTCATCGGTACAGTTGAGGCTGACTCACTCAAGATGAACTGGAAGAAGTATACCGATAAGGCAACAATCGGCGAATCAATGTATTGCTACGGCTGGGGTGACGGCGGCGGCGGTGTTGACACCGAAATGCTCGAATACGCAAAGCGTTACAGAAACTTCCCCGGTCTTCCCGAAACCGTTCCCAGCAAGATTGAAGATTCACTTGCAAGAATGAGGGCAAACGCAACAGAAACAAACATTCCTACTTGGAAAGATGAGCTTTATCTTGAAGAGCACAGAGGTGTTCACACCACAAAGGCTCTCCTCAAGAAGCTTAACAGATACAGCGAAAATCTCTACCGTCAGGCAGAAATCTTTGCATCAATCGCAATGAAGTACGGTTACGAGTATCCTCTTGAAAAGCTCAATGAAGGCTGGCAGATGATTCTCACAAACCAGTTCCACGATTCACTTCCCGGCTCACACATCACAGAAGTATTCGGTGACCTTTGCGATATCTATAAGGATATCATTGCAATCGGTGAAGAAGTACGCGACGGCGCTCTCAATGCAATCGCAGGCAACATCAGCGGCGAAGCAAAGTACGGCAAGCCCTTCGCTCTCTTCAACTCACTCGGCACACCTGCAACATCAAAGGTTGAGCTTCCTTATAAGGATGTTGAAATCTACGATGCAGAAGGCAACAAAGTTCCCGTTCAGGCATATACAAAGCTTGACGGCACAAAGGTTCTTGTTTTCGTTGCAAAGGATGTTCCCGCAGTAGGATATAAAGTATATTACACAAAGGATGCTGCTGTTGCAGAGGCAAAGGCAGTTGAAAGCGCAGATATCGAAAACGCATTCTTCAGCCTCAAGTTTGACGCTGCTGCAGAGCTTGTTTCGATCTTTGATAAGAAGAATAACCGCGAAATCCTTGAAGGTAAGGGTAATGTATTCCGCATCTACGAAGACCTTCCCGGTAAGTATGATGCATGGGATATCGTTGTAACTTACACAGACCGCGAGTTTGAAACAGAAGCAGGTAAGGTTGAAAGCGTTATCTGCGGCGATGTTTTCACTTGCGTAACAATCACAAAGAACATCATGAAGTCAACTCTCAAGCAGAATATCATTATCTACAATGAGCTTGACAGAATTGATTTCGATACATTCATCAGCTGGCATGAGCAGGAGAAACTCCTCAAGGTTGGCTTCGATGTTGATATCAAGGCTCAGAAGTTCACAAGAGATATCGCATACGCAACAATCGAAAGCTCCAACTACCGCCATAATCCCTATGATAAGGCAAAGTTTGAAGTTTCCGCTCATAACTTCATTGATATGTCAGAGGATGGCTACGGTCTTTCAATCATTAACGATTGCAAGTACGGTTACGAGGTTAACGAGCAGAGAATGATTATCACTCTTCTCAAGGCTCCCATGAATCCCGACCCGAAATCAGACAGAGGCGACCATTACTTCACATATTCTCTCTATCCCCATGCAGGCGGCTGGAAGGATGCTGAAACACTCGTAAGAGGTCTTGAATTCAATAACCCGATGCTTCCCGTTGAAATTGCGGCTGATGCACAGGGTGCAGACGAAGCTTCCTTCATCAGCGTTGACGGCAGAAATGTTACTCTCGAAGCTGTCAAGAAGTGTGAAGATGAGGATGCTTACATCGTTCGCTTTGTTGAAAAGGCAGGCAGAAGAACAGCTGTTAATGTTGAATTCTTTGCTGAAATTGCAAGCGTTGCTGAATGTAACCTCCTTGAGCGCGAAGATGTTGCTGTTGATATTGCAAACGGCAAGGCTATGAGCTTCGAAATCAAGCCCTTCGAAATCAAGTGCTACAAAGTTAAGGTTAAATAATTTATCCTGACAAAATATCAGACCCTGCGGAGTTTATGCTTCGCAGGGTTTTTCTTTCTGTAATGTTTGACAGAATATATTGATTATGTTATATTTTTAATGGATTTATTCTTTAGATATAAGAGGTAATCTATGGAAACTAAAACAGGAATTATTCAGAAGGTAAGAGGGATAATTGAAGAAATTGCCCTTTACTGGAACAACCCCAGACCTGGTGAATATGTAACATATAAAGAAATCACGATGCTCAGCATCGGATGGTTGGCGCAATATTTTGTTGTTCAGTTTACAATCGGCTTCGGTGTCGGTAATGAATTTACAGGCGCAACACTTGGAATGAATAACAAGGAATTGCTCATTATGGGATATGTCTGCCAGATTATCGGCTATGTGCAGGCTCCCGTTAATGCGTGGCTGACGGATAATCTGCGCAGTAAACACGGCAAATACAGAGTTTATATCAAGCTTGCATTGCCGTTGATGGTGCTTAACCTGATTTCGCTCTGGTTTCCTTATGAACAGATGAGAGACGGCGTTTCCCGATATGCGATGATTGCCGCGCTGTTTGTTATCGGTCAGGTGCAGGGCTATGTCAGAAACTGGCTCAACACAGGCGTTACTCATATGGTACATGTTATGACGCCAAACTCCAACGAGCGTGCGAAGATTATGTCAATCACAGCTGTTATCTACAGTTTCGCTCCCACGCTTCTCAATATCTATATGCCGTTGATGGTTGACGTGCTTCCCATCAATGCAAATAAATTTACTATGACTTATTACAGGGGCGCATATACTCCGCTTGCTTTGTTTGCTCCTCTTATTCTTGTTGCATTCTACGGCACGCAGGAAAGACTTGTTCTTCCCAAGAGCAGAATTGCAAAGATGAGCTTCGGCAACTCATTGCGAAGCGTTATGAGCAACCGTATATTCTGGATTAAATGCTTCGACGCCTGGAACGATTTCCTTGAGGGAGCAAAGGGCGATGTATGGAATATGCTTGTTTACCGCGCTCATATCACAAAGAGTACAACTTACGGCATTCTCAATACTCTTTGCCATAACGCGCAGTTATGGTCAATGATTTTCTCTCCGTGGTTTATCCGTAAATTCGGCAAGAAAACAATCAAAGTATTCAAAAATATTCTTCAGACATTTCTCATTGCAGGCATCGGTCTTACATACAAGTCAAAATTTGCAATCGTTTTCCTGTTTATCATCAACTATATCAACAGGTTTATTGATTGCGCCGAGGTTATCGATAAGGCGATTGAATCGGATATGAGAGATACCCAGCAATATCTCGTCGGCGAAAGAATCGACGGCTCATTCGGCCTTGTTTCAACCTATGCAAACGGCGCTGTCGGCATGGCAACGGGACTTTTCCTGCCGTGGATTTACGGTAAATGCGGATTTGACGGCAATGATTACAGCGTTCTCGATGTTTATCTTGATTATAACCCCGACCTTCCGTTGAGTCAGCAAAAGAAAAATCCCGATTGCGTACTTTACGGTATGCTTGATGTACTTATAGGAGTTTCTGTTCTGGGTGCGGCGCTTGATGTCATTCCCTGGCTCTTCTATGATGTGAGCGAAACGGGTCAGAAATCGATGTTCAGAGTTATCCGCCTGAGAACACTCGTTGAGGACTATAAATCAGGTAAGGGTGAAAAAGAAAATTATATTGAAGGTTGCGAAGCTGTATTTAAGGCAAGAAAGTATTTTGGCGCAGAAAAACTTGAATTGCCAAAGGATGAAATAAAGCAGGCAAGATATCTGCCGAAGAATACTCCTGAAGAAAAGAAGTTCCGCGCAGAAAAAATAAAGGAACTTCATAGGCAGTCAAATGAAGTTGAAACTCATAATGAAGAATTGAAAATCGCTGAATTCGTTATGTTTGAAATCAACAGATTCTCAACCGATTTCGGTAAGAAACAGCTTGAACTTGCAAGGCTCATCGTCAGTGCAGGCGAAGAGCGATTCTATGAAGTTTATGAGGAAGCTGTCAAGCTGGCGAATGCACTTCCGAAAACGGATGTCAAAGAAGAAAAAATCTGGCGCAGACAGGAAATCAGAAACGCAAATTCAATGGGTCAGTGTGCAAGACTTGCCCGCAAATATTACCCTGACGGAAGAATAACCTTCGATCCGCAGGTGGTTGAAGATGCATATGATATGCCTGATGAAACTCCCGAGCAGCAGAAGGCAAGACGAAAGGCGATGAAGAAGGCAAACAAAGCGCAGAATATCTATGCGAGGGTTTGCGCTCCTTATCTTGCTGCGCTCAGGACTGTTCAGCTCGCAGAGGGTTATGAGAATCTTGATGAGATTCTTTCAGGCTATGATGATGCTGTCAGCGAGATTAAGGCGCAGAGAGAAGAATCGGAAGCAGAAGCAAGAAAGCTTCAAGAGGAGCGCCGACTTGATATTGAACGCAAAAAATCACAGCGAAAAATGAAGAAATAAAAGAATGATTTTGTGTGAGGTGATAATATGCCGCTTAAGATAATCCGCCAGGATATAACAAAAATGAAGGTTGATGCAATTGTCAATACCACCAATGAGGAAATGGTGGGTTACAGCGGAGTCGACCTTGCGGTGCATTCAGCCGCAGGTCCGATGCTTGATGCCGAATGTGCAACGCTTGCTCCGCTCGGACTCGGATGCGCAAAGATAACGAAGGGTTATAACCTCGACGCAAAATATATAATCCATACTTCAGGCCCTGTCTGGAATGGCGGACTTGTCGGCGAAAGCATACTTCTCAAATCCTGCTACACTGAATCGTTGAAACTTGCGGCTGCCAAAGGATGCGAATCCGTTGCGTTTCCGCTTATTTCCGCAGGTACATACGGCTATCCCAAAGATAAGGTGCTCAAATTTGCAATTCAGGTTATAACAGAATTTCTTTTTGAGCACGAAATGACTGTTTATATCTGCGTTTTTGACCGTACTTCATATGAATTCAGTAAGGTTGTTTTCGATGAAATCACCGAATTTATCGACGATGATTATGTTGAAGACTATGAAAATGCTTGTAACGATGAAATTGACAGCTTTGAATGTGCGATTCTTCCTGATGATATAATAGAAGCGGACTGCACCGATGAGCCGAAAATGTGTGCTAGCGAACCTTCAGAAACAAGCAGCATTGCAAACAAAAGCCTTGAAGAATATATGCAGGCGATGGATAAACCTTTTGCCTTCAAGCTCTTTGATTATATCGATGCAAAGGGAATGACCGATGTTGAATGCTATAAAAAAGCAAATATCGATAAGAAAACATTCTCTAAAATCAAATGCAATCCTCAATCCTATAAGCCGTCAAAACAGACTGCGGTTGCGTTTGCGATTGCTCTCGAATTAACGCTTGATGAAACGCAGGATTTACTTGCGTCGGCAGGAATGACTCTTTCGCGAAGCTTTACATTTGATAAAATCATCCGTTATTTCATTCAGAAGGGTGTTTACAATATTTTTGAAATAAATGAGGCTCTGTTTGAATTTGACCAGATATTGCTGGGATGTTAAGCGAAACAAAAGGCAAGGAGTTTTGTCCTTGCCTTTTTTTGTCAGCAGTATTGATTTTGTTGTTAAGATATGATATAATAATTGCACACAAAAGAATAAACACAGTTCATCTGAAGGTTGATTTCAGCTTTCGTTGTCGGGCGCGCTGTTCAACGGTGCGTTCGGGGATAAGGAAATTGCAGTGAGAATCTGCAGCAACAGCCATTACCGTAACTCTCGTTTTTAAAACGGGTCTAGCCGGAATGCTTATCGTTCTGTGCCTCGTAAAAGTCTCTTGGGCAAGGTGGGGAGATGCAGGCATCCGGGATACGGGCAGGGTATCTTTGGTTTATGCGTTCATCAGCACCCCACGGAGGGTGCTTTTATTTTATCCTTTTTGTGAAAGAACAACACAAGAAAGGACTAAAAATCATGAAAAAAACTCTTAAATCAGTTACCTGCGTATTGCTGTCTGTTGCAATGCTTCTTTGCTTTGTTTCCTGCGGTGATAAGCCTGACAGTGTCGGATTATGGACAAATGCAAGTTATTTTGAAGATACCGAGTTCGGACAAGGTAAAACTACGGTGCAGGTAGAAGTCAAAGCGGAAGAAAAATCTGTTACCTTTACAATCAACACCGATAAAACCACTCTTGGCGACGCTCTTCTTGAATATGAGCTTATCGCAGGCGAAGATGGACCATACGGACTTTATATAAAGGTTGTAAACGGAATTACCGCCGATTATGATATTGACCAGAGTTACTGGGCGCTCAGCAAAAACGGAGAAATGATGATGAGCGGTGTGGACAGTACGGAAATTGCCGACGGAGAGCATTATGAACTCATTTACACCAAATAATAACGAGCCTAAAAAAGAGCGGAGCAATCGGCTCAATCAGGTCTGGGAAATGTGCATTTTTGCAATGCTTGGCGCAATAATGTTTTGCTCGAAAATAATTATGGAAGCCTTGCCTAACATTCACCTGCTCGGAATGTTGACAATGGTCTATACGCTTGCATACCGCAAGAAGGCGCTGATTCCGATTTATGTTTATGTTATGCTAAACGGATTGTTTTCGGGATTTAATCTGTGGTGGATGCCGTATCTTTATATCTGGACAATTCTCTGGGGCGTGACGATGCTGATACCGCAGGGAATTTCAAAAAAGGCGGCATATATTGTTTATCCGATAATATGCAGTCTGCACGGATTCGCATTCGGAGTTCTTTATGCGCCTGCACAGGCATTGATATTCCATCTGAATTTCGAACAGACTTTAGCCTGGATTGCGGCAGGATTTTCGTTTGATATTATTCACGGAATCGGCAATTTCTTGGTAGGTATGCTGATTATCCCTTTGTCTGAACTTTTAAAAAAGCTTATGCGCACAGTTGTGCGATAATTAAAAAAAGTCGCTCATCAAGCGACCAAATCGATAAAACCAAACGCTATAATGTGGTTGTAAGGTCGGAAGACCGAGCAGCCACATTTTTTATTTTAGGAGGAGATACCAATGACAGGTGCAATTATCGGCGATGTTGTCGGCTCAAGATTTGAGTTTGACAATTATAAATCAAAGGATTTTGAATTGTTTCATACGGATTGTGATTTTACGGATGATTCGGTTATGACCATTGCAGTTGCAAAGGCTCTGCAGACATATGGTAAAATTACCGATTACGAAGATTTTAAAAAATATCTCGTTGAGGTTATGCACGAGGTGGGCAGAAGATATCCTCAATGCGGATACGGCGGAAGATTCCTTGATTGGATGATGTATAACCGCACAGAGCCTTATAACAGCTACGGAAACGGCTCCGCGATGAGAGTTTCGCCGGTTGCCTGGGTTGCGCAGTCGCTTGAGGAGTGTGAAAAAATAGCGGCGGCAACCTCCGAGGTCAGCCACGATCATCCCGAGGGAATCAAGGGCGCGGTTTCGGTTGCCGGTGCAATTTATCTCGCAAGAACAGGCAAGAATATGGATGAAATCAAGGAATATGTAAGCAGATTTTATACAATTGATTTCACTCTTGATGAAATCCGCGAGGACTACGATTTCTATGAAATTTGTCAGAAATCCGTTCCGCAATCATTCGAGGCATTCTTTGAATCCGAGAGTTTTGAGGACACAATCAGAAACGCAATTTCAATCGGCGGTGACAGCGACACAATCGCCGCAATTGCAGGCTCAATTGCCGAAGCATACTATGGGATTAATGAAGAAATGAAGGAAACCGCGCTCTCGTTTCTTGATGAATATCTTCTTGAAATCACCGAAAAATTTACAGATGAATTTATTTATAAGGAGTTTTGAATTATGAAAGCAAAAAACAATATTACCGAACTTGTATTTATTCTTGACAGAAGCGGTTCAATGCACGGACTTGAAAAGGACACAATCGGCGGATTCAATTCTATGATTGAAAAGCAGAAAAAGCAGGACGGAGAATGCTTTGTTTCAACAGTGCTCTTCAGCAATGGATCGAAGGTGATTCACGACAGAGTCAGGCTTTCCGAAATCAGACCGATGACAGATAAGGATTACACCGTCGGCGGATGTACGGCTCTTATCGATGCTCTCGGCGGAGCGATTCATCATATCGGAAATATCCATAAATACGCAAGAGCAGAGGATGTGCCTGAGCATACGGTTTTTGTTATAACAACCGACGGAATGGAAAACGCGAGCCATATTTATACAAGCGAAAAGGTCAAGGAAATGATTGAAAGGCAGAAGAAAAAATACGGCTGGGAATTTCTTTTCATCGGAGCAAATATCGATGCGGTTGAAACTGCCGCAAGATACGGCATAGGCGCTGACAGAGCGGTAAATTACAACGCTGACAGTGAGGGTACGGATATCGTTTATGATTCGGTTGCGGCGGCTGTATCCTGCGTCAGAGCGGAAAAAGCGCTTGATGAAAGCTGGAGCGAAGCAATCGATGAAGATTATCAGCGCAGAAGCAAGAAATAAAAAAGCAAAAAGGCTTGTACGGTTTGTATCCGTGCAAGCCTTTGATCTTTATCTGAAATTAATGATGTCTTCGGCGCTCGGCATTGAAGCATCCGCGCCCATTCTGCCAACCGCTATGCAACCTGCTTTGTTACCGATATCGCAAGCGGAATAAATATCGCCGCTTCGGATGAATTCAAGTGCCATTGCGGCAGTAAAACAATCGCCTGCGGCGGTTGTGTCGACAACTTCGCCTTTATATGCAGGGAGAAATTTAAGATTCTCGCCGTCCCATACGGAGCAACCTCTTTCGCCGAGCTTGAGTACAACGAATTTTGCCTTGCTTCTGTCCATAAGCATTTCAGAAGCCTTGAGGATATCTTCGTTGCTTTCGGGATAAATTCCTGTCAGAGCTTCGGTTTCGGTTTCGTTGGGAGAGATGATTGTTGCACCCTGCATCTTTTCGAGTGCAAATTGTTTTGCAGGGCCGCAATCAATAACGGTTGTTATTCCTTTTTCGATTGCCTTGTTAACAGCGGCGATGACGGTTTCTTCTTTTGTTTCAAACTGCACAAGAAGAAGGTCAAGGTCATCGGTGATTGAGTCGGCGGCGAAGGATGGAGTAATTTCCGCATTTGCGCCTTCATAAACAATAATGCGGTTTTTGCCCTCTGCATCAAGGATGATTGCCGCAAGACCTGTCTGCGAGCCGTCAGTTGCGACGCACGAAGAATCAACACCGTTTTTCTTGAGGTTGTCAATAAGTCTTCTGCCGTTTTCGTCATCGGCAACCTTGCCTATCATCTTTGTTTTTGCGCCGAGTCTTGCAAGACCGATTGCCTGATTCGCACCCTTTCCGCCGTTTGCGTGACCGTAGGATGTGCCCGTCATACTTTCGCCTGACTGCGGCACTCTTTCAGTACGGAGAATCAGGTCTGCATTTATGCTGCCGACAACGGCGGCTTTTATGTTACGGTACATCGTTTATTCCTCCGTCAGCATTTTGCGGAAATCTTCAGCCGCCTGTTTGATGGATTTATCCTTCATAAACAGACTGCTTGTGCCGAGCACGAAAATATCTGCGCCGTTTTTGCAGAGCATTTTGCCGTTTTCAGGGCTGATGTTTCCGTCAACCTCAATGGGAATTTCGGGATGACCCCATTCGTCGAGAAGTCTGCGCATTTTAGCGGTTTTGCGGTCCGCACCTGCGAAGATTTTCTGCCCTGCGAAGCCGGGGTTGACCGTCATCACAAGCGCCATATCAATGCTGTCCGCAAGGAATTCGATGCTTTCGGGCGGTGTCTGCGGATTGATTGCAATACCTGCCTTGCATCCGAGGTCGCGAATCTGAGTGAGAGTGCGATGAATGTGAACATCGGATTCATAATGAACGCAAACGATATCGTCTTTTCCGAGCTTCATTCTGCCGATAAAATTTGAGGGTGCGTTGACCATCATATGGATATCGAGCGGAATATCGGTAACATTCTTGATTGCGTTTATCAGGTCGAACCCGAGTGTTATGTTTGGCACGAATGCGCCGTCCATAATGTCGATATGCAGATATTCAATTCCGGCCTCTTCAAGTTTTTTGATTGAATCGCCGAGATTTATCAGGTCGGCGCACATAAGCGATGCCGATAAAAGCTTTTTCATATTTTTACTCCATTCTTATCTGCATTTTTCAACGGTTTCAATTACCATCTGCGGATAGTCGGTTATAATGCAGTCGGCACCGTTCTGAACGAGGGTCATAGCCTCTTCTTCGCTGTTGATTGTCCAATACTGCACAGCGATATTGTTTTTGTGTGCGTAGTTGAGCAGCTCTTTTGTGCCGAGATTGATGATGTTATCAAATGCGCTTGAGCCGTAAGGAATCTGAAGCGCAATATATGAGGGGGAAACATCCGAAAGCTCCCAATCCATTCTGAAATAGAAATAGAACTGAAGGGCTTCGATTGCATCTGCAGTTCGGGAAATCTCAGGGTAATGCTTTACCATATAGCCCGAAACATCGGGAGCAAAGGTTGACCAGATAACTCTGTCCTGAAGGTTGCGCTCTGTGATTATCTCATAGAGGAGGTCAACAGCTCTTTTACCATTTGAGCCGAGGCTCTTGATTTCAATATCATAGTGATATACTTTGTTGCCGCAGTTTGCCTCGATATAATCGATGACTGTGTCGCAGGTGACAACTCTGAGGTTATAGGGGATATCATCTCCGCGAAGACCTCTGTAGGGATAATCGCCGTTGCCCTTGAAGTTTTCGCCCATATTGAGCACCTGAGCTTCTTCAAAAGTAAGTGACGAAGCGTAAACCTTTTCTTTGCCGAATGCTTCAACGGCATTTGAAGTGCTGTCGTAGGTCAGGTCGTGAAGCAGAATCAATTCCCCGTCAGCAGTAATCTGAACATCGAATTCAATGATATCAATGTCGAGCGAATCTTTTTGCTCAATGATATTTTCAAACGCCATCAGCGTATTCTGCGGAGCAATACCTGCGCCCGAGCGATGGGCGGCAATATCGGGCTCAAGATATTCGCTGATATAGGGGTTATCCGAGTCTGGATAAGTTTCAACGGGGGTGTTGGGGTCGCCGCTATTACCCATTGTGAAGAGAATCGGAATGAGCATTGCCGCCGCAACAAAACCGTTGACTATATTTTTGAGTGTCAGAAGAAAAGATGCCATAATGCTCTCCTTTCATTTATCAGTCACCGAGAAGTCCGTAATATCTGCCCATCCAGTAGGGGAGAAGGTAGATATAAGGCATCATTGCTCTCATACCGTTTGCACCTGCTGTGCCGGGAAGAGTTGCTGTGCGGTTAACAATTTTGCTGTTGATGTCAACGAATCTTTCTGCACCTGAATCGCAGATGAGCTGGTTTCCGTCATAGTGAGAAAGAACGCGGGCTGAATATTCAAGAGCATATTTGAGCTGGGGCGGAACACCTGCTTCTTCCTGCTCTGTATCCCAGACGATATCTTTTCTGTAGCTGTTATAAACAGGCCATCTGATAAGGTCAAGGTTCATTTCTGAAAGTGACTTTGCAGCAAACTCGATGTCACAGCTGTTATTTGTGAGTGCGCCGTATGTGATGTTGAAAAGGGGTGAACGCTCAACTCTTTCGTATTCCCAATGATGAGTAAGACCCATCTTGAAGATTTCCTTTTCAGCTTCGTTGTCAGTATAAACGATGAGGGGATAAATATTGATGAAGTCAAGCTGATCATCGATGTGAGCAATGTGAGCATCTTCATATTTATATTCGATGCAGTTCATTGCATAGTGATGTCTCTTGATAAGCATCTTGTAAACTTCGTTATATTTTTCTTCACCTGTAACGTGATAGGTTGTTTTAAGGAATGAAAGGATTTCGAGAGAGTTTGTGCCTCTTTCGTAGAACCATCTGTCATCGTTGTTGAGAAGGTCGGGCTCCCAGTTTGCCCAGGTGGTGGGCACACCGTCAACATCGCAGAGATGGAAGTTGTTATCGATGATGTGGTCGGTGATTGTCTTTACAACCTCAGCAATTTTTTTCTTTTCTTTTTTGTCAGCAACAAGGTCAAAGTAGATGCCGTATGCAAAATAATGGCCTGTCATTTCGTCGCTGGAGGTTTCGCCGAGCCATTCCATATCGGGGTTGTCTTCGCAGATATGCCATTCTTCTCTGTTGCCTGTGCCGAAATCTTCTTCGTAGGAATGTCTGGTAGCTCTTGCGGTGAAGCCTTTTTTACCTGTAACTTCGGTAAGCTTGATCATTGGTTCAACTGCTTTTTTAGCGTTTGCCTGTGCTTTTTCGTCGCCTGTTACTGCGTAGCGGAAGCACTGGCTTGCGCAGTAAACACCTGTGAAGAGACCGTCGTTATCCGAGTTGGGAAGCCAGCCTGATTCGATGTCGCCGTATTTACGAAGAGGTCTTGAAACCTGATAGCCTTCATTTCTTGTGAAATACTTTTCATCATATTCATCATAGTGAGCGGCTTTTTCAGCAAGGGTCATATATTTGCTTGTGATGATGCTGATGCCTTCGGGAGTAACGGCGGCAATTGTTCCCTTGTCGGAAACTGTGATTTTTGTTACTGTGGGATGCATAAGCCATACACCGTAAGAAAGATATGAAATCTTACCTTCGATGAGGGTGATGATACCTGTATTTGTTGCAAAATATTTCTTACCGTCAGCAGCAAAGAACATATCGTTGAATGAGCCGTCAGGTACTGAATAGAAATCATTGCCGTTAAACCAGTAGTTTCTGCCGTCATAGATGTTGAGTCCTTCGTCTGAGCCTACCCAGAGGTGACCGAGACCGTCGATTGCAGCGCAGTTGATTTTCTGGCTGAGTACGCCTGTTGTGTCGGGAATAAGCTCTGCCCAATGGCGGCGCTTGCCCTTCATTGAAAGAAGACCTTCAATCTTTGAGCCGATGTAAACTGTTTCGCCGTATTTTGATTTGTTATCAAGCGCGGCAAGGCATACTGTATCCTCGGGAAGAGAAACGATTGCCTTGAATTCGCCGTTATCTTCAAGGTAAAGTGTGTTTTCTGTGATGAGCCAGAATGAGCCGTCAAGAGCAACGGAAACATCCTTGACGGGAGCATCGAATTCTGCAATCTTCTTTGCCTTGCCCTTTTTGATTTCAGCAAGGTTGTTGCCGATTGCGGCGTAGAGTTTGCCCTTAACGGTGAAGAGCTTTGAAGCCTTGATTGAAAGCTTCTTTGTTTTGCCGTCAGTATATTCAATGATACCTTCGGGCTGAGCTATATAAAGGGTTTCGCCCTCGAAAGCTACGGATGAAATATTGTCGAGGTCGATGCCGTTTTCTGCAGTGATGAATTTTTTATCATACTGTTTGAATTCGCCGAAATGAAGAGTATTCTTTTTCATAATCTTTCTCCTTATTTTATACCAAAGGAATTTCCATAGGCATACCGCCCTGAACTGCTGATTCGTGAGCGATGATACCGGGAAGGCTCATATTGATTGCAAAGTCAACATCAAGTACGGGTCTTCTTCCTTCAACAAGGCAGTTGATGAAATACTTGACCATCTTTGCATCTGCGCCGCCGTGACCGCTTGAATCTTCACCTTCATAGCAGGTTGTAACGGGAATAACCATCTTGGAATTTGCGTTGAATGTTCCGGGAATGCTGTGAAGACTTGCAAGAGAGGGTGCGTTGTCAACAACCTTTGTTCTGTCGGTTTCGATTGTACCTCTTGTGCCGCAGATACGGTAATTGTGGTCATAGCTTGTGTATGCGCCGAAGCTTACAAGCAATCTGATAACCGCGCCTTTTGCTGTCTTGAAGAGAGCAACGCCGGTTTCTTTTCTTTCGGGGGTGTAGGGGTCATAGTGAACATCGGCTTCAAGGCAGGTTACGCTGACAACCTTGTCATCCATAACATAGAGAAGGGGACCGAGTTCGTGAGTGAGATATCTGATTGCAGGCTGATATGTTCTCCAATGACCTTCGGGATAATATGTGGGTGAGAATTCATCGGGGTTGAGTGCGTGGAGATATTCTGCTTCGGCATATGCGATTTCGCCGAAAAGTCCGTCAAGATTCATCTTTCTCCAGGTTTCGATGAATGCCCAGTAGCAGCAGTTTTCAGCCGCCATATATGTAAGATCGGGATGAGCAAGACAAGCTTCTTTGAGCTCCTTTGCTTCCTCAACGGAGTTGACAGAAGGAATTTCGCAAAGAACGTGTTTGCCTGCTTCAAAAGCCTTGATAACGATGGGAACATGATAAACAGCTTCTGTTGCAACGATAACTGCGTCGATATCCGATTTAAGGAATTCGTCATAATCGCTGAACTGAATGAGATTCGGGTCTTCGAGCACCTCTGCAAGCTCTTCATAACCTGATTTAAGAATTTTGGGATTATGGTCGCAGACCGAAACGAGTTTTGCATTTTTGACACCTTTGAGGCATCTTGCGATTGCGGTACCTCTGCCGAGACCGACAACGCCGACTTTGATAAGTTTTTCGCTCATAGTAAATCTCTCCTTAAAGTTGAAATATACAGAACTATTATATAATATATTTTAAGGTTTGTCATCATTTAAATGAAATAAAAGCGATAAATTTTGCCCTATTATTGAAAAAATATTTTTTCTGTTTTATAATAAAGTTCAGTATGCAAAAAGAAAGGATGAAGCTGCAATGAGAAAAATTCATAACATCGGTATTCTTGCCCATGTTGACTCGGGCAAAACAACGCTCACCGAGCAGCTTCTCTATCTTACAGGCGCAATAAGACGCGCAGGAAGTGTTGACAGCGGAACAGCTGCAACAGACAGCCTTTCCATCGAAAAGCAGAGGGGTATTTCCGTGCGCACCGCAACGGCATCAACCGAATGGAAAGATGTGCAGATTAATATCATCGACACTCCGGGACACGTTGACTTTGCAGGCGAGGTTGAAAGAGCGCTTTATGCGCTTGACTATGCGGTTGTTGTTATTTCCGCGGTTGAAGGTGTACGAGCGCATACTGAAGCAATTCTCAATTCGCTTGAGAGTGCAAAACTTCCTTGCGTGATTTTTATAAATAAAACAGACAGAGCAGGCTCTGACATTGCTTCGGTAATGAGTGAGCTTCGTCAGGTAACGCCGCGCTCTTGCCTTTTACTTTCGGATGTTGAAAACGAGGGGGAAGAATTTTCCTCTGTGTCATATATAAGCGGCGAAAAGTTTTCACGCGCCGCAACAGAGGCACTTGCAGATATCTGCGAGGAAGCTGAAGAAGTTTTTCTTTTCGATGAGATTCTGTCAGAAAAAAGAGCTTCGGAGCTTATCAAAGAAAATATTTCTTCCTGCAGGCTTGCCCCCGTATTATGCGGAAGCGCAAAACATTCCGTCGGTGTAAAAGAGATTGCAGATTTTATTGTTGAATATATGCCGTCATCCGAGCGAAGAGCAAGCGAAAATCTTTGCGGAGTTATTTTTAAAATTGAGCACGATAAGGCACTCGGAAAGGTTTCGCATATCAGACTTTTCGGCGGCGAAATTGCAAACCGCGATGAAATCGAGCTTATACCTCCGCAGAATGCAACTGATAACGCAGATTCGCAGGATGAGAATGCGGCGGTTGAAATTGAAGAGAAGCCCGTTATCAAAGAAAAAGTTTCCCAGATAAAGAGCTTTTCCGGTGCAAAATATACGGATTCGGGTATTGTCAGAAGCGGCGATATTGCGGCTGTCTGCGGTCTGCCATCGGCAAAAACAGGATTCTTTGTCGGCTCTCTTGCCGTCAGCGAAAATGCAAGGCTCGTCAATCCGTTTCTTCGGGTAAAGGTTACACCCTCTGACGGCGATTTGATGAAGCTTCCGTCGCTTGCGGCGGCGCTCGGTGAATTATCCGATGAAGAGCCTTATATCGATGCAAAATGGGAAAACGGACAAAAAGAAATAACTATCAGTACAACGGGTAAGATTCAGCTTGAAGTTATCGACACCCTTCTTAAGGAGCGCTACGGAATCGGCGCTGAATTTTCACCCCCGACGGTAATTTACAAAGAAACACCTGCATCCAAAGGCTACGCAGCGGCAAGATACACAATGCCGAAACCTTGCTGGGCGGTTGTTGAGTTTTTGTTTGAGCCGATGCCGAGAGGCTACGGAGTGAGTTATCACGGCAGATTGCCCTCAAATCAGTGTTTTTACAGATATCAGTCCCATATCAGGACTTCGTTCAATTCCTGCCTTGAGCAGGGTCTTTACGGCTGGGAGGTAACGGATTTCAAGTGCACACTTGTAGGCGGTGAACATCACACAATTCATACTCATCCGCTCGATTTCTTCGTTTGCACTCCTATGGCTTTTATGAACGGACTTTCACAGCTCGGCTCAACTGTTCTTGAGCCGTTGCTTAAAATCAGAATCAATGCGCCTGCGGAGCTTTCGGGGAAAATGCTTTCCGAAATCATCAGGATGGGCGGAGAATGCGATTCTCCCGTTATCCGCTCGCAGACAATGACCCTCGAAGCGATTGTACCCGTTGCAACTTCAATGGATTTCCCTGCAAGGCTTGCGGTGCTTTCGTCCGGCAAGGCTGTGCTCAGCCAATCGTTTTACGGTTATCGTGAGTGCCGCGACGGTCTCGAGCATATCAATCCGAGAAGGGGAGTCAACCCTCTTGACCGCTCAAAATGGATACTCTTTGCAAGAGGCGCATATCAGGTTGACTGAGGCGTTACAAAAATCTTTTGTAACGTTTTTGTCTTTTCTCAATCTAATAATTGAAAGGGCGGTGAAAATGTGACTGATTTTGAAAAAATCTACAAAGAGCATTCGGGATTTATACAAAAATATCTCATTAAACTCTGCAATGACCCTATGCTTGCAGAAGAGTTGACGCAGGAAACCTTTTTCAGAGCGTATATGAATTTGTCAGGTCTTAAAAATCTCGATAAAATCTCCGTATGGCTTTGTCAGATTGCCAAAAACGTTTATTATGCTTGGTATAACGAGCATAAAAAGTTTTCTCAAACTGATTCGGATGACGAGTTGGCAGATGATTTTAATGTTGAAAATTTATTTGAGCAGAAGGATTTGACAGAGAAAGCGTTTGTTTGTCTGCACGAGCTTGACGAGCCTTATAAAGAGGTGTTTATGCTTTCAGTTTTCGGTCAGCTCTCTTTCAAAGATATCAGCAAGCTTTTCGGCAAAAGCGAAAGCTGGGCAAGGGTCACATTTTACCGCGCAAAACAAAAATTGGCAGAGAGGATGAAAATGGTATGAATTGTAATATTGTAAAAGATTTGATTCCGCTTTATATTGATGATTGTTGCTCCGAAGAGAGTGCTGCAGAAGTTAAAAAGCATCTTGATGGCTGTGCGGAATGCAAGGCTGTTTTTGATGAAATGAGTTGCCCGACAACCTCCGAGTCGGTTTCAGTCAGCGAAAAGCCTTTTAAAAAAATAAACGATTGGAAAGCATCCGTCCTGCAATCGGTTTTGTTTTTTGCATCGTTTCTGTTAATAACATTTGGTGTTGCGGCTGAATCGAGATCGGATTATACGGATTTATTCAACGGATTCTGGGGTATATGGCTTGTTTCACCCGTAACGGGATTTATGTTTTCGCTTCCCAACTGGTATTTCATAAAATTCTATAAGAATAAAAAAAGTTTTTCCCGATGGACGTGTGCCATAACGTTTGTTTTAATTCTTGCCGCAACAACCTGGACGCTTTTCCATTACGAAGCTTTTGTGGTTGACGAGGGCTTTGTTGAATTTCTGAAATCCTGCTTTGCTCTGGGCAGGTTTGTATTTTTTGTTTATCCTTATCACGGAATTATCACCGCCGTTCTTGTCCTGCTTTCAAAGATTTTTTCATCAAAATATGCAGAGTTGTTAGGTAAGGAATAAACAGAGATGAAAACTAAAAACAAAAGAAGCGTCATTATTTATTTTCTTGCAGCTATAAACAGTCTTTATCCCTTGCTGTGCCTGCTTTCATATTTTTTCGGCTACTTGGTTTATCTGTCTTTTTCTGTTGTGTATGCACTCTGGCTTGCGGTAATATTTATGTATTCAAATTATTTCATAAAGAAAAATGAAGAAACTGAATTTTCAGAATCTGCACGGATTTGTGCCTCATTTTTGCCTCTGATAACCGCCGTCAATTTTGGTGTTTACGTTTTTAAATACAAATCTGTTCCGATTGCTTTGGTTATGAGTATCTGTCTGGTTTTTGCCGCGATTATTGCGGAAAAGGTGCTTGACGGCAATAAAGGCAAGGTGCTTTCCGTTGTTTCATCAGGCTTTATTTGTCTGATTGTTCTTGTGTTCTCTTTCTTCGCTGTTTCTTCATCGTATTTTTCCACCGAAAGCCTTGAAAATCACATTGTTTCACCCGACAGAACATATTATGCCGAGGTTATTAACGTTGATCAGGGCACATTTGGCGGAGATACCGTTGTTTATGTGCACAGAAGCAGAGGATTAAATCTCTTTTTTCTTTCATTTAATAAACTCCCTCAAAAAGTTTATGTTGGCGAATGGGGAGAGTTTGAAACGATGCAGATTGAGTGGAAAAACGAAAAAACGCTTATCATTGATGGAAAAGAATACAGCATAAACATTTAAAGAGAGTTGATTGGTGTTGATTGACAATGCCAATCAACTTTGTTATATTTTAAATAATAAATATATTTCGGAGTAACGATATGAAAGAATTACATCTCATTTGCAATGCACATCTTGACCCTGTCTGGCTCTGGAGAAAACCCGAAGGAATTGCGGAAGCTATCTCAACCTTTCGCGTTGCCGCTGATTTCTGCGAGGAAAACGAGGATTTTGTTTTTAATCATAACGAATCCGTTCTCTATGAATGGGTTGAGGAAAATGAACCTGAGCTTTTTGCAAGGATTCAGAAACTCGTCAAGGAAGGAAAATGGCGCATTATGGGCGGCTGGTATCTTCAGCCCGATTGCGTTATGCCCTGCGGCGAGTCGTTTATCCGCCAGATTGAAACAGGTCTTGCTTATTTCAACGAAAAATTCGGTGTCAGACCCTATACGGCAATCAATTTTGACCCATTCGGTCACACAAGAGGTCTTGTTCAGATTCTTAAGAAATGCGGCTATGAGCATTATGTGTTTATGCGACCCTCGTGGTTTGATTGTGAAAATGATTTTATCTGGAAGGGTTTTGACGGCAGCGAAATCATTGCTCATAGAACTAACCAGGGATATAATTCGGGTAAGGGAAAAATTGCCGAAAAGCTTGAACGCGCGTTTGAACGCGAATACGGTAACGGCATCAATATGATGCTTTGGGGTATCGGCAATCACGGCGGCGGCCCTTCAAGAGAAGATTTGCAGACAATAGCCGATTATATGAAGCAGTATCCCGAAAAAGGTATTGTTCATTCGTGGTGTGAAAAATATTTTGACCGCGTTGATAAATCAAAGCTGAAAACTGTCAGCGAATCGCTCAATTACACTATGGTCGGTTGCTACACATCAATGGTGCGTATCAAACAGGCACACAGACGCCTTGAAAATGAACTTGCCGTTTGCGAAAGAATGCTTGCTCTGAGCGGCGTTGAATACGATAAAGCTGAGCTTAAAAAGGCAATCAAAGCATTGCTTTTCTGCGAATTCCACGATATCCTTCCCGGCTCAAGTATCAGAGCAGTTGAAGAGGAAAGCCTTCAGCTTCTGTCATACGGAAATGAGATAGCGGAAAAATACAAAACAAAGGCATTTTTTGCTCTTTGCAAGGGTCAGCCCAAAGCAAAGGAAGGAGAAATTCCCGTTCTTGTTTTCAATCCGCATCCTTATAGGGTTGTCCGCGAAATCGAGGTTGAATTCCAGCTTGCAGACCAGAACAGAAATGATAACGAGGTTACAATTGTTTCCGTCCGGGACAGTAACGGCAATTATCTGCCTGCACAGAATGAAAAAGAAGCCTGTACTTTCAGTCTTGATTGGCGTAAGAGAGTTTGCTTCAGAGCGGAGCTTGAGCCGATGAGCATCAATCGTTTTGATTGTGAGCTTCATGTTGAAAACTATCCGATGCGTCAGATTGCTCCCTGTGACCAAACGGATGAACATTTCACCTTTGATAACGGCACAATGCAGGTGCTCATCAGCAAAAAGACAGGTCTTATCGATAAATATTGCGTTAACGGCGTTGATATGTTGAAGCCTGCAAGCGCAATGATAACGGTTTATAACGATGATGAAGACCCGTGGGGAATGCGTTGTGACGGATTTAAAGAGAGAATTGGTGAATTTGTTCTTTTGAGCGATGAAAAAGCGAATGCATTCAACGGTTATCCCGAAGAAAATCTTGTGAATGTAAGAGTTATCGAAAACGGTGATGTCCGTCTTAAGATTCAGGCAATCTTTGGGTATGCGGATTCATTCGCCGTTGTTACTTACACCATTCCGAAAAACGGAAATCATATTGATATAAAAATCAGAATGATTTCCAATAACAGCAGCAGGTTTTATAAACTGACCTTTGATTCGGCTCTTGAAAACCCCGAATTCATCGGTCAGACTGCATTCGGCACCGAAACTCTCCGCACAAACGGTGATGAAGCGGTCTTCCAGAAATGGTGCGGTATATTTGAAGGCGAAAAATCACTTGCTGTTATCAATAACGGCACATATGGCGGAAGTGTTGACGGCGGAAAGCTCGGCATTTCTCTTTTGAGAACACCTGTCAATTCGGCGCATCCCATCGGCGACAGACCGCTTGCTTACGGTGATCGCTCACACGACAGAATTGATATCGGTGAACGCGAATTTGAATTCAGATTAACCGCAGATACCGCTCATATCGATATGCAGGCAGAGATATTCAATCAGCCTGCGATTGCGCTCTCATTCTTCCCGTCAGGCGCAGGAGAAAAGAAAGAAACCGCAGTTGAACTTACCAATCGCAATATTCTTCTTTCAAGATTCTGCGAAACTGAAAACGGCATAAAAATCCGTCTGTTTAACGCATCGGAAACCTCTGAAAAAACAGAGCTTAAAATTGCTTCAGGCAGTTTTGAAATTGAATTAGGTGCATATGAAGTCAAAACATTCAGATATAAAAATGCGGAGCTTAACGAAATCGATATGATATAAAAGAAAGACCCGAGGCGGAAACACCTCGGGTCTTGTTGTTTGATTATGATCAGATGAGTGAGTTGTAGAGAGCTGTGATTTCTTCAACGCTTGTATCTCTGGGGTTACCGGGACGGCAAGCGTCGTCATATGCGCTCTGTGCAAGGAAGGGGATGTCCTCTGCCTTAACGATTTCCTTGAGGTCAGCAGGAATGCCGACATCGATTGAAAGCTGCTTAACTGCGTCAATTGCTGCCTTGCGAGCTTCTTCGATGCTCATTGCATCTGTGCCTTCAACACCCATTGCTTTTGCGATATCTCTGTATTTCTCGCCTGTTTCGGGTGCGTTGTATTCCATAACTGTGGGAAGGATGATAGCGTTTGCAACGCCGTGAGGTGTGTCATAGAGAGCACCGAGGGGGTGAGCCATTGAATGAACGATGCCAAGACCAACGTTTGAGAAGCCCATACCTGCGATGTACTGACCGAGAGCCATACCTTCTCTGCCTTCAGCTGTGTTTGCAACAGCGCCGCGAAGGCTCTTTGCGATGATTTCGATAGCCTTGATGTGGAACATATCGCTCATTTCCCAAGCGCCCTTGGTGATGTAACCTTCGATAGCGTGTGTAAGAGCGTCCATACCTGTAGCAGCGGTAAGACCTGCAGGCATTGTTGACATCATATCAGGGTCAACAACAGCAACAACGGGGATGTCGTGAACGTCAACGCAAACCATCTTTCTGTTGTTCTGTGCATCAGTGATAACATAGTTGATTGTAACTTCAGCTGCTGTACCTGCAGTTGTGGGAACGGCGATGATGGGAACGCACTTGTTCTTTGTGGGAGCAACGCCCTCAAGTGAACGAACATCAGCAAATTCGGGGTTAGCAATGATGATACCTACAGCCTTTGCTGTATCCATTGATGAACCGCCGCCGATAGCGATGATGCAGTCAGCGCCGCTTGCCTTGAAGCTTTCAACACCTGCCTGAACATTTTCAATTGTGGGGTTAGCCTGGATTGTGCTGAATACATCGTAGGGAATTTCAGCGCCCTTAAGGATGTTGAGAACCTTGTCTGCAACGCCGAATTTGATGAGGTCGGGGTCACAGCAAACAAGAGCTTTGCTGAAGCCTCTTGCCTTGAATTCGTCAGCAATAGCGGCGATAGCGCCCTTGCCGTGGTAGGATGTTTCGTTGAGTACAAATCTGTTAGCCATTGTTTTTTCCTCCTGAACAATTAATATTAAAGGTTAAGAAAATCTCTTCTGTAAACATCTTCAAGCTTGAATGCTTTAACGATTTCAACGAGATCGGGGTCTGTGATTGTGTTGACTCTGGGAAGGTGAGCGGTCATCATATAAAGCTGAGCAGCCTTTTCAACTGTTTCGATAAGGCCGAAAGCTTCATCAAGGTCTTTGCCGCAGCCGTAGATACCGTGCTGACCCCATACAACGAGTCTGAATTCCTTCATCTTCTCTGCGGTTGCAATACCGATTTCGTTAGTGCCGCAAACCATCCAGGGAAGGATACCGATACCGTCGGGGAAAACAACCATACACTCGGTGCACATTTCCCAGAGAGAATGAGTGAATTTCTTTTCGCTCAGCTCGTGAACATATGTCATAGCAAGCGTGTTTGTGGGATGAGAGTGCATAATAACTCTGTTTTCGGGATTCTTTGAGAGTCTTGAGATATGGCTCATAAGGTGAGCAGGAAGCTCTGATGTGGGTCTGCCGCCGTCGCTGTAGCCCCAGAGAAGCTGTGCTGTTGTGCCGTTTTCAGCAATTCTGATGATGCCGAGGTTGTTTTCGGGGTCATCTTCCATATTCTTGAAATATTTGCCTGTACCTGTAACGATAAAGATTTTGCCTGCAAGTACACTTGCGTCAAAGCCCATTTCGATATCTCTGATGGGAGCATTGATATCAAGATACTCTGCAACTTCGTCGTTTTCAAGCATCATGCTGATGTTACCGCCGTTTCTTTCGTCCCAGCCCATGCGGTACATATTGGCTGTTGTTTTCATCATGCCCTTGAGAAAGGGTGCATCCATAATGTTTTTCATACTCTTTTCACCAAAACCTTTTCTTCATATTCTTTGATTATATTCAGATAATCGGATTCAACCTTTTGTCTGTTAAGATATTCTGCCCAGATATCGCCGAAGGGCAGGGTTTTTGCTTCCTCGGAAAGTGCCATAAGCGATGTGAAATCTGCTGATTCCTGAAGCTTTTTCATTTTTGCGTCAGGCTGAAGCATTGCGAAAAGCAGAGCCTTCTGCACATTTCTGACACCTGTTACCCAGGCGCTGATACGGTTGATGGAAGCGTCGAAATAGTCAGTTGCGATGAATACTCTGCCGAGTGCATCATTTCTGACGATTTCCTTTGCGATTTCTTTTGTTTCATCGTCGAACAGTACAACGTGGTCGCTGTCCCAACGCACACCTCTTGTGATGTGCAGAGCAATCTTATCGTTGAATGCAAGGAGCGATGAAATTTTGTCTGAAACAAGCTCTGTGGGGTGATAGTGACCGTTATCCATAAGAGGCACGATACCTGCTTTTGTGGAGTAGCTCAGGCAGAATTCAGCCGATCCGACGGTGTAGCTTTCAACGCCGATGCCGAAAACCTTTGATTCAAGAGTGATGAAAACTCTTGATTTGTCATAGGGAGTTTCGAGAATTTCGTCAAGAGATTTCTTGAAACGGAGTCTGGGAGAAAGACGGTCTGCAGGGATATCCTTGTAACCGTCGGGAATCCAGATATTCATAACGCAGGGGTATCCTGTTTCCTTTGCGAAATAATCGGAAAGCTCAACGCATCTTTTACCGTGCTCAACCCAGAATTTTCTGACTTCTTCATCGGGTGAAGAAAGAGTCAGACCGTCTTTTACCATAGGGCTTGAGAAGAATGTAGGATTAAAGTCAAGACCCATACCTCTTTCTTTAGCGAATTCTACCCATTTCTTAAAGTGCTTAGGTTCTAATTTATCTCTGTCAACAAAACCGTCTTCTTCAAAAATAGCGTAGCAAGCGTGAACGTTAATCTTTTTTGCA
>JAZRBF010000013.1:0-95932 GCA_045634985.1 Acutalibacteraceae bacterium | reverse complement strand
TGTAATGGGTACGGACAGCCGTTTTTCGAGCGTCACGACCTATGCCGATATCAACCCCGAATCAACGGTGTGATTATATAATTGTATTATTAACCGTCGGATACCGATTCCTGCGGTTGAAAGGTGAAAAGTTATGGCTATCAGAAACATTGTGAAAATCGGTGACCCGATTCTTGCGAAAACATCACGAAAGGTTGAAAATTTTGATTCCCGTCTGTGGACTCTGCTTGACGATATGAAGGAAACAATGTATGCGGCAAACGGAGTCGGCCTTGCGGCTGTGCAGGTCGGAATTTTAAGGCGCGTTGTGGTTATGGACTGCGGCGACGGATATATTGAGCTTATCAACCCCGAAATCGTCAAGACAGAAGGGGAGCAGTTTGAGGATGAAGGCTGTCTTTCTCTTCCCGGAGAAATCGGCACAACCTGCAGACCTGCAACCGTAAGAGTGCAGGCTCAGGACAGAAACGGCAAATGGTGCGTTTATACAGGCGAAGCACTCAAGGCTCGTTGCTTCTGCCATGAAATCGACCATCTTGACGGCATCGTATTTACTCAGCGTGTTATCAAAAAGGAGAATGCTGAATGAGAATAGTTTTTATGGGCACACCCGAGTTTGCAGTGCCTTGCCTTCAGAAACTTATTGATTGCGGCCACGAGGTAACAGGTGTTTTCACCCAGCCTGATAAACCGCAGGGCAGAAAAATGATCCTTACTCCTCCTCCCGTAAAAGTGCTTGCGGAGAATAACGGAATCAAGGTCTATCAGCCCGAAAAAATGCGTGACGGCACAGCTCTTGATATGCTCAGGGAAGCAAATCCCGAGCTTGTTATCGTTGTAGCATACGGCAAGATTCTTCCAAAAGAAATTCTTGAGTTTCCCAAATACGGATGCATTAATATTCACGCATCCCTTCTTCCTCTTCTCAGAGGTGCGGCGCCGATTCAATGGTCAATCATAAACGGTTTCGCAAAAACAGGAGTAACCTCAATGCAGATGGATGAGGGTCTTGATACAGGCGATATGCTAATCAAGGGCGAAATTGAAATCGGTGAAAATGAAACTGCAGGTGAGCTTCACGACAGACTCTCTGTCCTCGGCGCAGATATTCTTGAGGAAACAATCGAAGCTCTTCTTAAAGGTGAGCTTTCAGCCGAAAAGCAGAATCACGATGAATTCACATATGCTCCCATGCTTTCCAAGGAGCTCTCTCCTGTTGACTGGAATATGAGTGCGGCTGAAATTCATAATAAAATCAGAGGTCTTTCTCCCTGGCCGTCGGCAAACACAACACTCGGCGGTAAGAAGATAAAGCTTCATAAAACCGTACTTGCAGCAGAAAAAGGCTCAAAGCCCGGAGAAATCATCGTTGCCGATAAACGCCTTGTTGTTACTTGCGGCGACCTCAACTGCATTGAAATTCTTGAGCTTCAGGCAGAAGGCAAAAAATCAATGAATGCTGCCGATTTTCTCAGAGGTAACGCTGTTGAAATCGGCACAGTGATGGAATAATCCCGAAAGGAGAAGTTATATGCCTTATTTCGGTTATTATATGGATTATTGGTATATAATCCTCGTTATTCCTGCAATGATAATTTCAATCATTGCTCAGGTAAAGGTTA
This sequence comes from Acutalibacteraceae bacterium, assembly GCA_045634985.1. Lineage (GTDB taxonomy): Bacteria > Bacillota > Clostridia > Oscillospirales > Acutalibacteraceae > CAG-177. The sequence continues at coordinate 94,310 of JAZRBF010000013.1, read as the reverse complement.
AATCAACATTCAATAAATATGCAAAAGTTCTAAGCCAGAGAAATGTTACGGGTGCTTATGCGGCGCAGGTTGTTCTGAGTCATTACGGTATTAATGATGTCAGAATCGAAAGGGTCAACGGCAAACTTTCCGACCACTATGACCCAAAAGCAAAGGTTATCAGACTTTCAGATGAGGTTTATGACAGCGCGAGTGTTTCTGCTATCGGTGTTGCCTGCCACGAAGCAGGCCATGCTGCACAGCACGCAGAAGGATATGCCCCTATCAGAATCCGAAATTCAATCATCCCTGTTTGCAATATCGGTTCATATCTCGGCATTCCTCTTGCTTTAATCGGTCTTTTTCTTGCAATGGATCCGCTTATTTATTTCGGTATTGCGCTTTATGCAGGTATTCTTGTTTTCCACCTTGTAACTCTTCCTGTTGAATTCAACGCAAGCCGGAGAGCAATTTCTGTTATCGATTCCACTAATCTTCTTTGTGATGATGAAATCGGCGGAGCTAAAAAGGTGCTTTCCGCCGCCGCAATGACTTATGTTGCAGCAACTCTTGTTGCGCTTGCGAATGTTCTTCGTTTTGCGCTCCGAATTCTTGCGTTGAGCGGAAGAAGAAAAAATTGACCCCGAAAGGATGTTCCTGAATATGAAAACTGCGAGGCAAGCGGCGTTTGAAGCCTTGCTCAAAATTCATCGGGAGGGTGCATATTCCAACCTTGTGGTTGATGCATCGCTTAAAGATAATGAGCATTTTGATGATAGGGACAAGGCGTTTTTCTCAAACCTTGTTTACGGTACGCTTGACAGACTGATTCTGATTGATTATAATCTCGGTCTTTATCTCAATCAACCTGTACGAAAACTCAAACCCGAGTTACACACCATATTAAGACTCGGAGCATACCAGCTTCTTTTTCTTGATAAAGTACCGTCACGCGCGGCGGTTAATGAAAGCGTAAATCTTGCAAAGGTCAATAAATCTGCTTTTGCGGCATCGCTTGTGAATGCAGTGCTTCGCAGGGTTGCAGATAACGGACTTCAGCTTCCTGAAGGGGACGAAAACGGACCCGGTTACCTTGCAATCAAATATTCCTGCCCGGAATGGCTCATCTCTCTTTGGATTGATGCATATGGCTTTGAAAATGCTGTTGCTATTGCGGAAAAGGCGCTTGAGCCCGCACCTGTTGTTGTGAGGGTAAATACTACAAAAACAACTGTTGACGATCTTATCTGGAAACTTGCCGAGGACGGTGTGGTTGCAGTTAAGTCCGAAAAGTATCCCGATTCGCTTGTGCTTGAAAATACGGGAGCAGTTGAGGAACTTGATGCTTATAAAGAAGGCTTGTTCCACGCGCAGGATTTTGCATCCCAGCTTTGTTGCAGAGCGGTTGATGCACAGATTGGTGAAACTGTTTTTGACCTTTGTTCCGCACCCGGCGGCAAGGCTTTCACCATCGCCGAATCGATGCAAAATACAGGCTGTGTAAGAGCTTTTGATGTTTATCAATCAAGAGTTGACCTTATCAGAAACGGAGCAAGACGACTCGGTCTTATCAATGTTTATACATATCTTTCCGATGCGTCAATATTTAATGAAAATTACGGTATGGCAGACCGAGTGCTCTGCGACGTACCTTGCTCGGGACTCGGCATTATCCGCCGCAAGCCTGAAATCAGATTCAAGAAAACTGCCGATATTGACAATTTACCCGAATTGCAGTATCGTATATTATGCAATGCCATAAGATATCTTAAGGACGGCGGCAGACTTGTTTATTCAACCTGCACGCTGAATCCCAAGGAAAATGAAGAAGTCTGCGACAGATTCCTCGCAGAGCATCCCGAATTTGAGGCGGTTGAAATTCTGCCTGAAATTCCCAGATACAGCGAGAAGGATAAGTACCTTACGCTGATGCCTCATCTTCATTCAACCGACGGATTTTTCGTTGCGGCATTCTGCAAAAACGGAGGAAACAAATGACAAGGGATATTTTATCAATGACCTATGATGAGCTCTCGCAGGCATTTTCTGCTGAGGGCATTCAGGGGTTTCGCTCAAAACAGGTTTATGAATGGCTCCATCGCCATCTTGTGCTGAGCTATGATGAAATGACCAATCTTCCGAAGCAACTCAGGGAAACTCTGAAGGAGAATTTCCCGATTATCACTTGCTCGGTTGTCAGAAAACAGGTTTCAAAAACCGATGGCACCGTAAAGCTTCTTTTTGAGATGCACGACGGAGATTATGTTGAAAGCGTTGTGATGAAATATAAATACGGTTATACCATTTGTGTTTCGTCGCAGATAGGCTGTAAAATGGGCTGCGCTTTTTGCGCATCAACTCTCGGCGGATTCAAACGAAGTCTTTCGGCAGGTGAGATTCTTTCGCAGGTCTATGTTGCTCAGAAGGAAATCGGAGAAAGAATTTCTCATATCGTTCTTATGGGAATGGGCGAGCCGCTCGATAACTATGATAATGTTATGCGGTTTATTGCTCTTGTAACGAGTGATAAGGGTATCAATCTTTCGATGAGAAATATTTCCCTTTCAACCTGCGGAATTGTCCCTAAAATTTATGATTTGATTGATAAAAAATTGCAGCTTACATTGTCGATTTCGCTTCACGCGCCGACAAATGAGCTTCGCGATAAGATAATGCCTGTAAACCACCGATATAAGGTTGAGGAGCTTCTTGCCGCGTGCAGGAAGTATGCAGGCGAAACTTCAAGACGCATTTCTTTTGAATACGCGATGCTATCGGGTATCAACGATTCCGATGAATGCGCACAAACTCTTGCTTCGAAGCTGAAAGGTATGCTCTGCCATGTTAACCTGATTCCTGTTAACGAGGTCAAGGAAAGTCCTTTCAAGCCGAGCTCTCCCGAGAGGGTTGAAAGATTTGTTTCAATTCTTTCGAAAAACGGCATCAATGCAACCGTCAGACGAAAACTCGGCTCTGACATTGATGCATCCTGCGGCCAGTTAAGGCGCAAAGAAAAAGAACAGAATTCCGGAAAGGAGGGAGAAGAATGAAATTAGCAGCAAGAACAGATAAGGGTCTTATTCGTGAAAACAATCAGGATTCTTATACAATCGGTGAACTTTCAGGTGGTGTCGGATATGCGATAGTCTGCGACGGTATGGGCGGTGCAGCAGAGGGTGCTTTTGCAAGCGCTGAGGCGGTCAAGATAATCCGCGAAAAAATCTGCAGCGGTTATAAAAACGGTATGAGTGACCGTTTAATCAAAGCGCTGCTTGTTTCGGCACTTGAAAATGCCAACAAACATATTTACACTCTCTCCCTGACGGATGATAAATATTTCGGAATGGGTACAACGGCGGTTGCTGCAATTGTTACCGAAGATTATGCTTATATTGCTCATGTTGGTGACAGCAGAGCATATATCATATCGGATGGCAAAGCGATTCAGCTCACCCGAGACCATTCCGTTGTTCAGAATATGCTTGAAAACGGCGAAATTACTTCCGACGAGGTTGCAGACCATCCGAAAAAGCACATCATTACCAGAGCAATCGGTGTTGATGGAGAGCTGGCAGTTGATTTCTGCCAGGAAGAATTCTATGATGATACTCTTCTCTTACTCTGCACCGACGGTTTGACAAATTATACGGATGCTGAAAAACTCGCTGAGCTTACGGCAGATGGCAGATATTTCAGATATGCTGACAGATTGGTGAATCATGCGCTTGAAAACGGCGGCGGCGATAATGTGACCGTTGTTGCTGTGGCAAGATGATTCTGTTGCTGAATTTTTGAAAGGAACATTTATATATGGATAATTACACCGGAAAAAGAATTGACGGACGCTATGAGATTCAGGAAGTAATCGGCGTTGGCGGTATGGCCGTTGTATATAAGGCATACGATAATATTGATGACAGAACCGTTGCTGTTAAGATTCTTAAAGATGAATATCTTGCAAACGAGGAATTCCGCCGCAGATTCAAGAATGAATCCAAAGCGATTGCTGTTCTGTCCCATCCCAACATTGTTAAAGTTTATAACGTAAGCTACGGTGATAGGCTTCAGTATATTGTAATGGAATATGTTGAAGGTATCACTCTCAAGGAATATATTGAGCAGCAGGGTAAACTCGGCATCAAGGAAACTGTTTATTTTACAATGCAGATTCTTCGTGCGCTCCAGCACGCTCACCATAAGGGCATTGTTCACAGGGATATCAAACCCCAGAACATTATGCTTCTCTCAAACGGTAACATTAAGGTAACGGATTTCGGTATTGCCCGATTCAGTTACAGTGACACAAAAACAATGACAGACAGCGCAATCGGTTCGGTTCATTATATCAGCCCCGAGCAGGCGAGAGGTGACACAACCGATGACAGAGCGGATATCTATTCTGTCGGCGTTGTTATGTATGAAATGCTTACAGGTCAGGTTCCCTTCCAGTCGGATAACTCGGTTTCGGTTGCTCTTATGCAGCTTCAGAACGAGGCAAAAAGACCCAGAGAGCTTAATAATAACATTCCTGTTGGTCTTGAGCAGATTGTTATGTACGCAATGCGTAAAACTGCAAGGGAAAGATATCAGTCAGCGGCAGAAATGCTTCTTGATATTGAGGAATTCAAGAGAAATCCCACAATCAGATTCCAGAAGGATTACTTTGTTGATAACGATCCCACAAAATATGTCGGCAAAACTCCTGCTGTTACTCCTCCTGTACCGCCTGTTCAAAAACCTCCCGTTGCACCTGAAAAGCCTCCTGTGAACACCAATTTCGGTCTTGAAAATGATGACGAAGAAGAGCAGGATACAGGCGATAAGAAGATGGCAATCATTCTTGGCGTTGTTGCAGGTTTTGTTTTGTTCCTTATTGCTGCAATTGCGATTCTTTGGTTTGTCAGACCTGACATTATTGATAGCATCCCTGTACTTAACAAGATTGTTTCCACCAATTCCGCATCTGTTCCCGACTTTATGGGTATGGATTATAAAAAGGAAATCGACGGCAAGGCAAAGTATGAGGGTTACTATACTTTTGAAATAATCGAAGAGCCCAAGGCAGGATACGAAGACGGTGTTGTTCACGCTCAGGAACCCAAGGCAGGCACCGAGCGCAAGAATGGCGAAACAGTGACCGTTACTCTTTATGTTACAAATAATAACAAGAAGTCCATTGTTCCCGATGTTGTAGGTATGAATTGGGAGCAGGCAAAGAAGCAGATTGAAAGCAAGGGCTTCAAGGTTTATATCGTTCCCGAAATGAATCTCACCGAAAACTTCGGTACTGTTTTGAGAACAGATCCCAAGGTCGGTGACGAGGTTGATGTTGGCGCAACTATCAATATTTATTACGCATCTGATGCGAATATGATTACTGTCTGCGATGCAACAACATGGGATATTGCAACCGCTACAACTCTTCTGGAATCACAGAAGCTGAAGGTTAATCCCGTTGTTATTTATGAAAACAGCGATCAGAAAGAAGGCACTGTTATCGCTCATAGCCCCAAGGCAGGCGATCAGGTTCTTCCCGGAACAGAGGTTATCCTTACCGTAAGTAACGGTATTCCTGTTCAGTCGGAAGCAACAATTAAAATAAATCTTCCTTCAAAATCATCAAGCGGTACTCTTGATGTGTACCTGAATAATGAACTTGTTCAGCAGAAACAGGTTCTTCTTGACGGCAATGCATACACTCTTACCGTTCAGGGTAGTGGCGATAATAAAGCTCTCAAAATTTATATCGATGGCAGAGAGCATTACACCTGCACAGTCAGCTTTATGTCCAACCCTGCAGTTGTTACTGATGTAAAATACACCAACGGATTAAATGTAAGTTCGGCAAAGCTTCCTGATGTCGTAGGTATGAGCGAAGCGGAAGCAAGAGCTGCGCTTGAATCTGCCGGTTTCTGGAATATTTATGTATCAAGCACAATTGTACCGAATCCCAATCTGGATGGTAAAGTTTATTCTCAAAATCCCACAGGCTCAACATCAAGCGGAATTTTCAACAGCTCAATCTATTCTGTTGACCAGAAGATTGACCTTTATGTCGGTCAGTTGGAGGGCATCCAGTGAGCAGACTCGATGGAATAATTCTTAAAGGTATCGGCGGCTTCTATTATGTTGAAGCCGCCGGTGAGATATATGAATGCAAGGCAAGAGGTGTTTTCAGAAAATCGAAAATAAAGCCTCTCGCGGGTGACAGGGTTGAAATAAGCATCAATGAGAATGCGGAAAATACAATTGATGTTATCAAGGAGAGAAGCAGTATGCTGCTTCGTCCTCCCGTTGCAAATATTGACCGTCTTTTTATTGTTTCTTCAGCCAGAGAACCGAATCCTGTTTTGATGATTATTGACCGTCTTACGGCGATTGCAGTAAACAGGGGAATAGAGCCGATTGTTGTTTTCACAAAGAGTGATCTTGCTCCTGTTGAAGAATATATTGAAATATACCGCAAGGCTGGGATAAAGGCGATTGCTGTTTCGTCCGTTACGGGTGAAGGTGTTGATGAGGTCAAGGCTGAGCTGAAAAATCATATCAGCGCATTCTGCGGCAATAGCGGTGTTGGTAAATCAACGCTTCTTAACGCTATAAATCCGTCACTTGCTCTTGCAACCGCCGAAATAAGCGATAAGCTTGGTAGAGGCAGACACACAACCCGTCAGAGTGAGCTTTTTGCAGTTGAGGGTGGATATGTTGCCGATACTCCCGGATTTTCTTCTCTTGACCTTGAAGAAACAGAGATTATTCTCAAGGATGATTTGCCTTATGCATTCCCTGAATTTGAGCAATATATCGGCCGGTGCAAGTTTACTTCCTGTCTGCATGTCAAAGATAAGGGATGCAGAATTCTTGAAGCTGTTGAAGCAGGAGAGATTTCTGCAAGCCGTCATGAAAGCTATTGCGCGATGATGGAGCAGGCAAAGGAAATTAAAGAATGGGAGATTGGTAAACTCCGAAATAAAAGTAACGAAAATCTTCGCCGATGATTATACTGTAATGAGCAAAGGCTCATTCGGTGCTCGGTTTTGTCCGACAGCCGTTAACGATACAGTCGGGCGGTGATTTTTTGAGATGCTGTGATGCGAGAAGCTCTGCCTGCATCTGCTTTGCGGCAGGAATGCTGGTTGCAGCTTTGTTTCCGTATACAATTGCAATCGTTGTCATTGCCTGCGTGCTGATTATCGCAGGGTTGAGCCTAAGCCGATACTGACGGAAAGGGAGCGACATATGAAAGTGGTTGTTGTGCGCAGCCCGAAGATGCTCAGCGGCATTCTCGGTCTGATTTTCGGAATCAAACGGCAAAAAATCTGATATAATCAGGTGCGATAAAATGAACAAGATAGTGAAAAATGTAGCGTTTTCAGCAATGTGTCTTGCCCTGTGTTTTGTCCTTCCCACAATAACGGGAGGAAACACTCAAATCGGGAATATGATTTCACCGATGCATATACCCGTTTTGGTATGCGGTTTTATATGCGGCTGGGAATATGCGGTGATTGTTGGCGCAGTTGCGCCGATTCTCCGAAGCGTGATTGTCGGAATGCCTCCGATGTATCCCGTTGCTCTCGGAATGATGTTTGAGCTTGCCGCATACGGATTGTTTGCAGGTTTGCTTTATAAACTCTTTCCCAAAAAGAATGTGTATATCTATCCTGCGCTTATAATCTCGATGATTGCAGGCAGAGTTATCTGGGGTGTTGCAAGGCTCATTATGTCGGGTGTTTCGGGTAGCGAATTCACCTTTGCAATGTTTATTGCAGGCGCATTTACAAATGCAATACCGGCTATCATAATTCATATTCTTGTTATTCCGCCAATCGTTATGGCGCTTAAAAAATCAGGTCTTACCAAATAAAAACATAAACCCCTGACGGTTTCTTCCGATTCCGTCAGGGGCTTTTTATTGGTTATATTAATATTCTACAGTGCCTTCGAATACAAGCTTGGTTGTACCTGTAAGGTAAACGCCGTCATCAGTATAGTTAACGATGAGGTCGCCGCCCTTAACTTTAACAATGATGTCTGTATTCTTCTTGCAGTAACCGTTTTCTACAGCAGCAACAACAGCTGCGCAGGCGCCTGTGCCGCAAGCAAGAGTTTCGCCGTTACCTCTTTCCCAGACTCTCATCTTAAGTGTTGTTTCGTTAACAACTCTTACGAATTCTGTGTTGACTCTGTGAGCGAAGATTGAAGCCTTCTCAAATCTGGGGCCGATCTTTTCGATTTCGATATTGTCAACTCTGGGGCAGAATACTACGCAGTGGGGGTTACCCATTGATACGCAGGTGATTCTGTAATCCTCACCGCCGAGGATAACAGGATAATCAACGAATCTTTCGATGCCGTTTGTGCTTGTAACAGCACCGTCAAGCTCTGCCTTGCCCATATTAGCGCAAACAGAGCTTACCTTGCCATTCATAAGGTACAGGTCAACGCTCTTGACGCCGCTTGCAGTTTCAATTGTAACTGTTTCGGTGTCAACATAACCCTTGTCAAAGACATACTTTGCAACGGAGCGCATTGCGTTACCGCCCATTCTTCCTTCGCTACCGTCAAGGTTAAATACTCTCATCTTGACCTGAGCCACATCTGATTTTTCAACAAGGACAATACCGTCGCTGCCGATACCGTGGTTGCGGTCGCAAAGGCTTACGCAGAGGCTTTCGGGGCAGGTGATGGAGTTATCAAAGTTTTCGATAAGGATGTGGTCATTGCCTGATGCATCCATCTTGAAGAATTTAAGAGTGCGTCTTTCTGAACGCATATTGTTGATGTCAACAAGCTCTGTATTCTGCTGATTGAAATGGCTAGCGATGATGTCTGCAAGTGCATTTGCTGTATCAAGAGAAGTGATGCAAGCAATTGAAAGCTGGATTGCTCTTCTGTGGAGAGCGATATAATCGTTCATTGCCGAGCCGTAGTTAGCGCCGGTGTAAACAATATAATTGATTTTACCTGTTTCAAGGAGTTCAAACATATCGTTGCCTTCGCTGAAGCCCTTGACAACATTAACATCAATACCGAGATGTGAGATAGCTTCTGCGGTTTCGGGAGTTGCATAAATCTTGATTTTGAGGTCATCAAGTTTCTTTGCAAGTGAAACTGCATCAAGAATATCGTGTGTATCAACGCTGAGAAGAAGACCGATTTCATTTTCAGCGGTGGGAAGCTGAATCTTGAAGCCTGCAGAGGTAAGACCCTTGAAGAGAGCTTCAGCAGTTGTCTTACCGATACCGAGAACTTCACCTGTTGATTTCATTTCAGGGCCGAGGATGGAGTTAACATCGCTGAGCTTTTCAAATGAGAATACAGGAACTTTAACGGTAAAGTAGGGGGGAGTCTTATAAAGACCTGTTCCGTAGCCGAGGTCTTTGAGGGGCATACCGATCATTACCTTTGCGGCAATGTCAACCATAGGAACGCCTGTAACCTTGCTGATATAAGGAATTGTTCTTGATGCTCTGGGGTTAACTTCGATAACATAGAGTTTATTCTGATAGATAAGATACTGAATGTTGACAAGACCCTTTGTGCCGAGAGAAAGAGCAAGTTTTTCGGAGCATTCGATAATGTTCTTTCTCATCTTGTCGTTGAGATTGTAGGGCGGGTAAACTGCGATGGAGTCACCGCTGTGAACGCCTGCTCTTTCAACGTGTTCCATAATACCGGGAATAAGAACATCTGTGCCGTCGGAAATAACGTCAACCTCAAGCTCTGTACCCATCATATATTTGTCAACAAGAACGGGATTCTCAATTTCGCCTGAGAGAATAATATCCATATAGCGGTTAACATCAGCATCGCTGTATGCGATGGTCATATTCTGACCGCCGATAACATATGAAGGACGGAGAAGAACGGGATAACCGAGTTCAGCAGCAGCATTAAGAGCTTCCTGCTTTGTCATAACGCCCATTCCCTTGGGACGAAGAATGCCAAACTGCTCAAGAAGTGCATCGAATCTTTCTCTGTCTTCAGCGGTGTCAATACCGTCAGCAGATGTGCCGAGAATACGGATTCCGTTTTCGTCAAGGAACTTTGTAAGCTTGATTGCTGTCTGACCGCCGAATGCAACAACAACGCCGATGGGCTTCTCAACCTTGATGATGTTCATAACATCTTCGGGAGTGAGGGGTTCAAAGTAGAGTCTGTCAGATGTGTCGTAGTCAGTTGAAACGGTTTCGGGGTTGTTGTTGATGATTGCAACCTCATAACCAAGTTCTTTAAGAGTCCATACGCAATGAACTGATGAATAGTCGAATTCGATACCCTGACCGATTCTGATGGGGCCTGAACCGAGAACGATAATCTTTTCTTTCTTATCGTCGATGAGAGGTCTTGCCTCGCATTCATCGCCGTATGTTGAGTAGAAATAGGGTGCAGCTGTGTTGAAGTTCTTTGTGCAGGTGTCAACGATTCTGTAAACAGCATCTTTATGAGCAGGAAGCTCCTTAACACCTGAAAGACGTTTGAGAGCAGCATCTGTATAGCCGTAATCCTTACCCTGATAATACTTTTCTTCTGTAAGGTTGCCGCCTTCGATTGATTTTTCGAAGTCAGCGAGATTCTTGAGCTTTTCAAGGAACCACTTTGTAATTTTTGTGATTTCGTGAACCTTATCGAGTGACATGCCGCCTTTGATAGCTTCGAATACGGAGAAAAGACGCATATCGTCGGTTTCTCTCATTCGTTCTTCAAGAGGAGCGTCTGTCTTGGGCTCTGCATTGAGTGTATCAAGCGAAATTTCAGCACCTCTGACAGCCTTCATAATAGCCATCTCGAATGTGGGGCCGATGGACATAACTTCGCCTGTTGCCTTCATCTGAGTGCCGAGCTTACGGCTTGCGTTAACAAATTTATCGAAGGGCCATTTGGGAAGCTTTACAACGATGTATTTTACATCGGGCTCAAAGTTTGCGCAGTTAAGACCGGTCTTATCATTCTTGATTTCATCAAGGGTCATACCGAGAGCAAGCATTGCTGTAACCTTTGCGATGGGGTAACCTGTTGCTTTACTTGCAAGTGCGGATGAACGGGAAACTCTGGGGTTAACCTCAATAACAGCATAATCCATGCTGTTGGGGTCAAGAGCAAACTGGCAGTTACAACCGCCGATGATTCCGAGTGCATCAACGATATCGAGTGATGCCTTGCGGAGCATCTCGAATTCCTCTGTTGTAAGGCTGAGTGCAGGTGCGGCAACGATACTGTCGCCTGTATGAATACCTACGGGGTCGAAGTTTTCCATGCTGCAGACTGCAATGCAGTTACCTGCGGAGTCGCGCATTGTTTCAAACTCGATTTCTTTCCAGCCGAAGATGTATTTTTCAACAAGAACCTGAGTGATGGGAGAGAGGTCAAGACCTGTTTTTGCGATAACGCGGAGTTCTTCTTCGTTTTCGGCAACACCGCCGCCGCCACCGCCGAGTGTGAATGCAGGACGGATGATGATGGGGTAGCCGATTTTAGCAGCAATTTCAACTGCTGTTTCAACATCGTTTGCAATTTCGGAGGGGATAACAGGCTGATTGATGGATGTCATTGTGTCGCGGAACATTTTTCTGTCTTCAGCCTTGTCAATAGCTTCGGCATTTGTGCCGAGGAGCTTAACACCCATTCTGTCAAGATAACCGTCTTTGCTCAGCTGCATTGCGATGGTCAGACCTGTCTGGCCGCCAAGACCTGCGAGCAGGCTGTCAGGACGCTCTTTTTCAATAATTCTTTTAACGGTTTCAGCGGTGAGAGGCTCAAGATAAATTTCATCTGCAAGAGCCTTATCGGTCATAATTGTTGCAGGGTTTGAGTTAACAAGGACAACATCAAGACCGGCTTCTTTAAGTACGCGGCAAGCCTGAGTGCCTGCATAGTCAAATTCGGCAGCCTGACCGATAACAATGGGGCCGGAGCCGATAACCATTACTTTTTTGATATCTTTGCTGATTGGCATTGCATTTCCTCCCTTTATTTATCAGTCTTTAAGAAGCTTTACGAGAACAGCCTTCTGTGCGTGGAGTCTGTTTTCAGCTTCTTCAAAAATTTCTCTTGCGTGTTCTTCAAATACCTTTGCTGTGATTTCTTCTTCGCGATGTGCAGGAAGACAGTGAAGAACCATTGCGTCAGACTTTGCAACAGCCATAACGCTGTCATTAATCTGATAGCCGGCAAAAATCTTTTTGCGTTCTTCAGCTTCAGCTTCCTGACCCATTGATGCCCATACGTCTGTGTAAAGAACATCGGCATCCTTTGCAGCTTCGAAAATATCGCTTGTGCAGGTGAAATCACCGTTTTCTGAAGCCCACTTCATAATTTCGGCATCGGGTTTGTAGCCGTCGGGGCAACCGATGCTTACGCTCATACCCATCTTAATACCGCCAACGATGAGTGAATTTGCCATATTGTTACCATCACCGATGTAGCAGAGCTTGTTGCCTTTGATGGCGCCTCTGAATTCGCGGATTGTCATAAGGTCTGCGAGTACCTGGCAGGGGTGGCAATAGTCTGTAAGACCGTTGATGATCGGAATTGAGCCGAATTCTGCGAGAGTTTCAACATCGCTCTGATCAAAGGTTCTGATCATAATGCCGTCAAGATAACCCGAAAGAACTCTTGCTGTGTCATTAACAGGTTCGCCTCTGCCGAGCTGAATGTCGTGTGAGCTGAGGAAAAGAGCCTGACCGCCGAGGTCATACATACCGACTTCAAAGGAAACTCTTGTTCTTGTTGATGATTTTGCAAAAATCATACCGAGAGTCTTGCCTTTGAGAAGGTGATGCTCAATGCCGTTTTTCTTTTCGTACTTGAGCTGGTCTGCGAGATTGAGAATCTCATTGATTTCTTCGGTGCTCAGGTCCATGAGCTTAAGTAAATGCTTGTTTTCCATAATTTCCTCCGATCATGCAATATCTGTGAATAATTATAAACAAAACTACAGGAAAGGTCAACGTTTAGTTGCATATATATGCATAATGTTTATTCAAATTATTTGTCATAATGAATAAAGACCGCATTAACCTTATTATATTCGATATATTATATCATATTATTTTCAATAAATAAACCCCTAAAAAGGAAGAATTTGAAATTTTTTATCATAATTTTTTGCAGAAAAAACGGCGAAGCCAATGGCTCCGCCGCTGAAATTATTTAATGGGGCAATGATTTGTAGCAACAATGTCAACACCTGTACCGAGAATGTCGGAAACAAGAACATCGCCAAGCTTAACGGGAGCTTTGGCAGAAACATTGTTGATTACTTCCATGCAATCAAAAATCTTATCTTTGGGAAGAGCTGATGATGATTTGCAGGGAACAACATTGAAAACACCGCCATCAACCTTAACGGTTGTAGCGAGACTTCTTACGGGATTTGTGATTTCTGTTCTGGCGTATGCATCGCCTCTTTTGCAAGTGTTGCCTGTAACGGAAACAATTGTGCCGTTGTCATCGAGTTCAACAGTAACGCCGCAACCCATAGGACAAGCTACGCAAATAATGTTTTTCTGCATTTCAATCACTCCTCTACCGAAATTTCAATTACGCCGCCCTCGGCAAAGCCTTTAAGCATTTCATTCTTGATGATAACGCTTTCCATTTCGCCGGGTGCAAGACGGGGTCTCTTTTTGGTGATGATTTCTTCGCCGTTATATTTAACAACGGTTTTTGCGTTTTTATAAACCTGACCGACTCTGAAATAGAGTTTTACATCGCCTTCATTTTTGATGTTTACCTTCTGGGGCACGATGTAACGCACACCGCTGACGCCCTTTGTTGTGATATATTCAGGCTTATTGTCGCCGCCGAGAACGAATTTTGCTGCGCCTTCGCCTGCGGTCTGGCTTTCAAGAGTAACATAGTCAACAAGATCGTGAACATGAAGAACATTGCCGCAAGCGAAAACACCCTTGTGTGATGTTTCTCTGTTTTCATCAACAACAGCACCGCTTGTAACGGGGTCAAGCTCAATTCCGACTGCTCGTGTCAGCTCATTTTCGGGGATAAGACCAACGGAAAGAAGAAGAGTATCGCATTCGATATATTCTTCTGTGCCGGGGATAGGTCTGCGATTTTCGTCAACGTTTGCGATTGTAACGCCTTCAACTCTGTCCTTGCCGTGGATACCGATAACGGTGCAGCTCAGACGAAGGGGGATGTTGAAGTCATCAAGGCACTGAACGATGTTTCTTGTAAGACCGCTTGAATAGGGCATAAGTTCGCATACAACCTTGACTTCTGCGCCTTCAAGAGTCATACGGCGTGCCATAATAAGACCGATATCACCCGAGCCGAGAATAACAACCTTTTTGCCGGGCATATAGCCGTCAATGTTGACATACTTCTGTGCAGTACCTGCGCTCATAACACCTGATGCTCTTGAGCCTGCGATGTTGAGTGCGCCTCTGGGTCTTTCACGGCAACCCATTGCGAGGATAACAGCCTTTGCCTGAATCTCAAGCAGACCGTCAGTTTTGTTTACGGCATAAACCACATTGTTTTCTGTGATTTCAAGAGCCATTGTATCTGTTTTATATTCGATTTTCTGCTCGTCAACGAGAGAAATGAATCTGTCGGCATATTCGGGACCCGAAAGCTCTTCGCCAAAGTAGTGGAGACCGAAGCCTGTATGTATGCACTGCTCAAGAATACCGCCGAGGGTTTCGGCTCTTTCGAGAATAAGGATGCTGTCAACGCCGCATTCCTTTGCTTTGAGCGCAGCCGCCATACCTGCGGGACCGCCGCCGATAACAACTATATCATAATTAAGCATAATCTCCGCCTCACTTTGTTCTGTCATAAAGAATTTTTGAATTTCCGCCGCATTTGGTGATTTCGTTGATTTCAACGCCAAATTCTCTCGCAAGAAGCTCAACAACTTTTGAGCCGCAGAAGCCACCCTGACAACGACCCATACCAGCTCTTGTTCTGCGTTTTACGCCGTCAACATCTCTTGCACCTGCAGGAGCGTGGATTGCGTCGAGGATTTCACCCTCTGTGATTGTTTCGCAGCGACAGATGATTCTGCCGTAAGCAGGATTCTTTGCAATGATTGCTTTGCGTTCTTCGTTGCTCATATGTCTGAAGCGGACAGGCTCTTCTCTTTCGGCTTTGAAGTCTGCCTTTTCGCTTGCGCCGAGTTCCTTGATGAGCATATCTTTGACATAAAGACCGATTGCAGGAGCGGATGAAAGACCGGGTGATTCGATGCCTGCAACGTTGATGAACTGTGCGTTCTTTTCGCTGGGTTCGATAATGAAATCATCTCTTGTGCAATGAGCTCTCAGACCTGCAAATGAAGTGATAACTTCTCTTGTTGTAAGGCAGGGAACAGATCTCTTTGCGGCTGTGAGGACATCTGCAAGAGTACCGGCGGTTGTTGTTACATCAGTTTTATCTTCAATGTCAAGTGCGCTCGGACCGATAAGAAGGTTGCCGTCAACTGTGGGAGTGACAAGAATACCTTTACCCATCTTTGAGGGGCACTGGAAAATTGTGTGATTTGCAAGGTGACCGATTGATTTGTCACAGAGCATATATTCGCCCTTTCTGGGCATTGTGCAGATTGAATTGTCACCGATAAGAGCGGCGATTTCATCGCAGAAAACGCCTGCGGCGTTGACAACATATTTTGCGCTGATTTCAGATTCACCGTTTGAAAGAGTGAAGATACCGTCAGCAAAATCAATCTTTTTAACTTCAAAATTACGGATGAATTCGGTGCCGTTGACTACCGCGTTTTCAACTGCGGCGATTGTAAGCTCGTAGGGGCAGACAATACCTGCTGAAGGTGCCCAAAGAGCGCCTTTGGCTTCTTCGCTGATAAAAGGTTCTTCCTCGCGAAGTTTTGTAACATCATAAATTTCAAGACCGGGTACGCCGTTTCCCTTACCTCTTTCGAGAAGTTCGTTGAGGGTAACCATTTCCTCGTCAGAGAAAGCGACAACGAGTGAGCCTACAGGCTTGAAGGGTACGCTTAATTCCTTGCATAATGCAGGCATAAGTGCTGTACCTTCGACATTCATTTTTGCTTTCATTGAACCGGGCTTTGCATCGAAACCGGCATGAACAATTGCGCTGTTGGCTTTAGAAGTAGCCATAGCCATATCGTTGCATTTTTCAACAAGTGCAACGCTTACATCGTAACGGCTGAGCTCACGGGCGATGAGAGAGCCGATTACGCCTGCACCTATAACGGCAACATCATAATTCATGAATAAAACCTCCGTAATATTAATTTCCGACTAATGAGTATATCACAATATTTTATTCAAAACAATACTTTATTCGCAATTTCTATTTAACTTTACAAATTTTATTGTTTTGTAAACCATCGGTAATCATACGGCGGATTCTGATTGTTTAATATGACCGAAAAGACGAAAAATCACAGGTTATAACCGCTTGACATTTTACGGATACTATGATAAAATTCAGTCATAAATTGAAGAAGATTTTTTGCAACTGACGGATTTGGCAGAGTACTGCAAAGGAGCAAAAAATCTGTTTTTATGTCGACCGTCTGGGCAGTTCTGTCAATTGTGATGGGACTGTCTTTGTTTGTTTTTATGGCAAAACGGTCAGTTAATCAGACTATCTATCAGAAGGGATGCGTATCACTATGATGACCGATATCGAAATTGCTCAGTCCGTTAAAATGAAACCTATTACCGAAATTGCGGAAACTGCAGGGATTGACAGCAGATATCTTGAGCAGTACGGCAACTACAAAGCAAAGGTTGATCTTTCACTTCTTAAGGAAAGCGACAGAAAAGAGGGTAAGCTCATCCTTGTTACCGCAATCACTCCCACACCTGCCGGCGAGGGTAAAACCACAACCACAATCGGTCTTGCTGACGGTATGAGAAGAATCGGCAAAAATGTTATGGTAGCTCTTCGCGAGCCTTCTCTCGGTCCTGTTTTCGGTGTTAAAGGCGGTGCTGCAGGCGGCGGCTATGCGCAGGTTGTTCCTATGGAAGATATCAACCTCCATTTCACAGGTGACTTCCACGCAATCGGTGCGGCAAACAACCTTCTTGCAGCTATGCTTGATAACCACATTTATCAGGGCAACTCACTCAATATTGACCCCAGAAGAATTACCTGGAAGCGTTGCGTTGATATGAATGACAGACAGCCTCGTTTTGTTACCGACGGTCTCGGCGGCAGAGTCAACGGCGTGCCCAGAGAAGATGGTTACGATATTACCGTTGCATCTGAAATTATGGCAGTTCTTTGCCTTGCAACATCAATCACCGACCTTAAAGAAAGACTTTCAAGAATCATTGTCGGTTATACATACGATGAGAAGCCTGTTACTGCAGGTGAACTTAATGCTGCAGGTGCAATGACAGCTCTTCTCAAGGATGCTCTCAAACCCAATCTTGTTCAGACTCTTGAAGGCACACCTGCGCTTGTTCACGGCGGACCCTTTGCAAATATTGCTCACGGTTGTAACTCTGTTATGGCAACAAAACTTGCAATGAAACTCGGCGATTATGCAGTAACAGAAGCAGGTTTCGGTGCTGATCTCGGTGCAGAAAAGTTCCTTGATATCAAGTGCCGTTACGCAGGTCTCAAGCCTGATGCAGTTGTTATTGTTGCAACAATCAGAGCTCTCAAAATGCATGGCGGACTTGCAAAAACAGAGCTTGGCACAGAGAATCTTGAGGCTCTTGAGAAGGGTATTCCCAACCTTCTTCGCCACGTATCAAATATCAAGAATGTTTATAAGCTTCCTTCTGTTGTTGCGGTTAACCGTTTCCCCACAGACACCGATGCAGAGGTTGAACTTATTATCGAAAAGTGCAAGGAACTCGGTGTAAATGTTGTTCTCTCAAATGTCTGGGCAGAAGGCGGCAAGGGTGGCGAGGAACTTGCAAAAGAAGTTGTTGCTCTTTGCGAACAACCTAACGATTTCACCTTCTCATATGAACTTGATTGCACAATCGAAGAGAAGATTGAAGCGGTTGTAAAGAAGGTTTACGGCGGCGACGGAATAACAGTTCTTCCTGCTGCGAAGAAGCAGATTGCAACTCTTGTTGCAAACGGCTATGCAGACCTTCCTATCTGCGTTGCAAAAACACAGTACAGCTTCTCGGATGACGCAACAAAGCTCGGCGCTCCCGAAAACTTTACCGTTACCATCAAAAATGTAAAAGTATCAGCAGGTGCAGGCTTCATCGTTGTTCTTACAGGCGATATTATGACTATGCCCGGTCTTCCTAAAGTGCCTGCAGCAGAGAAAATTGATGTTGATGAAAACGGCAGAATCAGCGGCCTCTTCTGATAAAAAATATTTTTCAGACCTTTCCGTTACGGAAGGGTCTGTTTTTTTAGGAATATCCAACATATATTGAAAAAATTAACAAATATAATACAAAATATTGCGTTTATCAGTTGCAAAAAATTCTTTGCGGTGTTATAATTTAGAAAATGCCCGATTGTGTCTATTTTTGTTTGATTTACGAATACTAACTTCATAAAAATGTTTGTGAAAGGAAGTTTTTCGTGAGAAAAAACAGAAATGAGAAAAAGGAAAATTTTTATATTTCGCCGCCTTCGTGGTCTGCTCCTGATTGTACGGGAAGTAATTCCGAATCAGGTTTCAGCGATGCGATGAGCAACATTATTGAAACAGGATCAATCACAGTGAAGAAAGGCGATTGTGTTATCCATTGTCTGACTGTAATCGGTCAGATTGAGGGGCATTATATTCTGCCTGCACAAAATAAAACTACAAAATATGAACACGTTATCCCGCAGCTTATTGCTGTTGAAGAGAGCGATTGTGTCGATGGGCTGATGCTTATTCTGAATACTGTCGGCGGTGATATCGAAGCGGGTCTTGCAATTGCAGAATTGATAAGCGGAATGAAAACACCGAGTGTTTCTCTTGTGCTCGGCGGAGGTCATTCAATCGGTGTTCCTCTTGCTGTGTCGGCAGATAAATCATTCATAACTCCGTCAGCAACAATGACGGTGCATCCTGTGAGAATGAACGGACTTGTTCTCGGTGTGCCGCAGACACTTTCGTATTTTGAACAGATGCAGGAGAGGATTGTTCGCTTTGTTTCCGATAATTCGGATATATCGGCAGACAGATTCAGAGAACTGATGCTCGCAACTGGCGAACTCGTTCTCGATGTCGGCACAGTCCTTGAGGGTGAAAAAGCGGTCAGCGAAGGTCTGATTGACTCAATCGGTTCTTTGTCAGAGGCGCTTGAATGCCTTTACGGAATGATTGAAAATAACAATAAAAACAAAAATCTTTGAATGATAATTCTATAAAAGGAAGGATAAAATTAATGGCAAGTTCCACTAAAAAACCTGCTTCGTCAAAAAAGAAACCTACCTCGTCAAAAGCGAAAAATAACAAGAAGCGTAAGCTTACCGAGGAAGAAAAAAACAGACAAATAGTTTCGGTTGTTCTTATCGGTGTGGCTGTGCTTCTGTTCTTCGTTGCGATTATTGAGGGACAGAGTGTCTGGACCTGGATGCATAACAAATTTTATGCGCTTTTTGGATTCCTTACAGTGCCTGTGACATTTTATATGGTTTATGCAACCTTTGTTTATTCGAAGGGTGAAGAAGGTAAAAAATGGCTCAAATATGTGATTGGTATCGGTGCGCTGATTGCGTTCCTGTGTTCTGTGTTGCATATTGCATTCAATAGTAAAGAGTATTTTGCAACTATAGAGTGGGGTCAGCAGTTCGTTGATATCTGGGAAAGTGAAACTCCTGCGAAGGGTGGCGGACTTCTTGGCGCATTGCTTGGCGGTTCTCTTGCCATCGGTATCGGCAAGGTTCCTGCAATGATTGTTTCGATTATCCTTCTTGTCTGCACATTCCTTATTGTTACAGGTATAACTCTTGATACGATTGTTTCTCTTTTTGAAAAACCTGTCAAGAAAATCGGTGAATTTACAAGCGAAAAAATTGAACGCAGTGCAGAAAAAAGAGAAGAGCGCCGCGAAAGAATTGCCGCAGAAAGAGAAGAAGCAGAGAGAGAAAGAAAGAAATTTTCACCTCCTCCGCAGCCTACGATTTCTGCCGATGATATCGAAGAGGAAGAAATTCCCGAAAGCTCAACTCCTGCGGAAGATCCTGTTATAACATTCACCCCTGAAGAAGAGAAAACGCCTGAAATTCCTGTTGTGGCATTGCCTGATGAATCCGAGGAAGATGCAGGCGAGAAAAAAGCACCCAAAGAAAGCAGACGAAGAATAAAAACTCCTCCTGCACCCGATACAGAGCCTGAAGTTATCGCTTCAGATGACAAGAAGGGAACTGTTCTTTATGTTATGCCGCCCCTTGATTGTCTTAAAGAAGTCAAGAAAGACGGAGTAACAAACATTGAGGCGGAGAATCAGCATTTCTCTGCTAAACTTCTTTCCACGCTTGAAAGCTTCAAAATCAAAGCTCAGGTTACAAAAATTACAAGAGGCCCTTCGGTTACCCGATATGAGATTGCTCCTGAAGAGGGCGTAAGAATTCAGAAAATCATCAATCTTGCTGATGATATCGCGCTCAGACTTGCAGCTCCGAGCGTGCGTATTGTTCCTGTTTCCAACAATTCCACAATCGGTATTGAAGTGCCCAACAGCACAAAGTCAACGGTTACAATGCGTGAAGTCATTGACAGCCCTGCTTTCAGAGCTTCTTCGAGCAAGTTGAATGTTGCTCTCGGAAAGAATATCACAGGCGATGTTATCTGCGCTGACCTTGCGAAGATGCCTCATATTCTTGTAGCAGGTACAACCGGCTCGGGTAAATCTGTTTGCCTTAACTCAATGATTGTCAGCATTCTTTATAATGCAACTCCGGATGAGGTCAAGCTTGTTATGATTGACCCCAAGATGGTTGAATTCTCGATGTATAACGGCATTGCACATCTCGAAGTGCCCGTTGTTTCAAATCCGAGAAAGGCGGCAGGTGCGCTCAGTTGGGCAGCCGCTGAAATGGATAAAAGATATTCTTTGTTTGCTGAGTATAGTGTCAGAGATATCAAGGCGTTCAACACTCTGTGTGAATCAAAGCCCGAGCTTAAAAAGATGCATCAGATTGTTATCTTTATTGATGAGCTTGCAGATCTTATGATGGTTTCTCCCAAGGAAGTTGAAGATTCAATCATCCGACTTGCACAGAAGGCAAGAGCCGCGGGCATCCATCTCGTTATTGCAACCCAGAGACCTTCTGTTGATGTTATCACAGGTCTTATCAAGGCTAATATTCCCAGCAGAATTGCTCTTTCTGTATCTTCTGCAACCGATTCAAGAGTTATTATTGATACAAGCGGCGCAGAAAAACTTCTCGGTTACGGCGATATGCTCTTCTGTCCGATTGGTTCAAAGCCAAACCGAGTTCAGGGATGCTTTATTTCTGATGAGGAAGTGCTCAGCGTTGTTTCGCATATCAAATCGCAGACAACAACTACTTATAATGAAGAAACCATCAGAGAAATTGAAAACAAGGCCGCTGAAGCAGAAAATGCAAAGAAAAAGCCTGCTGATGACGATGGTGATACCGAGTGGGATCCTCTTCTTGAGGATGCAATTGAGGTTGTTGTAACCGCAGGCGCAGCCTCTACAACAATGCTCCAGAAAAAGCTTAAGCTCGGTTATGCAAGAGCATCCCGAGTTATGGATCAGCTTGAAGAAAAAGGCATTGTCGGTCCTCCCGAAGGTGCAAAACCCAGAGCTGTCCTTGTTTCAAAGCAGCAGTGGTATGAGATGCAGGCTCTCGCACAGGGCGCCGCTCCTGATATCGATGATGTTTTTGATGATGACGAAGATTTCGATGTATATGAGGATTATGACACCTTCGGAGAAATCTGATTACATCGGAATTAAAATTATTCAAATTGAAACGGCGGTTGATTTTTTAATTGACCGCCTTTTGTTTGAGAGGTAAGTATGAACAGATTTTTGCCTGTCACAAAAGAAGAAATGACCGAAAGAGGATGGGATTGCCCTGATTTTGTTTATGTCAGCGGTGATGCCTATGTTGACCACCCTTCTTTCGGCGCATCTATAATTACGAGGGTACTTGAAAGCAAAGGCTTCAGGGTCGCTTTTCTTGCTCAACCTGATTGGCATTCCGATAAGGATTTCAAGCGTTTCGGCAGACCAAGGCTCGGTTTTCTTGTCAGCAGCGGCAACATCGATTCGATGGTTGCTCATTATACTGCGGCAAAGAAAAAACGCAGCGATGATGCATATAGTCCGGGCGGTAAAGCAGGGTTCAGACCTGACAGGGCGGTCATTGTTTATTGCAACAAAATAAGAGAAATTTACGGAGATATTCCGATTGTTATAGGTGGTCTTGAAGCATCGTTGCGCCGCTTTGCTCACTATGATTATTGGGATGACAAGGTACGTCGCTCGATTCTTTTTGATTCGCAGGCAGACCTGCTTTCGTTTGGTATGGGTGAGCGCTCGATGGTTGAAATTGCGCAGCTTCTCGATGATGGTGTGCCTGTTTCTGAAATCAGAGATGTAAGGGGCACTTGCTACAGCGTGGATGTGCGTGAAACACCATATATCGGTGCGGAATGTCCCTCGTTTGAAAATGTTTGCGCATCAAAAAAAGAATATGCAGTTTCCTGCAGAATTCAGCAGGATGAGCAGGATTTTTTCAGAGGTAAAGCGATAAAACAGCGTCACGGAAGCAGGATGCTTGTCCAGAATCAGCCTGCAATTCCGCTGTCGCAGGAGGAGCTCGATGAGGTCTATGCGTTGCCATATATGAGGACTTATCATCCGATGTATGAGAAAGACGGAGGAATCCCGGGTATTGAAGAGGTGCGTTTTTCTGTTTCGCATAACAGAGGATGTTTCGGTGCTTGTAATTTCTGCTCCCTTGCGTTTCATCAGGGAAGATATATCACCACCAGAAGCAAGGAGTCTGTTGTTGCTGAAGCAAAGCTTCTGACGGAATTGCCTGATTTCAAGGGATATATCCATGATATCGGCGGCCCGACTGCGAATTTCCGCCATCCGTCCTGTCCGAATCAGGAGAAAAAGGGGCTTTGCAAGGGTAAAAAATGTCTTGCTCCTGCACCTTGCCCGAATCTTAAATCCGACCATTCGGAGTATCTTGATATTTTGCGTACAGTACGTGCGTTGCCGAAAATCAAGAAGGTTTTCGTTCGATCGGGAATACGCTATGACTATATGCTTGCTGATAAAGATGATAGCTTTTTCAGAGAGCTTGTTGCTCATCATGTCAGCGGTCAGCTCAAGGTTGCGCCCGAGCACTGCTCCGCGGCGGTGCTTGATAAAATGGGTAAACCGCATATCGAAGCATATGTTGAATTTTCAAAGAAATATTTCAGTTTCAGCAAGAAGGAAGGCAAGGAGCAGTATCTTGTGCCTTACCTTATGTCATCGCATCCGGGCAGTACTCTTAAGGATGCCGTTGAGCTTGCTTTGTTTTTGAAAAAAATCGGTATTCGTCCCGAGCAGGTGCAGGATTTTTATCCGACCCCCGGTACGGTTTCGACCTGTATGTTCTATACGGGGCTTGATCCCTACACGATGAAGGAAGTATATGTTGCAAAAGACCCTCACGAAAAAGCTCTGCAGAGGGCCTTGCTTCAGTATTTTGATCCGAGAAAGAAAGTTCTTGTTATTGAAGCGTTAAGGAAAGCGGGCAGAAGTGACCTGATAGGCAATTCGGATAAATGCCTTGTCAGGGCACCTGTGAAATCGCCTGCATCCTATGCAAAAAACAGCCGTACAAACGGCAACAGAGGTAAAAAAGATGAAAAAAAGACAGGTAACAGAAATAGCAGAGGCCGTAGATGATGTTGGCAAGAATATCAAAACGAAAAAAGGTAAGGTCATTTACTGTGTTTTGATTTTTCTTGTTGTTGCGGCAGTGGCTTTGGCAGGATATTTGATAGATTTGCAGGCGGATGCTCCGATTGAAAACCCTTCGGATGGTGGTGCTTCGTCCGTCAGCTATTGCAAGGTGCATTATATTGATGTCGGTCAGGGTGATTGTGAGCTTGTTGAATGCGACGGCAAATATATGCTTATCGATGCAGGTGAAAACGGGTATGAGGATGCGGTTATCAATTACCTCAGAAAGCTTGGTGTGGAAAAGCTTGATTATATCGTGGCGTCGCATCAGCATTCCGACCATATCGGCGGTATGGCAGAAGTGCTTTCTGAATTCAATGCGGATAAAATAATTATGCCCCGACTTACCAAAGAGCAGACACCGACCAATTCCACATATAAAGATTTTCTTCAGGCTGTGCAGAATTCTGAAGCAAAGGTTATTGAAGCAAAGGTAGGCGCAAAGTATACATTAGGCACATCTGAGTTTGAAATTCTCGGCCCTGTAACAAACGATGCCGAGGATATCAACAATATGTCTGTTGTGATGCGTCTTGAATTCGGCGAAAAATCCTTCCTTTTTACAGGCGATGCCGAAACAGAGGAGGAGAAGGAAATTCTTGAAAACGGCGCTTATCTTGATTGCGATGTGCTCAAGGCGGGACATCACGGATCAAGCACTTCGTCGAGCAAGGATTTTCTCTCGGCGGTAACTCCTGAAATTTGCATTATTTCATGCGGTGAAGATAATAAATACGGTCATCCGAACGAAAGCGCAGTCAAGAGAATAAAAAAACAGACCGAAATCATTTACAGGACTGATATATGCGGCGATATAATTATTGAGTCTGACGGTAAGGATCTTTCGGTTTCCTATGAAAATCAGTGAGGTGAAAAGAATGTTTCTGAGTATTGACAGAATTGTTAACGGTTTTGCGGTTTGTATTGATGATTTCGGTAACGCGTTTTACATTGAGTTATCCAAAATAAAAGGTGAAATCAAAGAGGGAAGCATCATCATTTCTGACGGTGCGGACGGCTATATTGCAAGCGGTTATGAAACCGAAAAACGCAAAGATGAGCTGTTTGACCTTGCTGAATCTCTTTTTGACGAAGAATAACCGAAAATTCATAATTTTTTTTAAAAATAAGCGCTGTATTATTCATTTTGCTCTTGAATAATGTGGCGCTTTATTATATAATATATAATTATTATATCAAAATAATGGAGGAATACGGCTTTGTCTGTTAGTTCTGATAAAATCAAAATCAGCATAAGCGACGAAGAGGTTAAGAGGCAAAAGGAGTTTACTGCGCTTGCTTCGGAGATTATCCGTCAGCGATTTGAGGCTCCTCCCAAAGCTTTTGTCCATACCTACGGTTGCCAGGGCAATGTTGCTGACGGCGAAAGACTCAAGGGTATGCTTGAGCAAATGGGTTATGTTATGACAGATACTCTTGATGAAGCAGATCTCGTGCTTTATAATACCTGTGCAATCCGCGAGCACGCGGAAGACAGAGTTTTCGGCAATGTCGGAGCGCTGAAGAATATCAAAGCGGCAAAAAAAGATATGAAAATTCTTCTCTGCGGCTGTATGATGCAGCAGGAGAGAATTGCAAAAAAAATCAGGACAAGCTATCCTTTTGTCGACATCGTATTCGGTACTCATGTTATTCATAAACTTCCCGAATTTCTTTATAGGAGTCTGAGTGCAGGCAAGAAGATTTATGAGCTTCCCGACGTTGATGGCGTTATTGTTGAAGATATGCCGCTTCACCGCGACAGCGACTTCAAGGCGTGGATTCCGATAATGTACGGATGCAATAATTTCTGCACATACTGTATCGTGCCTTATGTCAGAGGCAGAGAAAGAAGCCGCGACCCTGAAATTATCATTGCCGAGGCAAAGGAGCTTATAGCAAAAGGCTATAAAGAAATCACCCTTCTCGGTCAGAATGTCAATTCGTACGGCAAATATCCCGATTACGGTTGCAATTTCTCGCAGCTTCTGCGGGAGCTTAACGCAATCGATGGAGATTTCATAATCCGCTTTATGACCTCTCATCCCAAGGATTGCACTCACGAGTTGCTTGAAACAATGGCTGAATGTGAGAAGGTTGCAAAGCATTTGCATCTGCCTTTCCAGAGCGGAAGCAACAGAGTGCTTGATGCGATGAACAGAAGATACACAAGAGAAAAATATCTCAGCCTTCTGGAATATGCATATTCTCTGATGCCGAATCTTTCTGTCACAAGCGATGTTATCGTCGGCTTCCCCGGTGAAACCTATGAGGAATTCTGCGAAACGGTAACTCTTGTTCAGAAGGCGAATTTCACTTCGATGTTTACATTTATTTTTTCTTCGAGAGAGGGAACAAAAGCGGCGTCAATGCCTGACCCTGTTTCAAGAGAAGAAAAAGGCAAGTGGTTTAAAGAACTGCTTGATGCCCAGGAGAAAATTGCCGCAGAAAGAACTGCTTCAATGGTTGGTAAAACTTACAGAGTGCTTTGTGAGAGTGTCAGCAAAGGCGGCTTGATTGAAGGCAGAACAGAAGGCAATATTATCATTGAATTCCCTGCAGATAAATCGGTTATCGGTTCATTCAGGGAAGTTAAGGTAACGGAATCGCTTACCTGGATTCTCAGAGGCGAACTCTGCGAATGATTAATGTAGGTTATAATTTACGGTAATTCGTAATTTATCAAAAATATTTTTTCAGTTAGGAGAAACAAAAATGGACGTAATTGCAAAAGCAAGAGAACTCGGAGCACTCCTTCAGCAGGACGAGCGCTACACAGCTTTCGTTGCAGCACAGAAGGCAAGCGAAGAGGACACAGAGCTCAATGAGCTCCTCGCAAGAATTCAGCTTATCCAGATGTCATTCCAGCACGAAGCTCAGAAGGAAGACAAGAATGAGCAGAAGCTTGAAGCTTATGACAAGGAATTCGGTGAAATCTACACCAAGATTATGGCTAACCCCAATATGGCAGCATATCAGGCAGCAAGAACAGAGATTGATAACCTTATGAATTACATCAACGGTATCTTTGCTCTTTGCCTTCAGGGTGCAGACCCCGCAACTTGCGAGCCCCAGCAGGAGCAGCACGAATGCGGCGGTGAATGCTCATCCTGCGGCGGTTGCCACTAATTAACCGATTACGGTACGGGAGTGAAATTCATTCCCGTACCTATTGCGGGATTTTTTGAAAGGTACGGTAGACTTAAATGGCAGAGCTTACCCCGATGATGAAGCAATATTTTGAAATCAAAAAGAATTACCCTGACACAATTCTTATGTTCCGTCTGGGCGATTTCTATGAGATGTTCTTTGATGATGCAAAGCTTGTTTCTGCAGAACTTGAGCTTGTGCTTACAGGCAGAGATTGCGGTCAGGAAGAGAGAGCGCCTATGTGCGGCGTTCCTTTCCACAGCGCTGATTCTTATATCGCCCGTCTTGTTGCAAAAGGCTATAAGGTTGCTATCTGCGAACAGCTTGAAGACCCTGCGACCGCAAAGGGACTTGTTAAGAGAGATGTTACAAGAGTCCTCACTCCCGGAACGGTTATCGAAAGTACGATGCTTGATGAAAGCAAAAATAATTTCCTTGCAGGTATTTTCGCTTCAAAGGACACAATCGGTCTTTGCTTTGCCGATATCTCCACGGGCAGTATTCATGTTACCGCCTTTGAAAGCAAAAACTCACAGCGCAGGATAATTAATGAACTCGGCAGATTTATGCCAAGCGAACTGATTATCAGCCCTGATGTGCTTAAACTCACTCAGGTGACTGATTTTGTCAAATCAAGACTCCATTCTTCCTGCGATCTGCTTGATGAGGAATGCTTTGATCTTTCAAAAGCTTCCGCAATGCTGATGAAGCATTTTTCGGTTGCGTCACTTTCGGACCTCGGTCTTGAGAATGCTCCTGCGGCGGTGTCAGTCCTCGGCGCAGTTATGGATTATCTCAGAAGCGTTCAGAAAACCGAACTCGAAAACATAAAGGGCATTGATTATTACGGTGACAGCAGCTTTATGCGTCTTGATGTTGCGGCAATGCGTAACCTTGAGATTACCGAAACAATGCGTAACAGAGAAAAAAGAGGCTCGCTCCTTTGGGTGCTTGATAAAACAAAGACCTCAATGGGTAAGCGTATGCTTCGTTCGTGGCTTGAACAGCCTCTTGTCGGTATCGCAGGCATAACAAAGCGTCACAATGCGGTTTCGGAACTTTATGAAAATCCGATTCTCCGCGATGACCTTGTTTCTTCGTTGACAGGTTGCCAGGATATGGAGCGTCTGATAACAAGAATTGCCTATTCAACCGCAAACGCAAGGGAGCTTAAAGCTCTTTCGGCAACCCTTGCAAGGATGCCTGTTATCAAGGAATATCTTGCTTCCTGCAAGAGTGCAATGCTCGGTGAACTTTGCAACGGAATATATTCCCTTGATGAAATCGTTGAGATGATTGAAAATTCCATCTGCGATGAGCCTCCGTTTTCAGTGCGTGAAGGCGGTATGATTAAAGATGGATTCAACGAAGAGCTTGATTCCCTTCGCGATATTGTCAATAACGGTAAAGGCTATATTGCCGATATTCAGCTTCGCGAGCAGGAAAAGACAGGTATCAAGAAGCTTAAAATCGGTTATAACCGTGTTTTCGGTTATTATATCGAAGTTTCGAATTCATATAAGGAACTTGTTCCCGAAGAATATATCAGAAAGCAGACTCTTGCAAACTGTGAGAGATACATAACCCAGGAGCTTAAAGAGCTTGAATCAAAAGTGCTCGGTGCTCAGGAAAGAATCGTTCGTCTTGAATATGAGATTTTTGATTCTGTCCGTAAAAAGACCGCAGAGCATCTTTATGAAATTCAGAAAACCGCTTCGTGTGTAGCGGCGGTTGATGTGCTTGTTTCGTTTGCAAAGGTTGCGTCAGAAAATAACTATTGTTGCCCTGTAATGAATGCAGGTTCAATGATTGATATTACACACGGCAGACATCCTGTTGTTGAAAAAATGCTTGATAATCCGTTTGTGCCCAATGATACAAGACTTGATTGTGCTGATAACCGCTGCGCAATTATCACAGGTCCGAATATGGCGGGTAAATCAACATATATGCGTCAGGTGGCACTCATTTCTCTTATGGCGCAGGCAGGCAGCTTTGTTCCTGCCGCATCGGCAGAGCTTTGCGTTGTTGACGGTATTTATACCCGAATCGGCGCAAGCGATGACCTTGCGTCAGGCTCGTCAACATTTATGGTTGAAATGAATGAGGTTGCCGATATTCTCAAAAATGCAACTGCAAAGAGCCTTATAATTTTTGATGAAATCGGCAGAGGTACTTCAACCTTTGACGGTATGAGTATTGCAAGAGCGGTGCTTGAGTATTCCGCTGATAAACGCAGGCTCGGAGCAAAAACTCTCTTCGCAACTCATTATCACGAGCTTACAGAGCTTGAGCAGAGTGTTGACGGTGTTAAGAATTACAATATCGCCGTTAAAAAGAGGGGAGATAATATCACTTTCCTTCGCCGAATCGTGCCCGGTTGTGCTGACGGCAGCTATGGTATCGAGGTTGCAAAGCTTGCAGGTGTGCCTAACAGCGTTGTTGAAAGAGCAAAGGTTGTTCTTCACGAGCTTGAAACCGAAGGTGTAACAAGGGTTGTTACTGTTTCGAAGGACGATGAATCCGAGCAGATTTCATTCGGAAGTTCTGCGGCAGATTCGATTGTTGAAGCATTGAGAAATCTTGATGTGAATACGCTCACACCAATTGAAGCAATGAGCGTACTATATGATTTGACCAAACAAGCAAAAAACTAACTTTAATCACTACTGAAAAGGAGGTGCCGTATGCCGAAGATTAATGTGCTTTCAAAACAACTTGCCGAGCTTATAGCCGCAGGTGAAGTTGTTGAGCGTCCCGCATCAGTTGTTAAGGAACTTCTTGAAAACTCAATTGACGCAGGTGCAGATACTGTTACCGTTGAAATCAAAAACGGCGGTGTAACCTATATCCGCATAACCGATAACGGATGCGGTATCTCAAGAGATGATATCAGAAATGCATTCGTCAGCCATGCGACAAGCAAAATTGCTGATGCAAACGACCTTAACAGCATAATGACTCTCGGATTCAGAGGAGAGGCTCTTGCAAGTGTGAGCGCGGTTGCACGAGTTGAGGTTATGACCGCAACTGAAGATGAGGATATCGGCACACGTTATGTTATAGAAAGCGGCGAAGAGATTCTCTGCGACGATGCAGGTTGCCCCAAGGGTACAACGATTATTGTAAGGGACTTGTTTTATAACACCCCTGCAAGAATGAAATTTCTCAAGAAAGATGTTACAGAGGCAAATGCTGTTGCAGGCGTTGTTGACAGAATTGCTCTTTCTCATCCCGAGGTTTCAATCCGCTTTATCCGCGAAGGTAAGCAGGTGCTTATCACAAGCGGCAGAGGTGACTTGCTCACCTGTGTGCGAGAAGTTTTCGGTAAGGAATTTTCTGATTCGCTCATTCCTGCATCAGCCGAAACAAATGGTGTGTCCGTCAACGGTTTTGTGTCCAGACCTTCGTCTGCAAGACCTAATCGCAATATGCAGTTTTTCTTTATCAATAACCGTCTTATCAAAACAGGCACAGGAAGTGCCGCTTTGAGCGAGGCATATAAAAATTCAATTATGGTGGGTAAATTCCCATCGTGCGTACTTAATATTTCAATTGACCCTTCGTTGGTTGATGTCAATGTGCATCCTGCAAAAACAGAGGTCAGATTCTCAGATGAGAGAATGATATTCAATGCGGTTTATTATGCTTGTAAAAATGCACTTGATTCAGGCGATAAACCCAAGCAGATAAGGGAGATTGCAAAGGATTACCGCAAAGCACCTGAAACCCCTGCGGAACAGTTTGTTATGACGCAGAAATCTGCGCCTGCACCTGTTTCCGGTTTCTGGCAGCATATTCCGAAGTCGGAACCCCCGAAGGAAGAAACTCCGAAACCTGCTTCTCCTGCGGCGAAACCCTCGTTTGAGGTCAGACCTGTCGAAAAAGCGGTTTCTCCTACGGTGTTTGTTTCTTCGCCTGAAACAAAGCCGACAAAAGCAGTTGAAACGGACGAAGATATTCTTCTTCATTCGCCGTCAGAAAAGAAAACCGTTGAGGTCAGAATTGATGAAGTTGAAATAAGACCGGTTGAGGTTATTCCTGTTGTTGAATCTGCAGAGCCTCAGGTTGAAATCAAAGTTGAAAAAGAGGCGTTCAATGATGAGGATTTTCTTCTTATCGGCGAAGCTTTTAAAACATATATTCTCTGTGAATATCGCGGCAAAATGGTTATCATTGATAAACACGCCGCACACGAGCGAATCATTTATGAAAAACTGAAAAAAGAATGCGGAGAAAGAACTCCGCAGATTCTTCTTTTACCTGTGACTGTCACTCTTTCAAAAGAGGAATATTCCGCAGTACTTGAAAATCTTGAACTTATCAACAGCTCAGGCTTTGATGTTGAAGATTTCGGCGGCGGATGCGTTATTGTCAGAGAGTGTCCGATGGAGCTTTCAGCAGATGATGTTGAAGAAGTTATCGGTGAAATCGCAGGCAGATTTGTTGAGAAAAAACAGGATGTTGCATTCGAAAAGATGGATTGGATTTTCCATTCCGTTGCTTGCAGAAGCGCAATCAAGGCAGGCAACTTCACATCGCGCCTTGAGATGGAAAGATTTGCAAAACAGCTTCTTTCGATGCCTGATATCCGTTACTGTCCGCACGGCAGACCCGTGTTAATCGAAATGACAAAAAGAGAGCTGGAAAAGAATTTTGGCAGAGTCTAAAATACCGTTGATAGCAATAGTCGGCCCGACAGCGTCCGGCAAAACCTCCCTTGCTGTTGCTCTTTGTAAAGCAATCGGCGCCGAAGTGGTTTCCTGCGATTCCATGCAGATTTATAAAGGAATGGATATTGCAACCGCCAAGCCTACCGTTGAGGAAATGCAGGGCATTCCGCATCATATGATCGGGTTTGCCGAGCCTGACGATGTTTTCAGCGTCGCAAAGTATTGCGAAATGGCAAAAAATATCATATCCGATATTCATTCAAGAGGTAAAAAAGCCGTTCTTGCAGGAGGTACAGGTCTTTATTATTCATCGCTTGTCGATAATATAGAGTTTCTTCCCGAGGATACGGATTTTGAATATCGCGAGGAACTCAGAAAGAGAGCCGAAGCGGAAGGCGCGCAGGTCTTGCTCGATGAGCTTGCCGCCGTTGACCCCGAAGCTGCATCAAGGCTTCATCCGAATAATCTCGGCAGAATTATAAGAGCGCTTGAGATTTATCGGACAACGGGTAAAACAATCACCGAGCAGAACGAAATGTCGCACAGCAATGAAACTCCGTTTGAAACTGTAGCATTCTGTCTTGATGCAAGGGACAGGCAATATCTTTATGACCGAATCAACAGAAGAGTTGACATTATGCTTGAATGCGGGCTCGAGGCTGAAGCAAGAGCATTTTTTGAAAATCCGCTCGGAAGGACAGCAAAACAAGCAATCGGATATAAGGAACTTTATCCATATTTTGCAGGGGAAAAAACATTTGAGGAGTGCATCGATAATCTGAAGATGCAGACAAGGAGATACGCCAAGCGCCAGCTTACCTGGTTCAGGCGTGATGAGAAGATGAAGTTTATATTCATCGATGATTACAAGAGTACGGATGAAATGCTCAGAGCCGTGCTCGAAAAAATCGAAAGGAAGTGAGAGGGTGAAGGCAGGTAACAGACTGCTGGGTATTCTGGCGGCGGCCACAGCAGTTATTATCGTTATTTATTTTGCAGCCGAGCTTTATGGTCTGACGGCACATTCTTATACAACTCAAACCGTATATACGCAGACAGTTCCGGAAACTGTAAGCGCAAAGATGTATGTTATCCGCGATGAAACAATTCTGACCACAAACACCGCAGGTGTAACGGTGCAGCTTGCGGAAAACGGCGAGAGAGTCAGCAAGGGAAGTTCGATTGCCGCTGTTTTTGCAGACGAAACATCAGCAAAGAATTATGTTGAAGCTGATTCGTTAAAAAACAAGCTGGAGGTCTATAAGTCTATTGACAGCCAGCTTAAACTTGCAAATATTGATATGGATAAGCTTTCCGCAGAAATTGATAAGGAATATATGAACATTATCAATGATGCGTATAACAATGACTATTCCTCCCTTGAGGAATGCAAACTTTCATTCAGCGAAAAACTTTCAAGAAAGCAGGTTTCCCTTGAACAGCCTGTCGATTGTTCGGATAAAATTGCGGCTTTGTCTTCCAAAATCGCTTCTCTTGAATCTTCCGCAACTGTAAGCTCAATCATTACCGCCGAAGCGTCGGGTTATTATGTAGGCACTTCGGACGGCTATGAAAATGTTCTGACAGTTGAATCGCTTGATAAACTTACTCCTGAAATGCTCGATGGGGCATATGAGAGTAAAAGGGAAGATGTTCCCGAAAACTCAATCGGCAAAATCATCAACGGTTACAAATGGTATATTGCAACTGTAATTGATACAGGCAAAACTGTCGGTTTTTCACAGGGCAAAACAGTGAAACTTATTCTTGGTGATTCGTCTTCGCAGACTGTTACCACAAAGGTGCATTCAATGCTTTCAGTTGAGGGCAACAATACTCTTGTTGTTTTTGAATGTAATCTTATGAATGAAGACCTTGCATCTTTGCGTAAAGTAGAGGGTAAGGTTGTAATCAATGAATATTCAGGTCTTAAGGTTAGCAAGGATGCAATCCGTTTTGATGATGAAGGTCAGCCCGGTGTTTATATCCGCAGAGCAAATATTGTGAATTTCAGGAGTCTGAATATTCTGTATACGGATGATAAATTTGTTGTTGCAGCGGCAGATGATTCTGTTAAATTGAATTACGCTCATCTTGAGTTGTATGACGAAGTTATTGTTTCGGGAAAGGATTTAAGCGATGGTATGGTTATCGGATGAAGAACGCTTTTTGGCGATTGAAGAGAATTTGAAGATAATCTCAAGCGATATTGCTGAAGCGGCGTTGCGCAGCGGCAGAAGTTTTGAGGATATCGGTCTTATGGCGGTTACAAAAACTGTTGAGCCGCGATTCATCAATAAAGCAATAGAATGCGGAATCAGCCTTATCGGCGAAAACAAAGTGCAGGAATTTTTGCTTAAAGAGCCTGATTTGTTGCTTGATTCGTGCAAAGCTCATCTTATCGGGCATCTGCAGTCAAACAAGGTCAGAAAAATCGTAGGCAAAGTTGATACGATTCAGTCTGTTGATACGGTTGATATTGCAAGAGAAATCGGCAAACGCTCTGTTATGCAGGGGATTACAACCAACATTCTGCTTGAGGTGAATGTCGGAAACGAAGACAGTAAATTCGGATTTACCGCGGATGAGTTGTTTGAGAGAGCCTGTGAAATTGCAGAGATTGACGGTGTATGTATCAACGGTTTGATGTGTGTAGCCCCGATTTGCGAAAAAGAAGCTGAAATTCGTGCTGTTTTTTCGAATATGAGGCGTATGTTTATTGACATCGGCGCTAAAAAAATAGATAATATAAATATGAATATTCTCTCAATGGGAATGTCAGGAGATTATGAAAGTGCAATCCTTGAAGGTGCGAATCTTGTCAGAATCGGCTCGGCAATTTTCGGCGCAAGGATTTACAGATAATTAAGGAGGAAATTTGATATGAATTTTATTGAGAAATTCAAGAAGTTTATCAATGTTACCGATGACGATTATGTTGACGGTGCAGAGGAAGGTTATGAAGAGGAGGAATTTGATTTTGCTCCCCAGCAGCCCACACAGCCCCAGCCGCAGCCTTCATCAAGAGGCGGAGACAAATCCGGCTCAAATGTTGTGAATATCGGATCAGGCAAGGGCAATCCCGGTCAGGCATCAAAACCCCACGTCGTTTTCCAGAAGATTGACAGATTTGAAGAAGTAGGCGAGGTTGCAGATATTCTTAACGAAAAGAGAATTGTTATCCTCAACCTTGAAACCTGCCCCAATGATGTTTCACAGAGAATTATCGACTTCCTTTACGGTGTCGCTTATGCAAATCACGGCGATTTCAGAAAGATTGCAGGCAGAGCATATATCATCACACCTTATAATGTTCCCGTTTCAGGTGAGCTTGTTGATGAAATCAGCGGCGCAATGTTTGAAGAATAATCATTTGTGAGAGAGGAAGACATTTTATGCTTACAACCGAACAGATTTTAAACGCAATTTTTACTCCCGTAGTCAGTGGTGCTTACAGCGCAGAGGAAGTTGATCTTTTCCTCAAGAGAGTTGCTGAATCCTATGAAGAAGCTCTTCATACAAATAAGGAGCTCATTAAGAAAATAAGCATTCTTGCCGATAAGATTGAAAGCTATCGCAGTGACGAAGAGGCCATCAAGCTTGCGTTGCTTGATGCTCGCCGTCTTGCTGAATCCATCAACAAGGAAGCAACAGCAAAGGCAGCATCAACAGTCGGTGCCGCTGAAGAAGAAGCCAAAGCTATTCGTGAAGCAGCCGAGGCTGAAGCCGCACGCATCACTGATGAAGCAAGAGCAAGCGCAAAGGGAATTGTTGATAATGCAAGGGTTGCTGTTCAGTCGTTGACCGACAGAGCGCAGAGAGAAACTGAGCAGGCTATTACTGCGGCTCAGCAGAAAGCAACTGAAATTATTATCAAGGCTGAAGCTCAGAGCAAGGAAATTGTCGGCAAAAGCAAAGCTGATTTTGAATATTATACATCCGAGCTTGGAAGAATCAAAAAAGAGACCGCAACTTTCAAAGCAACAGTTGAATCGCTTCTTGCAGGTCAGATGGAGCTTGTTTCATCTCTTCCTGATTCGGAGTCTGAAATTGTTGTTCCTGCAACCGAAGAGGAAGCAGTTTATGAACCTGATCTGCCTGATACAATCGAAGAAATCATTGAAGAAGTTGCCGAGGCCGACCTGATTGTTGAGCCCGTTGAGGAAAATCCCGCTCCTGCAGCAGAAGAAACTCCTGCTTCTGAAGAAACAATTTCCGCACCTGTAACAGGCAATCTTCTTGCTGAAATTTTCGGCGAAGTTGAAAAAGAAGAAACTCCCGTTGCAGCAGAAGAAATTGCAGCAGAACCGATTGAAGAAATCGAGGTAGTCGAAGAAATTCCTGCAGTTGAAGAGAAAACTGAAGAAGTTCCTGCAGAAGAAGAGGAAGAATTTATCGACATTCCCGAAGCTCCTGCTGAAACAGAAGTTTCTGCAGAAGACGAAGAAGATGTTGAAGATCTTTTCAGTATGATTGAAGAACTCAGCTTCGATGATATCGTTGCTCCCGAAGAAATTCCTGCAACTCTTGATGATATTGCAGTTGAGATTCCTGATGCAGAGATTCCCTCGGTTGAGGATATACCTGTTGCCGAAATTCCTGTTGAACCCGTTGAAGAGAAATCAGATGATGATGAAGATTTTGATTTCGATTTTGATGATGACGATGATTTTGAAGGCTTCAAGGTTGACCTTGATGATATAACTTCAGATTCCGATGATTCGGATGATATTACTTCACTTTTTGACAGCTTTTTCGGAGAATAAGCTTTTTTGAGAGGTTACTATGTTCCAGGTTATTTGTATCGCGGCAATTGCTTTGCTGACCGTTGCTGACCAGCTTACCAAATATGCCGCAATCAACACCGTAAAAGTCAATGGGCCGTTTGAATTCCTTTTTGGTTTGTTTCAATTCAGATATGTTGAAAATACAGGCGCAGCCTTCAGTTCGTTTTCCGAGAATAAACTTATTCTCATCCTTTTTTCGGGACTTCTTCTTATCGGCGTACTTATCGTGCTCCTTACCAAGAAGATTGAGTCGAAATTTGTTAATGTCTGCTTGGTGCTTGTTGCCGCGGGCGGTCTCGGGAATCTGATTGATCGCTTCGTTAACGGTTATGTTGTTGATTTTATAGAACCTCTTTTCATTGATTTTGCAGTTTTTAATTTTGCGGATTGCTGCATAACTGTTGGTGCGTTTATGCTTATCGGTTATGAGATTTTTGAAGTTGTCCGAGAAAGCAAGAAGAATAAAGCAAAAGAAGAAAAGGCAAACGAAAATGATTGAATCAGTAACATCAATTGAATATAATGAGCCTGTTATCATCAGGGTTGATGATGAATGGGCAGGAGAGAGGGCGGATAAACTCCTCTCTGCCGTACTTTCGGATTATTCGCGTTCGTTTGTGCAGAATCTTTTTGCGGATGAGCTTGTTTCGTGTAAAGGAAAAGTTATAACAAAAAGCTATAAGCCCAAGAATGGCGATGAGCTTTCTTTTACCGTTCCCGAGCCGAAGATGCTCTCGCTTGAACCCGAATGCATTCCTCTTGAGATTATGTATGAAGACAGTGAACTTCTTGTTGTCAATAAACCCAGAGGAATGGTTGTTCATCCCGCACCGGGTAATTATTCGGGAACGCTTGTCAATGCGTTGATGCATCATTGTAAAGGCAATCTTTCGGGTATAAACGGTGTTATCCGTCCCGGAATTGTTCATCGCATTGATAAGGACACAAGCGGTTTGCTTCTTGTTGCAAAAACTGATTCAGCGCATATTTCGCTCTCCGAGCAGATTAAAGAACACTCCCTTGCCAGGGAATACAGAACGGTTATCCACGGTCACCTGAAGAATCAGGAGGGTATTGTTGATGCACCAATCGGCAGACATCCCAATGGCCGCAAGAAAATGTGCGTAACCGACAGAAATTCAAAAAACGCCGTTACCCATTATACGGTGCTTGAAGAATATAAAGATTTTTCGTTTTTGAAGCTTAGGCTTGAAACCGGCAGAACTCATCAGATAAGAGTGCATATGGCTTATCTCGGCCACCCTGTAGCAGGCGATCCTGTCTACGGCCCTAAAAACGGCGTGACCTCTCTTGGTGGTCAATGCCTTCACGCAGGCTTGCTTGGATTCGTTCATCCGTCAAGCGGCGAAACAGTTCGCGTTGAGTCGCCGTTGCCTGAGTATTTCACTGATTTCCTAAGGAGAATAAAGTAAGAGAATGGAAGCAAAGAAAAAGTTTTCAGATTGGCTTGTTGTTTCGGATATTGACGGAACATTGAATAATAAAGCAAGAAAGCTACCCGAAAGGAACAAGAAAGCTATTGAAAAATTTGTTGCTCAAGGTGGTTTCTTCACCCTTGCATCGGGCAGAAATCCCCAATCAATGGAAAGACATTTCAAGGGCCTGCCGATTTCAGGCACACCTGCAGTTGTTATCAATGGAGCAGGTATTTATGATTTCCGGAAGCAGGAAATGATTCATTTCAGCGCAATGAACGATGAAGCAATGGAGATTGCCGTCAAGGCCGCAAAAAAATTCTGGACGGTTGATGTTGTCGTTGTAGCAAAGGATATAATATATATCACAGGTCTTGGTGCTTTCGGCAAGTGGTTTGTTGTTGTTGATAAGCTTAAGCATAAGCATATCTATGATATAGCCAAGGTTCCGAAGGAGAACTGGGGTAAAGTTATTTTTTCAGGTCTTCCGACGGATATTGCAAGGATAAAGAAGTATTTCGAGAAGCTCAATTCCTCCGAACTTACTCTTATGTCTTCTTCGGTTTGCAGTTTTGAAATTCTTGCTAAAAATACGCATAAGGGTACAGCGGTTATGAAACTGGCTGAAATTCTTGGAATTGACGCGTCACATACCGCGGCAATCGGTGATTACTTTAATGATTACGATATGCTGAAGACTGTTGGTGTTCCCGCCTGTTGCGGACAAGCACCGAAAGAACTTAAGGAGATTTCGGAATTCGTTGCGTGCCACTGCAACAGCGGCGCTGTAGCTGATTTCCTCGAATACATTGAAACAAAATAATTTACAGGAGGTGGCTGCAATGGATGCAGTTATCAGAAAACAGTTGAAAATCAAAGCTTGCAAGGCCAGAATGGGTATCATTGAGGGCGTTTTCAATGCTAAATCGGGTCATCCCGGTGGATCGCTTTCCTGCGCCGATATTCTTACCTATCTTTATTTCAACCATATGAATGTTGATCCCCAGAATCCCAAGGACGAAAACAGAGACAGATTTGTTCTTTCCAAGGGTCATGCTGCTCCTGCTCTTTATTCCGTACTTGCTCTCAGAGGTTATTTCCCTGTTGAAGAGCTTAAGACTCTCAGAAAGAGCAATTCTATGCTTCAGGGTCATCCCAGCGTGAAGTACACTCCCGGTGTTGATATGTGCACAGGCTCACTTGGTCAGGGTATCTCTGCTGCTTGCGGTATGGCTCTCGGCGCAAAACTCAGCGGTAAGAGCTTCAGAGTATTTACTGTACTTGGTGACGGCGAAATTCAGGAAGGTCAGGTCTGGGAAGCAGCAATGTATGCTTCTGCAAAGGGTCTTGATAACCTTGTTGCTGTTGTTGATAACAA
The DNA here is from genome assembly GCA_045634985.1 of Acutalibacteraceae bacterium. Lineage (GTDB taxonomy): Bacteria > Bacillota > Clostridia > Oscillospirales > Acutalibacteraceae > CAG-177. The sequence continues at coordinate 55,040 of JAZRBF010000013.1, read as the reverse complement.
CGGCCTTCAGATTGATGGCAAGATTTCAGAGGTTAACTCTCCTTATCCCATTCCCGAAAAATTCAAGGCATTCGGCTGGAATGTTATTGAAATTGATGCTCACAGCTTCGATGAAATTGACGCAGCATTCAATGCCGCCGCTGAATTCAAGGGTAAGCCCTCAGTTATTATTGCTAACAGCGTTAAGGGTAAGGGCGTTTCATTTATGGAAGACCAGTGCTCATGGCATGGCACAGCACCTAACGCAGAGCAGTATGAGCAGGCTATGAGTGAGCTCCAGCAGGCTCTTGCTGAAATTGAGGCATAAGAAAGGACGGTATAATACTATGGCAGATGTAATTAAAACCGCTACCCGCGATGCTTACGGTAAAGCACTTGTAGAGCTTGGCGGATTAACTGATAAAGTTGTTGTTCTTGATGCTGACCTTGCAGCAGCAACAAAAACAGGTATGTTCAAAAAGGAATTTCCCGAGAGATTTTTTGACACAGGTATTGCAGAAAGCAATATGATGGGCGTTGCAGCAGGTCTTGCAACAACAGGTTATACCGTATTCGCAAGCACATTTGCTATGTTTGCGGCAGGCAGAGCCTATGAGCAGGTCAGAAACTCAATCGCATATCCCAACCTCAATGTTAAAATCGGTGCAACTCACGCAGGTATTTCCGTTGGTGAAGACGGTGCAAGCCACCAGTGCTGTGAGGATATCGCTCTTATGAGAGCAATCCCCAATATGGTTATCATCAACCCTGCAGACGATGTTGAAACAAGAGCAGCAGTTCTTGCAGCAGCAGAATATGAGGGCCCTGTTTATATGAGATTCGGCAGACTTGCCGTTCCGAGAATTTTTAACGAAGATTATAAATTCGAGTGGGGCAAGGCAGTTGTTCTCAGCGAAGGTACAGATGTAACTATCTGTGCAACAGGTCTTATGGTTAACGAAGCAATTCAGGCAAAGGAACTCCTTGCCGCAGAAGGCATCAGTGCTGAAATTATCAATGTTCACACAATCAAGCCTCTTGATGCTGAAACAATCCTTGCATCAGCAGCAAAAACAGGTGCAATCGTTACCGCTGAAGAGCATAGTATTATCGGCGGTCTCGGCGGTGCAGTTGCAGAGGCAGTCTGCGAAAGCGGCAAATGTGTGCCCGTTGTCAGACTTGGTGTTAACGATGAATTCGGAAAATCCGGACCTGCAGTAGAATTACTTCATATTTACGGCCTTGATGCACAGAATATAGTTGCAAAGGCAAAGCAGGCTATTTCACTCAAATAATTGTTGCGGCGGCTGTTTTGGATTCTTGCAAGGCAGCCGCCGAAGAAGCTTAAGGGGACAGGGGTGATTTTTAGTGTCAGAGGAAAACAGATTTGATAACGGAATAACAAATGGAGAATCATCCGAAAAGGGCAGTAAGAAATCAATTCTGCCTGCAATGTTTGATTCGTTTAAGAAAATTCCTAAAAAAGCGCAGATAGGGATAATCGCCAGCGCGGCGGCAGTTGTTGTCGGATTGGTTATTGTTCTTATAATCTTGCTTGTTCAAAGTAATAACATTGAAAATAACAGCATTCTTGTTTTTAAAAAAGGCAATGAATTTGTTGTAAGAATAAATGATAAGGAGCTTGCCTTGCCTGATTCTGATGCGGTAAGCTTTAAAGCAGAAACAAAGAATAAAAGAGTTTATTATACCATACCGTCAGCATACGACGAGAAACTTTTTGACCTTTATTATGTAGAGCTTGACGGTAGTGAAATTACTGCACCTGCCATAATAGATTTCGGTATTGAAAAAGATTTTGAGGTATCTGACGGCAAGGTTTATTATCTCAAATTTAACAGTAAATCAAATGCCAATGACGGTTGCGTCTGTGAGATTAAATCCAAAAAAATAACATCATTCGCATCAAATGTTGATGAGATTTATATTATGGGTGAAAGCGGAATTTATTTCACAAAAATGCATGGCGCCAACAAGGTGCTTTACAGCTTTTTTGAAGAAACGCCTCTTGAGGTCTGCCGCAATATTTATCAGATTTACAGCTTCGGCAATGCCGAAAAACCTCATCTGATTTATGAATCAAGAACAGGAATTGCAACCACATCGTCACAGCTTTATGTGGTCTATGAGGGCGAATCTCCCGAAATGCTTTGCGACAGCGCAACGAATGTTATGTATGATAACTATGAGTCTGGAGGCAATCTTTATTATTTTACAACATCGCAGGAGAGTGTTTCCTGGAGCTATGTTATCTCTGATGATTATGCTGAAAGTGATAAATCAATAATAAAACCCAACAGAATGGATTATTGGGATTTATTCGGTGTTACTGAAGCTTATAATAAGGCATATGTAGCTTATCAGGATAAGCTGATAAGAGATGAAATCAGAGCGGCACTTGACGAAACGGTAGAGAAGGGCGGATTTACTGCACCTGTATATACTGCTTTTGCTTATAACGGCGAATCTGTTTGCAAGATTGCGCAGAATGTTGATCCTGCAAAGGTATATGCATTCGCGTCATTCGGTGACCCGAAGATAGTTTTTGAAAACACAACCATTAAAGAAAAAGAAACCGATATGGCAACTCTTTCGCAGATAGCGGCAAGAAGCGGTATGGATGAAGTTATAAATTATGCCTGCAGTATTGTTGCTAACAGCGTTGATACAAAAGGTATGGCGGTTGCGGTTGTCCAAAATGGCTCTGGAATAACCTATGAGCTGACGGATTATGATAAGAGCAGGACTCAGTTCAGTTTTTCGCAGGACGGTGAAAATCTTTTCGCTCTTGTAAAGGATACTCAAGGAGAGAGATACAGTCTTTTTACAAGCTCTCTTTCTCAAAGCAAACCTTCTGAAAAGAAAACAGTTGCGGCAAGTATAACAAGTTTCGGTATCAAAAAAAATTCCGCAGTTTACCTTAAAACAGATGTCGGTAAGGTAACGGGCGATATTTTCAGTTTTGACGGTACTGAATCAATAAAAATATCTAATTCCGCCGTTGATTTTGTCCTTAACGGGGCAGAGGATATTCTTGTGCTTAAAGAATATAACGGTTTTTACAGCGAGCCTCTTGCGGATTGCTATGCGTATTCCGACGGTGAAGAAATCAAGGTTGGTGACAGCGTTGTGGTTTCCAGTTTTGTAACTCGCAAGGATGGTGCGTGCGCATTTGTTGAGAATTCCGATGGTGTAACAACCCTCAGAATTTACAATGACGGTAAATCGGTAGAGGTTGCAGTCGATGCAACGGAAATAATATTGTTCAACTGAAAGGGTGGCAGTTATGGCTTCAAAACAGATTTTAAAGAAATCCTTTGTCGGCGGTTTCCAGAAAGAGGGCGTACTCAATTATATCGAGCAGCTTCAGCTTGAAATCAGCCGTCTTAAAGATGAGATAGCAGAGAAAAACGGTGAAATTGAAACTCTCGAGCGCAAGTTATCCGAGTCAGAAACAACGGCAGCAGAAATTGAATCGCTTTCGGCAGAAGTTGAGAAACTCAAGACTGAGCTTAAGGCAGCCGAAATAGAAAGAACAGGTATTCTTGCTGACTGGCAGACCGTCGAGGATGAAAGAATTGCTATTTCGGCTCAACTTGAAAAAACTCTTGCTGATAAAGTCGCTTCCGATAAGGCGCACGCTGATGAAATCGAAGCAATGAGGAGCGAATATGACTCAAAGCTCGCTCTTTATCGCGAGAAACTTGCTTCAATAGAGGCGATGATAGCAAAGCTTGAAGAATCATACGGCAAAGTTGAAGAATCTGAAAAAGCAGTTGCCGCCGCTCAGGTCAAGGCAGATGAAATTATAGCGCAAGCGGAAGCTGTTCTTGCTCAGGCGCGTAGCAAAGCAGATGAAATCATCGAAGAGGCGAACAGAATTCTTGCTGATGCAAAGGTAAAGGCTGATGAGGCGGATTTGCAGAGAGGTGCCGCCGTTGGTGATGCCATTGCATCGGTTGCTCAGGCGAATGAAAGAATTAAAACCGCTTGCATTAATTATGAGTCATCATCAGTTATGCTTAAAGCAAGCGTTGAAAATCTGATGGGTGTGCTTGAATCACTTGCAGATGGCAAGGAATAACCTCTGAATTATCATTAACATAAAATAAAACGGATTGCCTGGATTTTATCCATTGCAATCCGTTTTTTATTGTTTTTTATTGTAAGTTATTCTTCGGCAAAATGCTGTGCACTGGGCAGGAAAGAGCAGATGAATGAGCAAAGTGCTCCGAAAAGTACGCCCTTGACTGTGCCGAAAATAAGCATAAATGCGGTAACCGCAATAAGACAGGCGAGAGAAGGCACATCAATAAATGTCTTCTTGATTTCACCCCATTTTACGCTTTGCCACGCTCCGACAATGAGTATAACTGCGCATGCGGCAACAGGGATTCTGGCGATATAATCTCTGCAAAGCACAAGTAAAACAACAGTAAGTATTGCGGCAGGAATGCCGGAAAAACTGATGTTTTTATGGTTTCTCGGGCAGAAGGGGATAAACACACCTGTGACAAATGAGCCGAGGATGTTTGCGCCGCCTGCAACGGCATATTCAAGGCTGTTTCCTTTTTCAAGCGAAACAGAGTAAGCGTTGATAATAAATAAAGCTATACCTGATGAAATCAGACCTGCAAAGCTGAAATCGTTTTTGAATGCAGGGAAGAGGATTGACGAGGGAGAGAGCGAATATGTGCCGACTTCGTTGATTGCGGTTATCATATCTGAAGGATTGAGGAAGTAATTAAGCACAAGAGCAAAAACAAGACCGATAAATGGTGCTCTTACAACATTGTCAGCTTTTTTGAATTTCTTAGGATAGGTAATCATAATTACCATCATAATTGTGCCGTAAAGAATATCACGCCAATTCGGATGGAAACCGAGAGAGCGATAGGAATCTATCATTTCTCCTACGATGTTTCCGCTTGCTCCGATTCCGAAATAAAGGGTTGTGTCAAGCACAGTAAGGGAGATTGCGCTTGCAAGCATTATTGCAACTGCAACAGGCTTGAAAACTACTCTTTTGTAGTCAAAACCTGTAACAGCAACAAGGAGCATCAGCAAGCCTCCGAATCCGATTGCTGCCGCAGTTGTTGACGCGCCAAATTCCTTGAAAGTTTGTGTAACAATAAGATATGAAGTGAATACGGGCATTATAAGCTTTGTCTTTTTTGCTGAAACAAGAAGATACGCCGTAGCGCAGGCAACCATTCCGCCTGCAATGCCTATTCCCGAGCATACAGCCATACTTAATGCGAGAGGGAATATGAATGAAAAAATATATGATGCTTCCGCAATGCTGAATTTAGCGGAAATCTTTTCAGAGCTCAATGAAATCTCTCCAATCGTTTCTGATAAAAGATATTTTACAATAAAAGGAAAAAGGATACAAGTATTTTATAAAATATTTTATAAAATTTCAATTTAACTATGGTAAAAAATATTTTTATATGATAAAATAATGTAATTATAAATTATCATGGGGTTTTGTATGAAAAAAAGAAATGTCAAAAAGATTATCACATGGATAATTGTTCCGTTGATGATTGCGATATTTGTTCTTGATATAATAACAGTTGCTCTTTGCAACCGTTACGCAAGACGATATGAAATCGAGCAAGAAACATTCACTCTCTCAGCAGGTGATGACCGCATCCATTTTATCAACACCAAGAATTCTGATGCTATTCTGCTTGAAAGTAACGGCAAATTTGCTCTCATCGATTCAGGCGAAGGTGACAGCAATCCGAGAAGAGAAACTGCATATGAAGGCTACGAAGAGGAGATTATTTCTTATCTCAAAAAGGTTGCCAAGGATTCGAGCGGAAAAGTATATCTTGAATTTATTCTCGGTACGCATTGCCATTATGACCATGTAGGCGCGTTTGAAGCAATTATAGTTGATCCTGATATTGTTATCGGTAAGGCATATTTCAAAGAATTCGATAAGGAAATTGCCAAAGATTACGAAATCAAGAGCTGGCTTATCAACGAAACATATAACCAGATTATCAATGCATTGACTGTGCGCAACATCGATATTTTTAAGGAAATTCCCGAAATTATGTATCTCGGCGATTTCAAGCTGGATTTATACAATACGGTAACTCCGAAAGAACTTGCAGGTAAAGGTGAAAATGCTTCAAGCATCGGAATCAAGGTTACCAAAGGCACAAAGACTGCATTTCTTGCGGCGGATATGACCAAATCTTGCGGACTTGAGCAGATTTACGGTGATGTAGTCGGAGATATTGACCTTCTCAAAGCAGGTCATCACGGTTATTACGGCTCATCATCTGCATTATTCCTCAAAAAATTGACCCCCGAACTGGTTATTGTTACAAATCAGCTCGGTAAGGTTTATCCCAATGTCAAATGGAATTTCACAATGGTTGCAAAAGCGCCGTTTTATTCAACATATGACCGAAACGGAATCATCGCAACCTTCACAGATTCAGATGAAATTATTTTAACAAGCAATATTCACAGTTGATAAATCGGCTGTCAAATATATATTAGGTAGGAATTATTTATGAGCTTTACTTGTTACGACTATCTCAAAGAGAGTGTTAAAATCAATGGCGATTTTGTCGGGGCAATTTCATTCGGAAACAAAATCAAGATGTCGCGTTTTATGGCAGATGTTGATGCTTTAGCGGCTTACTTTACCTCTAAGGGTGTAGGTAAAGGCGATGTTGTAACTGTGTTTTTGCCCACAACAATTCACGCTTTTGTTTCCTTTTATGCACTCAACAAAATCGGTGTTATCGCAAACATCGTTCATCCGCTGACTTCTCCCGAAGGACTTGCGGAGAGTGTTAAAATCACAAATGCAAAGGCAGTATTCATTCTTGATATTCTTGCTGCACCTTATGCGGATGCTATAAATGAACTTGATATTCCCTGCATAATCTGCTCGAACTCTGATTATGTTTCTTTCCCTCTGACACCTGCAATCAAGGTGTTTGAGATGGTGAAGGGTAAGGGTCTTGACCGCTTCAAAAACAGCGTCAAGTATACTAAGGTTATTGCGGCAGGAGCAGGAAAAGAGTGCACCGAAATTCACGACGGTGATCTTACTGCAGTTTATCTTCATGGTGGCGGTACAACGGGCAAGAGCAAAACAATTATGCTTTCGAGCAACAATATCAATTGCCTTGCTGAAAAGCTTGAACCGCTTGACAGTCCTCACGTACCCGGTGCAGAATGCTCGCTTGTTGTTCTTCCGATGTTCCACGCATTCGGTCTTGCAGTTGCGATGCATTACCCCATAACTCACGGATACACCTTGCTTCCGATGCCTCAGTTTACTGCTTCGGCAGCAAATAAGCAGCTTAAGAAATATCCCGTTTCATTCCTCCTCGGCGTTCCGAATATGTATAAAAAGATGATGGAGGATGAAAACTTCGAGGGCGCTCATCTTAAGAATCTTCGCCTTGTTTTCTGCGGCGGTGACTTCCTCTCGGAAAGACTTGTTAAGGAGTTTAACCATACAGTTGCAAAGCACGGCGGCAAGGGCAGACTTTTCAGAGGATACGGTCTTACAGAGGTTGCGTCAGTTTGTACTGTTAATAATTATAAGGATGTTCGCGAGGATTCAATCGGCAAACCTCTTACAGGTATGACCGTTGAAATCTGGGACGAAATGAAAAATAAGCTTCCTGCAGGTCAGACGGGCGAAATCGTTATTACAGGTTCAACAGTTATGCAGGGTTACTTCAACGGTGAAGACACAGTTGAAAACGATGGTGTTTATGTTGATAAAGATGGCACAAGATGGGTGCTTTCAGGTGACCTCGGATATATGGACGCTGACGGTTTCGTTTATTTTACAGGCAGAAAGAAGAGAATGATTATCATCTCGGGATACAATGTTTATCCTGCTGATATTGAAAATGCAGTTCTTCAGCTTCCTTTTGTCAGCGAAGCTTGTGCGGTTCAGGGTTATATCAAGAATAAGCCTTGTGTAAAGCTCTGCGTAACTCTCAAAGAAAAGATGGATAATGAAGAAGCAATCAATCAGATTCAGACATATTGTAAGAAGAATCTTGCGAGATTCTCTTGTCCGAGAAAGATAGAAATTATGGAAAGCTTCCCCAGAACAAAAATGGCAAAGGTTGACTTTATGAAGCTTTCTGATGTATATGATCCCAATAAATAAAGAAAGAGGCATTTAAAATGAGTAAACAGGTAAGAACTCCCGAAAAAGGCGATATTGTTGCAACAATGAAAACAACAATGGGTGATATAAAAATTCTTCTTTTCCCCGATGCTGCACCCAAGACGGTTGAGAATTTCACAACCCATGCAAAAAACGGTTATTATAACGGCATCATTTTCCACAGAGTAATTCCTGATTTTATGATTCAGGGTGGTGACCCCACAGGCACAGGTGCAGGCGGAGAAAGCATCTGGGGCAGTGACTTCAAGGATGAATTCAGCGTTGACTATCATAATATCAGAGGTGCTCTTTCAATGGCGAACAGAGGCCCCGGTACAAATGGCAGCCAGTTCTTCATTGTTCAGGCGAAAGAGGTTGACCCCGGTTTTATTTCGCAGATGGAACAGCTTGCTGACAGAGGCTTCCCCACTGCTTGTGTTGAGGATTACAAGGCTCTCGGCGGCACACCCTGGCTCGATTTTAAGCATACTGTTTTCGGTCAGGTAATCGAAGGTATGGATAATGTTGATGCAATCGCCGCAGTTAAAAGAAACGCTATGGATAAGCCCCTCAACGAGGTTGTTATTCTCGGCATTGATGTTGAAGAAATTGCATAAAAAATAAAGCAGGAGGCTTTCGCTTCCTGCTTTTATTTTTATATAATGTATATATTATTCAGCAAACTCTTTTTCAATAGCTGCAATAACATTATCAACGTCGGATTTAACAACGAGCATTGCAATCTCGATTTCAGATGTTGTAATCATTCTGACATCTGCATCTGCACTTGCTGCAGCCTTGAAAACTTTTGCGGAAACACCGGGAGTGCCTCTCATTGCCTCGCCGCTGACAGTCAGCTTGCAGTTACCGCTGCTGACGCTGATTTTTGTTTTGGGATTGATTTCACGAAGCTTTGATGCGATTGCAAGAACGGGGATGAAATCATTATCGCTTACTGTAAACGAAAATCCTGAGCTTGAGCCGCTTGCAGGGAACTGTGAAATCATATCAACATCAATACCTGCATCTGCGATGAGCTTGAAAACCTCTGCGATATGCTCGATATCTGCAGGCGCATCGCAAAGCGAGAAAAGAGTAACATCTTCTGTGATGAAAATATTTTCAACGAGTTTCATTTTGTTATCCTCCGTTTATTTCAGCATTGCGCTCATATCGTACATACCTGCAGGTTTACCGCAGATAAATTTCGCCGCGTTGACCGCACCTGTTGCAAAAAGCTCTTTGCTTCTTGCGGAGTGGGAGATTTTGATAATCTCATCGTGGCCTGCAAAAATGATTTCGTGCTCACCTGTGATTGTGCCGCCTCTGACTGCGTGAATACCGATTTCGTTCTTTGTTCTTTTTTCACGCTTGGAATGGCGGTCATATTCGTAGGTTGTTTCGCCGTCAAGCTCATCTTTGATTGCGTCTGCAATCATAAGAGCAGTACCGCTGGGAGCGTCAATTTTCTGATTGTGATGCATTTCAACGATTTCGATATCAAAATCGTTGCCGAGAACTGCAGTTGCTTTCTTTGCAAGTTCAACAACAAGGTTAACACCGAGCGACATATTTGCGCTGAAGAAAACGGGAATCTTTTCGGCAGCTGATTTTAAAAGCGATTTCTGCGATTCGTTAAGACCTGTTGTGCAGATAACTGCAGGGATACCGTTTGTTACTGCATATTCAAGCAAACCGCCGAGCGCAGACGGGTTTGAAAAGTCGATGATAACATCGGCTTTTTTTGTTATTTCATCGGGGATGAGTGCAGGGGAGGAGTATACGGGATAGCCGTAGAGATTCTCGGCAAAGATGTCAATGCCGCCGATTATTTCGGCATCCTTTGTAACGGCAACATTTGCAGTTACAGCCTTACCCATTTTTCCGTTGCATCCGCTTAATAAAATTCCTGCCATTTTGAATTACCTCAAATTAATTAATTATACAAGACCATGCTTTGCAAGACTTGCTCTGAGCTTTTCTTTTGCAGCGTCTGTCATTTCGTAGAGGGGGAGTCTGCAAGCGCCGACATCAAGACCCATCATATTCATTGCTTCCTTAACGGGGATTGGGTTAACATCGAGGAAGAGATTATTGCAAAGGTCAAGATATTCAAGCTGAAGCTTACGGCTGCCTTCGTAATCGCCTGCAAGGAACTTTGCAGGAATATCGTGAGCAACCTGGGGAAGGATGTTCGAAAGAACAGAGATGCTTCCCTTACCGCCGAGTGACATAAGAGCGGTTACCTGGTCATCGTTACCTGAGTAAACGGAGAAATCTGCACCGCAAAGAGAAATTGTCTTTGCAACTGCGGAAATGTCACCGCTTGCTTCCTTTGTACCTACGATTCTGGGGTGCTTTGCGAGTTCAACATAGGTTTCGGGAAGGATATTTACACCTGTTCTTGAAGGAACATTGTATGTGATAATCGGAACGCTTACTCTGTCAGCGATGAAATTGTAGTGAGCAATAAGACCTCTCTGTGAAGTCTTGTTATAGTAAGGGGTAACAGAGAGAAGAGCATCTACACCTGCTTTTTCAGCTTCGTTTGAGAGCTTTACTGCATAAGCGGAATCGTTACTGCCTGTACCTGCAATAACAGGGATTCTCTTGTTAACTACCTCAACGGTGAAGCGGATAGCTTCGGAATGTTCGTCGTGGTCGAGGGTTGAGCCTTCGCCTGTTGTGCCGCAGATGATGATAGCATCTGTATGGTTGGCAATCTGGAATTCAAGAAGCTCTGCGAGTTTGTCAAAATTAATCTTATTATCAGCGGTAAAAGGAGTTACAATTGCAACGCCTGCACCGGTAAAAACAGTCTGCTTCATAGCTGACTCCTTTCGTTATATGAACAAAAATCTGTTCTCAATAATTAGTTCTTGGGAGTGATGTATCCCTGAGCGCAAAGCTGTTCAGCCATAAGAACAGCGCCGCCTGCTGCGCCTCTGAGGGTGTTGTGTGAAAGGCAAACGAATTTGTAATCAAACTGGCTGTCTTCTCTGAGACGACCGATTGAAACTGCCATACCGTTTTCAAGATTTCTCTGGAGCTTTGTCTGGGGGAGATTATCCTCTTCAAAGTAGTTGAGGAACTGCTTGGGTGCGCTGGGAAGCTCTGCTTCCTGGGGGTAGCCCTTGAATTCCGCCCAAACCTTCTTCATTTCTTCGATTGAAGGTTTGTTTTCGAATCTTACGAAAACTGCGGCCATATGACCGTCTGATGCAGGAACGCGAAGGCACTGTGCTGTGAAGTTGGGAGCAGTTGCGTTAACGATTTTATCGCCGTCAATCTTACCCCAGATTTTGAGGGGCTCAACTTCGGACTTCTCTTCTTCGCCGCCGATGTAGGGGATAACATTGTCAACCATTTCGGGCCATGTTTCAAATGTCTTACCTGCACCTGAAATTGCCTGATATGTGCAAACGAGAACATCCTTTACTTTGTAACCAGCCTTATCAAGGGGGAAGAGAGCGGGAACATAACTCTGAAGTGAGCAGTTTGATTTAACAGAGATGAAGCCTCTTTCTGTGCCGAGGCGCTTTCTCTGAGCTGCGATGATTTCTGCGTGATCGGGGTTAAGCTCGGGAACGATCATCGGAACATCGGGAGTGTGTCTGTGTGCGCTGTTGTTGGAAACAACGGGGCATTCTGCCTTTGCGTATGCTTCCTCAAGAGCTTTGATTTCATCCTTCTTCATATCAACTGCGCAGAAAACGAAGTCAACTGCTGCTGCAATCTTTTCGATATCTGCTGTTGCGTCCATAACAACGATGTCAGCGATGTTTTCGGGGATTTCGGTAGCCATGCACCATTTTGCGCCGACAGCATCTTTATATTTCTTGCCTGCGGAACGGGGGCTTGCCGCAAGAACTGTAACATTGAACCAGGGGTGATTTGCGAGCAGTGTGATGAAACGCTGACCAACCATACCTGTTGCGCCAACGATACCAACTTTGTAATTCTTCATTTCATTATACCTCATTTCGGTAATGTTTCTTCGGCAGATTCAAGCTTAAATTTAAAGCTTGACAAAAATCTCCGATAATATTATGATGATATCACAAATGCCTCGAAAAATCAAATGTCATTTATAACAATATATTATATAAATTTATTAATATTTTAAGGACTTTATATGAAACGTAGCGAATTTTTTTATGATTTGCCCAAGGAGCTGATTGCGCAGACTCCTGTTGAGCCGAGAGACAGCTCAAGAATGCTTGTTATCGACAAGAAAACGGGCGATTGTTCACACAGAATCTTCAGTGATATAACCGAATATTTCAGAGAGGGCGATTGCCTGATTCTTAACAACACAAAGGTGCTTCCTGCCAGAATGTACGGCACAAGAGTTGATACCGGCGCGGTTGTCGAATTCCTTCTCCTCAGCCGTAAAGCGGAGGATACCTGGGAGGTAATCACAGGTCCCGGCAAGAAGGCGAGAGTCGGTCATTCATTCACCTTTGGTGATGGCTCGCTGACGGCTGAAATCATTGAGGTTTTGCCTGACGGAAACCGAATTGCAAAGTTTGGTTTTGAAGGCAATTTCTATGAGGTTATCGATAAAATCGGTGAGATGCCTCTGCCACATTACATTACCGAAAAGCTCGAAAACAAAGAGCGTTATCAGACGGTTTTTGCCGAAAAGGAAGGCAGTGCCGCCGCACCGACTGCAGGTTTGCATTTCACGCCCGAATTAATGGAAAAAGTCAGAGCAAAGGGTGTTGAAATCGGTTTTGTAACACTCCATGTCGGTCTCGGTACATTCCGTCCTGTCAAGGCGGATGATATCAAAGACCATCATATGCACTCGGAGCATTATTATCTGCCTGCAGAAACTGCAGATATTATCAACCGTACAAAAGCAAACGGAGGCAGGGTTTTTGCCGTTGGTACAACCTGCTGCAGGACTCTTGAATCGGTTGCAACTTTTACGGGCGAAATCAAGGAAGCAGAAGGCGATACCGATATTTTCATTTATCCCGGTTATGAATTCAAGTGCATTGATTGCCTCATCACTAATTTCCATCTACCCGAAAGCACATTGATTATGCTTGTAAGTGCTTTCTGCGGTTATGAAAACACGATGAATGCATATAAACTTGCTGTTGAAGAAAAATACAGATTTTTCAGCTTCGGAGACGCTTGTTTAATATGCGAATAAATTATAACGGAGAACATAATGTATAAACTTATCAAAAAACAAGGCAATGCAAGAAGGGGCGAGTTCACAACGGTTCACGGAACGGTGCAGACTCCTGCGTTTATGAATGTTGCCACTTGCGGCGCAATCAAGGGAGCACTTTCGGCTGATGACCTCAAGGAAATCGGTTGTCAGGTTATGCTTTCAAATACTTATCACCTCCATGTAAGACCCGGTGATGCACTTGTGCGCGAAATGGGAGGTCTTCATAAGTTTACAAATTGGAACGGCCCTATTCTTACCGACAGCGGCGGTTTTCAGGTTTTTTCCCTTGCAAAGCTTCGCACAATCAAGGAAGAAGGCGTTTTCTTCCAGTCACATGTTGACGGCAGACATATTTTTATGGGTCCTGAAGAAAGTATGCAGATTCAGTCAAATCTCGGTTCAACAATTGCTATGGCATTCGATGAATGTGTTGAGAATCCTGCAGAATATAAGTACGCCAAACTGTCCTGCGAAAGAACAGTCCGCTGGCTTGAACGCTGTAAAGCGGAGATGGCAAGGCTCAATTCTCTGCCCGATACAGTCAACCCGAATCAGCTTCTTTTCGGCATCAATCAGGGCAGCACATATGACGATCTTCGTGTTGAAAATATGAAGAAGATTGCAGAGCTTGACCTTGATGGTTACGCAATCGGCGGTCTTGCTGTCGGTGAACCGAAAGAGGATATGTACCGAATCATTTCAGCCGTTGAACCGCATATGCCTGCGGATAAAATCAGATATCTGATGGGCGTAGGTACACCCGGCAATATTATCGAAGCGGTATACAGAGGCGTTGACCTTTTTGACTGCGTTATGCCAAGCAGAAACGCTCGCCACGGTCATCTTTTCACTCAGAAGGGTATCATCAATCTTAATAATAAAAAATATGAGAAAGACCCTCTGCCAATTGACCCCGAATGTGATTGCCCTGCTTGCAGAAGTTTTTCAAGGTCATATATCCGTCATCTTTTCAAGGCAAAGGAAATGCTTGCGATGCGCCTTTGTGTTATTCATAACCTTTATTTCTATAATACGCTTATGGAAAGAATCCGTGACAGTCTTGATAACGGAACTTTTGACGAATTCAGAGCGAAATACGTTGATTTATACGATACAAGAATATAAATTTTCGAAAAACTATTGCATTATAAGCTGAAATAATGTATACTTTTAACATTATGTTTTGGAGGTAACTTTTTATGGATTTTCTCTCACTTTTAATGCCTGCAACAAGCAGCGCCGCATCAGGCACTTCAACAAGTTCAATGGGTTCAACTCCCATTATCATTATGGTAGTTGTTATGGTTGCTATGATGTTCTTCACTAACCGCTCACAGAAGAAAAAGCAGAAGGAAGAGCAGGAAAAGCGCGATAACGTTCAGATTGGTGATGAAATCACAACAATCGGCGGCATCATGGGCAGAGTTGTTACCGTTAAGGAAGACACTCTTGTTATCGAAACAGGTGCTGACAGAAACAAGATGAAGATTGCAAAGTGGGCTATCTCAACCAACAACACAGCTATGGAAAAGGCTGAGGCTGAAAGAAAGGCAGCTGCAGAGGCTGCAGAAGCTGAAAAGAAGGCAAGAATGGAAGAGGCAGCAGATAAGAGCAAGGCAAGACGCAAGAAGACAAAGAAAAAGGACGATACTTTCGATTCCTGATTCCGAATAAAATAAAATCTCTCTTCATATTATTGATTATCGGTAATATGAGGGGAGTTTTTTTATGCCTGAAAAGAAAAAGAGACGAGAAAATGACAGCGGAATAATTCCGATAAAAAGAATCGGTCTTTGCTCGGTTATTGGTGCATCTTTGTATTTTCTTGAGCTGATTCTGTTTTCTTTTGCAGAATTGAAAATGGCTTTTGGAAATGGATTCTATTTGCCTGTGGGTCTTGCGGCGGCAGTAATATCTTCTTTTGCGGCAGGATTTGCGGCGGTTTGTAAGCACAAAAAGAATGCGCTCGCAAGCGGCGCGTTGACAGGTGCGATTGAAGCGATTATAAGCGATATCATTCTTGCAATTGTCAATGAAGGCAATGTCGGAAAGGGCTTGATTCTGGTTGTTGTTGCAAGCGTTATTGGTGGGGCAATCGGCGGCGTTGTTGCAGCAAATATAAAACAAAAAATCAAATATTGACAGGCGGTGCGATGATGAAAAAAATTATACCGCTGACTGCGTTTTTTCTTTTGTTTCTTTGCTCGTGTACCATTCAGAAGGAGATAAATTCTCAACTTTTTCTCACAAGATTTTCAGAGAAATTTCCCGATTATCGCTCGGAAATTGATGAAATTTTTTTCGAGGATGATAAATCCGTTGTGTTTGTGAATGACATTGCAGGCAATCGTTTTGCGCTTGAGATGAAATCGGATTTGCAGGGGAGATTGCAAAAAATAAGCCTTGCCTGCAGTGGTGCAGACAAGGCGGAATGTTTGTTGAGTTTTGCGAAAGATGTTCTGTTGGTTTTTGCTCCCGATGAGGATATTGAAGCCGTTTTTCAGAGCATTACTGATGGGGGTTATTTTTCATATTATGAAACTCTGTGGTACAGCTATGCTTTTTCTCAAACAGAAAACGGAACGTTTTTCAGCGTTGAAAACAAGCGCTTTGCACCGGAAAGGGAGTCAGGACTGACTTTGAAAGAAAATGAATCAATCTCTTGAATTGAAAACCTTGTAGGCAACATCAGGGGTATCTGTCATAATTGCATCGGCATTGAGCTGGTGAAGATAATCCATCTCCCAGGTGTCATTGATTGTCCAGAATTGAACAGCGATGTTATTTCTGTGGGAATATTCAACCAGCCTTTTTGTGCCGAGTCTGATTCCCGGATATCTTTCGTTGGGAATATGAAGAACGGTAAAGCCGAAAGTTGTGGGCTTGATTTTGAAATTGGTAATAACGCAAAGGTAATAGAGGAAAATTTCAAAAGGAGAGCCTGAACGGATAAGGTCGGGATGATGCTTTGTTGCATATTTTGCAACTTCGTTATTGAATGTACCTACAGAAACTCTCTCAAGCATATTTCTTTCCTTGAGAATTCTGTAAAGCTCTTCGCAGGCTTTGAATCCTTGCTCTCCCGGATCCTTGAGTTCGATGATATATCTGTATTCTTTTACGCTTTCGAGCAGGTCAAGAACCTCTTCAATAGTTACGGCTCGGAGGTTGTCGGGAATATCCATGCCGCGAAGGCCTCTGTAAGGGTAGTTGCCGTTTTTGTCGCAGAAGTTTTCGCCGAAATTAAGTTCGCGAAGCTCTGCAAGAGTTTTTGTTTTAGGCTCAATGTCCTTGCTTGCAAAATGCTCGCAGGCATTTGTTGTTCTGTCAAGAGTGTCATCGTGAAGCAGGATAAGACGGTTGTCCTTTGTAAGAGCAAGGTCGAATTCATAGATATCAACATAGAAATCTTTGCTTCCGAGACAATGTTGAAATGCCATAAGAGTGTTTTCAGGAGCAATACCTGCGCCTGAGCGGTGAGCTGCAACAAGTGTTTCTCCGTCTTTTGTGATATGCGGATTTGTCTTTTCCTGCTGAGCGCCTTTTCCCGGCTTCTTGAAGTTGATAAGACCTGCAACCAGAATTCCGAACAGTGTTAACGCAATGAGCAGAGCAACAGCAATAACCGTGATAACAATTTTCAAAATAATCATTATATTTCCTTCCTAAATTCAAACTCCGATGAAGCTTAATTCATCGGAGTTTTTGTGTTTACATCATTTCGGAAAGCTGAACAGGTCTGCCTTCTGCAACTGATTTCTTTGCTGCAAGAGCAACAAGGATTGAGTTAAGACCGTCAGCGCCTGTTGTGGGAGTTTCCTTATCATTGAGTACTGCATCAACAAACTGAAGCATTTCATCTCTGAATGACTGCATATATCTTTCAAGGAAGAAATAGAGAGGCTTATCAGCAACAACGCCTTCTTCGCCCATAAATACAACATTTGTGGGTGTGTCATTTGAAGCTGCGGCTGCACCCTTGCTGCCGAAAACTTCGATTCTCTGGTCATAACCGTAAGCAGCTCTGCGGCTGTTATCGATAACGCCTACTGCGCCGTTTTCAAACTTAAGGCTGATAACCGCTGTATCAACGTCACCTGCTTCACCGATAGCGGGGTCAACAAGGCAAGTTGCGTTTGCATAAACTTCTGTTACTTCGCTGCCTGCAAGGAAGCGAGCCATATCGAAATCGTGAATTGTCATATCAAGGAACATACCGCCGCTGACAGCCGAATATTCTGCCGGAGGGGGAGCAGGGTCTCTTGATGTGATTTTGATGATGTGAACATCACCGATTTTGCCGTCGTTAACCATTGCTCTTACAGCGGCAAAGTTATGGTCAAAGCGTCTGTTGAAACCAACCTGAAGCTTAACGCCTGCCTTTGCAACTGCGTCGATAACAGCATTAACCTTCTCGGGTGTGAGGTCAACGGGCTTTTCGCAGAAGATGTGCTTGCCTGCCTGAGCTGCTTCAATAGCAATATCAGCGTGAGTGTCAGTTGATGAGCAAACAAGAACTGCGTCAACCTCGGGGTCTGCGAGCATTTCTTTATAATCTGCGTAAATCTTGGAGATGTTGAGCTCTGCGGCAACCTTTTCCGCATTTGCTCTGTAAACATCGGTGATACCTGCAACAACGGCTGTGGGTACGTTATAAGTGATTGACTTTGCGTGAACATAACCGATTCTGCCGGCGCCGATGATACCAATTCTGAGCTGTTCCATATTTATCGGTCCTTTCCGTCGGGATAAACCCTTATTCTTGATAATTTTATCATATTCTGTTATTAAATTCAACACTATTCAATGCTATTTTGAATATTTTTCTTTTGTTGCAAGACCACCTCGGATATGTCTTTCTGCTTTGTTGATGTCGAGCACTTTTCTGACGGAAATATAAAGCAGAGGATTTGAATGTTTCAGCCTTTTGGTAATATCCATATGTACGGTGCTTTTTGAAATTCCGAATCTTTTTGCCGCAGATCTGACGGTTGCATTGTTTTCGATAATATATTCAGCAAGCTCAATGGCTCTGTGTTCAACTGTGTTTTTCAAATCAAACCCTCCGATTAAGATGTTCTTATAAATCTTATGAAAACGGAGAGGTTTTTATTACAAAAATAAAGGCCCTGCGGCTAATGACCGCAGAGCCGATAGTTTATCTGTCTTCTCTGAAATAGGGAATACCAAGACTTGCAGGAGGCTGATTTTCCTTCTTGTTTCTCATACTGATGATAATCAGAACAAGTATTGTAACAACATAAGGCATCATTTTGATAAGCTCAACCTGTTCAAACGAAAGATTGGGAATGTAGTTGTAAGCAATAAGAAGACCGCCAAAAAGAATTGAGCCGATTATGCTCATATTGGGTTTCCAAACTGCAAAAATAACAAGTGCGATTGCAAGCCAACCTCTGTCACCGAATGCGTTGTTTGACCAGATGCCGTCCGCATAGTCCATAACATAGTAAAGACCGCCAAGACCTGCGATAACGCTGCCGATGCAGGTTGCAACATATTTGTATCTGTCAACATTGATACCTGCGGCATCAGCTGTTGCGGGGTTTTCGCCGATTGCTCTCAGATGCAGACCTATTCTTGTTTTGCTGAGAATGATTGCAGAAACGATAGCAATAATAATCGCTGCATAAGCAAGGAAGCTGTATGAGAAAAACAGTTCGCCGATTGCTCCGAGCTTGTCCGCAAAGGGGAGAGCGGTTTTGAAATAACGGCTTGTTTCAACGAGTGCGATTGAGGGTGTGTCACTGTTTGTGAGCTTGATGAGTGAGCCGCCGAAGAAGTTACCGAAACCGACACCGAAGGTTGTGAGTGCAAGACCCGTAACATTCTGATTTGAGTGAAGGGTAACTGTAAGTACACAATAGATAAGACCCATAAGAAGAGATCCGATAATCGACGAGAGAAGCGGAATCATAACTGCAAGAATGGGATTTACGGTTTCTGTATTCTGCTCATAAAGGAAAGCGCCGATAACGCCTGAAATAGCACCGACATACATTATTCCGGGAATACCGAGGTTGAGATGACCGCTTTTTTCGGTTATGATTTCACCTGTTGAACCGTAAAGAAGGGGAATGCCTTGCATAATTGCACGCTGAATGAATGATACTATCATTTGCTTTTACCCTCCTTGTCAGATTCTCTGAATTTGATTGAATAATTGATAAAGAATTCGCTGCCGATAATGAAGAAAATGATAATACCTGTGATTATATCGGAGAATGAGTTGTTGAGGTCAAATTCCGATGAAATCGCGATTGCGCCTTTTTCAAGGAAAACAATCAGGAATGAGGTAAGGAACATCATAATCGGATTGAATTTTGCAAGCCAGGAAACCATAATTGCGGTGAAACCTCTGCCGCCGACAGTTCCTGTTGAAATTGTGTGGTCTGTACCTGCGACCATAAGAAGACCTGCGATACCGCAGATTGCACCTGAAAGAATCATTGTGCGGATGATAACTTTTTTAACATTGATGCCGATGTATTTTGCGGTGTTTTCGCTTTCGCCTACAACGGAAATTTCATATCCGTGTTTGCTGTGCTTGAGATAAATATAAAGAAGAATTGTAAGAACAGTAACAATAATAATATTAAGAAGATACTTCTGATCAAGAATTGAGGGGAACCAACCAAGCTTTGTTGAGCTGTTGATGATGCCGATGCTTCCCGAGCCCTTGGGAACAGAATATTTGTAAGAAAAATATGAAACAATCTGTGTAGCAATGTAGTTCATCATCAGGGTGAAAAGAGTTTCGTTTGTGTTCCATTTTGCTTTGAATATTGCAGGAATAAGCGCCCATACCGCACCAAGCACGATACTTGTTGCAATCATTACGAGCATAAGCATACCGCCGCTGAGTTTGTTGCTCAGAAGAATCATACAAAGAGCTGCTGCAAGACCGCCCATAAGAGCCTGACCTTCAGCGCCGATATTCCAAAACTTCATTTTGAAAGCAGGAGTAACGGCAAGTGAGACGCAGAGAAGAAGAGCAATACCCTGAAGGAGGTTCCAGAATCTTTTCTCTGTTCCGATTGCGCCCTCGATCATTGTTGAGTAAACATTAAGAGGGTTAAGACCTGTGAAGAAATATGTAATCACACCGGCAACGATAAGTGCCGCGATAATAGCACCTGCTCGGATGAGCAATGATTGCCACATCGGAATCGCAGGTCTTTTGACAATATGAAAAAGAGGCTCACGGTTTTTGGTTGCGGGATTACTCATTGCTTTCACCTCCGTCATTTTTTGTCATAAGAAGACCGATACCTTCTTTTGTTGCTTCTTCAGCGTCAACTATGCCTGTGATTTTACCGGAATTGATGACCATAATTCTGTCGCAAAGTTCGAGCAATACATCAAGGTCTTCGCCAACGAAGATAACAGCAACGCCGCTTTCCTTCTGTTTGTTAAGAAGATTATAAATGAGATAAGAGGAGTTGATATCAAGACCTCTTACGGGGTAAGCAACCATAAGTACGGTGGGAGCTGCGGCGATTTCTCTGCCGACAAGTACCTTCTGAACATTACCGCCTGAAAGACGGCGAACAGGAGTTTTTGCGCTGGGAGTGACAACCTCAAGCTCTTCAATAATTTTGTTAGCAAGGTCTTTCGGTTTCTTTCTTTCAAGGAAAGCTGTTTTGCCTTTTCTGTAGCTTCGGAGAAGCATATTGTCGATAATATCCATATTACCAACAAGACCCATACCGAGTCTGTCTTCGGGAACGAAGGAAAGGCGCACACCAAGCTCTTTGATTTTAAGAGGGGATTTATCACGGAGGTTTTCCACGTATCCTGTTGCGGGGTCGTGATAAAGAATTTCGCCGCCGTTAAGTTTCTGCAGACCTGCGATTGATTCAAGAAGCTCTCTCTGACCGCTGCCCGCAATACCTGCAATACCGAGAATTTCACCTGCGCGGACAGTGAAGGTAACATTGTTAAGCAGAGTAACACCGTCTCTGTTGATGCAGGAGATGTTTTTGATTTCAAGTCTGTCGGGAGTTTCTTCAACCTTTGTGCGGTTGATATTAAGCTCAATCTTTTTGCCGACCATCATTTCGGTAAGCTCGGCTTCGCTTGTTTCGGATGTGTTGACTGTTCCGATATATTCACCCTTGCGGAGAACAGAAACTCTGTCTGAAAGGGAAAGCACTTCGTGAAGCTTGTGAGTAATGATGATAATAGCTTTGCCGCTGTCACGCATATTGCGAAGAACTGCAAAAAGCTTCTTTGTTTCCTGGGGAGTAAGAACGGCTGTAGGTTCGTCAAGAATAAGAATATCAGCACCTCTGTAAAGCACCTTGATGATTTCAACTGTCTGTTTTTCGGAAACTGACATCTCGTGGATTTTCTTTGCAGGATCAAGTTCGAAACCATACTGCGCTGTGATTTCGCGGATTTTCTTTTCTGATTCTTTGAGGCTGAATTTACCTTCGTCCTTAAGTCCGAGAACGATATTTTCAGTTGCCGAGAAAACATCAACAAGTTTAAAATGCTGATGAATCATACCGATTTTGTATTTGAATGCATCCTTGGGTGAACGGATAAGCACCTCATTGCCGTCGATATAGATATGACCGTGGTCGGGATAATAAATACCCGAAATCATATTCATAAGTGTGGTTTTGCCGCTTCCGTTTTCACCGAGGATGGAAAGAATCTCACCCTTGTTGACGGTAAGACAAACATCCTTGTTGGCAACAATCGGGCCGAAAGTTTTGGTGATATTTTTTAATTCAATAGCAGGTGTTCCCAATTCGATACCTCCTGTTTTAATTTTCAAAACTATGCTGAAATCTGTTCAGAACACTTTTGAAAATTAACTCATAAAAAAGGGTATAGGCGGAGCGCGAAGCTCCGCCTTTGATTATTGAGTTATTCTGAAATCAGAACTTTGTGTTGAGAAGGTTGATGCCGTCAATCTGAATGTCGAAGTAAGGAGCTGAACGATATTCGGATTCGTGGAAGTAACCGTCAGCGATAACTTCTGTATCAGGTGTGTATGCTTCGTCTGTGTTAACATCTGCAAGGTGAGAAGCGAGGGGAGCGCCATCCTTTGTGAATGTAGCTGTATCAAATACATTGATTTCGCCGCTGATGAGCTTTGCCTTTGCGTCAGCGATAGCTTCTATTGTGCCTTCTGCAGCAACTGCTGTGTTAACATCTGTGAGAACAACTGAGCCTGTTTCGAGTGTGCCTGTCCAGTCGTCTTCGATGTCCTTGTCGTTCTTCACGCAATCAATGATGTGCTTGAAGTAAGGTGTCCAGTCGATTCTTGAGGAAACGATGAATGTGGTGGGACAAGCTGCCTGTGTGCTGCCGTTGTATGAAACATTGGGGATACCTGCGTTTTCGCAAGCGGAGGGAGCGCCCATTGAGTCAGCGTGCTGGCTGATGAGCTTGCAACCTGCGTTGATAAGAGCTGTAGCAGCTTCTTTTTCAGCAGCTTCGTCGTACCATGAGCCTGTGAACTGAACATCCATTGTGACTGTGGGGCAAACCGACTTTGCGCCAAGGTAGAATGATGTGTAACCGGAGATAACCTCTGCATAGGTGTATGCACCAACATAACCCATCTTTGCTTCTTCAGCAGTGAATTTACCTGCAGCGATCATTTCGTTGAGCTTCATACCTGCAGCGATACCTGCAAGATATCTGCCCTGGTAGATTGATGCGAAAGCGTTGCTGTAGTTAGCAAGACCCTCTGTGTGAGCTCTTGTGCCTGTAGCGTGGCAGAACTGAACTTCGGGATATTCCTTTGCAACTTCGATCATGTAGCTTTCGTGACCGAAACTGTCAGCGAAGATGATGTCACAACCCTGGTCAACAAGGTCTTCTGCAGCTTCTTGGCATTCTGCTGTTTCGGGAATGTTCTTCTTCATGATGTACTCAACGCCGAGTTCCTGGCAAGCAGCTTCAGCAGCAACGATAAAGTTTTTATCGTAGGTTGAGTTTTCGTCGTGAAGGAAGATGAATCCTACCTTGAGTTCATCTGCGGGTGCGTCGGGTGTGTCGGGGTTTTCTTTGTTGCAGCCTGCAAGTGAGAATACGCAGGTAGCAGCAAGAATGAGAGAGAGAACGAGTGCGAGAATTTTGACTGTTTTCTTCATTTGGGTTACCTCCTGAAATTTTTATTAACCAAAGATGATGTTTTCGTCATCAATGGATTTAATAATTGCCAATGACTCAACCTTAAAGCCAAGAGAACGAAGAGAATCTCCGCCGGGCTGGAAGCCTTTTTCGATAACGATACCAACGCCTTCAACGGTTGCGCCCGACTGGTTGAGAATGTTGATAAGACCGTGAACTGCCTTACCGTTTGCCATAAAATCGTCGATAATAAGAACGTGATCATCGGGTGAAAGATAGTCCTTTGATATGCCGATGGTTGTTGTTGTTCCCTTTGTAAAAGAGAAAACATCTGCTTTGTAAAGGTTATCGCCTACATTTCTGTTTGCGCCTTTTTTTGCAAAAACAACAGGAACGCCGAAATACTGCGCAACGATGCACGCAATACCGATACCCGAAGCTTCAATTGTAACGATTTTTGTTATTTTATCTGAAGGGAAACGCCTTCTGAATTCCTTGCCGATTTCGTTGAGCAAATCAACATCAATCTGATGGTTGAGAAACATATCGACCTTGACAACATCGTTACCGACAGCCTTGCCTTCGGTAAGTATTTTTTGCTTTAAAAGCTCCATCGGAATCACATCCTGATTAATGAATAATATATAATAATTATAATTCAAGTCATATAAAAAATCAAGATAATATTTGCATTTTATACATATTTGTTGAATAAACTCACAAACATTTGTAAAATCAGATATTGTATTATCTGATGTTATTGACATAGCGGATGATAATAAATATAATAATGGAAGAATAACTTGACAGGAGTTAATTTTTTATGGCTTTTATCAGCGTTTTTGAAGTAATCGGCCCAAATATGGTCGGTCCGTCAAGCTCACATACTGCAGGTGCGGCATCGATTGCCCGACTTGCACGCAAGCTGATGCACGAAAAAATCAAAAAGGTAACTTTTATTCTTTACGGCTCATTTGCTCAGACTTACAGAGGTCACGGTACAGACAGAGCACTTCTCGGCGGTATGATGGGATTTGAAACCGACGATATTCGAATCAGAGATTCATTTGAAATTGCTGAAACAGAGGGGCTTGAATTTGTTTTTGAAGCAAATACCGTTGAAACCGATGTGCATCCCAATACAGTTGATATGATTATTGAGGATGTAACAGGCAGAGTACATACTGTCAGAGGTGAATCAATCGGCGGCGGTAAAGTGCGTCTGACAAGAATCGACGGTGTTAAGGTGCATTTCACAGGAGAATATCACTCACTTATTGTCGAGCATAAAGATCATCCGGGTGTTATCGCTTATGTTACAACGGCTCTTTCAAAATGCAAGGTAAACATTGCATATCTGCGTGTTTATCGCGAAACAAAGGGCGGAGTTGCTTATATGATTATTGAATCTGACGAAGAAATCACAAAAGCAACGGTTGAGGAAATTGAAAAGAATCCTTTTGTTAAAGACACGATGCTTATCAAAAGAAAGTAATGTCCGTTAAGGAGAAAAATTATGGATTTCAATACAGCGCAGGAGCTTATTGCTCTTTGCAAAAAAGAAGATAAAAAGATATCTGAAATTATGCGCCTTCGGGAGATTGTTTATGGTGAAAGCGATGCCGATGAGGTTGAAGCGAGGATGATGAAATCTCTCAGAATAATGAAGGAATCTGCACACGCACCGCTCAAAAACGCAATGAAATCAATGGGCGGAATGATTGGCGGCGAAGCCAAAATGCTTGAGCAGAGAAGGGTAGAGGGCAAGTCAATTTGCGGCAATGTGCTGACGAAAGCACTCATATTTTCCCAGGCTGTGCTTGAGGTTAATGCATCAATGGGTGTTATCGTTGCAGCGCCTACTGCAGGCTCTGCAGGTGTTGTTCCAGCCGTTATTTTTGCACTTGCAGAGGAATTTGATATTCCCGATGAGAAGCTTTGTGATGCATTGTTTACCGCAGGTGCAGTCGGTTCAATTCTTATGAAAAATGCATCTGTTTCGGGCGCGGAAGCAGGCTGTCAGGCTGAAATCGGCTCTGCGGCAGCGATGGCTGCAGCAGCGGCGGTTGAGCTTATGGGTGGCACACCTGAGGAATGTTTTGAGGCGGCGGCAATTGCAATCGGCAATATGCTCGGTCTTGTCTGCGACCCGATTGCAGGTCTTGTTGAAGCGCCTTGTCAGAGCAGAAATGCCGCAGGTGCATCCAATGCGCTTACAAGTGCTGAAATGGCTCTTGCAGGAATTAAATCTGCAATTCCGTTTAATGAAATGACTGATGCGATGTATCGTGTCGGCAAAAAACTTCCTATGGAATTGCGTGAAACTGCGCTTGGCGGTTGCGCTGCAACGCCCACAGGCTGCGCGCTTAAATGCAAAATATTCGGATGAAAATAGAGAAAATGCAGAGGACAGGACGAAACCTTGTTATCTGCATTTTTAAATTAAAACTAATATCAAAAAATCTGAAAATATATATTGACAAATGAAAAAGTTTTTGGTATGATATCAAATGTTGCGAATGCAATAAGGGCCATTAGCTCAGTTGGTTAGAGCAACCGGCTCATAACCGGTCGGTCCGGGGTTCGAGTCCCTGATGGCCCACCACCAATTAAATATAGGGGTATAGCTCAGTTGGTAGAGCAGCGGTCTCCAAAACCGCGTGCCGAGGGTTCAAGTCCTTCTGCCCCTGCCACGAACAAGTCCTGAAACCGTTGATGTATAAGGGTTTCAGGATTTTTCTTTTGCTTTTTTTAAAAATCGCTATTTTTCTAAATTAGCATCATTACCGCAAAATATCGCACATTTTCGATAGCTATGTGCCCCTTTATGTGCCCCCTTTTTGAAGGCACAAAACACCCGAAAAACCAGACAGCAGAAGGGATTCCCCAACTGCTGTCTTTTTTATTCGGTAATATAATGTATTTCTTGTTTATCTTTAACTGTTATAATTTGATTTTCTATTATTTACGTTGCCACTATGTTGCTATATTCAATTTATAAGGTTATAATGGAGTCAGAAAAATATTTTTAAATTTTTTGAAATTTTTGCGTTACATTTTTAAAATTTGTTGACTACATTATGAAGGCTGATGAAAGGAGTGAGGATAATGAGCGAAAAGAAGCGTGCAAACGCATTACTGCAGGAATGCTATAACGAATACCGCATAAAGCTTTTCAACTATTGTCTTTCACGCCTTGACGGTTCACGGGAGGCTGCAGATGACTGTGTGCAAGAGACCTTCATTGTTTTTTATAACAAACTTCTCAACGGAGAAGAATTTGAAAATCCGAGAGCGTTTCTCTACCGCACGGCGGATAATTTTGTTAGACGGCAAAAGCAAAAAGATGCCGTTGAATCAAAGCGGAGTATTCCGCTTGAAGATGCGGCTGAAGTCGGAGTCACGGATGAATATTTATCACGGCTTGACCTGATTGACTACGAAGAAATCGCAAAAATTCTTCTGAATCTTCTGACCGATGAAGAAAAACAAATTTACGATTTGCGGTACATACATAAAATCGGAGTTGAGGAGATTGCAGAAAGACTCGGAATATCAAGACCTGCCGCATCGATGCGGTTAATGCGATTAAGAAACAAGATTAAAGATATGGTTTATTCTTTTGATATTGAAAAGAAAGGAGGCTGACGGAATGATGACAGTAAGCAAAGAAATACTTATGCACCCCGATTTTATGGGCAATCTTGCCGATGAGCTTTGCCATATGCTTGAAGCGATTATTGATGCTGAATTTGATAAAGGCGATGACACGGATTTTGATTTTATCGATGAATGTGCTGATGCGATAAATGCAATCCGATCGGGTGATGAAGCAAAGATTCTTCCCCTTATTTCACGCAAGGATTTCTTAAAGAAAGTCGGTATCAAAACCGAACGCAAATTTAAGGCTCTTATTGCGGCTTGTGCTGCGATTACGGTCCTTTTCACCGCAGGCACACAGATTAAAGTTGAAGAAAACGTTACTCTTGTTCAGGCACTTTCAGGTTTCGTTTCGGAATTCTTTGAAAATGTTATTTCAGAAGATGAAACAACTCAGCCTGTAAGAACTACCACAGAAAAAGAAGCAAGTTTAATTAATATCACCGTTGAAACAATTCCCGAATTCAAAACGGAATATATTGTTGGCGAAAGCTTCAGCGGAAACGGACTCAAGGTTTTCGGTGAATACGATAACGGCGAAAGAATGCTTGTCCGTATTGATGATTACACCGTTGAGGTTTCCGACAGCTTCGGTACAGAGCCGAAATATGAAACGGTTAAAATCACAGTCGGTGATTTCACGCAGACTCTTGAAGTCAGAGTTATCGAAAGCCTGGAAACGAAAAAACTGACGTCGATTTATGCAATATTCCCTGAAAGTTTTGATTTCACGGCGAATGATCTTAACAACATCGATCTTTCAGAAATGCAGGTTTATGCGGTTTACAGCAACGGCGATGAAACGGAGCTTTCAGCCGATGAATATACGGTTGAAACCGAAATCGGAAAGACGGTGTTCAAGCCGAAAGAAGCTTTCGTTACCGTCAGTTACAAAGGATGCTCGTGCTCGTTTATGGTGTTTAAGGAATAGTTTGATTACGAATTTATCATAAATCAAAGGAGGTAATATTTATGAAAAAAACTTTTTTAAAGATATGCTCAGTATTTCTTGCAATATCGCTTATTGCGGGCACACAGTTATTCGGCGAATTTGCCTTAGGCATTATAAAAGCATATGCGGCTGAAAAAGAATGCGAAGTTTTCACCAAAGCACAGTATAACGACGGAACATGGGCATACGAGGATTATACCTGGAGCCAGCAGGAGGAACTTGTTGGCGATGAGGTTGAAACCGTAACGGTTGAGGGCGTGCGTATTCTTGACTATCACGGCTCGGATACAAACGTTGATATTCCCGAATATCTTGACGGCAAGCCCGTTATCGCCGTTCAGTTTGTAAATGATAAATGTTATTATCGCGGCTCAAAACGAAAAAACGTTGAAACAGTGTCTCTTCCCAAAACGCTTAAGGTGATATCGTCATATTCATTTGAGGAAATGTCTGCCCTCAAATCAATAGCAATTCCTGCAGGCGTTGAAACGATCGGGAGCTATGCGTTTGCAGATTGCAGCGCACTTAAAAGCGTCACTTTTCTTTATGGAGAGGGGAAGGGACTCACAAGAATCGGTTACGCCGCTTTTAAAAGATGTACATCACTTACTTCTGTTAAATTTCCCACTTCATTGAAAGTTATTGAATCCAATGCATTTGAAAGTTGCGGTTCACTTTCCGAAATTGTTCTCAATGAAGGTCTTTGCAAAATAGAACAGTATGCTTTCCAGTATTGTTCTGCTCTTAAAACGTTGGTTCTTCCCGAAAGCATTCAAAGGCTCGGAAGCTCTTTTATCAGAGGTACCAAGATAGAAAAGCTTGATATTCCGCGCAATCTTAAATCTATGAGCTATCTTCTTGACGGCACAAGGATTAAAGAAATTGTTCTTCCTCCGATTTTCAGCAAACTGACATCATCTCTTCTCGGCTCAAGTGAATACCTTGAAAGCCTGACGATTGAAGATATGGGTATTGCAAAAGGTGCCATCTGCTACCCGAATCTTAAAACGCTGATTATTAAAGGAACGGGAGTAATCGAGGAGAATCCGTTTTTCGTCAGTGTAACACAACATAACGTTACTTCTCCTGGCGGAAGCTATACCTATTATACAGAAAAGACTTATGCTCCCGAAACAGTTATTCTCACAGACGGCTATAACGAAAATATCAGCAAAGTTCTTGTGGATAAGCTGAATTATTACCAGCGCATTGACCCCGAAACAGGTTATTGCATTTATTCAAAAGAATATTCGGGTGAAGAAGAATTCAGACCGCAGGGCAGCGGCTTTGTAAGCGGCGATTATACGTACGATTTGACCGCAAACGGTGCAATAATAACCGATTACAGCGGAACGTCAACGGGTGTTGTGACCGTTCCCGACGTTTTTGAAAACGAAGGGGTTGAATATCCTGTTATTGCAATCGGCACAAAAACTTTTGAGGGCGCAACCGCAGCGGAAATCATTCTTCCCGAAACGGTAAGAAAAATAGAAGCATATGCTTTTAACCAATGTGCAAATCTGACCAAAACAAACATTCCCGAAGGCATAACGGTAATTGAACCTTATACCTACAGTCTTTGCAGCAGTATGAGTGAAATAACCATTCCCGAAAGCGTTGTTTATATCTGCGAAGGTGCGTTTGCAGGCAAAAGACCCGCTTCTGAAATCGTTATTCCCTCGTCGGTTAAATCCATAGGTCCAAAAGCGTTTTATGCAAATCCGCTTATAACTTCTCTGACACTTAATGAGGGCCTTGAAATAATCGGTGAAAACGCATTCGCAAACCACGACAATTTTCTTGATATTCTTGAAGAATATTCGCTCACACTTCCGTCATCAATCAAAGAAATCGGAAAAGGTGCGTTTGAATATTCGGGTGCAAGCGGCGAGGTTGTTATCCCCGAAAGCATAAAGGCTATCCCTGAAAATATGTTTATGGAAAGCCCTTATCTTACCTCTGTTGTGATGCACGGCGGAGTAACAACAATCGGTGCAAGCGCCTTTAACGGCTGTTATGCTCTTGAATCAGCACCGCTTTTGGAGGGTCTTGTTTCAATTGAAGATTATGCGTTCAAATATTCAAGCTTAACCTATGTTGATTTCCCGTCAACCGTAACGCATCTCGGCAAATATGCGTTTGCAGGCAACTGCATTACGGAAGTTACAATCCCTGCAAACATCAAAACCGTGCCCGAACATTGCTTCGACACCTGTTATGATTTGAAAAACATAACGCTCGAAAACGGTGTTGAATATATTGATGGCTATGCGTTTGCCACCTATGGCACGATTGAGAGCATTGTTATTCCTCCGAGCATGAAAGAAATTCGTTCCGATTACGTGTTCCGATATGTTGACAGAATCGAAAACTTTGTTTTCAACGCAACCTGTTATGAATCCGATTTAGTTCCTTGCAAAGACAGTTCTTTAAAACTGAATGTAAGCGGAAGATTTAGAGGAATTGTCAGCTCAAGCGGTGTACAGATAGGTAAATTTATTATCGGTGAAAACGTAAAATATATCCCCACAGCGATTGCGTATAAGGCGAACATAGAAGAGCTTGTTCTCCCCGATAATATTGTTGCCGTAGGCGAAGATGCGTTTGAGTATTGCACTATCGAAAAAGCTCTTGTTATTCCCGAAAGCGTAAAAACCGTTTACAAGTCTGCGTTCTTCGGAATAACGATTCCCGCAATCACTCTGCCCGAAGGTCTTGAAAATGCTAAAGAACGTGCATTTTCGGAGATTGTGGCTGACGTGTTATATTACAACTGCAAAAACTGTGTTTTTGAAACCGCTTCCAGTGAAACAGAAATTGACGGCATTTACGATTCTCCGTTTTGCGGCGATGAACTTAAAAGCATCGTTATCGGCGAAAACGTTCAGACTCTTCCCGATTTCACTTTCTGTTATATGACAAAGCTTAAAACCGTGCATATTCCCGACAACATAAAAGCTCTCAGCAAGGGCGCATTCGCATTCAGCAGTGTTGTAACTGTAACGGGTATGTCAGGAATAACCAAGCTTGAAGATTATACGTTCTATGAATGCGAAAATCTCACTTCGCTTGATATCGAAAACAGTAAAATAACCAAAGCGGGGAATTATGCTTTTGCATACAGCGGAATAGAATCATTAAGCGGTCTTGAAAATCTTCTTGAGGTTGGCGACTATACTTTCTATGAATGCGAAAACCTTGCTTCGGTTGGCATTGAAAACAGTAAAATAACCAAAGCAGGAAACTATGCTTTTGCAAACAGCGGAATAGAAACGTTAAGCGGTCTTGATAATCTTCTTGAGGTCGGAGAATATGCTTTCTATGAATGTGAAAAACTCACTTCGATTGGTATTGATAGTAAAATAAGCAAAGCAGGAAAATATGCTTTTGCTTACAGCTCAATCGAAAGTCTGAACGGTCTTGAAAAGTTAAAGGATATTAAGGAATATACATTCTACGGATGTAAAAATCTCACCGAAGCCGACTTGACAAATTCTGAAGCAACCGATATCGGCGACCATGCTTTTGCAAACAGCGGCATCACCTCGTTCACAGGCGGCAGTTATCTTGAAAGCATCGGAGACAACTGCTTTGTAAACTGCGCAAGCCTTGAAAGCGTTACTCTCGGCGGTAAACTGATGCTTATCGGTGAAAATGCTTTTATAAACTGCACGGAGCTTACACAGATTGCTATCCCTGACAGCATTAAAAACATCGGCAAAAAGGCATTTTACGGCAACACCGCATTGGTAAGTGTTAAAATGTCCGATAACGTAATTTTTATTCCTGATGAATGCTTCAGCGGATGCACCGCACTCGAAACCTTCACCTGGAATCCTGAAACCAAGCTTATCGGCAGACTTGCATTCAGCAACTGCACCAAACTTGCAAACTTTGATTTTGTCAACCTTGAAAAGCTTTATGATAACAGTTTCCTTGGCAGCGGTGTTACCGTTGCTCAGCTCGGCGAAGGTGTGGATGAATCTGTTTCCAAACTTGAAGAAATCGAAACACAGAGCTTTAAAGGATGCGAAAATCTTGCAACAGTCGGTATCGGCGGTAACGTTGAAACAATCAAAACTCAGGCTTTTGCAGACTGCACTAACCTTGAAACCGCAGTTATTGCCGACAGCGTAACAAGCATCGCTCCCGATGCATTTGACGGTTGCGAAAATCTTACAATCTATTGCTCCTCAACCTCTTACGCATATACTTATGCACAGGAGCAGGGGATTCCCGTGAGCACACTTGTTATCGCTCCAATTCCCAACCAGACCTATACGGGTAGTAAAATTGAACCCGAAATCTCTGTTTCCGCTTCGGGCAATAATCTTGAAGCTAACGTTGATTTCGGTGTAACCTATGCCAATAATATCAACGTCGGCGAGGCTGACGTAAACGTTAAGGGCAAGGGCGATTTCAGAATGTTTGCAAGCAAAGCAAACTTCACAATCGTCACAAAGAGCATCGTCGGAGTCACAGTTGCTCCCATCGACGACCAGCCCTACACAGGCGAAGCCGTTACACCCAAACTGACCGTAACTGACGGCACAAAGTATCTTGTTGAAGGTAAGGATTATACCGTAACCTACTATAACAACACAAATGAAGGCACTGCTACGGTCAAAATAACGGGCAAGGGTAATTATTCGGGCTACACCACAACCTCATTCGTTATTTCTGAAGAAGCAAAAGAACCCACCTACTTTGAAAAGCTGATAGCAGCAATCGAAAGCTTTTTTGCAAGAATCGCCTCGTTCTTCGCATCAATATTTATGTAATCAAAGGAGGATTGCCTTGGAAAAGTTAGAAAAAGCATTGACCGTTGCAGTGATTGCAACCGTTTCGGCATTCGTTATCGGATTTTTGATAAAGATAGTTTTTGGTTTTTTCGGTAATCCTCTTGACAAAAAGAAAGTCAGAAATAATGCAGAACAGTATCTTGCCGAAAATTATTCCGAAATGAATCCTGCAATAGTTAATATTGATTACGATGCAAAGTATATAGGTTATCAGGTTGAGGTTCACCTTGAAAAAACAGGCAAAACCTTTTGGTTGAAATATTATGAATCAGGTGAGCTTGAATGGGATTCATACGATTTTTCCGAATATGAGACAAAATATGGTGAAGCATATCACAAAGAAGGACTTTTCGGAATATGGGAAAAAATCGGAACGCCGCAAAACGAAAAGCAAAAAGCGGTTATAGCGGTTATCAATTTTGATTCTGAAATTCAGAACGGCGGTCTGGCTCAGTATCTTATCAATGAAGATGATGAATATATTGAAAAAATTGTTGATTATCTCTGTTTGGTTGGTGCAGAAGAACAGGCAACCTTGCTTGAAACGTTTATGACGGAAAACGATATTGAATTCAAATCTGTTAAAACCAACAGCATTGAGGAAAGTATTGAGTTCGAAAAAAGTAAGCCTTTTGAAAAATTCAACGATGACTATATGGAAATTTATGCTCCGGATGAAGCCTGGAAACCTGATTTTGAAGGTCTCATAGTTTCATACGTTCAGGATAATATCGAGGATTTTTAAAATAAAAATGTTAAAATATGTTGTCACGGCAGTTGCTTTGTTAATGTCCGCTTCTCGTATTCTCTTCTTGCTCTAACTGGACAGTTGAACGGTATATCTATGAATCACCGTGAGAAATACGAAGCAGAGGATTTTTTACCATGACGATTTCTATATCGCCAAGAAAAACGAGATTGAGCAGAGTTATAAGTTCCTGACCGAGCCGATTGAATCCGGTATGCTTGAAGGACACTATGATGTACCTGTAACTGAATTTGAGTATAAAGGATTTCATATGAGAGTTGCAGACGGGGGAGAGTACCCCAAAAAGTTTGGCATTGTCGGTTATAACGATGAAACAAAAGAAATTGCATATCTCTGGTACAACGACCCCGATAACGATTTAATATCAGAGCCCGATGAGGATAAAGAGCAGGCAATGATTGAGTTCGTTGATGATAATTTTAAGCTGAAATAATAAATGATTACATAAAAATATTCTGAAAAAAGACAGCAGAAGGGATTCTCCGTCTGCTGTCTTTTTTATTTGATGTAAAATTATGTGATTTTTATTGTTATAATCTGGATTCTTAGGCTTGTTTTTAAGTTTTTAGCACATTGTTTAGGTATTCATTTTGAAGTATTGCTGCTGCAACTTTCAAATCATTATCTCCGTGGGTATATACATTGGCAGTGACATCATAATCGTTGTGACCCATAAGTTCCTGAGCTGTTTTTATATCAACGCCTGCCCATTGAAGCATCGAACAATATGTATGACGAAGTATATGAGGTGTGAATTTCTCAAATACATCATCTGCAGAGCATTCATTTTCCTCTTTATATTTTTTGTCTGCTTCTTTTAAAGCAATCATGTAGTATTCAAAAAGACGTTTCCAGGCACTTTCTGTCATTCTGCCGCCACGAGTCTTTTCAATTACATATTCGGATTTTGATTCTTCTTTTGCATCCTTTAATATCTGACAAAGATAGTCGCTGATTGCAACTATTCTTGTACTTGCATCGGTTTTGGGCTCCTTGATTTCATATTCTTTAAAATCAAATGATTTATCTATATTTATGGTTTTATTTTCAAAATCAATATCATCCCACGTTAGAGCTGTGAGTTCGCCTCTGCGAAGACCTGCGAGAAGAAAAATAATTGCAGCAAGCTGAGCTTTATGTTTTGTTGTTAAAACAAGTTTTATTGTATATTTGTTTATTGATTTTCTTTTCTTTTCAACGGCTTTTTTGGGCACGGTTACATCGTCACAGGGGTTGACAAAATTATATGCTCTCATTTTTCTTGCAAATTCAAAGACGTTCTTAAGAACTCTTATATATCTGTGAATCGTTCTCTTAGCCGTTTTATTCCCTGTGTAAGGATTCTCTTTAAAGAGGAGGTTGATTGCCGGTTGAATATCGGTTGATAAGATTTTATCTAAACTTGTTTTTGCTAAAAGTCCGTCTGCGTATTCGAGAAAATAATTAAGCCTTGCTTTGGTCATATTGTATTCTGCGGGTGTGCAATCTTCGCAAACGACAGCCTGATACAGTTTTTCCAAAAACAATTCTGCCCATTCCTCAAGAGTAGCAGAGGATTTAATCAAATCATATCCGTTACATATTTTTTTGCGGAATTCTTTGACACGTTTATCAAGCTCTTTTTCTGTTTGTGCCTTGAGCTTTTTGTATTTGGGTTTTCCGTTTGCTTTCGTACCTATATATACTTTGGTGCAATAGCTTCCGTTTTCAATATAGTATTTTGACAAATTGTTTAATCCTTTCTGTATAATTATTGTTTGCTGTTGCTTACGCCCATTTCAAGAAAGTCATTCTGACTAACACGCCATTCTTTTCCGATTTTTTGAGCTTTGATTATTCCTTTCTGACAGTGCTTTTTAACCGTTTCATAGTTTAGACCTGTAAGTCCGGCAACCATCTCTAAATTGAGCATATATGGCAAGCCTTCAAGGCTTGAAATGTAATTCTTTTTACTTGCGTTTCTTTTCATAGCATTTTCCTTTCCATAATCATTTTGATTATTATTTTTGGCTATTGTAATTTGATTTTTGTTTGCAATCCTACCTCTTATCGAGGCCGAGTTGCTGAGGTTGTGATGTTTTTTATTACTCATTAAAAAAATTTGTTTAGCTCAAAGAATAAAATATTTGATTAATGAGTTGTTTTTTGAATTATCAGTTTTTAGATTATAGTAAATGTAAAAATTACGTTTTGACTGGTTTATTCTTCGTCAATGCAGAATGTGTAAGAGTTGGCAGAGTTTTTAATAATAGAGATGTTTGCTTTGTTAAATTCGGAATTTGATAAAGTTATTTTGAAAGATTTCTTTTTAGTTTTTAATACGATAGGTTCCGGATCAAAGTGATCAGGTTTAACAAAGCCGTCGGGCAAGGGTTCCGGATAAGCCCAGTTGAGTCTGTTGTAATATTCCCTTTCGGTCATTTCAGAATCACTCCTTTCTGTGTTTTATATTTAAACTGAATATACAGTTTTGTTTCTTTGTCTGTAATTGCTTTTATAAAGCTCATCCTCATATAAAGTATGTAAGATTCATTTGTAAAAATTGTTTTCTGAGCAGCTGCCTTTATTGGGGGATTCTACGGCAATCCGATCTGATTTTGAGGTCGGATTGCCGCTTGATTAGTTTTTATCTTCCTGCTATTCCAAGAGAGTATTCGTCATCGTCTGTACGGTTTATGGAAACACTTATATCTTCGTATCCAAGATCACATAAACAGAATTCAAAATATTTAACCTTCTTGTGTTCACATACGGAATGATCGGGGGCAAAAGCAGGGTTAGGTGTGATTTGATCCATTGAAACGTCTCCTTTCTGTAGATTTACGCATCACGGCAAATTACCGCTTGCGCATGCAAATATATAAATCTTTCAAAACGAAAGAATTATATTTTATGGTGCGGTGTATGTAACAACACCGTTGTCTCTTGAAAATCCGGGAGTTTCATCGATGTACTTTTTCAGTGTGTTTTTACTTACTCCCATCAGTTCTTCAAGCTGATTGATTTTTACCGTTCCGATTGTTTCATTAAGAAACTTATAGAAACGAATCAAATCTTTTTTATTCTTAGATTCAGCACTTTTTGATATATTTGCCGATTCTTCTGAAGCAGTATTTGTTTTCGGGGTATTTTTTTTCTTTTCTATCGAATACGTTCCGCCGCTGATGTTGATATAAAACGGTTCCTGCGGAGGAAAGTGTCTCAGTTTGGTTTTAATCAGTTCATGACTGTAACCGTCTTTTTCATACACAGCCGATATGCATATAAGAGCAGCTATATCTCTGCCGATAATGCTTGAGCCTGAAATTTTATCAATGGGACTCTGATATCCCTGAGTTTCTTTCTTGGTGTGATGGCACATAATTATTGATGCTTTTAATTTCTTTGACAGATAATTAATTTTTGATAAAACCTTGTCAACGAATTCTGCCTGGCTTTCTGCGCCTTCGAAAATCTTATAAAGCGGGTCGATTATAATTGCGGAATACAGGTCTTGCGGAACGTTCTTTATAAGCCAGTCAGTCAGCTTGTCCATGTTAAATGTGTTCTTGATTGAAAGTATTGAAATATGTGAAAGACAGCTTTCGTCAAGTTCGTTTTCTTCTAATATGGATTTGATTCTGTTGTGTGTCATAATTTCGCTGTTCTCAAATTCAATTAAAAGAACATTGCCCTGTGAGCATTTGTTTCCGAGCCATTCAGTGCCTGTTGCAATTCCGATGCTAAGCATAAGCAGTAAGTAGGACTTATAGGATTTTGCCGGACCGCACAAAAGCATTGAGTGACCTTGGTGAAGTATGTTTTCAATAAGTACATGGGGCATTGATTTTTGCTTGGGTACTTTTGATATACAGCTGACAGAAAAATCGTCGGTTTCAACAGTGAACTCTGAAACGTCTTTTGGAATAAAGGTATTATTTATATTTTCCATTACGTATCCTTCCTTTAATTTTGATGTACGAATTTTTCTATTGCATTCACGGTTTTGAAATCAAGCTTTTTCTGGACAAGATAACATCCGCCGGTTCTGCCTACAACATCCCAATTGGTTACGTAATCACGGTCCTCTGCAAGCCCGATTGAGGAGAAGAACGAATGAATTTCTTTGATGTTAAATTCATTTATAAAGACAACATGGTTAACGATAACGTTGTAACCCTCTTTGTTTTCAATTTCAAGGCGCAGTCTGATAATGGGACGTACGGGCTTCGTTGCTGTTTCGGGCAGATAATCGCGTTTACAATTAACAACCTTGAATTTGTAATACCCGTCCGGGAGAAGGTGAAAATCGTTTTCGGGTTTGATGATTTGGTCAAAGGTGATCTGACCATCAACCTCAGATGCTTTGTTTGGACTGAACAGCTGTTCCAATTCATAGCTGGTTTCAAGTTCGTCGTCATAGTCGCTGAACTCAATGGTTTCTTGATTAATGATTTCTTGATTATTAATAGTAATCATCCTTTCTGTAGTTTGATTTTTTGCTTCTGCAACAAATTTGACCTTACACGGAAAGTATGTAAGACTCGTTTGCAAAAACGCAAAACAAATTTAATGTTGTGCAAAAATCCGTTATCCCAATAGATTGCTTTCCAATCCTCAAGTAAAGTATGTAAGAATGAAAGCAAAAAACTCATTTCAAAGAAATTGCATTGTTTTACAAATAAGTTTGTTTAACCAAAAAACGTTTATTCACATAAAGTATGTAAGAATACGTTTACAAAAACGCAAAACAAATTTAATGTTATGCAAAAATCCGTTATCCGAATAGATTGCTTTCCAATCCTCAAGTAAAGTATGTAAGAATAAAAGCAAAAAACTCATTTCAAAGAAATTGCATTGTTTTACAAATAAGTTTGTTTTGCCAAAACATTTATTCATATAAAGTATGTAAGAATACGTTTGCAAAAACGCAAAACAAACTGGTGCTATGCAAAAATCCGTTGTCCGATTAGAACGCTTTACAATCTTCAGGCAAAGTGAGCAAGACCGGAAAGGCATTTACAATTCAAAGCAAAACTGATATTTACAATTCATAGGCAAAATAAATAAAGGTGTCAGTAAAACCTGTCAATTTTATATTCCCCCTTTAAGGGGGGAATTGACAGTTGATACTGACACCTGTTTATATTTAACAATATTTATTTACCCTTATGATGGATTATGAATTACACTTATGCTCTTTTTTCAGCTGTAGAGCGGAGCCGGCAAGCACAAACGCCGATGCAAAAGGTCTGTTGCTTGCCGCTTACATTGGCAAGCGGTTATCGGCATTACCCTTATGTTGTAAATCAGCCGTAAAGCCCGCAGACAAGCTGCGACACATAGGTTACACTAATTGCCCTTTAATATTGAAACGCAGGCAAATGAGCTGTTAAGAGCAGCTTTGGGCAAAGAAACGACCGATAAAAAGAAAAGTTTAATTGCAACAAACTGTTCGCTTCTTATCACCTATATGTATTGTAATGAACAGTTACAACAATAACAGACGAATACTGTTGCCTTCAGTTGTCAACAAAACATCGATTCTGCTTTTGCTTAATAAATAATACCTTACTTTAACGAATATAAATTTGGTTACCGCTTGTTTAAACCTTGTTTTTATGAACAATGCAAATAAAGAGCATCTTGCATTAATGATGCAAACGGATGCAAAAAGCAAACCCCGACTCCAAACGGAATCGAGGTTCGCTCATGAATATATAAAAAAGAAGGAAAAAGAAAGGATGCTAATTATTTTGCGAGCATAAAGCAGAGTCTGTCTTCAGTTTCTCCGCAAACGAGAACCGATGTAAGAATATCGCCTTCTATGCATGCAACGATAATTCCGGCAGGTCTTTCATCAGCATAAAGATATCGAACGATTAAGCACCTACCAAACGGTGTATAAACTTCCATTTGTTCGGCTTCAAGCGGAGCGGGTTTTCCGCTTTTGAGCATCAATACAGTTTCGGGATTGAATTCAGTCATATCAATTCCTCTGTGGTCTGTTGTGACAAAGCAAAAACTATCTCCCTGATCAATCAGCATTGCGAGGACTCTTTTTCGCCCGCGATGTTTGTGTATAAAACATATTCCTGTACTGTCAGGATTTTCTTCAACTGTAAAAATAGCCTTTTTCGATATAATGGGTATTCTTTCAAGTGACATGTAATTAATTCTCCTTTCATTTAACAAGCAAAAAGCTGTACGATGTATATTTTTTCTTCAGTTTCATATATGCCGATTCCGCTCTTAATCCAACGGTTATCGCACATATTCTTTCTGTGGCTTTCGGATTGATACCAGCTGTCTATAATTCTCTCAACATCAAATGATGAAGCGATTATGATATTTTCTCCGCAGCTTTTGAATTCATATCCGTTTTCTTTAAACACGGTATAAAATCTGCTTCCGTCAGGTCTTGAGTGGCCTTTGAGCTCCGACTGTTCGTATGCGCGTATCCCGGCGAGTCTGCAAATTTCTTTGTCCAGTTCCAAAGTCTGAACGCCTGCTTCTTTTCTGACTTCGTTTACGGCAGTGAATATCTCAAATTCGTCTTTTGTGGCAAACATAACAGGATTTGCGAAAAAGCTGCCGAAGAATCCTGATAAAGCCATTGATAATGATAAGATTAATGATATAAGTGTTTTCATAATAAATAGTCCTCCTTATAAATCAAAAGTAAAATTTAATGTATTGCAGACAACTCTTGCGTCTGCAATCAAGTTAAAATGTTTTCCGTCACAGTAACCAATCAAAAAGGCATTCTGATGTGGGAAAACATCGGGAAACTGAACGATCATGTTTTTGTTATGAACGGTACTGACACAAATCTGTTCTTCTTTTTCTTTTATAGGTTCGCCATTTCGGTCTGTCCATATAATTTCATTTTTGGGATTCAGTTTCTTGGTGTAAATTTTGTTTCCGATCAGACGACAGTAAGTAAACGATTCGCCGTTGTCGATTATGGTTGCTATAAAATGGTACATCGTACCATCATATTTGTAAAAACGGATACCGGACATATCAGGGTTTGGCTCTGCAAAATATAAAACACCTTTGACCTGCATTGTTAAAACTGACATAGTTTCACACTCCTTTCTTTTGATTTTCGCGGTCACAGAAAGTATGTAAGAAAAAGATTTCAATTACTTTTTCTGAGCAGAAAAATTATGTTGTCTGCTGAGCTTCTGTGTTCACGGAAAGTATGTAAGAAACTGTTTTGCGTTTTGGTTTCTGAGCAGAAAAACTCCGCCATGAAGACGGGGATCTCAGATTGACAGCATATAGTTATTTGCGCACACGTTCAAACGCCAATGACTCAAGCAAAAAATACTTGTAGCGAGCAAACTCAAACGGTCATATTCAACGGGAAGTCCGTGTTTGAGAGCAAGCTTTTTGTTTTCTCCTCTGAGTTTGTATGTTCCGCTTAAGTCTTTTTTATTTATCGGTTTGGGTTTCTTTGTTCTTTTGTCAAGGTTGCGTTCATTCCAATGTTTGCGGATCATTTTTTCGAGTTCTTCTCTGTAACCTTCTTCGTTGTTGACCTTATCAAGAAAGTATTGATATGCTCTCTTTGCCTGCTCGGCACGAAATTTATGTAAGTCAAGTTTGTTTTTAAATTCTTCCGAAGCGAAAACCTTGTTTTCTGTACCGTCGAAGTATGATTTTACAAACTCAACATCTTCAGGCAATATCAATTGCCACTGTGATTTTCCTCCCTTACCTTTTCTGACATAACAAAAAAACCTGCCGTTTTCATCCTCTTTGAAATCGTTTCCGCGAAGGTTCTGGAGCTCTCGGCGCCGGATTCCGACTCTTCTCTGGAATTCGACGAGATGGGCATATTTCGGATTGTTTATGTCATTATCCGAGCGTTGAACTTTACCGTTTGTGCTTCTGCTTCTGACATTGTGTGCAGAGCATCTTCTTGGCTTTTCTATATCAGATAACGGTATGCCGAAAAACAACGCAACGGGGCTCAGATATGTATGAATTGTATTTGCAGTCAGTCCTTTATCAACAAGAAACTGAACATAATCGTCGATGTGATTTCTGCATTCTTCGGTTGTTTTGCAGTCGAATTCCAATCTGCAGAATTCGATGAATTTACGGTAGTTTTTCACAAAAGCACTTCTTGTGACGTTGTTTTCATATTGAGAAAAGAAGGGTCTCGATTCCTCACAAAGTTTTTTGGTGATCGTCATTTTCTTGTTTTTCTTTTTGCTCACGGAATCACTCCTTATTATTATTTGGAAAATCTTTCTGAGTACGGCATTTTCCGTTCCGTCCTGCGATAATTCGCCGTTAAACAACTTCAGGGCTCCATTCAGAAGCGACATACAGTCCGTTACGGTCGAGTCAGCTCCGTAACACCAACGAGAATTCCGAAAAATCCTCTATAAAACCCCACTAAAAGGTTATTTTCCAAAATAATTTGTCAAATAACCCCTTAGTGGTTTGGCAGATTTGCGAAATATTCTCTGCCAAAGTGAAGAAATATCCTCTGTTTACGCTGAAAAAAATCGGATATTTCTGTCACACATCCCGGCTTTGCCGGTTATTGCGAAGGAAACAACATTTCTGTTTCCTTCGCTTTTCTCCATCACCTCATCTTGGTTCGGCTACGGAGGGGGCGGCGTTTCTTTCATGAATAATTCCTCCTTTAATTATTCTTTTGACAACAGAAAAGAGTGATATGAGAGGCATAATGAAATGCATTCTGTTGTCAGGCGATTGATTTTTTGTCGGTTTAATTACCTCCTTTTTATGTGCGGCTGCAGATTGCCGCATGATTCAAGCTTGTTTGAAACGCTGAAAAGAAACACGCTTGAAATCATTTCTCCAAGCGTGATGTCTTTATTCATTAAAAGTATGTAAGAATAATCTTACTTTAAAAAATAGGAGTTTGGAAAATGAAAAAGCCACGGCCTGGATATCTGCGTCTCCTGTCATGGTTTGGTTTCATATAAAGTATGTAAGAATGAAGTGCCTTTAAAATAAAAAACCACGGCAAGATTATTTAACTCCTGTCGTGGTTCAATCATGTAAAGTATGTAAGAATGGAAATGCATTAAAGAACAAACCGTGATAAGATTATTAAGTGTGTTTAAAGATGTGGTGCGTACAAAAAGCTTGGTGAATTTTTGCTACAATAGATTAACAGCAGATACAGGGCGGATCATATGACCTGCCCCATATCTGTCGTTTTGGATTTTCCTTACCCTGTATGTTCGGGTGAGCGTATTTAATCAATTAGAAAACACATGAACGACAATTACGAGTTTTCTAATATAGAGTCACACTCATCAAGACGTTCTCTTAAAGATTCAATTTCATCGTAGTAATTTACTTGATTATTAAGTTCATCTTTTATTGAAGCTTCTTTTTCGTGAAGAGCGTTAATTGTATCACTGATATTTTCTGCTTTTTTAAGCAATGAATTAAGCTTGTTATCAATTCTTATAATGATACCTTTTTGTGTTTTACCAAGTTCGATGAGATGTTTGCCATTTTTTCTTAAGATGATTCGAGGTTTTCCCTTAATCATATTTGTGGGGATAACAATTTCGAATCCTTGATAATTTAAAAGCACTTTTTCCCTTGGAAGCATATCGGATACTTTTACTGCTTCAAATATTGTTTTTTCGATTTCTGTTTTTTCGTCCTTCGAGTATTCGCGTTTAGTTTCTGAATAGTAGTAGCCGTCTGCGATATTTTCTTCGAGCATCTTCTGATATTTTAAACATAGTTCTTCAATTTCGCTTATTTGCTTTTCAAGGGATATTCGTTGCATATTAATGCTCCCTTGAAGAGCCATAAGCCTTTCGAGCTCAATTGCTATTTCAACTCTTTCTTTTATATGAGGATTTCCAACAGCAATTGCTTTTGCTTCGGCATAATCAAGAATATCATCAACGTCAGAAGCACTTCTCTCAACACACGTGTTGGATAGAATGCGATTAATAAACCTCTGCTTTATTTCAAGAAGCTGCCATGAGTAAGCATCAAAACTGTTTTCAGATATATATCTGAATATTTGCACTTCGGAATTGGTGTTTCCTTGACGGATTATTCTGCCTTCTCTCTGTATTACATCAGCAGGGCGCCAAGGAATATCCAGGTGATGAAGAGCGATAAGCTTGTCCTGAACATTGACGCCAACGCCAAGTTTTTGTGTTGAACCGATGAGAATTCTAATTTCACCTTTTTTTACTTTTTTAAAAAGCGCTTTGCGTTCACTGTCTTTTTGTGCATCGTGAATAAAGGCTATTTCATTTTTGGGAATCCCCATATATGTAAGCAATCTTTTAAGTTCATCGTAAATGTTGAAAGTGTTCTTTGGTACCGAAGTATCACAAAATACCAGTTGAGTGCATTTTTGTGATTTCGTTTTTTGATAGATTTTAAATACATTTTCAGCGCATCGATATACTTTTGAAACTATAGTGAATTTTGAATC
The DNA here is from genome assembly GCA_045634985.1 of Acutalibacteraceae bacterium. GTDB lineage: Bacteria > Bacillota > Clostridia > Oscillospirales > Acutalibacteraceae > CAG-177. The sequence goes on along the minus strand of JAZRBF010000013.1, from coordinate 10,957 downwards.
CGGATTAATCAGCCTTATGTCAAGGGCTGCACGTCTTGCATCCCCAACGATTTTAAGCATATTGTCCTCTGTTTTTGGTACCCAGCCATTCCTGACTTCTTCGATTCTTTGTGAAATCCATTTCAAGAATGATTTGAACTCTTCGGTTGGCGGAATGACAATATCTGTATATCCGTCAAAACTTGGGATGTTTTTACTGGTATCGATGAAATAAAAGTCGGATACCTGTAAAAATATTTTTACCAGTTCAGGTAAGTTATGAAATTTTGAAAACCTAAAAGCGAGTCGAGCCTTTGTGGTATCTACGTCAACCTCAATATTTTGTTCTATTTCGGCGAACATACTTATCCATCCGTTAAACTTATCCAAACCTCGTTTGTTTAACTCTTCTGGTTGAAGATATGTCTGCATTGAAAAAAGATCAGTTAATGAGTTGGTTATAGGGGTTCCTGTTGCAAATATAACTCTTCCGTTTGGTTTGCTTTGAACACAACGAACTTTTTCAAGCATTTTATAGCTTTTTTCAGCTCCGTTGGTTGAGATTCCGAGAATTTTAACGTTGCCTATGCCCAAATTAAGATTTTTATAATTGTGAGCCTCATCAACAAAAAGAGCGTCTATACCAAGTTCATCAAAGAAAATCATATCATCAGGAGCATCAATTTTTTCTTTGTTCCTATAATATTCTTTTGAGGGATATATTTTATCAAACGAACTGCTCGAGATGATAATTGCATCAAAATTACCGTTTTTAACAGTCTTTAAAGTGTTATTCGATTTCTTTCCTCCAAAATTGGTATTGTTAATGCAAAAAACATTTGCAGAAGGATAAACACTCTTAAAGTCATTTATCCACTGAACCATAACGTTATTGGGAACAACATAAAGATTTTTTTTAGTAGTGCCTGTTCTCAAAAGCTCCATTCCGGCAGCAATCATAAGAAAAGTTTTACCTGAGCCAACTTCGTGAGCAAGCAAGGTGTTGGGCGTAAAAAGAATTCTGGCAACAGCATTTCTTTGATGTGTGTAAAGGTTAATGTTATCAGATAACCCCGGAAATTCAAGAAAAGAACCGTCGAAAACGCGATTAATGATATAACAATAGGTATTGTTGTATATTTCTACTAACATAGCCTTACGTTTTTCGTCTTGCCAGATCCAATCTAAGAATGCTTTGATGAGAAGTTGTTGTTTATCCAGAGCAAGAACGGTTGCTTCCTTATCAACAGTTTCTCTTGAACTTCGAGAGTCCATTGGATTTTTTTTAATCACAATGGGTTGAGAATTAAGCGTCTTTTCAATGATTTCAAGAGCGTTTAGCTGTTCCGTGCCATAGGTTGAATCAACTTTTACTGAACTGCGAGAATTTCTATATCTATTCTTATGGGGCACAACCCATTTTCCAGTTTTTTTGTCGTGTTTGACTCTCATTTCGTCTTTTGTATAAAAACAGGTATAACCATCTGGAGCAGCACCAAAGAGGTCAACAATAAACTTGTCGATTATATTTGCAGGGATCCAAGGGGAACCAAGGGTAGCGTGAATCTTATCTGCGTCAACAGGTTCTATGTATACATTTTTCAGGGCTTCAATATTCCTTTCAAAGATACCTGGATATTTCTTATTTGCTTGTTCAGCAATTTTGATTTTTTCATAAATATCACCTGACAGATATTCTTCAGAGAGTTTCCAACCTTCATTGTAGATTTCGTTCCATTCATGGGGATCTTGATATATGGCACCGTCAAGAGATTCTATTATTTCCACGTAGCTTTTTCCAGTTATAGCGGAAATATAATGTATATCAACTTTGCCAGAATTATTAATAGAAGAGATTAATGCGTCAGAAACAGAGAGTGTACTTGTGGGATTGGGGAATAAACCCAAGTCTTTTTCATTATTAATTTTAAAGTTATTTTCCATGATTATTATAATCATCCTTTCGTTATTGTTTTTTTGAGTTTTTTGATGGTTGCCGTTTTTTCGATATGCTTCCTGCTGCAGTTTTTTGTTGCAGCGTTGCTTCGCTCTTGTTGCAATGCACTTTAAATAAAGAAAAATATTAATACTTGGTACAACAGTCATGGCGAAGTCGTATTTTTTTCGGACGGTCATTAATTTTTCAAGGTGCATAAATGAAGGTTTCAAAAGTATCGTTCAACTAAAAAACCTGTCAAAAGGCGAAGATATTTCTTTTTATCTTCCGATGAAATTATGTTTGAATAACAATTACAAAAAACATTAGCGATAAAAAAGGCGTAAAATCATTGGTGTATATAGAGTTTCAAAAAATATAATTGCAACAAAAACTACACAGTAATATTGACTAAATAAGCTATGACAGGTATAATACAAACAAACGATTCAATTAAGCTAAGAAGGTGGATTATGACACTGGAAGAAAAATTTCTTAAAATTAAGAGAAAGTTTAAAGATGGTTGTACAACTACTGCTGAACTGAACAAATTAAATTTCAAAAATTATGAAATTAATAGACTTTGTGAAAAAGGACATCTGGTTAGATTTAGGCAGGGCGTTTATATAGTTAAAAATGGCTACCCGGTAGACAAACAAAAACTCATTATTAAGATAATTCCAGAAGCTGTTTTTTGTTATAACTATGCTTGGTGTCTTTGTTGGGGAAAACGGTTTCCGAAAACAATTCACATTGCCGTTCCGAGAAACATATCTCGAAGCAAATGCAAAGCGATAGAAGGAATTGATTTGATCATTCACTATCTTCCAGAAGATCTTTATAGACAGGATATTGATAACAAAAAGTTGCCTCATTACAATACTGAAAGAACTATTTGCGATTTATTCAAATATCATCGTTTCAAAAGCGAAAGATGGCTCAGTGACACAACGCGTGAATACGTGGATAATTGTTTAGACCCAAAAAAATTAAACAAGCTTATTGCCTGTGCAAAGAAACTTCATATAGACAAAGAAGGCAAGCGCTTGATGAAAAAATATCTATGGGAGAGGGCAGAGTGGAAATACGAATTTTTTAAATATAAGGATAATTAGGAATTTACTATCAAAAATATCGCCGCATAAAGTATGTAAGAAAAATTTGCCAACTGCTTTTTCTAAGCAAAAATAAACCCAGAACCATCGATTGAATCGAAAGCTCTGGGTCTTATATATGTGATTAAAACTACAGGAAATATAGCTTGAATAACAAACCGATTATTCTTGCGCTTTTTATGATTATTAAAGGGACTTATTAAATACTTAGCTTCTATAGAAGTAGGATTTGTTGATGCTAAGGCCGCCCAAACTTTTATTGAGTTGTTAGCTTTAAAAGAAAATAGAGCGGTTTTAAAAAGTGACGAAGTTCGTAGCAAAATATAAGATAAATTAGTTTGGCAGGTTGGGACGATTAAATTTGTTTGATAACTTGTCTATCATTGACATAAGGCGTATCCTAAGTCGGATACGCCTTATATATATACCAAATCATTGTAGTTCTGCACAAAAGAATATATCGGAATTTGTCTAAAACAGAGAAAGCACGGAAAACAAGCGGTTTTTCGAAAATTTTTGCATAACATTTCGCGATTTTTGTCATATATACATAGATGAGAAACAAGTCTTTGCTTGCAGAATAGTTATTTTTATAATATAATATCTTGTTGTAAACTTCCATTTTCTTAACACTAAAGTAAAATTTAACTGTATAGTTTTATAGATAAACTAAATATCATTTTAACGATTTTTGTTTAATATTTTTCTGTTATAAAATGTACATATGACTGACGAGTCCATTGTTGAAAAAGTTTTAATTTTTTCATGAATTTGTGGTCATTATTTCATGCTGTGTATTGAAATGAAACACTAAGTTTCTCATTACTAAGAATTCTACACTTATATAAAATTGAAATGAGGTGAAATTATGAATAATTATAATGAAGATAATAATTTTGAATGGAAGAAGGAATTACGTACCGATTTAATTACAGCTCTTACCGGTACGTCATTAGAAAAGTTTAAGGCATTCGAACAAATTGGATATTACTATACGTGTTGTGCTCCAACATATTTATACAAGTATTATTGTGATTCAGCTCAAAACCTTGAATCTGTAATAAATAATAAACTGTGGTATTCTGCACCATGTAATTTTAATGATGTTTTTGATAGCGATATTATTGTAGATAAAAAGGAAATTTTAGATGCTGCACTGCGAATGAGTCCTGATAAAAGAGAAATACGTGTTGGTAGTCCGATGTGGAAAAATTTACAACAAATTATTAATAAAAAAATTGGTTCATTGCAGTCAACTTTTGATGACTTAAAAGCTAAAACAGGAATTTCGTGTTTTAGTGAGGCGGATAATTCTTTGCTTATGTGGGCACATTATGCAAACAACCATTGTGGAATGTGTGTAGAATATGAGCTGATTGAAATAAATAAAAAACTGGGTTTTTCTCCCGTTCCAATTGTATACTCTAATGAAAAAGTTCATTTCCGCTTGATTAACTTGAACACAATTGAAGCAGAGTCTTTAATAGTTTTTTTAGAGAGTCTTACTACAAAATCACCTGAATGGAGTTATGAAAATGAATGGCGGATAATCCGTGATGATGGTGCTTGCGGAGATAGATGGGACAGAAAGAATCACGGAGCGTTACTTGATATGATTTGCCCACACTCGATAATCTTGGGCTGTATGGCAAAACCAGAGTTTGAAATGTCTGTTCGTAAATACTGTGAAAACAATAGAATAAATCTATATAAAATGGAAAAAAACAAGTATTTGTATTGCTTGGAAAAAATCCCTATCTTACAGTTTGATGATTAAGATAAGGTTATCTAAAAAATGAGGTGATATATTGGAAAAAACAATATCATGTCCGATGTGCGATTCCGAAACATATGTTAAAATTGATTATGCTAAAGATACTGCATTTTATGCATGTCCTATATGTGGTAGATATGAACTTAGTGCCTGTCATATAATTAACCATAATCATCTCGCATCATATTTGGTTCATAATAGTTTTAAGCAATCAACCATTGAGTATCGTTATCATACAGATTTAGATAAGGAAACTTGTGACAAATATAAAGATGCATTTGAGAAAGGTGATTACACGCATGGACGTCCTGTGCATATGGATGCCGAGATTATTGAAAACTGGTATCCTAAAACATTTAGTGAGCGTGTTGATTACATTCTTCTCTATTTGAATAAGCGAATAAAACATATTGGACAACAATTATCTTTTAGCTATCCTGAATTATTAAGTGCTTTTTTTATTGATAGAAAAGAATACAATAAAACTCCTACATATGATTCTGGGTCATGGGATTCTCGTGATAACTATGACTGTGAAAATGAACTTGAATATATGCTTGATTATTTGAAAGAGTGTTCTTATATTGAATATTTAGACGGGTCATGCGAAGAGGATTGGGTAGAAATTTCTTTATCACCTGCCGGTTATGCAAGAATTGATATTTTACAAAGGAATACTTCCTACGGTAAAAATGTTCTCGTTGCAATGAAATTTGGAGATGACACAAAAGTTCTTAGAGAGGCAATTCGTAAAGGCATTAATGAAGCGGGATATAATGCAGAGTTTATAGATGAAGTACAACACAATGATTTTATTACCCCAGAACTATTGAAACATATAAGAGATAGTAAATTTGTTGTTGTTGATTTAACCCATCAAAATAATGGTGCATATTTCGAAGAAGGCTATGCAATGGGTCTCGGCAAACCGGTTATACAGCTTTGCCAAAAGGATACACGTTTACATTTTGATATAGCACAAAAAAACACGATTATGTGGGCTACTGAAAATGATATTCCCGAAATGCTGACTAACAGAATTAAAGCAACAATAGAATAAGAAATATTTAAAATAACACAAGAAAACTTGTTGAAAAATTTGATAGAAATATAATATTATTTTATTTTATGTCTTTGAAATTAAAGGTTAAGGTGATTGTTGGGTGGAAAATCAATATTATTTTGATTCAAAAGATTTCAAATCATCAATGATAAAAAGTTTTAGGTTAGATGACAAACAAAACGTTTTCAAAAATAAGTTAATTAGATATCACTATACTTCTGCTAATGCATTGCTCTCAATATTAACACCAGATAAAGATGGGAATAATTTTTTGCGTTTTACTGATATACGATTTATGAATGACAAGTCAGAAAAACTATACTTTGTAAAAATTCTTTTGGAGTATATGAATGATAATTTTAAAAGATTTCCTTTTTCACATGAGGTTATAAATGAATTGCTTTTGAAAAATCATACATCTGATGAATATATACAATTTAAAGTTCAGAAAATCGATTATTCCGAAGAAGAGTATTGGTCAAAATATACAGAAGCAAGAAATTTCATTTTTTGTACAAGTGACTCATCTGATTCGCTACACATGTGGAACTATTATGTTCATAACGGAAATTATCAGGGGTACAACATAGGGTTTAACATATACGGATTTTTAAAATCTTTTGATACAAACGGAAAAGTTATTGATCCTATAATTGTACACTATGGAAAGGTTATTTATAAAAAATCAGAACAATTACGTGAAATAGAAAATTTTCTTCTTGAAATTGAAAAATACGATGATGAATTTTCTCCTGATTATATGAGTGCGCTTATATCGATGAGAAGATACATAGACTCAAAAGGAGTGTTTTTTAAAGATGAAAGTTTTTCACAAGAAAAAGAGTATCGTATAGTCTTTGAAATAGCAGAAGCAAGGTTAATGAATGATAGAAGCGGATATTTTAATGAATATAATCAAAAGGTGGCATTGGATTTTTATGAACGTAATGGAATTATAGTTCCATATCTTAAAGTGCCTTTTCCAAAAGATTGTATAAAACAGATAACAATGTCTCCAATTATGGAACATTCCATTGCAGAAGAGAGCATAAAAGAGTTTTTGACTCTATACAAATACGAAGATGTTAACGTTGAAAAATCATCTGTGCCTATTCGATATTAACTTTATTTATTAGGTTTATAGTTAAGAAAATACAATATAGTAAACAGAAACGAGGAATTATAGTCCTAAAAAATCGTTTTTTGTAGTTTAATGTGCCCCTTTTGTGCCCCTCAAATGGTCGAAACCATTGATAAATAAGGAAAGCAAGGAGTGCTCCAAAACCGCGTGCCGAGGGTTCAAGTCCTTCTGCCCCTGCCAAAGTAAAGTCTTGAAACCGTTGATATATAAGGGTTTCAAGACTTTTTCTTTTGTGATTCTGATGTTTGATTAAGACACATAACTACTGTCATTTTCCTCATTTTTACCCTTTTTTAGGCCATTTTCTGCCTGTTTTACTGTCAATTTTACTGTCAAAAAATCATATATTTTTATGCTAAAAAACACGGCTTTTAACTGACTGTTAAAAACCGTGTTTTCGTTGATATTATTGAGTTTTTGAGGGTTAAATATAGAATCCGTTCATAACTGCATCCTGGTACTCATCAAAGATTTTTACGTATATTTTTGCTGTAAAAGCCGGATCACAGTGCCCTAAAAGCTTAGATACAAGCTCAATCTGTCCTCCCGACTTCTTGTATATCATTGATGCAAAAGTGTGTCTAAGCGTATGAACACCACGCTGTTTTAAGCCTGCTTCTTTTAAAATTGCATAAAATCTCTTCTCAAGACTACGTTCACCAAACAGTTCACCATTTGGTCCGTGAACTATAAATCCGTCATATCCTTCCGGCTCTTCTGACTTGAGCTTTTTGACAATTTCAAGTATTTCGGGATTAAGTTTCATTCTTCTTATTGAGTTCTTGGTTTTAGGTGTTTTTACAATTCGCTTTCTGCTGTTTGTGCTCTTTCCGTTTTTATCGCGTTCCTTAACATTTACAGCTGTTTTATTGATTTTATAAACGCCTGTATCGAAATCAATGTCAGAATATCTCGTTGCGAGTGCTTCTCCGGCACGTACACCTGTATTTAGCATAAAAATAAAAAATTCTGCTTGATGAAAACGATCTTTTCCATTTTTATATTTTGTTTTACAAGCATTCTTTATTTTTTCAATTTCTTCCTGTGTGAAAACGTATATGTCATCCGCAGTTTCGTCTTCAAGATTTATTTCTGTATTTTTCTTTATTTCGGTAAGTACAATTGGATTGGATTTAACGTAATTATTCATCAGCGCAAAATTGAAAAATTGATTTAATAGTTGTTTGATTTTGTTTACGGAACTGTATGATAATCCTTTTTCAACATTGAAATCTAAAACTTTTTGTGCGGCATATACATCAAATTTATTAATGTCATTAATGCCTGTATTCATTATTCCTGGGACAATTTGATATTGGAATGTCTGCTCGTATCTGTCAAAGGTTTTTTCAGATACTTTTTTAATTTTTATGTTATATAACCATTTACTGATTTGATCAATCAGATTATTCTTCGCCTCAACGGGTTTGTTCTCTTCCCACTCATCTAAAAATTCATCTCTGCAAACTTTAGCACCTTGACGTGTTTTGGCATATAAATATTTACTGATATGTTTACCGGTTTCTTCGTTAATTCCGAGTGTTAATTCACAGCACCATCTGTCGTCTTTTTTTCTGTAATAAATTGAATAATGCGGTTTGTTATAATACATTCAGTTCCTCCTTACATATATCTTTTTGGAGCTTTCATCTGTTCTTCTTCCCATTTTAAAAGCATATCTTCACGAGTAACATAACAGCGTCCTTTCATTAGAAACGAAGGAAAACCTTTCTGACGAACAAGGGCATATGCGGCGTCGTTACCGATTCCGTATCGTGCTTTAAGATCTTTGATTTTCAGAATCTTATATTTCTCGTTTAAAATGTCTGTTTCGTTCACAATGATTTCGGGGTTGTTAATTACTGAATTAATAGTGTTCATGATAAATTACACCTTTCTAAAAAATTTATTTGTTATAATTATGAGAGATTTTTTAAGTGAAATTTCTATGCCACAGTTTTTTTGAGGTTTTTTGCAATTTTTTTAAATTTTTTCTCCCAATGTCATAACTTTTTAAATTTAGTTATGACAGAACAATTGGGAAATAATTATCATTTATAATTTGCACCTACATATGAGGCTGCGGCAACATCCACACGCCAGTGAGACAATTTCACAATCGAGGTTAAGAGCAAAGCACTACGAAGGTATTTTGTCGGTAGGTTATTTTGTCGTGCGAAAGTTTTATTGCGCCCTCTGAGATAGAGGTATCCGGTATATTTTTTAGGATCAAAAGGTTTGGGTTTTCCTGTTTTTGGATCCAAATTGTATTTATTCCATCGTTCGATAATTTCTTTTTCGATTTGCTTGATATATTCGGGATTATGTTGAACTTTTTGAAGTTGAATTTCATAAAATTGTTTTGCGCTTTCAGCACGCAATCTGTGCAGATTAAGTTTGTTATTAAATAATTCAGGTTTGAAAATTCTTTCATCAGGAGCAAATTTTTTGAAATAATTTTTTATAAACTCGACATCTTCTTGAGTATTGATCCTATTTAGCTGATTCCGTTTGCCCCCTTTACCGATCTTACAACGTACACACCAATATCCACTTGTGTCTCTCACCAAATCATCACCTGTTAATCTCATTAATTCTGATCTTCTAAGTCCCACAGCACGCTGTATTCGTAATAAATCCGCATAGTAAACTGTGTCATGTAAATCATTTGTTTTTATTGGATTTTTTTCAGCTTGTCTTCCTCTTTTGTATTCAGATGTGTATCTGAACGGAATTTTAAAATCGGACATTTTGCAGTCCCAACAAGAGCTGCAAGCGGCAATGTACGTATGAATTGATGATGCTGTATATCCAGATTCTTGAAGGTAATCAGCATAATCCTGAATGTGCAATCTACACTCATCATAATTACGGCAATTATGTTCCTGTCTGCAATATTGAACAAATCTTTTGGCAATTCGTATATACTGATTTCGAGTTAAATTGTGTTCTCTTTTTTCTTGCGTTTTATATACTTCTTGCATTATCTGTTGAGTAATGCTTAATCTGCGTTCTTTTTTTGCCATCAAAACACCACCTTATAGAAACCACCAATAATCTTTTCGATCTTGTTCTAACTCTTCGGGAGTCATTTTATGCTCAGGCTCTGAGTTTTCGATGCAAGATGAATTTTCATTAATATTAATTTCTCTAATTATTTTTTCATTTTCATAAATACTGATTTTAATATTCATAATCAAAATCTCCTTATACAAATCATGGTAAACCGTCATTGGCTCTATTTCCTGCGCTATATATTAGCGCACCCGAGCGAGAGGACCGATTGAGGCGACACTCTCAATCGCATCGGCGGCTCGAAAAATTAATGAATTATCATCAATTTTTCTGTTACAACGTCCATTGTCTGGTTATACGCATTTTAGTTTAAGAAATAACTCTAAAAAGCCTATAACCGCCAATGTGCAAAGCACAACATCAACAGACAAATTCCTTTTCACCTTTGTTTTGTTCAGCCATAAATACCTCCATACAACTATCATTTGATTTAGTTATGACAGAACTGTGTTGGTTTTAATGTTTAAAATTTAATTCAATTAGTTTTTCGCCCTGTTCAAAAGTAATCGGAACAACTTTGCTGAGTTCAGCAATGATATATTCGCCTGTAAATATGTTTCTCATCAATCTGCCAACTGCAGGAGGATCAAAACTGATTATGTTTTTACCATTCCCGATTTCAATAAATTCTTTTGTGATTTTTGTAGTTTTCATTGCAGAAAACCTCCTTAAATTTAAATTTCACATTAGTTATGACAGTTTTAAAATGGTAAAATTTCTACGCCACAGTTTTTTTGAGATTTTTTTTAAAATTTTATAAAAAATTTCACCGACAGGAATAAATCAATTCCTATCGGTGAGTTTGTTGATTATATATTAAATTGGTATCTAAAAAATAAAATTAAAAATAAAAGATAAATTGTAATTGACTATA